>NZ_JBVHWR010000001.1:562385-641359 GCF_055564355.1 Streptomyces sp. NPDC029152 | reverse complement strand
CGCCGGCCGCCTCCTCGCCGCCCTGCGCCGCGCCGCGGCCGCCGCGCACCGCGGCCACGGCGTCTTTCGCGTGGAGGTCTCCGTCGACGCGACCGCGTCCCTGCCGGACGGCCGCGACGCGGTGAGGCCGGCGATCACGCCCGAGGGCGCGGCCCCCCGCCGGCGGCGCCGTCGCCCCGCTCGGCCTCTCACCCTCCGCCCGCCTCCGCCCGCCTCACGGGCGCCGTCGACGGCCGCGTGCCGGACCGGGTCGCCGGCCGCCTCCTCGCCGCCCTGCGCCGCGCCGCGGCCGCCGCGCACCGCGGCCACGGCGTCTTTCGCGTGGAGGTCTCCGTCGACGCGACCGCGTTCCTGCCGGACGGCCGCGACGCGGTGAGGCCGGCGATCACGCCCGAGGGCGCGGCCCCCCGCCGGCGGCGCACGGACGACGGCCACCTGGCGGGCGCCCGGCCGTGCCCGGCAACGCCTTTACCCGTCCGTGGCGCGGCCATTCCTCGCGGCCGGGTGTACTCCCGCCGGACGGCGGGCAGGCGCACCGGCAGACGGGGGGGCCGGGTGACGTTGCGAACGTCGTCGGGGACCGACGAGGACGGACAAGGCGGTGACATGACCTCAGCGGCACCACCACGTCTGACGGGGAGGCCGGCCACCCTGGTGATCGACGGCCGTGTGGAGGCGGACCGGGCGCTGCTCACCCCGCGCGGAGAGCTGGTCCACGGGTGCGCGGACGCCCTGACCGAGGCGCTGGCCGCCCTGCCTGCGGACGTCGGGCGGATCGACCTGGACATGGGCGACGTGGTCTTCATGGACACGGCCGGGCTGCAGTTCCTGGAGCTGCTGCGCGGCTACGGCGACCGGCGGGCGGTGCCGGTGACGACGCGGAACTGGGCCGGCCAGCCGCGCAGGATCCTCGAGCTGCTCGGCCTGGACCCTTCCGCTCCCCTGCACGGCACGCCCCGCCCTCCCGTGCCGCGGCCGGCGCGCTCGGCGGTGGCGGCGGAGCGGTCGGAGCGGCTGAACGTGCTCCAGCAGGAGGTCGCGCAGCTCCGGCAGGCCATCGCCTCCCGTCCGGTCATCGACCAGGCGCGGGGCGTCCTGATGGCCCTCCACGCCTGTACGCCGGACGAGGCGTGGCACATCCTGCGGGAGGCCTCGCAGCTGTCCAACACCAAGCTGCGCGCGGTGGCCGCCGCGGTGACAGCCGGCGCCCGCAGCGACGGCCCGCCGCCACCGCCCGAGGTGCGCGCGGCGCTGCGGACGGCCCTGGAGCGGGCCGGCCGCTGAGGCGCCGTGCCGGTGGTGGGGTGCCGTCGGCGTGGGCGGGGTACTCGGCGCGGGAACCCGGACCGGCGGCCGGAAGCGGCCAGAAGGAGGACACCCGATGAGCGAGCAGACCCCGTCCCAGGCGGAGGGCGAGCGGGACGACGAGCGGGACACCGAGGCCGGCCAGAACCCGTCGCAGACCACACCCTCCCAGGCGGAGGGCGAGCGCGACGACGAGGACGGTGACGAGAACGGCGGGGGCGGCCGGTGACCCGGCCGCCCCCGCCGGTGCCGCCACACCGGCCGGGGATTCCCGCCGGGTGGCGCGGAGTGGGGCGGGTGGGACTCGAACCCACGGCCGACGGATTATGAGTCCGCTGCTCTAACCGGCTGAGCTACCGCCCCATAACGGCGTGTCGCGTACATGTGTGCGCGCCGTCTGCCGCAGCATAGCCGCTCATACGATCTCCTGCCTCGGCTGGTCGGCTCGCCGCGACGCCTTCACGACCTTGAGGACTGCGCGGCGTGCCGCATGGTTCCCCTCTGTCCCCAGAAGATCCCCGGCATGGGCGCGGACATGAAAAAGGACCCCGTAGGGCCCTCGTTCACCGTGCTCCCCCGACTGGACTCGAACCAGTAACCTGCCGGTTAACAGCCGGCTGCTCTGCCAATTGAGCTACGGAGGACCGAGCTCCCCGGACTGGACTCGAACCAGTAACCTGCCGGTTAACAGCCGGCTGCTCTGCCAATTGAGCTACCGAGGAAGGTCTCGTATCGCATCGAACGCGTCAGCCTGGGTATTCGCCAGGGGGCGCGCGCTCGCTGCGACACATACATTAGCGCAAGCAGGGGGGTGCTTTGCCAATCGGTACCCCCCGGCCCCGTCAGAGCTACGCAAGGGAAGGTGACCGCCATGCGTTACCGGCTCACATTCGTCGTCGGACTCGCCGTCGGTTACGTGCTCGGCACCAAGGCCGGGCGTGAGCGTTACGAGCAGTTGAGGAAGTCCGCGCGGCAGGTCGCACAGAACCCTGCCGTGCGCAACACCGCCGAGTCGGCGGCCCAGCAGGGACGGCACTTCGCGGACAGGGCCTACCACGTGATGAGCGACAAGGTCGGTGACCGGATGCCCGACTCGGTCGCCCAGCGGGTGCGATCGCTGCGCGAGCGCGGCACGAACGGCGCCGCCTCGGACGACTGGGGCACCAGCACCACCTGAGACGCGTGCCCCCGCCCGGTACGGACACCTCTCGCCGTGCGGCAGAATTTTCCGCATGGGGATAGTCGCCGGGTTGGACAGTGCGCCCGATTTCACTCGTATCGTCGTCTGTGATGCGGACACGGGTGCCGTGCTCCGGCAGGGATACGCACCGCATCCGGTCGAGAGCCCCGAGGGCGGTGGCCGCCCCTCCGACGTGGACCCGCAGGCCTGGCTGCTCTCCCTCGGGGAGGCCGCCGCCGGCGGGCTGCTGGAGGGCGTGCAGGCCATCGGGGTCTCGGCCCAGGCCAACTCGGTCGTGCCGCTGGACTCCCAGGGCAACGTCGTGCGCCCGGCCATGGTGGGCGGCGACAAGCGCTCGCAGGTGGCGGCGGCCGATCTGGTCGACGCGTTCGGCGGGCGCGAGGCGTGGGCGCTGGCCGTGGGCTGTGTGCCGCAGGCCCCGCAGCCGGTGACCAAGCTGCGCTGGCTGGCCCGCACCGAGCCCGAGGCCGCCGCGCGGACCACCGTGCTCATGCAGGCCCACGACTGGCTGGTGTGGCAGCTGCTGGGCCGCCCGGCCCGCAGGACCACCGACCGGGGCGGCGCCTCCGGGACCGGGTACTGGTCGGCGGCGACCGGCGGTTACCGCCCCGATCTGGTCGAGCTGGCGCTCGGGCACCAGGCGATGCTGCCGGAGGTGATCGGCCCGGCCGACGCCGCCGGTACGACGCCGGAGGGGCTGCTGATCTCCGCGGGGACCGGCGAGACGATGGCCGCGGCCCTCGGGCTCGGGATCGGGATCGGGGACGCGGTGGTCTCCCTCGGCGCCTCCGGGTCGGTGATGGCCGTGCACCCCGAGGCGCTCCTCGACCGGAACGGCATGATCACCTCCCTGGCGGACGCCACCGGCATGCACCTGCCGGTCGTCACCACCCTGAACGCCGTACGGGCCCTGCGCGGCACCGCCGAACTGCTCGGCCTGCCGGACCTGGAGAGCCTGTCCGACCTGGCGATGAAGTCGACGCCGGGCGCGCACGGACTGGTGCTGCTGCCGTACCTGGAGGGCGAGCGGACGCCGAACCTGCCGCACACCGCCGGGACGCTGGCCGGGCTGCGGCGCGAGTCGATGAAGCCCGAACACCTGGCGCGGGCCGCGTTCGAGGGCATGCTGTGCGGCCTCGCCGACGCCCTGGACGTGCTGCGCGGCCGGGGCGTGGACGTGCGGCGGGTGTTCCTGCTGGGGGCGGCGGCGGAGCTGCCGGCCGTGCAGGCGGCGGCGCCGGCGCTGTTCGGGACGCAGGTCGTCGTACCGCAGCCGGCGGACTACGCGGCGATCGGCGCGGCCCGGCAGGCGGCCTGGGCGCTCGGCGTGTCGCGGGGCGCGCTGGACCCGCGCACCCCCCCGGCCTGGCAGGGCGCGGTCGCGCAGGTGCTGGAGCCGGGCGAGGAGCTGGCCGTGGGCCAGGCGGTGCGGCAGCAGTTCGTGTCGGTGCGGGAGCAGACGCATCCGGGCGCGCTGCGCGCGTAGGAGCGCCCGTACGGCCGGGAGGACGGCGCCGCCGGATTAATCGGTTGAGGTAACGCGGGTGGAGTGTCCGACGATAGGGGCCAGGGGCAACCCGCCGCCCCTGTCGCCGACTCCGAGAGACCCAGCGTGCTCATACGACTCCTGCGGACCTGCCTCAGGCCCTACAAGAAACCCATCGCCCTGCTGGTGGTGCTGCAGTTCCTGCAGACGTGCGCCAGCCTCTACCTGCCGACCCTGAACGCGGACATCATCGACAACGGTGTCGTCAACGGCGACTCCGGCTACATCCTGGGCTACGGCGCCCTGATGATCGGCATCTCGCTGGTGCAGGTCGTGTGCAACATCGGTGCCGTCTACCACGGCGCCCGCACCGCCTCCGCCCTCGGCCGGGACGTGCGGGGCGCCGTCTTCGACCGGGTGCAGTCCTTCTCCGCGCGGGAGGTCGGCGCCTTCGGCGCGCCCTCGCTGATCACGCGGACGACGAACGACGTGCAACAGGTCCAGACGCTGGTCCTGATGACGTTCACGCTGATGGTGTCGGCGCCCATCATGTGTGTCGGCGGCATCGTGATGGCGCTCGGCCTGGACGTGCCGCTGTCCGGCGTCCTCGTCGGGGTCGTGCCGGTGCTGGCGGTCTGCGTGACGCTGATCGTGCGGCGGCTGCGGCCGCTGTTCCGGTCCATGCAGACGCGCCTGGACGCGGTGAACCGGGTGCTGCGCGAGCAGATCACCGGCAACCGGGTCATCCGCGCCTTCGTGCGGGACGGGTACGAGCAGCAGCGGTTCCGGAAGGCCAACACCGACCTGACCGAGGTGGCGCTGGGCACCGGCAACCTGCTCGCGCTGATGTTCCCGGTGGTCATGACGGTGGTGAACCTGTCCTCGATCGCCGTGGTGTGGTTCGGCGCCCACCGGATCGAGAGCGGCGGGATGCAGATCGGCGACCTGACCGCGTTCCTGGCCTACCTGATGCAGATCGTCATGTCCGTGATGATGGCCACCTTCATGTTCATGATGGTGCCGCGCGCGGAGGTGTGCGCCGAGCGGATCCAGGAGGTCCTGGACACCGCGAGCAGCGTGGTGCCGCCCCTGACGCCGGTCACCGAGCTGCGCCGGCACGGGCATCTGGAACTGCGGGACGCCGGGTTCCGGTATCCGGGGGCCGAGGAGCCGGTGCTGAGGAACGTCGACCTGGTGGCCCGGCCGGGCGAGACGACCGCCGTCATCGGCTCGACCGGCAGCGGCAAGTCCACGCTGCTGGGGCTGGTGCCCCGGCTGTTCGACGCCACGGACGGGGAGGTGCTGGTCGACGGGGTGGACGTACGCACCGTCGATCCGAAGGTGCTGGCGAAGGTCGTGAGCCTGGTGCCGCAGAAGCCGTACCTCTTCGCGGGCACGGTCGCGACCAATCTGCGCTACGGGAACCCGGACGCCACCGACGAGGAGCTGTGGCACGCGCTGGAGGTGGCGCAGGCCAAGGAGTTCGTGGAGCGGCTGGAGGGCGGGCTCGACGCGCCGGTCGCGCAGGGCGGGACCAACGTGTCGGGCGGCCAGCGGCAGCGGCTGTCGATCGCCCGGACGCTGGTGCAGCGCCCGGAGATCTACCTCTTCGACGACTCCTTCTCGGCGCTCGACTACGCCACCGACGCGGCCCTGCGCGCCGCGCTGGCCCGGGAGACGGCCGAGGCGACCGTGGTGATCGTGGCGCAGCGCGTGGCGACGATCCGGGACGCCGACCGGATCGTCGTGCTGGACGAGGGACGGGTGGTCGGCGTGGGCCGGCACCACGAGCTGATGGCGGACAACGACACCTACCGGGAGATCGTGCTCTCCCAGCTGACGGAAGCGGAGGCTGCCTGATGGCGGGGCCTGGCGGTCGCATGATGGCCGGGGGCGGCCCCGACCAGCGTTCGATGGACTTCAAGGGGTCGGGCAAGCGGCTCGTCGCCCGGTTCCGGCCGGAGCGGGTGACGATCTACGCGCTGCTGGCCTGCGTGGTGGTCAGCGTCGGCCTCAGCGTGGTCGGGCCGAAGATCCTCGGCAGGGCCACCGACCTGGTCTTCGCCGGCATCGTCGGGCGGGACATGCCGTCCGGGGCCACGAAGGAACAGGTCCTCGCGTCCATGCGGGAGCGCGGTGACGGCGAGGTCGCCGACATGCTGCGCGGCACGGACTTCCACCCGGGCGAGGGCATCGACTTCACCGCCGTGGGGCACGTGCTGCTGCTGGCGCTGGCGGTGTTCGGCGCGGCCGGACTGCTGATGGCGGTGGCGACGCGGCTGGTGAACCGGGCGGTCAACCGGACGATGTTCCGGATGCGCGAGGACGTGCAGACGAAGCTGTCGCGGCTGCCGCTGTCGTACTTCGACAAGCGTCAGCGCGGTGAGGTGCTGTCCCGGGCGACGAACGACATCGACAACATCGGGCAGACGCTCCAGCAGTCGATGGGCCAGCTGATCAACTCGCTGCTGACCATCATCGGCGTGCTGATCATGATGTTCTACGTCTCCTGGATCCTCGCGCTGGTCGCGCTGGTGACGGTGCCGCTGTCCTTCGTGGTGGCCACGCGGGTCGGCAAGCGGTCGCAGCCGCACTTCGTGCAGCAGTGGCGTTCGACGGGGCAGCTGAACGCGCACATCGAGGAGATGTACACCGGGCACGCGCTGGTGAAGGTGTTCGGCCGGCAGGAGGAGTCGGCGAAGCGGTTCGCCGAGCAGAACGACGCGCTGTACGAGGCCGGGTTCAAGGCGCAGTTCAACAGCGGGGTCATGCAGCCGCTGATGATGTTCGTGTCGAACCTGAACTACGTGCTCGTCGCGGTCGTCGGCGGCCTGCGGGTGGCCTCCGGTTCGCTGTCGATCGGCGACGTGCAGGCCTTCATCCAGTACTCGCGGCAGTTCTCGATGCCGCTGACGCAGGTCGCGTCGATGGCGAACCTGGTGCAGTCGGGCGTGGCGTCGGCGGAGCGGGTCTTCGAGCTGCTGGACGCGGAGGAGCAGTCGGCGGACCCGGTCCCCGGCGTGCGGCCCGAGGAGCTGCGCGGGCGGGTGGAGCTGGAGCACGTGTCGTTCCGGTACGACCCGCAGAAGCCGCTGATCGAGGACCTGTCGCTGAAGGTGGAGCCGGGCCACACGGTCGCCATCGTCGGCCCGACGGGTGCCGGCAAGACGACGCTGGTCAACCTGCTGATGCGGTTCTACGAGGTGTCCGGCGGCCGGATCACCCTGGACGGGGTGGACATCGCGACGATGTCCCGGGACGAGCTGCGGGCCGGGATCGGCATGGTGCTCCAGGACACCTGGCTGTTCGGCGGCACCATCGCGGAGAACATCGCGTACGGCGCGTCCCGCGAGGTCACCCGCGGGGAGATCGAGGAGGCCGCGCGGGCGGCGCACGCGGACCGGTTCGTGCGGACGCTGCCCGACGGCTACGACACCGTGATCGACGACGAGGGCACGGGGGTGAGCGCGGGCGAGAAGCAGCTCGTCACCATCGCGCGGGCGTTCCTGTCCGACCCGGTGATCCTGGTGCTGGACGAGGCGACGAGTTCGGTGGACACCCGTACCGAGGTGCTGATCCAGAAGGCGATGGCCAAGCTGGCGCACGGGCGGACGTCGTTCGTGATCGCGCACCGGCTCTCCACCGTCCGGGACGCGGACACCATCCTCGTCATGGAGAACGGGTCGATCGTCGAGCAGGGCGCGCACGCCGACCTGCTGGCGGCCGGCGGGGCCTACGCGCGGCTGTACGAGGCGCAGTTCGCGCAGGCCGTGGCCGAGGTCGACGGCTGAGCGGGCGGGGCCCGGTCCGCCGGGCCCCCGGTCAGTCCAGGTAGCCCCTGAGCTGGTCCGCGAAGGCGTGGTCGCGGAGCTTGTTGAGGGTCTTGGACTCGATCTGGCGTATGCGCTCGCGGGTCACGCCGAAGATGCGGCCGATCTCCTCCAGGGTGCGGGGGCGGCCGTCGACCAGGCCGTAGCGGAGCTGGACGACCTTGCGCTCGCGTTCGCCGAGCGTGGACAGCACCGCCTCCAGGTGTTCGCGCAGCAGCAGGAACGCGGCGGACTCGACGGGGCTGGTGGCGTCGCCGTCCTCGATGAGGTCGCCGAGGGCGACGTCGTCCTCCTCGCCGACCGGGGCGTGCAGGGAGACGGGTTCCTGGGCCAGGCGCAGCACCTCGCCGACGCGTTCCGGGGGCAGGTCCAGGTGGGCGGCGACCTCCTGCGGGGTCGGTTCGCAGCCGCGCTCCTGGAGCATGCGGCGCTGGACGCGGACGACCCGGTTGATCAGCTCCACGACGTGGACGGGGACGCGGATGGTGCGGGCCTGGTCGGCCAGCGCGCGGGACATGGCCTGGCGGATCCACCAGGTGGCGTACGTGGAGAACTTGTAGCCGCGGGCGTAGTCGAACTTCTCCACGGCCCGGATCAGGCCCAGGTTCCCCTCCTGGACCAGGTCGAGCATGGTCAGCCCGCGCCCGACGTACCGTTTCGCCACCGACACGACGAGTCGCAGGTTCGCCTCGATCAGACGGCGCTTGGCGAGGCGGCCCATGACGACGAGCCGGTCCAGGTCCAGGGCGAGGCTGCTGTCCAGGTCGGGGGTGAGCCGCAGCTTCTCCTCCGCGAACAGCCCGGCCTCCACGCGGCGCGCGAGGTCGACCTCCTCGGCCGCGGAGAGCAGCGGGATCCGGCCGATCTCGCGCAGGTACTGGCGGAACAGGTCGGAGGAGGGCCCGCCGCTCTCGGTGCGGGTGGGCGCCGGCGGCTCGGCCGGCTCCCCGGCCTCGGCGGCGTCGGCGCCGGCGGCCGGTTCTTCGGCCTCGGCGGGCGGCTCGTCGGCGGGCGGCTCGTCGGCGGGCGCGTGCTCCGGGTCGTGCGCGGCGCGGTGCTGCGGGGGCATGGCGAGGAGGGCGCCGGCGTCCGCGTCCGGCTCCGCACCGTCGGTATGCGCGTCGGTCTGGGCGAGGGTCTGGGTCTGCACGGGGGCGACCTCCAGGATGGACGCCGCCGGCGGGGGCGGCAGCGGTACGTCGGGGGCGGAGCCGGCGCGCTCGCCGCCGTCCGTCCCGTTCGTGTGGAACGCGGCCGGGGGGTTGCGGGAACCGTCGGGGACGGGCCGGCCGCGCTCCGAGGACTCGGGCACCGCCCTCAGTGTGGGGTACGACACATCGCCGCCACGAGGGGCGTGCGGTGACTTTTTGCGTCCGCGTCGTGACCGCGCGGTGATCGGCGGGCGCTCCTACAGCGCGGCGGCGCCGTGCTCGCGCAGGGTCTGGTCGTACTGCTGGAGGACCCACAGCTCGTTCTGCACGGCGGCGAGTTCGGCGGGGTCGCCGTGGCCGCCCAGGCGGGTGAGGCGGCCGGTGATGTCGCGGATGCGGCGTTCGACCGCGCGGCGCCGGACGGTGACGAGCTGGGCGCCCGCGTAGACCTCGTCGACGTCCTTCACGCCCCGGTGGAGCATGATCGCCTCGACGGCGAGTTCGGTGACCATGGCGCGGACGGTGTCGTCGGGGGCGGCCTCGCGGACGCGGACCAGGTAGCCCTGCGGGTCCTGGACGCCGGACTCGGCGCCGCCCGTCTCCAGGATCGCCTGGCGCACGGCCGCGTAGGGCGGGGCGGTGAACTCGTCCACGCCGTACGCGTCGAAGGCCGGGGAGACCAGCTCGGGGCGCTGGAGGGCGAGCTTGAGCAGCTCGCGCTCGGTGGCGAAGACGGGGTTGCGCAGGTTCAGGGCGGGGCCGCGGGGGGCCGCCTGCGCGGTGGGGGCGTACTGCCGCGGGCCGTCGCCGCCGCGCTGCGGCCGGTCGGGGGCGGGGCCCTTGCCGCCGCGGTCGCGGGCCCAGCGGGCGAGCTGGGCGACGCGCTTGACCACGAACTGGGTGTCGAGAATGCCGAGCATGCCGGCGAGCTGCACGGCGACCTCGTGCTGGGCGCCGCTGTTCTTGATGCGGGCGACGACCGGGGCGGCCTCGTCGAGGGCCGCGGCACGGCCGGCCGGGGTGTCCAGGTCGTAGCGGGCGACGATCTGGCGCAGCGCGAACTCGAACAGCGGGGTGCGCGGCTCGACCAGGTCGGCGACGGCGTCGTCGCCCTTGGCCAGGCGCAGGTCGCAGGGGTCCATGCCGTCGGGGGCGATGGCGATGTAGGTCTCGGCGGCGAACTTCTGGTCGTCCTCGAAGGCGCGCAGCGCCGCCTTCTGGCCGGCCGCGTCGCCGTCGAAGGTGAAGATCACGCGGGCCGAGCCGTTGTCCATCAGCAGGCGCCGCAGGATCTTGATGTGGTCGCCGCCGAAGGCCGTGCCGCAGGTGGCGATGGCGGTGGTGACCCCGGCCAGGTGGCAGGCCATGACGTCGGTGTAGCCCTCGACGACGACCGCGCGGGACGCCTTCGCGATGTCCTTCTTCGCGAGGTCGATGCCGTAGAGGACCTGGGACTTCTTGTAGATCGACGTCTCGGGCGTGTTCAGGTACTTCGGGCCGGTGTCCGTCTCGTGGAGCTTGCGGGCGCCGAAGCCGACCACGTCGCCGCCGATGTCGCGGATGGGCCACATCAGCCGGCCGCGGAAGCGGTCGATGGGGCCGCGGCGGCCCTCCTGGGCGAGGCCGGACAGGAGCAGCTCCTTGTCGCTGAAGCCCTTGCCGCGCAGGAAGCGGGTGAGGTGGTCCCAGCCCTGGGGGCTGTAGCCGACGCCGAAGTGCTCCGCCGCGGCCTGGTCGAAGCCGCGCTCGGCGAGGAAGGCGCGTCCGGTGTCCGCCTCGGGGCTGGTGGCCAGCTGCTCCGCGTACCACTGGGCGGCGATCTTGTGGGCCTCGACCAGGCGGATGCGCTCGCCGCGCTGGTGGGAGGGGTTGTAGCCGCCCTCCTCGTACCGCAGGGTGATGCCGGCCTGGCCGGCCAGGCGCTCGACCGCCTCGGAGAAGGTGAGGTGGTCGATCTTCATCACGAACGTGATGGTGTCGCCGCCCTCCTGGCACCCGAAGCAGTGGAAGAGACCCTTGCTCGGGCTGACCTGGAAGGACGGCGACTTCTCGTCGTGGAACGGGCACAGGCCCTTCAGGTTGCCGCCGCCCGCGCCTCGCAGCTGGAGGTACTCCGAGACGACGGCGTCGATCGGGACCGCGTCCCGTACCGCCTTCACGTCCTCGTCGTTGATCCGTCCTGCCACGCGTGAATTCTACGGGGGCGGGCGGGGCCCTCAGACGACGAGGCTCTCCAGCGGGACGTGCGGGTCGGCCAGGGCCTCCGTGTCCACCCGGGTCCTCGAGCGGATCAGCCGCTGGACCGGCTCCGTGACGTCCCACACGTTCACGTTCATCCCGGCCAGCACCCGGCCCTCCTTCACCCAGAAGGCGATGAACTCGCGCTTCGCCGCGTCCCCGCGGATCACCACCTGGTCGTAGGACCCGGCCGGCGCCCAGCCGGAGTACTCCATGCCGAGGTCGTACTGGTCGGAGAAGAAGTAGGGCACGCGGTCGTAGGCGACGTCCCGGCCGAGCATGGCGCGGGCCGCGGCGGGACCGCCGTTGAGGGCGTTGGCCCAGTGCTCGACGCGCAGGCGGGTGTCGAACAGGGCGTGCGGGAAGGAGGCGACGTCGCCGGCGGCGAAGACGTCGGGGTCGGAGGTGCGCAGCCGTTCGTCGACGACGATGCCGCCGCCGTGCGCGCGGTCGGCGATCTCCAGGCCGGCCGCCTGCGCGAGGGAGGTGCGCGGGGCGGCGCCGATCGCGGCGAGCACGTCGTGCGCGGGGTGTTCCTCGCCGTCGTCGGTGCGGGCGGCGAGCACCATGCCGTCCTGGCCGACGATCTCGGTCAGCCGCACGCCGAAGCGGAAGCGGACGCCGTGCGCCTCGTGCAGCTCGGTGAAGACGGAGCCCAGCTCGGGGCCGAGGACGCCGTGCAGCGGGGTGGGGCTCGGTTCGACGACGGTGACCTCCGCGCCGTACTCGCGGGCCGCCGCCGCGACCTCCAGGCCGATCCAGCCGGCGCCGGCGATCACGAGGTGGCCGTTGTCCCGGCCGAGGGAGGTCAGGACGCCCTTGAGGCGCTCGGCGTGGGCGAGGCGGCGCAGGTGGTGGACGCCCGCGAGGTCGGTGCCGGGCACGTCGAGGCGGCGGGGCTCGGCGCCGGTGGCGAGGAGCAGCTTGTCGTACCGGGCGAAGGTGCCGTCGTCGCCGTAGTGGACGGTCTTCGCACCGCGGTCGACGGCGACGACGGTCTGGCCGAGGTGCAGCTCGATGTCGTGCTGCGCGTACCAGGCGGGCTCGTGCACGAAGACGCCGTCGCGTTCCTCCTTGCCGAGCAGGTAGCCCTTGGACAGCGGCGGGCGCTCGTAGGGGTGGTCGCGCTCGTCGCAGATGAGGATCACCCGGCCGGTGAATCCCTCCGTGCGGAGTGTCTCGGCCGCCTTGGCGCCGGCCAGGCCTCCTCCGACGATGACGAATGTCTGATCCGCGTCGACCACTTGTTGCCTCCTCGTCAGGGTGCCGCCAGATGCGAGCGTCCCGCACACGGCCCGGCGCGGGAAGGGGGAGTGACCCGATCAGGCCACCGACAGTCTCATGGATGACCCGTCAGACGGGCGTGAAGCGAGCGGGCCGAGGCGTCCGTGAGGGAGGCGATCTGGTCGACGATCACCCGTTTGCGGGCCTTGTCGTCGCCGGCCCGGCCGAACAGGGCGCGGAACTGGGGGTCGAGGCCGTCGGGGGCGCGGGCGGTGAGCGCCTCGGCCAGTTCGGCGACGACGACGCGCTGGTCGGCGCGGAGCCGCTCCTGTTCGGCGCGCTGCATGACGTACCGGTCGGCGACCGCCTTGAGGACCGCGCACTCCATGCGGGTCTCGCGGGGGACGACCAGCTCGGCGGTGTACCGGGTGAGGCGTCCGCCCCCGTACGCGGCCCGCGTGGCGGCCTCGGCGGCCAGGCAGAAGCGGCCGATGAGCTGGCTGGTGGCGTCCTTCAGACGGGCCTGGGCTACGGCCGAGCCGTCGTAGCCGTGCGGCCACCAGTCCTGGGCGAGGAGGCGGTCGAGGGCGGCGGCGAGTTCGGCGTGGTCGGTGCCGGCGGGGACGTACCGGCCGACGGCGACCTCGAAGACCGCCTCGCGCTCGGGGTCGGCGAGCAGGCAGTTCGGGTCGATGTGACCGGCGTGCAGGCCGTCCTCGACGTCGTGCACGGAGTACGCCACGTCGTCGGACCAGTCCATGACCTGCGCCTCGAAGCAGGTGCGGGTGCCGGGGGCGCCCTCGCGCAGCCACGCGAAGACGGGGCGGTCGTCCTCGTACACCCCGAACTTGGGCGACGCCGGGTCGGTGGGGTGGGCGCCGCGCGACCAGGGGTACTTGGTGGCGGCGTCGAGGGCGGCGCGGGTGAGGTTGAGGCCGACGGAGCCCTCCTCGGTGAACCGCTTGGGCTCGATGCGGGTGAGCAGCCGCAGGGACTGGGCGTTGCCCTCGAAACCGCCGCAGTCCTCGGCGAACTCGTTCAGCGCGGTCTCGCCGTTGTGGCCGAAGGGCGGGTGGCCGAGGTCGTGGGAGAGGCAGGCCGCCTCCACCAGGTCCGGGTCGCAGCCGAGGGCGGCGCCGAGCTCGCGGCCGACCTGGGCGCACTCCAGGGAGTGGGTGAGGCGGGTGCGGGGGCTGGCGTCCCACATGGGGCTGCGCTCCCCCGGCGTGACGACCTGCGTCTTGCCGGCGAGGCGGCGCAGGGCGGAGGAGTGCAGGACGCGGGCGCGGTCGCGCTGGAAGGCGGTGCGGCCGGGGCGTTTGTCCGGTTCCGGGGCCCAGCGGGCCACTGACGCGGGATCGTACGGGGCGGGGGGTGTGGTGCCTTCCATGCCATGAACAGTATGCGGAAGGTGTGACGGCCGGGGACCTGTGCGTCCGCCCGGTTCCGTGGTCGCGCGGCCGGCGGGCCGCGTGCGGCCGGCCGCGCCCCTAGAGGAACGCCGGCACCCGGCGTTTCGCACCGCTGCCGGGCTTCAGCGCTTCGTCGTAGCGGTGCAGGAGGAGGCGGGCCATCGCCGGGTGGGTGCCCAGGGGGGCCGACGCGATCCACGGGGCGGCCGCCGCGCACTCCGTCGCGAAGCGGCCCGGGGCGGTGAAGCCGGAGGCGACGGCGATGCGGCGGTGGCCCTCGGCGGTCAGGGCGCGGACGGCCTCCGGCACCGTCGGCGCGGCCGCCGAGGCGTAGGCGGGGACGACCGGGACGCCGAGGCGGGTGGCGAGGAGCGCCGCCGTGCGGGCCGTGTCCGCGCGGGAGGCCGGGGCGCGGGAGCCGGCGGAGGCGAGGACGACGGCGCCGTCCGCGGGGGCGGTGGCGGGCCAGCCGGCCTCGGTCAGGCGCTCGTGCAGGGCGTCCACCAGGAGGGGGTGCGGGCCGAGCGGGGCGGCCACCCGGGTGCGGGCCGGGGAGGCCGCGGCCGTCTGCGGGACGTCCCGTTCGACGTGGTGGCCGCGGGTGAGCAGCAGCGGCACGAGGACGGCCTCCCCGTCGCCGAGCGCGGCCAGGGTGTCCGGGAGCAGGGGGGCGTTGAGTTCGATGTGCCCGAGGTGCACCGAAAGCGCGGGGCGCAGGGCGCGGACCCGGTCGAGGAGGGCCCGTACGGTGCTCAGCGCGCGCGGGTCGCGGCTGCCGTGGGCGACGACGACCAGGGCGGGGGCGCCGCCGGGGGTCGCCGTGCTCGTCGTCCTGCCCGTCACTGTCGTCGCCGTCATGCACCGAGGGTGGCGGTCGCACGTTGCCTCCCCGTTGCGCGGACGTGACGGAGGTTTTCCGTCGGTTCACAGGTCCCCGGCCGCGCCGTGTGAGCAGGGGGGCGAACCGGACGGCGCGCCCGTACGTCCCTGGGGGCAGGAGACGACCGGGGAGGGACCGACCCATGCGCCGCTGGAGACCTGGCAGACCGCGCCTTCCGCGCACCCGCGCGGGGCAGCGACGGCTGGTCCGGGCGGTGATGGCGGGGTGCGTGCTGGCGCTGCTGCCGGCGACCTGGACGTACGTGGCGGCCGGTGACCGGCTGCGCACCACCGCCGACGTGCCCCGGACCGAGGTCGCGGTCGTCTTCGGCGCCGGGCTGTGGGACGGCGAGCCGTCGCCGTACCTCGCGCACCGGCTGGACGCGGCGGCCGGGCTCTACCGCGCGGGACGGATCGAGGTGGTGCTCGTGACCGGCGACAACAGCCGGGAGGAGTACGACGAGCCGGACGCCATGCGCGCCTACCTCGTCCGGCACGGGGTGCCCGACGGGCGGATCGTCAGCGACTACGCGGGCTTCGACACCTGGGACTCCTGCGTCCGCGCGAAGAAGGTCTTCGGGGTCGACCGGGCGGTGCTGATCAGCCAGGGCTTCCACATCCGGCGGGCCGTGGCGCTGTGCCAGGAGGCGGGGGTGGCGTCGTACGGCGTCGGGGTCGACGCCGAGCACGACCTGACCTGGTACTACGGGGGCGCGCGGGAGGTCCTCGCGGCGGGCAAGGCGGCGCTGGACGCGGTGTTCGAACCGGATCCGCGCTTCCTCGGACCGAAGGAGCCGGGGGTGGCCGAGGCGCTGGCCGGCGGGCGGTGACGCGGCCCTCACCGCGGCCCTCACCGCGGCCGGAGGGCGGCGGGGAGGCCGCCGTCCCGGCGGTGTAACAATCGGCCGTCCGGTCGCGTAACACGGGCGACGCACGCTGACGGCATGCAGAACACCGCCACGCCCACGCACTGCCCCTACTGCGCGCTGCAGTGCGGGATGAATCTGACGCCCGCCGCCGACGGGAGCGTCGAGGTGACCGAGCGCGCGGACTTCCCGGTGAACCGGGGGGCCCTGTGCGGCAAGGGCCGTACGGCGCCCGCGGTGCTCTCGTCGAGCGTCCGCCTGACCTCGCCGCTGGTCCGGGACGGCGGCGGCGCGCTGGTGCCGGCCTCGTGGGACGAGGCGCTGGACCGGATCGCCGGGAACCTGGCGCGCACGCGGGAGGAGCACGGCGCGGACGCGCTCGGGGTGTTCGGCGGGGGCGGGCTGACCAACGAGAAGGCGTACGCGCTGGGCAAGTTCGCCCGGGTGGTGCTGGGCACCTCGCAGATCGACTACAACGGGCGGTTCTGCATGTCGTCGGCGGCGGCGGCCGGCACGAAGGCGTTCGGGCTGGACCGGGGGCTGCCGTTCCCGCTGGAGGACATTCCGCGGACCGGGTGCGTGATCCTCGTCGGGTCGAATCCGGCGGAGACGATGCCGCCGTCGCTGCGGTACTTCGGCGAGCTGCGCGAGAACGGCGGCACGCTGATCGTCGTCGATCCGCGCCGCACGAGGACCGCCGAGCAGGCCGACCTGCACCTGGCGCCGAGGCCGGGCACCGACCTGGCGCTCGCGCTGGGCATGCTGCACCTGGTCGTCGCCGAGGGGCGCCTCGACGAGCGGTACGTCGAGGAGCGCACGGCGGGCTGGGAGGAGGCGCGGGCGGCGGCGATGGCGCACTGGCCGGAGTACGTGGAGCGGATCACGGGGGTGTCCGTTCCCGAACTGCGGGAGGCGGTACGGCTGTTCTGCGCGCCGGAGGCGGCGATGGTGCTCACCGCGCGCGGGCCCGAGCAGCAGGCCAAGGGGACGGACACGGTGGGCGCCTGGATCAACCTGTGCCTGGCGACCGGGCGGGCCGGGCGGCCCCTGTCGGGGTACGGCTGCCTGACCGGGCAGGGCAACGGGCAGGGCGGGCGCGAACACGGGCAGAAGGCCGACCAGTTGCCGGGCTACCGCAAGCTGACCGACCCGGCGGCGCGGCGGCACGTCGCCGGGGTGTGGGGTGTGGACCCCGACTCGCTGCCGGGGCCGGGGCGCAGCGCGTACGAGCTGCTGGACGCGCTGGGCACGGACATCAGGTCGCTGCTGGTGATGGGCTCCAACCCGGTGGTGTCGGCGCCGCGCGCGGCGCACGTCGAGGAGCGGCTGCGGTCGCTGGACTTCCTGGCCGTGTGCGACGTGGTGCTCTCCGAGACGGCGGCGCTGGCGGACGTCGTGCTGCCGGTGACGCAGTGGGCGGAGGAGACGGGCACCACGACCAGCCTGGAGGGGCGGGTGCTGCTGCGGCGGCGCGCGATCGCGCCGCCGGACGGGGTGCGCGGCGATCTGGAGGTGCTGCACGGGCTGGCCGGGCGGCTCGGGGACGGGAAGGGGCTGGAGAAGGGCTTCCCGACCGACCCCGAGGAGGTCTTCGAGGAACTGCGCCGGGCGAGCGCGGGCGGGCCCGCGGACTACTCGGGGATCACCTACCGGCGGCTCGCCGAGGAGAACGGCGTGTTCTGGCCGTGCCCGGCAGCCCCGGACGACGGCACCGCGTCCCACCCGGGCACACCGCGCCTCTTCCTCGACCGCTTCGCCACCGACGACGGCCGGGCCCGCTTCGCCCCCGTCTCGCACCGCCCGAGCGCCGAGGAGCCCGACGACGAGTACCCCGTGCTGCTGACCACGGGGCGGGTGGTGTCGCAGTACCAGTCCGGTGCGCAGACCCGGCGCGTGGACGAGCTGAACGCCGCCGCGCCCGGCCCGTTCGTGGAACTGCACCCGAGGCTCGCGGCGCGGCTGGGGGCGGCCGAGGGCGACCCGCTGGCCGTCGTCTCCCGGCGGGGCCGCGCGGTGGCACCGGCCCGCATCACCGCCGCCATCCGTCCCGACACGGTGTTCATGCCCTTCCACTGGCCCGGCGAGGGCCGCGCCAACACCCTGACCAACCCGGCGCTGGACCCGGTCTCGCGGATGCCGGAGTTCAAAGTGTGCGCGGTGCGGGTGGAGAGGGAGACGGCCTAGCCGTGCCGGCCGGGCACCGGTCGCCGCGTCACCGGACCCGCCGGTCGCCGCTCCCGATCGAAACGCCGTGCGCCCGCAGCCGGGCGGCGACGGCCGGGGCGGCGACGTACACCCGGGCGCGCACGGACGTCCCGTCGGCGTCCCGGACGACGTCCCTGGCCACGCGGTCGTAGAGGTTGCGCGGGTCGCCCGGCACGTACTCCTCCAGCCGGTCCGGGGCGGCCGGCAGGTCGTCGTACGCCTCCGGAAGGGGGTGACGAGGTCGCCCCGCACCGTGCCGTGCGGTCCCTCGACGGCGTAGGGGTGGCCGGGGCCGGGGTACAGCGTGGCGCCGGTGAGGCGGGCGGGTTCCGCGGCCCGGGTGCGGCCGCCGAGGAAACGGGCGTGGTGGGGGCCGCCGGGGCGCAGCGTCCCGTGGACGAAGAACGGCGGTCGGCCGGCATCCACGAAGGTCATTCCCTCCCCCCACGATCTCCACGTGATGGCTATGGACATGACATAAGACGGGCTCTTGAATCCGAGTCAGCACCAGCGTCCCCACGCGCCGAAAGCGCCCGTCCCGAGGAGATCGATGAGCCGAATACGGCACGTCGGAGCTTCCCGCCCCACCACGGTCGGCATCGCCGCCACCGCCGCCTCCCTCCTGGTCGCCGTCCTCGCCCCCACCGCGGGCGCCGCCGGCCGGCCGACCCCCGCCACCGCCCTCGACCACGCCGCCGCGGCCCTCGCGGACCACGCCGCGGGCCTGGGCCTGACCGGCGCCCAGGACACGCGGGTCCGTGACGTCATCGTCGACGCGGACGGCACCCAGCACGTCCGCTACGACCGCACCTACCGCGAACTCCCCGTCCTAGGCGGCGACTTCGTCGTCCACCTCGCCCCCGACGGCGACTACCGGGGCGCCGACCGTGCGACGACGGCGTCCGTCTCCCTGCCCACCGTCGCACCGGAGCTGTCGGCGCCCCGGGCCGCAGACCTGGCCGCGGACGCGCTGCGCGCCGCCAACCCGGGCGAGCTCCTGAAGCGGCTCACCGCCGAGCCCGAGCTGGTCGTCGACGCCCTGCACGGCGCCCCGAAGCTGGCCTGGCGCACGAACGCGGCGGCGCTGGACTCCCTCGGCAACCCGGTCGCGCGCACGGTGCTCACCGACGCGCGCACGGGCGCCCGCATCGACGCCTGGGACACCATCGAGTCGGCGTCGGGCGACGGCCGGTCGCTGTACGGCGGCACGGTGCCGCTCCAGACGACGCAGTCGGGGCCGGCGTACCGGCTCGAGGACGCGACGCGCGGCGGCACGTACACGGGCGACGCGGCGAACAGGACCGATCTGTGCTTCCTGACCGTCTGCCTCGGCCGGGCGCCCTCGACGGTGTTCACGGACGCCGACAACCACTGGGGCACGGGCACGGACGCCGACCGCGCCTCCGCCGCGGTGGACGCCCAGTACGGCACCGACGTCACGTGGGACTACTACCGGGACGTCCACGGGCGGACCGGCATCGCGGGCGACGGCAGGGGCTCCTACAACCGGGTGCACTACGGCACCCGGTACAACAACGCCTTCTGGGACGACACCTGCTTCTGCATGACGTACGGCGACGGTGACGGGACGGCCTTCGGGCCGCTGGTGTCGCTGGACGTCGCCGGGCACGAGATGTCGCACGGGGTGACGTCGTCGACGGCGGCGCTGACGTACTCGGGCGAGTCCGGCGGCCTGAACGAGGCCACCTCCGACATCTTCGGCACGCTGGTCGAGTGGTACGCGGGCAACTCCGCCGACCCCGGGGACTACCTGGTCGGCGAGAAGGTCGTCCGCTCCGGCTTCGGGCGCGGCGCCCTGCGCTCCATGGACCGGCCGAGCCGGGACGGCGCCTCGGCGGACTGCTGGAGCACCTCGGTCGGCAGACTCGACGTGCACTACTCGTCCGGCGTCGCGAACCACTTCGCGTACCTGCTGGCCGAGGGCAGCGGCGCGCGGACCGTGGGCGGGGTCGCCTACGACTCCCCCACGTGCGACGGCTCCACGGTGACCGGGATCGGCCGGGACAAGCTGGGTGCCATCTGGTACCGGGCGCTGACGGTGCACATGACCTCGTCCACGGACTACGCGGGGGCGCGCGCCGCCACCCTGAGCGCGGCCGGGGAACTGTACGGCACCGGCAGCACCGAGTACGCCGCGGTCGGCGCGGCGTGGAGCGCGGTGAACGTGGGCTGACGGCCCGCCCGGCCCCCGCCGGCGGCCGGCGCCCTTCCGGGGTGCCGGCCGCCGTGCGGTGGTCACGCCTCGTACGGGCGCTTCTCCTTCGCCTCCCGCAACGCCCGGCCCCACCAGACCAGTTCGTCCAGCATGGTCTTGGCCGCCGCGTCCGGTCCGGAGGGGTCCCGGAGCGTGCCCGCGTCGTCGAAGGCCGCGCCCGCGTTGTGGAAGGAGACCGTGTCGCGGACGGTGACGGCGTGCAGTTCGGCGAAGACCTGGCGCAGGTGCTCCACGGCGCGCAGGCCGCCGGAGAGCCCCCCGTAGGAGACGAGGCCGACGGGCTTGGCCCGCCACTCGCCGTAGTGCCAGTCGACGAGGTTCTTCAGGCCGGCCGGGAACGAGTGGTTGTACTCCGGGGTGAGGACGACGAACGCGTCGGCGCCCGCCAGTTTCGGGGTGACGTCCGCCAGCGCGGCGGCCGCCTCCGGGGTCCGGGCGAGGTCCGTGGGCAGGTCGGTCGCGGCGACGTCCACGACCTCGGGGACCAGGTCGTCGCGGTCGCGGAGACGGTCCAGGAGCCAGTCGGCGACGACGGGGCCGAAGCGGCCGTGGCGGTTGCTGCCGACGATCAGGGTCACGTGGAGGGGAGCGGTCTGTGTGGTCATGCGGAACACCCTGGTACCTCGACTTTGCTTGAGGTCAAGCCCGCTCCCGCGGCATCCGGGCGCGCACGCCCCGGTCACCCGTTCACACGCGCGCCGCGCACCCTTCCGGATCTTTTCCGCCGCCGCCCCGCGCCGCCGCGGTGACCTGCGCAGACGTGATCACCGGCGGACTCGTCGGGCTCGTCGGTGACACCCGTTCGTCGCATCCCCGGGGCGCGCTCGACAAGCGGGGGGCGTCCGGTGCCCTTTTCCTCGGTAGGGCAGGGGCCACCGAAGAGCTCGAAGGAGCACCGATGCCACGTACCGCCCGCCTGCTGACCGGCACCGCGCTCGCCGTCGCGGCCGCGGGCCTCGTCACCGCGCCCGCGCACGCCGGGGACACCGCGGCCGCCGGTCGACTGGAGGTGCACCCCTCCTCGGTCGTACCGGGCGAGGAGGCCACCGTGACCACCTCGGCGTGCGCCGAGGACGGTTCGGCGGAGGGCGACGCCGGCGCGGTGGGCTCGGGCCGGTTCCCGCTGGCGCCGGACACGCCCGGGGACGAGGTGACCGGGCGGATCGACGTACCGCCGAGCGCGCAGCCGGGGACGTACGAGATCGTCGTCACCTGTGCCGAGAGCGGCCGTCGGGTGACGGGCGACCTGGTGGTCACACTGACCCCCGCCCGCGAGCAGGTGTACCCCAGAGGAAGCGTCAAGACGGGGGTCGGCGGTGCTCTTGGCCCCGACCCCGTGCAGACCGCGGCCGGTGTGACGGCTCTCGCCGTCGCCGCCGCGGGCGGTACCTGGCTCCTGCATCGCCGGGCGAGAGGCGACGGGATCTGACGGGCACCCTCCGCTGCCCGTCGGCCGGTACCGCACTTCCCCACCCCCTCCGGGTCCGATGCCCCTCGCGGCCCGGAGGGGGCGGGGGATCCCCGAGGGAGAGTGGTCGTCATGCGCAAGGTCGGCAACACCGCGATAACGGCCGTCACCGCGGTCGCCCTCTGCTCGGGGGCGTACCTCCTCGGCGGCGGCCCGGGGACGGGGGCCCCGCCGCAGCCGTCGGCCGCGCAGGCCGGCTCCGGGCAGGCACGAAAGGCCCCCGCCGCGCCGGCGCTGCCGCCCTCCCCTCCCGACCGCGTCCGCATCCCGGCGATCGGCGTGGACGCCCCGCTGACCGGCCTCGGGCTGACGCCGACGGGGAGCCTGGACGTGCCGCCCGCCGAGGAGAAGAACCTCGCCGGCTGGTACGAGGCGGGCACCACGCCCGGCGAGACGGGCACCGCGATCGTCGCCGGACACGTCGACAACGCCGAGGGGCCGGCCGTCTTCTACCGGCTCGGCGCCCTGGAGAAGGGCGCCGTGATCGAGGTCGACCGGCGCGACGGCGGCGTCGCGGTGTTCACCGTGGACGCGGTGGAGGTGTACGCGGCGACGGACTTCCCCGACCGGAAGGTGTACGGCGCGGCCGGCCGGCCCGAGTTGCGGGTCATCACCTGCGGCGGCGGTTACTCACGCGGTACCGGCTACCGGGGGAACGTGGTCGTCTTCGCCCACCTCACCGGCAGCCGGTGAGGCGGCCGGGACCCGTGCCGGTGAGCGCCCCCGGGCGGGCCACCCCTAGGCCAGCCACTGCTCGTACGCCAGGTTCGCCACCAGGGCGAAGACGACCGTCAGCAGGACGACGCGGACGAAGCCGCTGCCCTTCTTGAGGGCCGTGTGCGCACCGAACATGCCGCCGCCGAGGTTGAAGACGGCCATCAGGGCGGCCAGTTGCCACAGCACCGCGCCCTGCCAGGCGAAGGTGGCGAGGGCACCCGCGTTGGTGCAGCAGTTGACGATCTTGGCGGTGGCGGAGGCCGTCACCAGGTCCAGGTGCAGGACGGCGGTGAGCGCCAGGACCAGGAAGGTGCCGGTGCCGGGACCGATCAGGCCGTCGTAGAAGCCGATGCCGAGGCCCGCGAGGCCGATCGCGGCGAGGATCTGGCGGCGGGTGGCCGGACCGGGGGCCGGGGCGGTGCCGAAGGCGGGACGCAGGATCACGAAGGCCGCGACGGCGAGCAGCACCACCATGATCACCGGCTTGAGCACCTCGGTGCTCATCCCGGCGGCGAAGAAGGCCCCGCCCGAGGAGCCCGCGAGGGCCGCCAGGCCGATGCGCACCGCTGTGCGGACGTCCACGGGCGCCTTGCGGGCGTACGTCACCGCCGCGCCCGTGGTGCCGACGATGGCGACCGCCTTGTTGGTGCCCAGGGCGTGCGCGGCCGGGGTCCCGGCGGGCAGGCCGAGCAGCAGCGCCGGCAGCAGCAGGAGTCCGCCGCCGCCGACCACGGCGTCGATCCACCCGGCCGCGAAGGCGGCGAGGCACAGCAGGACGACCGTGGTCAGCGATATGTCGGGCATGATCGCGACCCTATGGACGGGATGGATGTGCCGTCCATCGAGATGAGGGACTTCTGAGGTTCCCGGACGGGCCCGGCGCCCCTCCCGGACGGGCCCGGCGCCCCTCACACCCCTCCCCCGTCCCCGCTGAGGGCAGCGTTCCCCGTGGGAAACAGAGGGGATGCCGTCGGGTAACACCCGCACCGCACGCTCGTCGTCATGACCTCGAACGCGCGTGTGGTGGTGATCGGCGCCGGGCTCGCGGGTGTGACGCTCGCCCGGCGGCTCGGTGAGCTCGGCACGCCCGCACTGCTGGTCGGCGACGAGGAGCACCGCCCGTACAACCGGGTGCTGCTCGCGGAGGTGCTGGCCGGACGGTTCGGCCCCGAGGTGACCGCCCTGCCGGCGCCCGCGCGGCTGGTCCGCGCCCGGGTCACCGGCGTCGACCGGTCCGCGCGGACGGTGCGCTGCGCCGACGGCTCGGAGATCGCGTACGGCACGCTGGTCCTGGCCACCGGTTCCAACGCCGTGCTGCCCCCGCTGCGCGGCCTGTTCGCCCCGGGCCGCGAGCTGCCCGGGGGCGTGCACGCGTTCCGCACCATGGACGACTGCCTGGGCCTGTCCGGGGCGGTACGGCCGGGGGCGCGGGCGGTCGTCGTCGGCGGCGGGCTGCTCGGCGTCTCCGCCGCCCGCGCGCTGGCCGCGCGCGGCGCGCAGGTCGTCCTCGCCCAGCAGTCCGAGCGGCTGATGGAACGCCAGCTCGACCCGGCCGCCTCCGCGCTCGTCCGGCGCCGCCTGGAGGGCCTCGGCGTCGAGGTGCACACCGAGTGCCGGGTGCGGGACGTGCGCTCGGTCGGCGGCGCGGTGCGGTCGGTCGAGATGGCCGACGGGTACGCCCTCGGTGCCGACCTGGTCGTCCTCGCCTGCGGGGTGAGGCCCCGGGTGGGTCTCGCGCGGGCGGCGGGCCTGGAGGTCGCGAAGGGCGTGGTCGTCGACGACGAGCTGCGCACCTCCGACCCGCACATCCGCGCCGTCGGCGACTGCGCCGAGCACGCGGGCACGGTGTACGGACTGGCCGCGCCCGCCCTCGAACAGGCCGGCGCGCTGGCCGCGCTGCTGGCCGGCGACCGCGCCGCCCGCTACACCGGCACCCGCTCCCTGACCCGGCTCACCCTCACCGGGCCGGGCAGCCCCTTCGACCTCGCCGCGTTCGGCGAGACCGACCCCCGCCCCGGCGACGACGTCGTGCAGCTCGCCGACGCCACCCGGGGCACCTACCGCAAGGTCGTCGTCCGCGACGACCGCCTGGTCGGCGGGGTCCTGGTCGGCGAACTCGGCACCGTCGGCGCGCTGGCGCGCGCCTGGGAGGGAGCAGAGCCGCTCCCCTCCGACGGCGGCCCCCTGCTCCACCTGCTCACCAACGACGGAGGCTCCTGATGACCGCCACCCCGGGGCCCGTCCCCACCCTCGTGCTCGTCGGCCACGGCATGGTCGGCCAGCGCTTCCTGGAGGCGCTCGCCGAGCGCGGCCTGACCGCCACGCACCGCGTGGTCGTGCTGTGCGAGGAGCCGCGCCCGGCCTACGACCGCGTCCAGCTCACCTCGTACTTCTCGGGCAGGTCCGCCGAGGACCTGTCGATGACCGACCCGGCCTTCATCGCCGAGCACGGCATCGAGCTGCACGTCGGCGACCCGGCCGAGACGATCGACCGCGAGGCCCGCCGGGTGACCGCCCGCTCGGGGCTGGCCGTCGACTACGACGTCCTGGTCCTGGCCACCGGCTCCTACCCGTTCGTCCCGCCGGTCCCCGGCAAGGACGCCGAGGGCTGCTTCGTCTACCGCACGATCGAGGACCTCCTCGCCATCGAGGAGTACGCGAGGAACGCGACGACCGGCGCGGTGGTCGGCGGCGGACTGCTCGGTCTGGAGGCGGCGGGCGCGCTCAAGGGGCTCGGACTCACCTCGCACATCGTGGAGTTCGCGCCGCGCCTGATGCCGGTGCAGGTCGACGAGGGCGGCGGCGCCGCGCTGCTGCGCACCATCGAGGGGATGGGCCTGTCCGTCCACACGGGCGTCGGCACGCAGGAGATCGTGACCGGCGACGACGGCGCCGTCACCGGCATGAGGCTGTCCGACGGCTCCGAACTCGCCACCGACCTGGTCGTGTTCAGCGCCGGCGTCCGCCCCCGCGACCAGCTGGCCCGCGACTGCGGGCTGGCCGTCGGCGAGCGCGGCGGCATCGCGGTGGACGAGCGGTGCCGCACCGTCACCGACCCGCGCGTGTTCGCGATCGGCGAGTGCGCGCTGGCCGCCGACGGCCGGGTGTACGGCCTGGTGGCGCCGGGGTACGAACAGGCCGAGACGGCCGCCGCGGCGATCGCCCGGGACGAGGCCGGACAGCCGGCGTTCACCGGCGCCGACCTGTCCACCAAGCTGAAGCTGCTCGGCGTGGACGTGGCGTCCTTCGGCGACGCGCACGGCACCGCCGAGGACTGCCTGGACGTCGTCTACTCCGACTCCCGCGCGGGTCTCTACAAGAAGCTGGTCGTCGGCCGCGACGGCACCCTGCTCGGCGGCATCCTGGTCGGCGACGCGGAGGCCTACGGCACGCTGCGCGCCCTCACCGGCTCGGTCCCGCCCGTCCCGCCGGAGTCCCTGGTGCTGCCCGCCGGTGCCGGGGCGCCGGACCGGCTGGGCCCGTCCGCGCTTCCCGACGACGCGGTGATCTGCTCCTGCCACAACGTCACCAAGGGCACGATCCGCGGCGCGGTGACGGAGCACTCCTGCACGACCGTGCCCGAGGTGAAGAAGTGCACCAGGGCCGGCACCGGCTGCGGCTCCTGCGTGAAGGCGCTGGGTCAGCTGGTCACCGCCGAGCTGGAGGCCGGCGGCGTCGAGGTCGACAAGGGCCTGTGCGGCTGCTTCGCCCAGACCCGCGAGGAGCTGTACGAGATCGTCCTCGCCCTGCGGATCACCTCCTACCAGGACCTCCTGGACCGGCACGGCCGCGAGGAGGCCCGGGGCGGTGACGGCTGCGAGGTCTGCAAGCCGGCGGTCGGCTCGATCATCGCCTCCCTCGCCCCGGCGATCGGCGCGAGCGGCTACGTCCTGGACGGCGAGCAGGCGGCCCTCCAGGACACCAACGACCACTTCCTGGCCAACCTCCAGAAGAACGGCTCGTACTCGGTCGTCCCCCGCATCCCCGGCGGCGAGATCGCCCCGGAGAAGCTGATCGTCATCGGCGAGGTCGCCCGCGACTTCGGGCTCTACACGAAGATCACCGGTGGTCAGCGCATCGACCTGTTCGGCGCCCGCGTCGAGCAGCTGCCGCTGATCTGGGCCCGGCTGGTGGACGCCGGCTTCGAGTCGGGGCACGCGTACGGCAAGTCGCTGCGCACCGTGAAGTCCTGCGTGGGGCAGACCTGGTGCCGCTACGGCGTCCAGGACTCGGTGCGCATGGCGATCGACCTGGAGCTGCGCTACCGGGGGCTCAGGTCCCCGCACAAGCTGAAGGCGGCGGTCTCGGGCTGCGCCCGCGAGTGCGCGGAGGCCCGGTCGAAGGACTTCGGCGTGATCGCCACGTCCAACGGCTGGAACCTGTACGTCGGCGGCAACGGCGGTGCCACCCCGCGCCACGCGGACCTGCTCGCGCAGGACCTCTCCGACGCCGAACTGGTCCGCCTGATCGACCGGTTCCTGATGTTCTACATCCGCACCGCCGACAAGCTGGAACGCACCTCCACCTGGCTGGAGCGCGTCCCCGGCGGCCTGGACCACGTCCGGGACGTGGTGGTGCACGACTCGCTCGGCATCTGCGACGAGCTGGAGTCCCTGATGCGCGCGCACGTCGCGCACTACCGGGACGAGTGGGCGCAGACGATCGACGACCCCGAGAAGCTGGCCCGGTTCGTGTCCTTCGTCAACGCGCCGGACACCCCCGACCCGGTTGTCGGCTTCGTGCCCGAACGCGACCAGATGAAGCCCGACCTGCCGCTGCTGGACATCGGCAGGCGGCGCCCCTCGGAGAACGACCTCCTGGAAGGAAGCACCCGGCGATGACCCTGGCACCCGAGACGACCGAGCTGAAGGTCCGGCTGCGGCTGGCGGACGACTGGTTCACGGCCTGCGACCTCGGCGCCCTGCTCCCCGGCCGCGGCGTGGCGGCCCTGCTGCCGGACGGCGGACAGGCGGCCCTGTTCCGCGACCGCAACGGCGAGCTGTACGCCATCGACAACCGCGACCCGTTCACCGGCGCGGCGGTCCTCTCCCGCGGCCTGACCGGCAGCCACCGGGGCCGCCCCTTCGTCGCCTCCCCGCTGCTCAAGCAGCGCTTCGACCTGGCGACCGGGGTGTGCCTGGACGACGAGACGGTGCGGGTGGAGACGTACGAGGTGAAGACCGCCTGAGCCGACGGTTCTTGACCGAACGTTTCAGTAAGTCCTAGGCTGCGACGCGTGGCCAGGACCAAGGAGTTCGATCCGGACGCCGCGCTGCGGGCAGCCCTGGAGCTGTTCTGGCGGCGCGGCTACGAGGCGACGTCGATGTCCGACCTCGTGGAGCACCTCGGCGTCGGGCGCGCCAGCATCTACGCGACCTTCGGCAACAAGCGCGAGCTGTACCTGAAGGCGCTGGAGCGCTACGAGCAGGGGCTGCTCCCGGACCTGCTGGCGGACCTGGCCCGGCCGGGCCCCGCCCTGCCGGGCGTGCGGTCCCTGGTGCGGCGCTACGCGGCCGAGGCGACCGCCGAGGAGCTGCGGGAGCGCGGCTGCTTCGTCACCAACACGGCCGCCGAGCTGGCCCCGCACGACCCGGTCGCCGCGCGGCGGGTCGAACGCAACTGGGACCAGCTCGAGACGGTGCTGCACGCGACCCTGGAACGGGCCCGGGCCCAGGGCGAACTGCCCGCCGGCCGCGACCCGCGCGCCCTGGCCCGGATGCTGCTGGTGCTGCTCCAGGGACTGCGGGTCGTCGGGAAGGCGTCGGCGGACCCGGCACGCGCGCGGGACGCGGCGGAACAGGCACTGGCGCTGCTCGACTGAGCCCCCTCCTTGGGGGGCTTCGCACGCCTCGATAATGAACCGATCGGTCAAGAAAAGGGGAGATTCATGACCACCCAGCGCTTCACCGGCAGGACCGCCCTCGTCACCGGTGCCGGCTCCGGCATCGGCCGGGCCGTCGCCCTCGCCTTCGCCCGGGAGGGCGCGAACGTCGTCGTGGCCGGGCGCGGACGGGAGCCGCTCGAGGAGACGGTGGCCCTGATCGAGGAGGCGGGCGGCAAGGCGCTGGCCGTCACCGCCGACGTGTCCCGGGCCGCCGACATCGGGGCCGTCGTGGACGCGGCCGTGGACCGCTTCGGCTCGCTCGACGTGGCCGTCAACAACGCGGGCGTCTTCCGCGGCGGGACCCCGGTGGCCGACCTGGCCGAGGACGACTGGCACGAGCAGCTCGACATCAACGTCACCGGCGTGTTCCTCGCCCTCCGGGCGGAGGTCCGCCGGATGCGCGCCCAGCCGTCCGGCGGGGCGATCGTGAACATCGCCTCGACCTTCGGCCTGCACAAGCGCAGCCCGGGCGCCACCGCCTACGCCGCCACCAAGGCGGCGGTCTCGGTGCTCACGCGGGGCGCCGCGCTGGACCACATCGCCGACGGGGTCCGCATCAACGCCGTCAGCCCGGGCGCCACGGCGACCTCCATGTCGCTGCGGCCCGGGGAGACGGAGGAGGGGCGGGCCGCGCGCATGCGGGGCGAGACGCCGCTCGGCCGGGTCTCGTCGGTGGAGGAGGTCACCGCGGCCGTGCTGTACCTGGCGTCGGACGACGCGTCGTCGGTGGTGGGCACGGACCTGGTCGTCGACGGCGGCCAGACCGCCTGAGTCCCGCCGGGGCCGCGTCCCGTCCACCCGGGGGACGGGACGCGCCGTCCGGCCGTCACGAGTTGTCCATGGTCCGTCAACCCGGCCGCCCTAGGGTCCGTGACCGCACGCTCCCGCCGCCGGCCGGCGGCGGGAGAGGTCATGACACCCGGAGGCAGCAGTGGATCGTCGTACCCTCCTGCGCACGGCCGTCGTCGGCGGCTCGGCCGTCCTCGGCGGAACCCTGTGGCGCGGTGCCGCGTACGCCGCCCCCGCCCAGCCCGGCAGCGGACCGTACGGAGCGCTCGGCTCGCCCGACGCCAACGGCATCCGCTTGCCCGCCGGCTTCACCAGCAGGGTGATCGCCCGTTCCGGCCGGAAGGTCACGGGCACCTCGTACACCTGGCACGACGCTCCGGACGGCGGCGCCTGCTACGCGGACGGCTCCGGCTGGATCTACGTCTCCAACTCGGAGCTCAACCCCTCCGGCGGAGCGAGCGCGGTGCGGTTCTCCTCCACCGGGGCGATCACGTCGGCGTACCGCGTGCTCTCCGGCACCCGGCAGAACTGCGCGGGCGGCCGGACGCCGTGGAACACCTGGCTGTCCTGCGAGGAGGTGGACCGCGGCTACGTCTACGAGACCGACCCCTGGGGCGTGAAGGCCGCGGTGCGGCGGGACGCCATGGGCCGCTTCAAGCACGAGGCGGCCGCGGCCGACCCGATCCGTGGGGTCGTGTACCTGACGGAGGACGTCACCGACGGCTGCTTCTACCGCTTCCGCCCGACGACCTGGGGCGATCTGTCCTCCGGCACGCTGGAGGTGCTGGTCGCGGGGCCGGCGACCAGCGGCCCGGTGACGTGGGCGCGGGTCCCCGACCCCTCCGGCGCCACGGCCACCCGGAACCAGGTCTCCGGCGCCAAGCGTTTCAACGGCGGCGAGGGCTGCCACTACGCGGACGGCACCTGCTGGTTCACCACCAAGGGCGACAACCGCGTCTGGCAGTACGACGCGGCCGCCCAGACCATCGAACTGGCCTACGACGATTCCCTGGTGACGTCCGGCACGGCGCCGCTGACCGGCGTCGACAACGTCACCGGCAGCTCCTCCGGCGACCTGTTCGTGGCGGAGGACGGGGGCACCATGGAGATCTGCGTGATCACGCCCGACGACGTGATCGCCCCCTTCCTGCGCGTCGACGGCCAGTCCGGCTCGGAGATCACCGGCCCGGCGTTCTCCCCCGACGGCACCCGGCTGTACTTCTCCAGCCAGCGGGGCACGAGCGGGAGTTCGTCCGGCGGGATCACGTACGAGGTCCGCGGGCCGTTCCGGGCCTAGTGCGCCCCGCGCTCAGGTCCGCAGCGCCTCGTAGGTGACCCCCGTCAGCCGCTCGGAGGCGGCCCACAGCCGCTCCCCCCTCGCGTCGTCCCGTGTCCGGGGCGCCCGCCAGGACGGCGCCGGCACCCCGCGCCACATCGCGAAGGACGGGCCGGTGAAGGAGTCGGGGGCGACGGCGGGCGCGGTGGCCGCGTACAGCACGGGCAGCGCGCCCGCCTCGGCGGGCTGGGCGACGACCCGGTTGGCGAGCAGCATCAGGCGCTCGGCGACCCGCCGCCCCTCGGCGCGCGGTCCGGCGGTCTGGAGGTTGGTCTCCGCGTACCCCGGGTGGGCGGCTGCCGCCGTCACCTTCGGGCCCCCGTCCCGGGCCGCGAGCCGGCGCGCCAGCTCGTGCGTGAAGAGCAGGTTGGCGGACTTCGAGCGGGCGTAGGCGGTCCACCGCCCGTAGCGCCGCACGTTGTTGAGGTCGCGCGGGTCCACGTCGGCCAGCGCGTGCAGCATGCTGGAGACGGTGACGATCCGGGCGCCCGGCGCGGCGAGCAGCGCCGGCAGCAGCAGTCCGGTCAGGGCGAAGTGCCCCAGGTGGTTGACGCCGAAGTGCGTCTCGAACCCGTCCGCCGTCGTGCCGTAGGGCAGCGCCATCACCCCGGCGTTGTTGACCAGCAGGTCGACCCGCCCGTACGGCAGCGCGCTCGCGAACTTCCGCACGGAGGCCAGGTCGCCGAGGTCGAGCCGCGCCAGTTCCACGCCCGCGTCCGGCACCTCGCCGGCCAGCCGCTCCAGGGCCGCCTCGCCCCGCGCCTCGTCGCGGCAGGCGAGCACGACCCGCGCCCCCTTGCGCGCCAGCTCCCGCGCCACCACGTATCCGAGTCCGCTGTTGGCCCCGGTGACGACGGCGGTCCGCCCGCCCTGGTCGGGGATGTCGCGCACACTCCAGCCGGCCATCCACGGCTCCTTCCCGATCTCCCGGACCCCACCTCACCGTACGCGCCGGGAGGGCGGAAGCGGAGAGTTGCCGAGCGGTCACGTCACGTTCCCGTCACGGATCCCCCATATCGCTGCCGCATTCCCGTCACCTCACTAACTTCGGCACCTCCGACCCAGCCGCTCCACACCATTCCCGGGACACCCGATGAACCTGCTCCGCAAGCCGGCCGCCGTGGCCGTCGCCGCGCTCGCCCTGGCCGCCCTGCCGGCCGCCGCCGAGGCCCACGACGGCACGCACCCGTTCAAGAACTGCACCGAGGCCTACGACGCCGGGTACTCCGCCATCGAGGAGGGCGACGAGCACTACGGCGAGCACCTCGACCGCGACAAGGACGGCGTCGGCTGCGACAAGCCGCCCGCGGACTTCGTCCCCGCGGGCGACGAGGACACGGACGCCGGGAACGACACGGACGCGGACGCCGGTGCCGGCTCCGGCTCCGGCAAGGCCGACGGAAAGACCGGTGACGGGGCCGGAGGCGACCGGGCCGCGGGCGCGCAGGGCACCGACCTGGCCGAGACCGGCGGCGACGACAGCACCCCGTACCTCGCGGCGGGCGGCGCGGCCGTCGTGCTCGCCGGCGGCGGGCTGCTCCTGGCGGCGCGCAGGCGCCGGGACGCCGGCACCCGCTGACCGCCTCCCACGGACACACGAAGGGGCGGCACCCCCGCACAAGGGTGCCGCCCCTTCTCGTGATCCGGAGCCGCCGCCGATCGGTGAGGGTGGTCGGGTGACAGACGGCGGCTCCGGGGTCTTGCGTGCCCCGCACGGGGTCAGCGGTGGTCGCTGCCCTTCGACGTGACCGCCGCGCGGCCGGCCTCCAGGCGGGCGACCGGGATGCGGAACGGGGAGCAGGAGACGTAGTCCAGACCCACCTCGTGGAAGAAGTGGACCGACTCGGGGTCGCCGCCGTGCTCGCCGCAGACGCCGAGCTTCAGGTCGGGGCGGGTGGCGCGGCCGGCCTTCGCGGCGGCGGCGACGAGCGAGCCGACGCCGTCCTTGTCGATCGTCTCGAACGGGGAGACGCCGAAGATGCCCTTCTCCAGGTAGGCCGTGAAGAAGCTGGCCTCCACGTCGTCGCGGCTGAAGCCCCACACGGTCTGGGTCAGGTCGTTGGTGCCGAAGGAGAAGAACTCCGCGGCCTCGGCGATCTGTCCGGCGGTCAGCGCGGCGCGCGGCAGCTCGATCATCGTGCCGATCGACAGCTTCAGCCTGGTGCCCGTGGCCGCCTCGACCTCGGCGATGACCTGGTCGGCCTCGTCGCGGACGAGCTCCAGCTCCTGGACCGTGCCGACCAGCGGGATCATGATCTCGGCGCGCGGATCGCCCTTGGCGGCCTTGCGCTCGGCCGCGGCCTCGGCGATCGCGCGGACCTGCATGGTGAACAGGCCGGGGATGACCAGACCGAGGCGGACGCCGCGCAGGCCCAGCATCGGGTTCTGCTCGTGCAGGCGGTGCACGGCCTGGAGCAGGCGCAGCTCGTTCTCGTGCGGCTCCTGGCGGGACTCGGCGAGGGCGACGCGGACCGACAGCTCGGTGATGTCGGGCAGGAACTCGTGCAGCGGCGGGTCGAGCAGGCGGACGGTGACCGGCAGGCCGTCCATCGACTCGAAGAGCTGGACGAAGTCCTGCTTCTGGAGCGGCAGCAGCTCCTTGAGGGACTCCTCGCGCTCGGCCTCGGTGTCGGCCAGGATCAGCCGCTCGACCAGCTCGCGCCGGTCGCCGAGGAACATGTGCTCGGTGCGGCACAGGCCGATGCCCTGGGCGCCGAAGCGGCGGGCGCGCAGCGCGTCCTCGGCGTTGTCGGCGTTGGCGCGCACGCGCAGCCGGCGCTTGCGGTCGGCGAAGGCCATCATGCGGTGCACGGCCTCGACCAGTTCGTCGGCGTCGTCGGCGCCCGGGTGCATGCGGCCCTCGAAGTACTCGACGACCGGGGACGGGACGACCGGGACCTCGCCCAGGTAGACCTTGCCGGACGAGCCGTCGATGGAGACGACGTCGCCCTCCTCCACGACGTGCCCGCCGGGGACGGTCATGCGGCGGCGCTTGGTGTCGACCTCCAGCTCCTCGGCGCCGCAGACACAGGTCTTGCCCATGCCGCGCGCGACGACGGCCGCGTGGGAGGTCTTGCCGCCGCGCGAGGTCAGGATGCCCTCGGCGGCGATCATGCCGTCCAGGTCGTCGGGGTTGGTCTCGCGGCGGATCAGGATGACCTTCTCACCGGAACGGGACCACTTGACGGCGGTGTAGGAGTCGAAGACCGCCTTGCCGACCGCCGCGCCCGGCGAGGCGGCGATGCCCCGGCCGACCTGCTGGACCTTGGCGCCCTCGTCGAAGCGGGGGAACATCAGCTGGGCGAGCTGGGCGCCGTTGACGCGGGTGAGCGCCTCGGCCTCGTCGATCAGGCCCTGGTCCACGAGCTGGGTGGCGATGCGGAAGGCCGCGCCCGCGGTGCGCTTGCCGACGCGGGTCTGGAGCATCCACAGCTGGCCGCGCTCGATCGTGAACTCGATGTCGCACAGGTCCAGGTAGTGGTTCTCCAGCGTCTCCATGATCTGCATCAGCTGGTCGTACGACTTCTTGTCGATCCGCTCCAGCTCCGCGAGCGGCACGGTGTTGCGGATGCCCGCGACCACGTCCTCGCCCTGGGCGTTCTGGAGGTAGTCGCCGTAGACGCCCTGCTGGCCGGAGGCGGGGTCGCGGGTGAAGGCGACGCCGGTGCCGGAGTCGGGGCCGAGGTTGCCGAAGACCATGGAGCAGACGTTGACGGCGGTGCCGAGGTCGTGCGGGATGCGCTCCTGGCGGCGGTAGAGCTTGGCGCGGTCGCCGTTCCAGGAGTCGAAGACCGCCTTGATGGCGAGGTCCATCTGCTCGCGCGGGTCCTGCGGGAAGTCCCGGCCGGCCTCCTTCTTGACGATCTTCTTGAAGGTGGCGACCAGCTTCTTCAGGTCCGCGGCCTCGAGCTCGGTGTCGACCGCGACCTTCTTGGCCTCCTTGGCCTTCTCCAGCGCCTCTTCGAAGAGGTCGCCGTCGACGCCGAGGACGGTCTTGCCGAACATCTGGATGAGGCGGCGGTAGGAGTCCCACGCGAAGCGGTCGTCGCCGGCCTGCTGGGCCAGGCCCTGCACCGACTTGTCGGAGAGGCCGATGTTGAGGACGGTGTCCATCATGCCGGGCATGGAGAACTTGGCCCCGGAGCGGACCGACACGAGGAGGGGGTTGTCGGCCTGGCCGAGCTTCTTGCCCATCTTCGCCTCGAGGGCGTCGAGGTGCGCGCTCACCTCGTCACGCAGTGCCGCCGGCTCCTCGCCGCTGTCGAGGTAGGTCTTGCAGGCCTCGGTGGTGATGGTGAAGCCGGGAGGGACCGGTAGGCCCAGGTTCGTCATCTCGGCGAGGTTGGCGCCCTTGCCGCCGAGGAGGTCCTTGAGGTCCTTGTTGCCCTCGGTGAAGTCGTAGACGAACTTCACGCCCTCAACGCCGGTGCCCTGCTCGGCTGCCTGAGATTCTTTGTTTTCCGACACGGGTCTCGACTCCTCGAGGACGCGGTGGCTGCCCTGACGGCGAGGAATGTACCCAGATCGAAGGCACCTGGGTACGTCCACTTGCGCGTCGTGTGCCTGTAACCACTCGTCCGCCAGCGGATTGAAAGTCAAGGCTTGGCAAGCGAGCGGCGGCTTGCGTTTTCACTTCTTGAACGAATCAACCCCCGTAGATTCCCCCTTCCGCTCGTCTGAGCATCATTCTCCACGTTTGAGTTCGATCGATGAACGATCAAGGTGTGGCACTCAGTGCCACAGTTTGGAGAAGTGGACTCGGTCATGATCCGCTCATCTGAGCGCTCCTCATATCAGAGGTGGCGAGAATCACGCTGCCACAGCCCGCCGGATTTCACCATGCGGACGTGTCGCGGACGGTGTCCGCGGCCGGGTGAACACACCTCGCGCCCGGGACGTACGACACGGCGGCGGACCCGTTCCCCCACGGCGGGTCCGCCACCCCACGGCTTTCGTACGGAAGGACCTCCGGGTGGCTGTCTTCACGCGCTCGCGCCGAGCGCCGCACTCGACCGGCGACGCTCCGGCCCCCGCCCCGAGGACGGCGGGAGCCGGGGGTCCGCGGGCGGAGGAAGCCGCCGCCCGTCCACCGCGCTCCCGGGCGGTCCGCATCGCCCACCGGGGGGCCCTGCGCGCCCGGTGCCCGCGCGCCGCCCTCGCCCTCCGGCGGACCGTCACCGTCCTCGCCGCCGTCCTCGTCCTCGGCGCGCTGCTGCTGCCGAACACCCCCGCGGGCCTGGAGGCGAACTGGTACGCGCGGATCCCGTCGGAGGCGGTCATCGGGACGGTGGTGCTGACGTGGCTGCCGCGCCGGCCGCGGCTGGTGGCCGCGGCGCTGTGCGGGGCGGGCCTCGGCGGGCTGACGGTGCTGAACCTGCTCGACATCGGCTTCGCCGAGTACCTCGGCCGGGGCTTCGACCCGGTCCTGGACTGGGGCCTGCTCGACGACGCACGGTCGTACCTGGCGGACTCGATGGGCGGGGCCGCGGCGGCCTGGGCCACCGCGGGCGCCCTCGCGCTGGTGCCGGCCCTGCTGGTCCTCATGGCCACGGCCACGGTCCGGCTGGCCGGGCTGCTCGCGGCGCACCGGGAGCGGGCGGCGCGGGGCGCGCTGATCACCGCCACGGCGTGGATGACCTGCGCGGCCTTCGGGCTGCACGCCTTCGGTGTGCCGGTCGCCTCCCAACGGGCGTCCTCCGCCCTGCAGGCACAGGCCCGCAGGGTGACGCAGACGCTGCGGGACGAGGCGGCCTTCGCCGAGGAGGCGAGCGCGGACCGCTTCGGCGCCACGCCGGCCGGCCGGCTGCTGCCGGACCTCCGCGGCAAGGACGTCGTCTTCGCCTTCGTCGAGAGCTACGGCCGGAGCGCGATCGAGGACCCGGTCACGGCCCCGGGCGTCGGCCGGACGCTCGACACGGGGACGAGGGCGCTGGCCGGGGCGGGTTTCCGCGCCAGGAGCGGCTGGCTGACGTCCGCCACGTACGGCGGCAGCAGCTGGCTCGGCCACTCCACGTTCATGTCCGGCCTGTGGGTGGACAGCCAGCAGCGCTACCGCACCGTCACCGCGAGCGACCGCCTCACCCTCACCAAGGCGTTCGCGAGGACCGGCGCGTGGGACACGGTCGGTGTCATGCCGGGGGTGCGCAAGGCGTGGCCGGAGGCGGAGTGGTACGGGCTGGACAAGGTCTACGACGCGTCCGACCTGGGCTACCGGGGCCCGAGGTTCAGCTGGTCGACCATGCCGGACCAGTACGCGCTGGAGGCCTTCCAGCGGCTGGAGCACGGCAGGGAGCGCGACAGGCCGCTGATGGCCGAGATCGTCCTGACCTCCAGCCACCAGCCGTGGGCGCCGGTCCCGAGGACGGTCGGCTGGGACGAACTCGGCGACGGTTCGGTGTTCGACGGCATCGCGGCGGCGGGCGAGAAGCCGGCGGACGTCATCGCCGACTCCACGAAGTCCCGCGAGGGGTACGGCAGGTCGATCCGGTACTCGGTCACCTGCCTCACCCAGTGGCTGGAGCGCTACGGCACCGACGACACCGTCCTGGTCCTCCTCGGCGACCACCAGCCGATCGCCCGGGTCAGCGGCGACGGGGCGAGCCGGGACGTGCCCGTCACGATCGTCGCGAAGGACCCGGAGGTGCTCGCCGCGATCGACGGCTGGAACTGGACCGCCGGCCTGCGCCCCGCCCACGACGCGCCGGTGTGGCGGATGAGCTCGTTCCGCGACCGCTTCCTGACGGCGTACGGCTCGACCCCGCGTCCTTCCGGGCGCTGAGGGGCCCGGTCAGCCGCCGGAGGTGTCCAGCTCCGCGTCCTCGCCGACGCCCGCGCAGTCGTAGGGGTCCTTCAGCCAGCCGTCGGGCAGGACGACCCGGTTGTTGCCGGAGGTGCGGCCGCGGGGGCCGTCGGCGCCGGCGGGCCAGGGCTGGTCGAGGTCGAGCTCGTCCAGCCCGGCACGCAGTGCCTCCAGGGAGGAGGTGATCGCGAGGCGCTTGCGCATCTCGGAGCCGACCACGAAGCCCTTGAGGTACCAGGCGACGTGCTTGCGGAAGTCGATCACGCCGCGGGACTCGTCGCCGATCCACTCGCCCAGCAGGGTGGCGTGCCGGACCATCACGTCGGCGACCTCGCGCAGGGTGGGCCGTACGAAGTCCTCCGTGCGCCCCTCGAAGGCGGCGACGAGGTCGGCGAACAGCCACGGGCGCCCGAGGCACCCGCGCCCGACCACGACGCCGTCGCAGCCGGTCTCGCGGACCATGCGCAGCGCGTCCTCGGCGGACCAGATGTCGCCGTTGCCGAGCACCGGGATCTCCGGGACGTGCTCCTTGAGGCGGGCGATGGCCTCCCAGTCGGCGGTGCCGCCGTAGTGCTGGGCGGTGGTGCGGCCGTGCAGGGCGACGGCCCTCACGCCCTCCTCGACGGCGATGCGGCCGGCGTCGAGGTAGGTGAGGTGGTCGTCGTCGATGCCCTTGCGCATCTTGATGGTGACGGGCAGGTCACCGGCGCCGCTGACGGCCTCGCGCAGGATCGCCCGGAGCAGGTTGCGCTTGTACGGGAGGGCCGAGCCGCCGCCCTTGCGGGTCACCTTGGGCACCGGGCAGCCGAAGTTGAGGTCGATGTGGTCGGCGAGGTCCTCCTCCGCGATCATGCGGACGGCCTTGCCGACGGTCGCGGGGTCGACGCCGTACAGCTGGATCGAGCGCGGCTTCTCGGTCGCGTCGAAGTGGATCAGCTGCATGGTCTTCTCGTTGCGCTCGACCAGCGCCCGGGTCGTGATCATCTCGCTCACGAACAGGCCCTTGCCCCCGCTGAACTCCCGGCACAGGGTGCGGAAGGGCGCGTTGGTGATCCCGGCCATCGGCGCCAGCACCACGGGCGGTGCGACGGTGTGCGGGCCGATCTGCAACGGCGGGTTCGCGGTGGCGGGGGCGGGGGCGGTGGGCGTGGACATTCCTCCATTGTCACGCACGCGGGGCGGTGCCCGGCCCGCCCGGCCGCAAGACCGTGTACCAGTCATTAGTTAGCCGCACTATTGAAGTGGGCGTACGATGGAGGCCATGCCCGAGCTCACGCGCCGCCGACGCCTGCTCGTGCTCGCGATCTGCTGCATGAGCCTGCTGATCGTGAGCATCGACAACACGATCCTGAACGTCGCCCTGCCCGCCATGCAGCGTGATCTGCACGCGAGCACGTCGGGGCTCCAGTGGACGATCGACGCGTACACGCTGGTGCTGGCCGCGCTGCTGATGCTCGCGGGCTCCACGGCCGACCGGATCGGCCGCAGACGGGTCTTCGTGACCGGCCTGGTGGTCTTCACCGCCGGCTCGGTGCTGTGTTCGCTCGCACCGGACCTGTCGTCGCTGGTGGTGTTCCGGATGGTGCAGGCGGTGGGCGGCTCGATGCTCAATCCGGTCGCCATGTCGATCATCACCAACACCTTCACCGACGCGCGCGAGCGGGCCCGGGCGATCGGCGTGTGGGGCGCGGTCGTCGGCATCTCGATGGCCGCCGGCCCCCTGGTGGGCGGGCTGCTGGTGGAGTCGGTCGGCTGGCGCTCGGTCTTCTGGGTCAACCTGCCGGTGGGGCTCGCCGCCCTCCTGCTCACCCTGCGCTTCGTCCCCGAGTCCCGCGCCCCCAGGGCCCGCCGTCCCGACCCGCTGGGCCAGCTGATGGTGATCGTGCTGTTCGGCTCCCTCACGTACGCGATCATCGAGGCGCCGAACGCCGGGGTCACCTCCGTGCTCCCCTACGCCGTGGCGGCGCTGGCCGCGCTGCTCGTCCTGCTGCGCCACGAACCGCGCCGCGCCGAGCCCCTGATCGAGCTGCGCTTCTTCCGGTCGGCGCCGTTCAGCGGGGCCACCGTCATCGCGATCAGCGCCTTCGCCGCGCTGGGCGGCTTCCTGTTCCTGTCCACGCTGTACCTGCAGAACGTGCGCGGGCTGAGCGCCCTGCACGCCGGCCTGTGGATGCTGCCGATGGCCGTGCCGACCTTCCTGTGCGCCCCGCTGTCCGGGCGGCTGGTCGGCAGCCGGGGGCCGCGGCTGCCCCTGCTGATCGCGGGCGGCGCGCTGACCGTGAGCGGGGTCCTGTTCGCCGCCTTCGAGGCCGAGACGTCGAACGTCACCCTCTTCCTCGGGTACGTCCTGTTCGGCGTCGGCTTCGGCTTCGTCAACGCGCCCATCACCAACACGGCCGTCTCCGGCATGCCGCGCGCCCAGGCGGGGGTGGCCGCCGCCGTCGCCTCCACCAGCCGCCAGCTGGGCCAGACCCTGGGCGTGGCGGTGGTCGGCGCGGTGCTGGCGGCGGGCGTGGGCGCGTCGTCGTACCGGGCCGCGTTCGTCTCCGCCGCCCGTCCCGGCTGGTGGATCCTGGCCGCCTGCGGACTGGCGGTCCTCGTCCTCGGTGCCGTCACGACCGGCCGCTGGGCCCGCCGCACGGCGGAACTGACCGCCGAACGCCTGGAGGCACCGGAAGCCAGAGAGGCGGCCCACTCCAACGCGTGACAGCCCGCGCCCCCCTTGAGGAGGGCCGGCACGTCCCGCTGAGGGCCCGAGCGACCGCACGACCAGCCCCGGCACACCCCCAGGAACCCGGACGACCGCACGACCAGCCCCGGCACACCCCCAGGAACCCGAGCGACCGCACGACCAGCCCCGGCACACCTCCCAGGGGCGCGGGGAACTGCGCGACCAGCCCCCACCCACCCGCACACGTCACACCACCAGACGCCCCCGGCCCTCGCCGAGGCGCGCCTCACCTCATCGCCGCCGGCAAAAGCTCCGTCACCTTCGGCCAGTACTTCACCACCGCCTCCTCCACCGCCGGCAGCGCCCGCTGCCCCGCCAGCGCCAGCGTGATCGCGGCGACCACGCCCGCCCAGGCGACCGGGCCCAGCGGGGTGCAGCCGAAGAGCTGGCTCGCGCCCGGCGTCTGCACCAGGGCGACCAGCGCGGCGGCGGACCCGAGCGACGTCACCTGCACCAGCCGGCTGCCGCGCCGGTCGGCGAGGGTCTGGGCGAGCTGCGTGCCGACCACCGCGCACAGGGCCATGGTCGTCGAGCGGCGCGCCGTGCCCGGGGTGAAGCGGCCGAGGAGCCAGGCCGCGGTCGCCCCGAGCGCCGTGGTCAGGGCCCGGTGCCGGATCTGCCGGATCAGCGGCGCGCCCAGCACCGCCGTGCCGAGCGGCGCGCCCGCGTCGTCCTTCTCCTGCTCGGCGTCCCCCGTCTCCGTCACCGCCACGGCCATCGCCGGGAACAGGTCGGTGAAGAGGTTGACCAGCAGCATCTGACGGGTGGACAGCGGGGCGGCGCCGCCGAGGACGGTGCCGAGGATGCCGAAGCCGACCTCGCCCGCGTTGCCGCCGATCAGGATGGCGATGGCGTCGGCGACGCTGTGCCACAGCGCCCGGCCCTCCCGCACCGCCTCCACCAGCACCAGCAGGTCGTCGCCCGTGACGACCAGGTCGGCGGCGTTGCGGGCCGCGGCCGAACCGCGGGCGCTGATGCCGACGCCGATGTCGGCGGCGCGGATCGCCGCGGCGTCGTTGGCGCCGTCGCCGACCATGCCGACGACCCGACCGGCGTCCCGCAGCGACTCGACGACCTGGAGCTTCTGCTCCGGCGCCACCCGGGCCACCACGTCGGCGTCGCGCAGCATCCGGGAGCGGGCCGAGCGGTCGGCGGCGGCGAGTTCGTCGCCGGTGACCACGACCGCGTCCTCGGGCCAGCCCAGGTCGACGGCGATGGCGCGGGCGGTCTGCGGATGGTCGCCGGTCAGCACCACGGGCCGTACGCCCGCCTCGCGCAGCCCGCGCACCAGGGCCGGGGACGTCTCGCGCGCCACGTCGGCGAGCGCGAGCAGTCCGGTGAACTCCATTGCGGACGGCGGTTGTTCGAGCACGTCGGCCGCCTGCTCGCCCTCGCCGAGCGGCCGGCTCGCCACCGCGATGATGCGCAGTCCGGCACGGGCCAGGTCGTGCGCCGCGTCGGAGGCGTGCGACGGCGGACCGGCGCAGGCGGGCAGCACCGTCTCGGGGGCGCCCTTGACCACCAGCACGGGGACGCCGTCCGCGCCCCGGCCGACGGCGGCGGCGTATCCGCGGGAGGTCTCGAAGGGCAGGCCCTCGTCCTGCGTCCACTCCGGATCGGGCCCGGCGGCGTCCAGGACGGCCTCGTCGGTGGCGTGGGTCGGGCGGGCGCCGCCGCCGTTCAGGCGGGGGCAGGCGCGCGCGGCGATCCGCACGGTGCCGGCGGCGTCCGGGTCGGCGGCCTTGCGGACGGTGCCGTCGGCGCCCGCCACCCGGGTCAGCCGCAGCCTGTTCTCGGTGAGCGTGCCCGTCTTGTCGAAGCACACGGTGTCCATGCGGCCGAGGGCCTCCAGCGTGCGCGGGGTGCGCACCAGGACGCCGTGCCGGCTGAGCCGGCGGGCCGCCGCCAGCTGGGCCACCGTCGCCACCAGCGGCAGCCCCTCGGGCACGGCGGCCACCGCCACCGACACGCCACCGGAGACGGCCTGCCGGATCGGCGTGCCGCGCAGCAGTGAGAGACCGGTCACCGCCGCGCCGCCGGCCAGCGTCAACGGCAGGGCCTTGCGGGTGAGTTCCTGGAGCCGGGCCTGCACGCCCGCGGCCGCCGGCGTCCGCGCGGCCAGCGCCACCGCCCGCGCGGCCTCGGTGTGCTCGCCGGTGTCCACGACGACGGCCCGTGCCCGGCCCGCCACCACGGTCGTGCCCTCGAAGACCATGCAGTGCCGCTCGGCCACGGGGGCCTTCGGCGCCGGGTCCACGCGCTTGTCCACCGGCAACGACTCGCCGGTCAGCGCGGACTCGTCCACCTCCAGGCCGTCCTCCCACAGCAGCCGGGCGTCGGCGGGCACGACGTCGTCCGCCTTCAGCTCGATCACCTGCCCCGAGTGCAGCTTGGCGGCGTCCACGATCCTCGGCTCGCCCGCCGCGGGGGCCCCCTCCCCCTCCGCGGACGCCTGCGCACCCTCCGCGGGAGGCTCCTCGCTCACCCGCGCCTTCTGCTTCTGCTCCGCGAGCAGCCCGGACAGCGCCCGTTCGGCCCGCAGCCGCTGGAACCCGCCGACCAGCGCGTTCAGGTCCAGCGCGCCGACCACCAGCGCCGCGTCCACGACCGAACCGAGGATCGCGGAGGCCGCCGAACCGACCGCCAGCACCGGGGTGAGCGGATCGTCCAGTTCGCCGCGCACGGCCCGGGCCAGCTGCCACGACCACCGCACCGGCGCCAGCGCCCGCACCCGGCCCGCCCGTTCGGCCGTCTCCCGCATCCGTGCCGTGGCCCGCTCGACGACGGTCGGCTCGGGCTCGGTCTCGCGCTCCAGCCGGTCGCGTACGTCCGCCACGTCCAGCGCGTGCCACGCCACCCGCGGCCGGGGGTGCGGGGCGCGGGCCGCCGCCACGCCGAGGGCGGCGCGCGTCCCGGACAGCAGGGCCGCCGCCGCGCTCGCGTCGACCGGCGCGTGCCGCAGCCCGGGCAGCGGAGAACCGGCCCCCCTGCCGTGCGCCTCGCCGACCGCGACCAGCAGCCCGGACAGCGCCGCCCCGGCCCGGGCCAGCGTCTGCGAGCGGTTGCCGACCGCGCGGGCCGCCGGCACCGCCCGCAGCACCCGCCACACGTCGGCCAGACCGCGCGAGGCCAGCACGTCCGCGCCCCACGCCACCGGGGTGTCCGCGTCGGCCAGCGCCACGGCCACGTCACCGCCGTACAGTCCGGCCAGCACCGTGTCGTCGTCACCGGGCAGGGGCCGTACGACGGTGATGACGCCGCCTCCCTCGGCGCGCAGTTCGTCCACCACGTCCCCGAGCGGGCGGCGGGCGCTGACGACCTGGTCCGCGAGGCCGGTGAAGTCGGCCAGCGCCGGGTCCTCCACCATCACCACGCGCAGCCCCGCGCGCCGCGCCGCGTCCAGGACGTCCTCGGTCCACGGGTCCGCCCCCGCGTGCGGGGTGCGCAGCGCGCTGGGGTGCAGGACGACCGTGCCGGCCATCTCCAGCTGCCGCAGCCGCTCCGGGTCGCGCACCAGCACGCCGGTCCGGGACAGCGCGGCGCTCAGCACGGCGTGGAAGGCGGCGGGCCCGTAGCGCGCGGCCTTGGGCGATCCGGCGAGCACCGCCTCCGCGGCCTCCGCCAGGTCGTGCTTGACGAGCAGGGTCGCCACCGCGCCCGCCACACTGCCGGTCGAGGCGTGGGCGGCGTAGTCCTGAGCCGGGGAGGTGCGCAGCGGCGGGCGCAGGGCGAGGTCGGCGGGCAGGCTGCCCCGGTCCGGGGCGCACAGCCGGTCGTGCACGGCCTCGAAGGCCGCCGACCGGGTCACCTCCTCGGCCAACTGGCAGGCGCGCAGCGCCCCGTCGAGCACCAGGGAGGTCGGGCTCTGGCCGGCGCCGTGCACGGCCGCGTTGGCGGCGGCCAGGGCGACGTCCATGCGGTGGACGCCGAGCCGTCCGCGCAGCCAGGCGCGGAACCTGGGGTTCTCGCGCAGCAGCGTCGCCACGGCGGTCACCAGACGGGGCGAGGGCGGCAGCCGCAGGGACGACGCGGTCAGGGCGGCGGCGATGCCGAGCGCGTCGGCCGCGAGGGCGGTCGCCGCGACGCGCACGGCGGCCGGGTCGCCGGGGTGGGCCAGCTCCTCGACCTCGTCGTCGGCCCGGGCCAGCCCGTGCTGTTCGGCGAGGTCGGTCGCGCGGTCCACCACCCGGTCGGTGAGTTCCTCCTCGGTCGCGGTCACCACCAGCCGGGCCAGCCCGTCGTCCCAGTAGGCGAGCGCCACGTCGGGGTGCTCGGCGAGGGCCGCCGCCACGCGGCGCGCGACGTGTGCCGTGCCGCCCGCCCGGCGCACCCTCTCGGCCGCGGCCGGCCGCAGCGCGAGGTGTGCCCGGGGGCCGGCCCGCCAGTGGCGGGGGCCGCCCGGCAGCGCGGCGCGGGCGACCCGTGCCGCCCGCGCCGCGAAGTCCGCGCCGCGCACGCCGGCCCGTGCGGTGCCCGCGACCGCGCCGGCCGCGGCGCCCACGGCGGGGGCGGTGCCGCGCGCGACCAGCCGGGGGCCGGCCAGCACGATGCCGGCGACGGCACCCCGGGAACGCGTCAGGAGTCCACCGGCCATCTCTGCCTCTCAGCCCGCCTTCCGCGTGCGCGACGCGGACGCCTTCCCTCGGCCCCCGCTCCCGGCCGAACCGGCGGACCCGCCGCCGGCGGCGCCCTTCGCGGAGGTGGTCTTCTTCGCGGTGGTCTTCTTCGCCCCGGCGGTCTTCGCGGCGGCAGTCTTCGCGGCGGCGGACTTCCGCGCGGCGGCACCGGTCGCGGTGCCCTTCTGCGCGGCTGCGGCCCTGGTCGCGGTGGTCTTCCGCGCGGCGGTCCCCGTCGGGGTGGCCTTCGCCGTGACGGCCTTCGCGGCGGCGGACTTCCGCGCGGCGGCGCCGGACGCGGTGCCCTTCCGCGCGGCGGTCTTCGTGGCGGCCGACGTACTGCGCGCCGTCTTCGCCGCGGCCGTCTTCGCCGCCGCCGACCTGCTCGCGGCCCTCTTCGCCACGGCGCTCTTCCCGGTGGCGCCGGCCCCCGTGGCCGTGCTCCTCGTCGTGGTCTTCTTCGCGGCGTTCCTCTTCGCCGCCGTCGTGGCCGTCGGCGGGCTCCCGTCGGCGGCCGTCGCCCGTGCCGCCCCCGTCTCCTGCTGCGGGGACTGCTGTGGACGCGGCCGCGTCAGCCACGCCACCGCGGCTCCGGTGAGCGCCACCGGCCACTCCACCAGACCGGCGACGCCCAGCACCCCGGCCCCGGTGTAGACGACCATGCGCCGACCGCGCGGAGACACGGCTCCGATCCTGTCCAACGCCCCTTCGGCCACCCGGCCGACCGTCCCGGTGCCCGGCACCTTCCGCAGCGCCGAGGCGGCCGCGTGCAACGGTCGCGGCAGCGTCTGCGCCGACTTCTGCTCAGCCATGACTGTCCTCGCCCTGTGCGAACTGACGAAACCCTGGAACATCACCTTCCGCACATCCCCGGGTTCCCGCACCTCGGGCGGTCATCCCGGCGACGCCGCTCCGCGCTCCAGGGCGATCGCGTGCAGCTTCTCCAGCCGCTCCCGGGAGGTCTCGTCGGCCGGGACGTACGTCACCATGCGGGGCCCGGCCTCCGGCCCCAGCCACAGGTCCGTGTGGTCGACGCTGACGCGGCCCACGTACCGGTTGAGGAACTCCTTGCGCTTGCCGCGGTGGGCGACCACCTCGTACCGCTCCCAGGCCTCCAGGAACTCGGCGGACTCCGCCCGCAGCCGCTTCAGCAGCATCTTCCAGGCGGGCTCGGCGAGGTGATCGGCCATCGTGGCGCGGAACCGGGCGGCCATCAGCCGCTGGGCCTCCTCCAGATGGACGATGGACGACCGCCACTCCTCGTGGGTGAAGGACAGGATCATGCAGTTGCGGTCCTCGGGCGGCACCGCGTCCAGGTCGCACAGCAGCAGCCCGTAGGTGCGGTTGTGGGCGAGGATGTCGTACCGGCTGTTCTGCACGCACGCCGGATATGGCTCGAACTGCTCCAGCAGGGCGCGCACCGCCGGCGAGATCGAGGGGCAGACCGTCGCGGGCGTCGGGTCGACGGCGCCGGCCAGCCGGAAGAGGTGGGCGCGCTCGGTCGGGTCGAGCAGCAGCGCGCGGGCGAGGGCGTCGAGGACCTGCACGGAGACCTGGATGTCGCGGGCCTGCTCGAGCCAGGTGTACCAGGTGACGCCGACGGCCGAGAGCTGGGCGACCTCCTCGCGGCGCAGCCCCGGTGTGCGGCGCCGGCGTCCGCGGGGCAGTCCGACCTGTTCGGGGGCGATGCGTTCGCGGCGGCTGCGCAGGAAGGCGGCGAGTTCGTGCCGCCGGACCCGCGACTCCGCCTCCAGGGGCCGCCGTTCCCGGTCCGTCTCCCGAGCGGCCGTCCGGCTCGCCGCCCCCACGCCCTCCAGGGCCGTCGTCGTCATGTCTCCAGGGTGCCGCCGACCGGATCCTGTTGCCAGGTACTCCTTCTACCAGGACAAGAAGACTCTGGTACCGGTCCAAAGGGCGCAGCAGTCTCGATCCCGTGACCGAAACCCTCACTCCACGTCCTGTCCGTCCGGCAGCCCCGACGCCACCCGCGCTCAGCGGCCCCGGGCTGTTCACTGTGCTGCTGGCCGCGGCGCTCCCCCTCGTCGACTTCTTCATCGTCAACGTCGCCCTGCCCTCCATCGGCACCGACCTCTCGGCGGGCGAGTCGGTCCTCGAACTCGTCGTCGCCGGGTACGGGGTGGCGTACGCCGTCCTGCTCGTCCTCGGCGGCCGGCTCGGCGACCTGTTCGGCCGGCGGCGGATGTTCCTGGGCGGCATGGCCGCCTTCGGCCTGACCTCGCTGGCGTGCGGCCTGGCGCCGGACGCCTGGTCGCTGGTGGCGGCGCGGGTGGCGCAGGGCGCCTCGGCCGCCGCGATGCTGCCGCAGGTGCTGGCCACCATCCAGGCGACCACCTCCGGCCCCCGGCGGGCCAGGGCCATGAGCCTGTACGGGGCCACGGCGGGCCTGTCGATGGTGGCCGGCCAGATCCTGGGCGGCGTCCTGGTGGCCGCCGACATCGCGGGCACCGGCTGGCGCGCGGTGTTCCTGGTGAACGTCCCGGTCGTGCTGGCGGGCCTGCTGCTGGCCGTCCGCGCGGTCCCGGAGACCCGCTCGGCGCGCCCGGAGCCGGTGGACGGCCCCGGCACGGTCCTGCTGGCCGTCTCGCTGCTGACCCTGCTGGTCCCGCTCACCGAGGGCCGGGCGGCGGGCTGGCCGCTGTGGACGTGGCTGACGCCGGCGGCGTTCCCGTTCGCGGCGGCGGCGTTCTACGCGGTGGAGCGCCGGGCGGACCGCGCGGGCCGTACGCCGCTGGTGCCGCCGAGCCTGTTCGCGATCGTCTCGCTGCGGCGCGGGCTGCTGCTGATCGTGCCGTTCTCGGTCGGCTTCAGCGGTTTCATGTTCGTCATCGCGGTCGCGCTCCAGCAGGGCGCGGGTCTCGGCCCGGTGGCGGCGGGGACGGCGCTCGCGCCGCTGGCGGTGGTGTTCTTCCTCGTCTCCCTCGCCGGGCCCCGGCTCGTCGCCCGGTACGGCACCCGGGTGGTGCCGGCGGGTGCCGTGCTCCAGGGCGTGGGCCTGGCCCTGATGGCGCTGGCCGCCTGGCGTTCCTGGCCGGACCTCGGCCCGGTCGAGCTGCTGCCGGGCGCGGCGGTCGCCGGGGCCGGTCAGGCGCTCCAGCTCCCCGTGGTCTTCCGGATCGTCCTGTCGGAGGTTCCGCCCGCCCGTGCGGGGGTCGGCAGCGGCGTCATGATGACGACGCAGCAGTCGTCGCTGGCGCTGGGGGTGGCCGTCCTGGGCACGCTGTTCCTGTCCCTGGTGCCGGCCCTGGGCATGCGGGACGCGCTGGTGACGACGCTGCTGGTCCAGTTGGCGGCGGTGGCGCTGACGGGGCTGCTGGGCCTGCGCCTGCCGCGGACGATCGGCTGAGGCGGCCGGACGCCGGTGGCGGCCACGACGGACCCGGACCCGGCGCCGCTGACTCGGACCCGGCGCCGCTGACGCGGGCCTTCCGGAGGTGCGCGGCCGGCGTCCGGCGTCCGGCCGCGCGGGCGGCGGCCCGGGCGTCGCGGGCGGCGGCCCGGGCGTCGCGCCGCTCCGCCCCTCCCTTGACGAAAGGTCTGGACCAGAGCATTGTCATGCCTGCGCCACCTCACCCCCACACAGGAGGCCACGTCGCATGACACGTCGTCGATTCCGTCTGTTCGCCGCCGCTCTCGCGGCCGCCGTCCTCACTCCCCTGACGGCCACCGCGTCGTCCGCCGCCCCGTCCGCCGCCCCCGCCGCCGACACCTGCGCCGTGAAGTCGAAGCCGGCCGGCAAGGTCCTCCAGGGCTACTGGGAGAACTGGGACGGCGCCGCCAACGGCGTGCACCCGCCCTTCGGCTGGACCCCGATCACCGACTCGCGCATCGCCGCGCACGGCTACAACGTGCTCAACGCGGCCTTCCCGGTCATCCGCTCCGACGGAACGGCCCTGTGGGAGGACGGCATGGACACGGGCGTGAAGGTGGCGACGCCCGCGGAGATGTGCGCGGCCAAGGCGGCCGGGCAGACGATCCTGCTCTCCATCGGCGGCGCGACCGCCGGCATCGACCTCAACTCCACCGCCGTCGCCGACCGTTTCGTCGACACGATCGTGCCGATCCTGAAGAAGTACAACTTCGACGGCATCGACATCGACATCGAGACCGGGCTCACGGGCAGCGGCAACGTCAACCAGCTCTCCACGTCCCAGGCCAACCTGATCCGCATCATCGACGGCGTCCTCGCCCGGATGCCCTCGAACTTCGGCCTGACCATGGCCCCGGAGACCGCCTACGTCACCGGCGGCAGCATCGTCTACGGCTCGATCTGGGGCGCCTACCTGCCCGTCATCAAGAAGTACGCCGACAACGGCCGCCTGTGGTGGCTGAACATGCAGTACTACAACGGCAGCATGTACGGCTGCTCCGCCGACTCCTACGCGGCCGGCACCGTGCAGGGCTTCACCGCCCAGACGGACTGCCTGAACAAGGGCCTGGTCATCCAGGGCACCACCATCCGCGTGCCCTACGACAAGCAGGTGCCGGGCCTGCCCGCCCAGCCCGGCGCGGGCGGCGGATACATGTCGCCGTCCCTGGTCTCCCAGGCCTGGAAGCACTACAACGGCGCCCTCAAGGGCCTGATGACGTGGTCGCTCAACTGGGACGGCTCGAAGAACTGGACCTTCGGCGACAACGTGAGGGCCCTCCAGGGCCGCTGACGCCCGGGGCCGCAGAACGCGCCCGCCCCCCGCCCGGACGAACCGGACGGGGGGCGGGCACACGCCCGGGAAGGCTCAGCAGCCGACGAGCCGCGACGCGAGGTAGCCCTCGATCTGGTCGAGCGACACGCGCTCCTGCTTCATCGTGTCCCGCTCGCGGACGGTCACCGCGTTGTCCTCGAGCGTGTCGAAGTCCACGGTCACGCAGAACGGCGTACCGATCTCGTCCTGGCGGCGGTAGCGGCGCCCGATCGCACCGGCGTCGTCGAACTCGATGTTCCAGTTCTGCCGCAGCGCCTGCGCGAGCCCCTTGGCCTTGGGCGACAGCTCCGGGTTGCGGGAGAGCGGCAGCACCGCGACCTTCACCGGCGCCAGGCGCGGGTCGAGGCGCAGCACGGCGCGCTTCTCCATCTTGCCCTTGGCGTTGGGCGCCTCGTCCTCGACGAAGGCGTCCAGCAGGAAGGCGAGCATCGCCCGGCCGACACCGGCCGCCGGCTCGATGACGTACGGCGTCCAGCGCTCGCCGGCCTCCTGGTCGAAGTAGGAGAGGTCCTGGCCGGAGGCCTTGGAGTGCGCGCCGAGGTCGTAGTCGGTGCGGTTGGCGACGCCCTCCAGCTCGCCCCACTCGCTGCCGCCGAACTGGAAGCGGTACTCGATGTCGGCGGTGCGCTTGGAGTAGTGGGAGAGCTTCTCCTTCGGGTGCTCGTACCAGCGCATGTTCTCTTCACGCATGCCGAGGCCGGTGTACCAGTTCCAGCGCTGCTCCATCCAGTACTCCTGCCACTTCTCGTCCTCGCCCGGCTTGACGAAGAACTCCATCTCCATCTGCTCGAACTCGCGGGTGCGGAAGATGAAGTTGCCGGGCGTGATCTCGTTGCGGAAGGACTTGCCCATCTGGGCGATGCCGAACGGCGGCTTGCGGCGCGAGGTGGTCTGCACCTGGGCGAAGTTGGTGAAGATGCCCTGGGCGGTCTCGGGCCGCAGGTAGGCGACGGAGCCGCTGTCCTGGGTCGGGCCGAGGTGGGTGGAGAGCAGGCCGGAGAACTGCTTGGGCTCGGTGAAGGTGCCCTTGTTGCCGCAGTTGGGGCAGTTGAGGTCGGCGAGGCCGTTCTCGGGGGCGTGGCCCTTCTTCTCCTCGTACGCCTCCTCCAGGTGGTCCGCGCGGAACCGCTTGTGGCAGGAGGTGCACTCGGTCAGCGGGTCCGTGAAGGTGGCGACGTGACCGGAGGCGACCCAGACCTCGGGGGCCAGGATCACGGACGAGTCGATACCGACGACGTCCTCGCGCGAGGTGACCATGTAGCGCCACCACTGGCGCTTGAGGTTCTCCTTGAGCTCGACACCCAGCGGACCGTAGTCCCAGGCGGCGCGCTGACCGCCGTAGATCTCACTGCAGGGGAATACGAAGCCACGGCGCTTGCTCAGGCTGACGATGGTGTCGATCTTGTCGGCGGCCACGGTGCTCTCTTCATTACGACGACGGGCGACGAAGCGAGATGCTTCCAGAGAATGCCTCAGGTTACCGGCGCGGGACGCCCCCCGGCCAAATCGGGGGCCGTTCGGGGGCTTGTTGACAACGGTTTCCAGATTCGTTGAAAATGACTGTCATGAACGTACGACGACGCCGCATATCCGGCATAGCGGTCACCGCGGCCACCGCACTCGGTCTCGGGACCCTCTCGGCCTGCTCCAGCGACACCGCGGCGGCGGGCAACACGGACAAGTTCGACGTCGTCGCGTCCTTCTACCCGATGGCCTTCCTCGCCGAGCAGATCGGCGGGGACCACGTCAACGTCACCAGCCTCACCGGGCCCGGCCAGGAGCCGCACGACCTCGAGGTCAGCACCAAGCAGCGGGCGCAGCTGGAGGAGTCGGACGCGGCGCTCTACCTCAAGGGTCTCCAGCCCGCCGTCGACGAGGCCGTCACCCAGTCCGGGATCGAGACGAAGATCGACGCGGCCTCCCTGACCTCCCTGGAGGAGCACGGCGACGAGGTCGGCGGCCACGCGGCCGGGCACGACCACGCCGAGGAGGACGAGCACGGCCACGACCACGGCGAAGAGGGCGGCAAGGACCCCCACGTCTGGCTCGACCCGGTCAAGTACGCCGAGGTCGCCCAGGGCGTCGGCAAGGCCTTCGGGAAGGCCGACCCCGACCACGCCGCCGACTACGAGAAGAACACCGCGGCCCTGGTCAAGAGGCTCGGCGACCTGAACACCGAGTTCGAGACCGGGCTGAAGGACACGAGGACCAGGGTCTTCATCACCACGCACGCCGCCTTCGGCTACCTCGCCGAGCGCTACGGCCTCACCGAGGAGGCCATCAGCGGCCTCGACCCCGAGTCCGAGCCCAGCGCCGCCCGGATCAAGGACCTCCAGAAGATGGCCGCCGCCGACGGCGTCTCCACCGTCTTCTACGAGACGCTCGTCAGCGACAGGACCGCGAAGACGGTCGCCAAGGACGCGGACCTCAGGACCGACGTCCTCGACCCGATCGAGGGCATCACCGGCAAGTCCCGCGGCGACGACTACTTCCAGGTCATGGAAGCCAACCTCAAGGCCCTCCAGACGGCCCTGGGCGCCAAGTGACCGGCCGGACCGACCGGCCCGGCCGGACCGACCCACCGGAGGGTGACATGACCGAGTCCGTCATCGCACTGCGCGGCGTCCGCGCCGACCTCGGTTCGCGTCCCGTCCTGCGCGGCATCGACCTCACCGTGCGCCGCGGCGAGGTCGTCGCCCTGCTCGGCGCCAACGGCTCGGGCAAGTCCACGGCCGTGCGCACGATCATCGGCCAGGTGCCGCCCGTCGCCGGGGAGATCGAGCTGTTCGGCACCCCGCGCCGCCGGTTCCGCGACTGGGCGCGCGTGGGCTACGTCCCGCAGCGCACCACGGCCGCGGGCGGCGTGCCCGCCACCGTGACCGAGGTGGTCTCCTCCGGCCGCCTCTCCCGCGCCCGCTTCGGCGTCCTGCGCAGGGCCGACCACGAGGCGGTGCGCCGGGCCCTCGGTCTCGTCGGCATGGCCGACCGGGCCAGGGACTCCGTGAACGCCCTCTCCGGCGGCCAGCACCAGCGCGTCCTGATCGCCCGCGCGCTCGCCTCCGAGCCCGAGCTGCTGATCATGGACGAGCCGATGGCGGGCGTCGACCTGGCCAGCCAGGAGGTCCTGGCCGCCACGCTGCGCGAGCAGGTCGCCGCCGGCACCACCGTCCTGCTCGTCCTGCACGAGCTGGGCCCCCTGGAGCCCCTGATCGACCGGGCCGTCGTCCTGCGCGACGGCTGCGTCCTGCACGACGGCCCGCCCCCGAAGGCCGTCGGCCAGCACGCCCTGCCCGGTCACGACCACGTACACCCGCACGCACCCGCGGGCGCCGAACCGATCCGCACGGGACTGCTGAGCTGATGGAACTCCTGAACTACGCCTTCATGCAGCGGGCGCTGCTGGCGGCCGTCCTGGTCGGCGTCACCGCCCCCGCCGTCGGCATCTACCTCGTCCAGCGCCGCCAGGCCCTCATGGGCGACGGCATCGGCCACGTGGCCATGACCGGCGTCGGCCTCGGCTTCCTGCTCTCCTGGTCCCCGGTGTGGATGGCGACCCTGGTCTCCGTCCTCGGCGCCGTCCTGATGGAGCTGATCCGCTGGTACGGCCGCACCCGCGGCGACATCGCCCTCGCCATGCTCTTCTACGGCGGCATGGCCGGCGGCGTGATGTTCATCAACCTCGCGCCGACGGGCTCCAACGCCAACCTCACCTCGTACCTCTTCGGCTCGCTGTCGACGGTCTCCGAGTCCGACGTGACCGCGATCTGCGTGCTGGCCGCCTTCGTGGTGCTGGTCACCCTCGGCCTGCGCCGCCAGTTGTTCGCGGTCAGCCAGGACGAGGAGTTCGCCCGGGTCACCGGCCTGCCGGTGCGCGCGCTGAACCTGCTGACCGCCGTCACGGCCGCGGTCACGGTGACGGTCGCGATGCGCGTCGTCGGCCTGCTGCTGGTGTCCGCGCTGATGGTGGTCCCGGTGGCCGCCGCCCAGCAGCTCAGCCGCAGCTTCGCCGCGACCTTCGCGATCGCCGTCGCGATCGGCGTGACCGTGACGATCGGCGGCACGGTCACGTCCTACTACCAGGACGTGCCGCCCGGCGCGACGATCGTGCTGCTGACCATCGGCGCGTTCATCGTGCTGACCGCGCTGGCCACACCGCTGGCCCGGCGACGCGCGCGGGCCGCCGCCCTCGCCCGGTCCGCCGCGGACCCCGCGGAGTGCCGGATTCCGGCCTCCCGGGGGGCCGGTGACGAAGTCGGCGCCTGACCGCTGACGGCCCGGGCTGGCACAATGGCCCCGGCAGTGCAGACGTGAGGAGGCACCCCGTGACGACCGCTGGACCGCCCGTGAAGGGCCGCGCCACCCGGCAGCGGGCCGCCGTGGCGGCGGCCCTCCAGGAGGTCGAGGAGTTCCGCAGCGCGCAGGAACTCCACGACATGCTCAAGCACAAGGGCGACTCGGTGGGTCTCACCACGGTCTACCGCACCCTGCAGTCCCTCGCCGACGCCGGCGAGGTCGACGTCCTGCGCACCGCGGACGGCGAGTCGGTCTACCGCCGCTGCTCCAGCGACGACCACCACCACCACCTGGTGTGCCGGATCTGCGGCAAGGCGGTCGAGGTCGAGGGCCCGGCGGTGGAGAAGTGGGCGGAGGCCGTCGCCGCCGAGCACGGCTACGTCAACGTGGCGCACACCGTGGAGATCTTCGGCACCTGCGCGGACTGCGCGAGTGCCTCCGGCGGCTGAGCCGCCGAGGGCCCGGGGCCGAGCCCCGGGTCCTCTTCCCGGCCCGACGGCCTCCTCCTCACACGCCGGACGGGCCCGGCTCTCCGCCCCGGCCCTCCATGGCGAGGAGCTCCTCGTTCGGGATCGCGCCGCCGAAGCGGCGGTCCCGGGAGGCGAACTCCAGGCACGCCCGCCACAGGTCGCGCCGGTCGAAGTCGGGCCACAGCACGTCCTGGAACACCATCTCGGCGTACGCGCTCTGCCACAGCAGGTAGTTCGACGTCCGCTGCTCGCCGCTCGGCCGCAGGAACAGGTCCACGTCCGGCATGTCCGGGTAGTACAGGTACTTCGCGAGGGTCTTCTCGTTGACCTTCGACGGGTCGAGCCGCCCCGCCCGCACGTCCTCGGCGAGGGCCTGCGCCGCGTCCGCGATCTCCGCGCGGCCGCCGTAGTTCATGCAGAAGTACAACGTCAGCCGGTCGTTGTCCTTGGTCTGCTCCTGGGCGATCTGCAGCTCCCTGGCCACCGACTTCCACAGTTTGGGCATCCGCCCCGCCCAGCGCACCCGCACCCCGAGCCCGTCGAGGGTGTCGCGGGACTTGCGGATGAAGTCGCGGTTGAAGTTCATCAGGAAGCGCACCTCCTCCGGGGAGCGCTTCCAGTTCTCGGTGGAGAAGGCGTACAGGGAGACGTTCCCGACGCCGATCTCGATCGCGCCCTGCAGGACGTCCATGACCTGCTCGGCGCCGACCTTGTGACCCTCGGTGCGCGGCAGCCCGCGCTCCTTGGCCCAGCGCCCGTTGCCGTCCATGACGATCGCCACATGCTCCGGCACCAGCTCACCGAGTTTCGGGGGCCGCGCGCCGGACGGGTGCGGCTCCGGCGTCCTGTACTCCCGGCGCTGACGCCCCAGGAAACCGCGTACGGCCATGTGTCTCTCGTCTCCTCGTGCTCTGCCTGTGTCTAGGACTTCTCGACGTACCGCAGGGAACGCAGGCCGCGCTCCAGGTGCCAGTGCAGGTAGGCGGACACCAGCCCGCTCCCCTCCCGGACGTACCGCGGCTCGCACGCGTCCGCGGTCCCCCAGTCTCCCGTGAGCAGCGCACCGAGCAGTTCCAGGGCCTGCGGCGAGGGTACGACGCTGCCGGGCACCCGGCAGTCGGCGCAGACGGAGCCGCCCGATCCGACCGAGAAGAACCGGTTCGGTCCCGGCATGCCGCACCTCGCGCAGTCGCCGAAGGTCGGCGCGTAGCCGTTCACGGCGAGGGAGCGCAGCAGGAACGCGTCGAGGACGAGGTTCGGCGCGTGCTCGCCCCGGGAGAGGGTCCGCAGCGCGCCGACCAGCAGCAGGTACTGCTGGACGGCCGGCTCGCCCTCGTGGTCCGTGAACCGCTCGGCGGTCTCCAGCATGGCCGTCCCGGCGGTGTACCGGCCGTAGTCCGTGACGATCCCGCCGCCGTACGGAGCGATGGTCTCGCTCTGCGTGCACAGCGGCAGCCCGCGCCCGACCAGCTCGCTGCCCTTCGAGAAGAACTGCACGTCCACGTGCGAGAACGGCTCCAGCCGCGCCCCGAACTTCGACTTCGTGCGGCGGACCCCGCGCGCCACGGCGCGTACGCGTCCGTGACCGCGCGTGAGCAAGGTGATGATCCGGTCCGCCTCACCCAGCTTCTGGGTGCGCAGCACGATGCCGTCGTCGCGGAACAGACTCATGGAGTCCATTCTCCCGCATGCCTCAGGGCACCTCGCCCCGGCTTCTGGCGTTGGTGTACGCCGTCGCCGCGCTGAGCCGCTCGGCCTGGGTGGCGTGGCGCACGTCACCCGGCTCGGCGTCCCACTCCCGGCCCCCGCCGTACGGCCGCATCTGGACGTACGGGCCCTCGTGCCCCATGACGATGCCGACCCGTCCGGTGCGGGTGTCGACGGCGTGGGAACCGATCGCCGGCGTCATCGCAGCGCCGCCGCGAGCCGCCGCGCGGTCTCCACGGAACACCTTCCCAATTCGATGAGCGGACAAGGTGCCTCCCGCGCAAGACTCACCGGGTCGATCCCGAGCGACGGCAGAGTAATTCCGGCCTTCCCGAGTGCCGCGCGCAATTCTTCCACCGTGTCCTCCGCTTCTTCGGCACCGACCGCCGAGTGTGTTGGCTCCACCGTGTTCCCCTCGCCTTTCCTCTTTCACTCTTCGTCCCCCCCAGAATGCCCGCCCGCACCTACACTCGGCAGGAACCTGCGCACTACAAGTGCAGGTCAGCGCAGGGGGTTTGGTTATGGCCAACGGTTCGCGGCAGGCGGCCTGGGAGTTCTTCGGCGCGGAACTCAAGCGGCGCCGGGAGGACGCCGGGATCACCCAGGTGGAGCTGGGGAACCGGGTATTCGTCTCGGGCGGCTACATCGGTCAGTTCGAACAGGCGATTCGCAAGCCCCAGTTGGACGTGGCCCAGCGGATCGACGCGGTACTGCAAACCGACGGTATTTTCGAGCGGCTGTGCCGGAAGCTGATCGACGACCCGCGGTACGCGGATTACTTCGCGGCGGTGGCGGAGCTGGAGGCGCTCGCCACGAAGATCTGCGAGTTCGCGCCGGCACTGGTGCCCGGGCTGTTGCAGACACCGGCTTACGCGCGGGCGGTCACGTTGGCGATGAACCCGCTCGCTCCGGACGAGTACATCGAGGGGAAGGTGTCCGGCCGCATGGAGCGGGCGAGGATCCTCGCGGACTCTGCCCGCCCCGTGTACTGGGTGATCCTGCACGAGAGTGTGCTGCGCATCCCCGTGGGTGGGCCGACGGTCGCGGCCGACCAGCTGAAGCACATCGCCGGGCTGGTGCGGGCACGCACGGTACTGGCACAGGTACTGCCCTTCACGGCTGGGGCCCACCCCGTCATGACGGGATCGCTGAAGCTCATGGAGTTCGAGGACGCTCCCCCAACGGTCTATACAGAAGCCGTGTATTCGGGAAACCTGCTGGACGATCCAGCCGTGGTGAAGCAGGTGCACTCGGCATACGATCTGATCAGGGCCGCCGCGCTGTCCCCGGAGGCGTCCCTGGCCCGAATCGAGGCGGCGGTGGAGGACCACAGGCGATGCGCGAGTACGAGCTGACCAACGCCCGCTGGCACAAGAGCAGCTACAGCGACGGCAACGGCGGAGACTGCGTCGAGGTCGCCGGCGGAGTCCCCGGTGTCGTCCCCGTCCGGGACAGCAAGGTGGCCGACGGGCCCGTGGTCCTCGTCGGGCCGGCCGCCTGGGCGGAGTTCCTGCGCACCGTCGGGTCCGGCCGGCCTATGTCTCCCGGCCCCCGCCCCCTCGGTCTCCCGGTCGATGACCGGGGCGCCCCCCGTCGGTGAGGATCGCCCCACGCACCCACACGAAGGAGGCAGCCATGTCGTACCCGGAGCCGCGCTACCTCGGCGAGAAGGGCGAGATCAACGCCGTGTTCAGGGGAGCCGGCACCCCACCGGACATCGTCTCCCCCGGCGGCACGACCACCCACTACCTCGCGAGCCACGCCTCCACGGGAGGTGAGTTCGGCCTGTACAAGGTGGACATGGGGCCCAAGGCCCCCGGGGCCAGGACGCACTTCCACCGGAGCATCTCCGAGTCCTTCTACGTCCTGTCGGGCGAGGTGGAGCTCTACGACGGCGAGCGCTGGGTCACCGGACGGCAGGGCGACTTCCTGTACGTGCCGGTCGGCGGACTGCACGCCTTCAAGAACGACAGCGACGCCCCCGTGTCCATGCTGATGCTCTTCTCGCCGGGCGCCCCGCGCGAGGAGTACTTCGAGCGCGTCGCCGAGTTCGCGCAGCGCGGCGGCGAGGAACTGAGGGAGTTCCAGGTGAGGCACGACAGCTTCTTCCTGTGACCGCCCGGCAGGACGTCGGGAGGACCCTGAGCTGCGCACTGGGGCAAGCCCCCCTGGGTCTCCGGGCGTTGCCCGGATGGGACGGGCCCCGGGGATCCGCGAGGCTCGTCGTATGACGCAGCGCACACGAACCGTCCGCAACGCCGCCGTCGTCGGCGTCTCCACCGCCCTCCTGGCCGTCACCGCGCCCGTGACCGCCTCCGCGCCCGCCCCCCGCCCCCGGCTTGCCCGTGATGCGGCTCACACGGGTCTTCGCGGTCAGCGGGACCGGTCACAGGAACGGGCTGCGGTGGATGAGGGCCGGCAGCAGGGCGACCACGCCCGCGGTGGTGTGGAGCAGCGGGCCGTCGAGGGAGTTGCCGGCCTCGCCGGCGTCGGTGGCGAGCGCGCCCGGGCCGCCCGCCTCGACGCTCAGCCCGTCACCGCCCCGCGCGACGCCCCGCACGGCGCCGACCCGCGGGGGGTGACACGCGCCCGCCGTTGCTCCCCGGGGAGTGACGGGCCCCGGTTCAGGCCTGGTCGACCATCCAGTTGCCGTCCTCCTCGGCGTCGACCCGCACCTCCAGCTCGCGCAGGCTCATGCTCCCCTCCCAGAGCTCCTTGAAGCGCTTCATCCGGTCCCGTACGTGCTCCTGGCGGGCGATGAGCCGGGTCCTGACGTTGACGTCGCGCAGGTCCTGCTCGATCTCGAAGGACACCTCCTCGTCGAAGACGATGAAGTCGTTGGTGGTGCCGCGCTGGAGGTGCGGGGGCAGTTCGGGAAGGACCGCCGCGCGGACCTCGATGTGCCGCAGCTCCTGCTCCTCGCACAGCCGCAGCAGCCGGTCGTCGAGCTCCCGCGCGCTCTCCAGCAGGAACAGCCGGCGCACCGACACGCCCTGCTCGTCGACCGCGTCCTGCTGGGCCTCCAGGTAGCGGCTGGCGGGCTCGCTGTTCCAGAACTCGCGGTCGACGGAGGTGCTGGTGGCGCAGATGGACTGCTCGGCGGCCCGGGTGAGGGCGAGCATCCAGTCGTGGTTCTCGCCCGGGCACTCCGCGGTCAGGTTGGTGAGGTCCGCCATGTAGCCGACGACCCGCGTCATCTCCAGGCGGACGAAGGTGTAGAGGATCGAGGGCCCGGGGGCGAGGACCTCGGCGAAGCTCTTGGCCAGTTCGGGCACGCCCTCGATGCGGGCGCGGTCGAGCGGGGGGTAGGGCGGCTCGGTGCCGTGGCCCGCCTGGACGAGGTGGTTCTCGACGAGCTGCTTCACGTCCTCGGTGTGCCGGACCAGGCCGGTCCGCAACTCGTCGTCGTACTGGTTCAGGCCGTCGCGCACGGCGGCGGCGTGCTCGGCCAGCGCGGTCTCCACGCGGCGGGTGTGTTCCTCCACCCGCCGGGTGTGCTCCTCCACCAGCAGGTCACGGGTGTGGGAGTCCCTCGCGCGCCGGTCCTCGGTGTGCCGGTCCAGACCGTGGACGCACTGGACGAGCACCGCGGCGCCGGCGCACAGCGCGGCGGTCGCGAACTGCCGCAGCGGACCGCTGTCCGGGCTCAGCAGTGCGGTGACGCTCCAGGCCAGGGCCCCGAGGACCAGGCCGGTCAGCAGGCGGCGCGGCCAGGGGGACTCCCCCGTCAGGACCGCGAGGCCGGGTACCGTCCGGCCGTCCGTACGGCCGGACGGAACGGCCGTGTCGTCGGGCTGGGGTGACTGTGCCGTGCTCATCTCGCTTCTCCCCCCGTTGGGATACGCGTCGGATCGGGGTGCGGGGACGTGCGTGGGAGATCGTGCCGTCCGCTCAGGAAGCCGGCTCCACCTCCCGGCGGGCCGAGGGGATCGCGTGCAGGGTGAGCTGGTCGCGGATGCGCTGCACCAGCGTCTGCCACTGGCGGGTGAAGCCGGGCCGTTCCTCCAGCGGGTCCCACAGTGCGGCCAGTTCCTGGGGCACCCGGGCACGCGGCATCCACAGGTGCAGCAGGTGGTCGACGGCGGGGCGCAGCGCCTCGACGACGGCGGAGCCGTGTTCCGGGCCCGCGCCCAGGCGGATGCCGTCGAGCATGCGGACCAGCGTGGTGAGCAGCCAGTCGTGCAGGGCGAGGTCGTCGCACAGGGCCGCGAGGTCGGCGCCGGCGGTGCCCTCGGGCACCCGGAGCAGGACGGTGCGCAGTTCGTCCTCGGCGAGCGTGAACCGTTCGATCGACGGACCCTCGCCCGGCGGGGCGGGCAGGGCCGCCCAGCGCAGCCGGGTGGGGCGGGACCTCAGCGGCGGCCGGTGGTCGAGGAGGGGGTGGCGCAGCAGCCGGGTGAGCAGTCCGTCGGCGATCAGTCCGGCGTCGAGGTCGCCGTGCCGTCCGCCGCCGAGCACGCCCTGCGCGACCGCCTCGCGGGGCAGCCTGCCGAGCGGCTCGACCACTCCGGGCCGCACCAGGTAGTGGCCCCAGGGCAGCCGCTGGTCGGGCCCGGCGGCGGGGACGCGGAAGTGGGCGGAGGTCTGCAGGACGCGGCCCTCGGTCAGCGCGGCCCGCGCGACGACCGTGCCGACGGCGCGGATCCGGGCGCCGTTGGCGCTGGGCAGGGGGCAGTCGACGCCGGTGAGGGTGTCGGGGGAACGCGCGTAGAGGTTGGGGCGTTCGGAGAGCAGGACCCGCTCGTCGGCGCGCAGGCCCAGGAGCTGGGCGGCGGCCCGGATGTCGAGGGCCTGCCGGGTGGGCAGCAGGCAGGTGCGGACCTCGCCGCCGGCGAGCACGGCGCGCGGCGTGATGTCCCGCGGCGCCACGTCAGAGCCCCGCGTAGTAGACGTAGGAGGCGCGGTCGGCCACCGAGCGGGGGACGGCGTCCTTCTCGCCGGCGGACCGCTTGGCCACCTGGTCCAGCGCGGCCGGGTCGACCTCGATCTGGTCGAGGATCACGCGGACGGCGTGCTCGACGGGCAGGAACCGGACCGGCAGCACCGAGCAGGTCCGGTAGGCGGCGAACGGGTCGGCGCGGGGGTTGAGCCGCAGCAGCGAGGGCAGGTCGTCCCAGTCGTCGGGGAAGCCGGCGGTGGTGTGCGGCTGGGGGACGAGGACGGCCTCGCCCTGGTGGCGCAGCAGGCCGAGGCGGGCGAGCTGCCACACCGCGGCGAGGAAGGGGCAGGACCAGGTGCGCTGTCCGTCGGGGCCGTCGCTCCACAGCTCGACGTCCAGGAAGACGGAGTGGCGGCGGGCCGCGGTCTCCCGGGGCGGCTGCCAGGCGGCGGCGCGTTTCATCGCCTGCGGGGCGCGGGCGACGGGGCTGCGTTCGCCGTTGGCCAGCCAGCCGCTCTGGGCGGTGGGCGGACGCATGCCGTAGCTGCCGGGCGGCGGCGACTCGACGATGCGGCCGGCCACCGCCTCGGCGACGGGCACCTTGCCGGTGACGGCGCAGCCGGACTCGCGGGCGAGGTAGTCGACGGTCAGCCCGGCCCGTTCGGCCTCCGCCAGGAGCATGGGGACGACCTCGGCGGGGGTGGAGAAGCGGGTGAAGTAGTCGTCGATGAGGAAACAGGTGCTGATCCGGGCGCGCTTGCCGCCCGTCCGCGCGGCGGTGGCGGCGCGGGCCGCCTCTGCCCAGGGGCGTACCTGGGTGAAGTGGTCCCGCAGCCGCTCGGGGCCGGCCTCGAAGTCCTCCATGTAGAGGTGGCCCAGCTCCAGGGAGAGGTGGGCCAGCGGCACCGCCTCGGTGCGCGGCTCGGCGGCGGTCTCGCGGAACCGGGTCTCCGTCACGGCCGCCCCCAGTGCGTGTCGTCCGTCAGGCGCCGGGCGATCTCCTCCAGCGCTTCCAGGGTCTCCTTGTTGGCGATCTGGGTGGAGAGCACGTCCTCCTCGGTGATCAGCTGCTCGCGCCACTGGAGTATGGGCTCCAGCGGCACGATGCCGAGGACGACGCTGTCGCCGATGCGGTGCTCGGCGGCGAGCCGGCGCAGCGCCTCGTCGCAGGCCTGCATCCAGGCGGCCTGGGCGGGCGAGCCCTGGGACCACAGCGGCGACTCGGGGTCGGGCACGGCGGCCCGTACGAAGCGGACCGCGGCGCGCAGCGCCTCCTCGTCGTGGCCGCGCTCGACGCCGCCGCGGATGATGCCGTGCTCGCCGTGGACGAGCCCGGAGGCGGCGATCACGTGCTGGCGGGTCCAGCGGTGGAAGACGAGCCAGCGGAAGGGGACGAACTGCATCCGGGGGTGGGCGGTCGCCGCGAGGACCATGTCGACGGCGTAGCTGCGGCCGGCGCTGAGGTCCACGACGATCAGGTCGAACTCGCCGTTCAGGCGCAGCAGCAGGTCGACGCAGCGTTCGAGGGCGTCCTCGCCGGTGGCGAACTCGCCGCCGCCCGCGTCGCCGGGGAACAGGACCAGCCGGCCGGACTGGTTGGGCCGGGAGCGCAGCAGGGGGTGCTCGGTCTGCCGCCAGACGTCGATCCGGGCGGGCTCGGCGGTCTCGCCCTCCAGGTAGGAGTGGAGGCCGCGTTCCTCGGTGCCGCGCATGGCGCCGGGCACGTCGAAGACGGCGGCGGCCGTGGGCGAGCCGAAGTCGAAGTCCACGTAGGCCACGTGGTCGCCGGTGAGGGCGCGCTGGTAGGCCAGGTTGGCGCTGGTCACCGAGCGGCCGGTGCCCCCCTTGTCGGAGGCGGCGAAGACGAGCACGCTCACACCTCCTGTGCGGCCGCGCCCCTGGCTTGGGCCAGGGTGTCGAGTTCCTGCAGGACGGGCAGGGCGAGGGCGAAGGCGGTGGCGGGCCGGTCGTCGACCAGGCTGCGGGCGTGGTCGAGGCGGCTCTCGATGCTGCGCATCGCCCGGGCTCTGCTTCCGTCGGCGGCGGCGGACGCCTCCAGCTGTTCCTTGCCGAACAGGTGGGTGGCCTCGCTGAGCAGTTCGCGGGCCAGTTCGGCGAGTTCGGGGCTGCGGATGGGCTGCTGCTCGTACAGGTTGCGGGCGGCGACGAGGCATTCGGTGACGCGCTCGGTGATGCTCCAGGACATGCGCAGCTCGGCGTCGCGCGCGCCGGGGTAGACGGCCCGGACGTTGTCCCAGAGGCCGGCGCCCTCGTCGTCCTCTATCCGCCGGTTCCACAGGTGTTCGAAGGTCTGCTCGGCGAGGCGGAGCAGCCGGTCCTGTGCGCCGATGTTCCGGGAGAGTTCGGCGAGCTGGATGATCCGCTTGAGGAGCTGGGCGGAGAAGTCGGTCATGCGCCACAGGAGGAGGCCGCCGGAGCGCTCGGATCCGGCGAGCGGCATGGTGACGCCGGGGTTGTGCAGTCGGATGGTGGGGTCGTCCCGGGTCATCCGGCTGGTGACGCGGCCGCGGTCGGCGAGGCGTTCCATGATGGCGACGGTGCGGGTGAGGTCGTCGTCGGTGGCCTTCCGGCGGACCAGGTCGTGGACGAGGATGGCGGCGACGGTGAGGGAGAAGTACTCGGACTCCAGCTGCAGGCCGGTGGTCTGCCAGGGCAGGTCCTCCAGGGGCCAGCGTTCGGATCCGAAGCGGGCGATCGCGGACCAGTACTGCTGGCTGAGTTCCCAGCGCAGGCGCAGGGCCTCGGCGAGCTTCTGCTGGTCGGCGTCGAGCAGACCGAGGGTGAGGGTGCGCTCGGAGAACAGGTCCTGGATGCCGTCCAGGGCGACGACGGTGAAGTACACGTAGGGCAGCCGGTCGGCGATGCCGTCGGGCTGGCCGGGCACCTGGACGTCCAGGTCGGTGATCTTGGGCGCGTCCTGGACGATGCCCCAGGCCCAGCCGCACTCGAAGAGCTGGCTCTCGTCCCGGATGCCTTCGTCGAACTGGATGCCGCGGGTGAGGCTCTCGATGATCGTGGCGCGCAGGGGACGCATTTTCCGGGAGAACTGCTGGAGGGCGATCCGGTCGGACTGGTTGCCCTGGCCGATGACCTGGATCAGCCTGCGGCCCTGCTCGGACTCGGCGTCGAAGACGTTGACGGTGAAGGAGCGCAGCAGGCTGATCATGGCGGAGGTCAGCCGGGCGTTCGTGGCCTCGCGCAGCTCGGCGATCGCCTTGAGGACCTCGGGGCGGGTGGTGGTGGTCTCGTAGACCTTGAGGTACCCGAGGGTGGCGAGGGAGAGCGTGACGGACATGGAGTAGGAGTCCACCACGCCCAGCTGGCTCTGCTCGTGGGTGATCTGCCCCTGGGGGTCGGCCGGTTTGAAGTAGTGTCCGCCGGCGAAGGTGGGGCTGTCGTCCGGTCCGGCGTGGGTGCGCATGAACTGGGCCAGCGCCGTGATCAGGTTGGCGGGGATCTCCAGCCGGGTGCCGACCCTCTCCAGCGCGCGCAGCACGTCGCGTTCGGTGGTGTCGGGCTGGTCGAGGCGGAACGCGGGGACCTCGGTCGCCGGATACAGCAGGCACAGCAGCCGCTCCGCGTCCGCGACGCTGCTCAGTCCGTCGGTGGGCCCCTGGACCAGCTTCCCGTCGTCGAACGAGTGGCGGGCCATGGCCTGCCAGATGTCCAGCAGGTGCTGGCGTGGCTTGATCTGCATCCCCGTACCCCTCGTACAGATCTCGTTGCCCTGTGTTCAGACCGTGTGCTCGGACATGGTCCCCGTTCTCACGGGGCGGCAATCTCCGCGTTGCGCTGTCCCAGGGCGAGGAGGATTCCCTCGTGTCCCGGCCGCACCACGTGGTGCAGGTCGTGGATCTCCAGTTCCTTGCAGTAGGGGATCAGGCTCTCCCTGGCCCGGTCCTCGTTCACCCGGTAGGCCGGGTACCGGTGTTCCCCGACCCGGTATCCGACCGACTCCTTCATGAACGCGGCGGCGAAGGGCGCTCCCTCGTCGAGCGCGTTCATGAAGCACCGCACGCCCCGCTGGAACTCCTCGGGGCACTCCGACATCGAGTCGGCGACGAAGAACATCGTCCCGAGGTCCCAGCGGGTCCGCCCGTCGAGGTCGAAGAGGTTGCCGTGCTCCACCCGGACGATCTCGCTGAAGCGGGCCCTCGGCTCCAGGCCGCGGTAGGCCGGGGCCTTTCGGAGCTCCTCCCAGAAGGCGTCCCAGGCCGCGTCGTACCCCTGGGGGGAGGCCTGCCTCCTCAGGTACTCGACGTTCGGGCCGGCGTACTCGAGGAGGAGCACCTCCTCGCACCAGGGGAGCATGGCCAGGGCGGGGTAGAGGTTCGCGCCGGCGCCGACGTCGACACCCCGGACGGCGTCCGGTACGGCCCCTTCGAAGCAGCGGCTGAAGTAGTCGCGCATCAGGCGCACGATCAGCCGGTCGACTTCGAGCGGGGTCCGGTAGTTGTTGTCGACGTACACCTCGGGATCGAACTTCGACCAAGGCGCGTCGGCATTGCGATCCATAGTCACCCTGCCGCGTTCCGTTCGCTTGTGGACAGGACCGCGCGCGCGAGCGCGGGTCCCGTGGACGCCGACCGGTGAAGAGGCGTCTCCTTGTTCGCAAGATAGGCCGCCGCCACACGTCCGGACAGCCGGGATCCCGCCAGTCCACATCCTCCGGGCGCACGTCAGGCGCACCGTTGCACACCCTAACTCTCCCTTGCACGGCGGGAGTTGGGCGCTCACTCTAGCCAGAGGGAGCACTGGGCCGCCAGCGGGACCGTTCATTCCATCGAGTGCGGCCCGGTGCTCGTCGCGTTGACGTCCGCACATCATGACTGGGGGGTGGCATGACCGCCGAACCGCTGGAACGCGCCTTGGACCGCCACGAGCAACTCACGCAGCGGGGGCCGCTCCCGGACGCCCTGCCCCCGGTCCTGCGGACGGCACGGGAGTCCGACCTGCCTGAACTGCGACGACTCGACGAGGAGGTCTTCCAGGAGGTCGCCTATCCGGGTTTCCTGCTGCGCCAGCTCTTCGACATGTACGCGGACCACTTCCTGGTCCTCGACGACGGCGGGGGTCGGCTGCGCGGCTACGTGCTGGCCGCCACGACCACGCCGGCGCTCGGCCGGGACAGCTGGATCCTCGGCCTGTGCGTGGCCCGGGACCGCCGCCGGAACGGTCTTGGCCGGGAACTGATGACGGAGATCCTGGCCCGGCTGCGCCGGGACGGCGTCGAGCGGGTCCGTCTCACCGTGGAGCCCGCCAACCACGCCGCGATCCTGCTCTACCGCTCCCTCGGCTTCGACCCCGAGGGCCCCGACGCCGGACTGCGCCCGGACTACTTCGGGCCCGGCATGGACCGCCTGGTGCTGCGCCTGGACCTCACCGGGGGCCGCTGAGCGGCGTCACGAAGGGGTGCCCGCCGACTCCAGCAGCCGGGTCACGTCGTCGGAGCGGAGGGTCAGGGCCGCGCCGGCCGTCGCCAGGACGTCGCGCTCGGCGGGCGTGTAGGGGCCGTCGGCCAGGGCGATGCGGGCGCCCTGGAGGAGGATCGATTCGCGGCCGGCGGCGGCGAGGTGCGGGGCCAGCGGGTCCAGCGCCTCGTGGAGCTCTATGGCCAGCCCGGGTACGCGGGGTTCGTCGCGCAACCGCCCGGTGTCCGCCTCGAGCGCCTCGACCAGCGCGCCGAGCCGGTCCTCGGTGCAGTCCTCGAAGCCGGCCGCGCGCACCACGGCGACCGCCGCCTCCAGGGAGGTGCGGGAGCAGGCGCCGCCCGCGGCGAGCACCGCGAGGGCGACGGTGTGGACGGCGTCGCGGAGCATCGCGGAGAAGCGGGTGGTGGTCGGGTGGTCGAGGACCTCGGTGCCGTAGTGGCGGCGGCAGGCCGCGCACTCGACGGTCGGCGCGGACTCGCCGCGCGGCAGCACGGGCACCCCGAGCAGGGTGAAGCGGCGGCGCCCGGCGAGGCGCTGGTAGTTGCGGTCGCCACCGCAGCCGGGGCAGAAGAACTCGCCGTCGCCGACGGGCGTCCACGCGGTGCGGGTGCCCAGGACGCGCGGCAGCCGGGCAGCTCGGTCGTCTCGTCCCCGTCCAGGCAGCACGTCGCACCTCCGTAACCGCGCGGCAACATCGCCGCGCTTGCGTGATGTTAGCCACATCACCGACGTGGAGTCAGTACCCCGGAGGAGACCTTTCCGTGACCTGCGTGTGGAGGTGGCCGGTATACGACGGGGCCCCGCCCGCCGGAGAACGGCGGGCGGGGCCCCGGATCACCGATCCGGCTGGTCAGCGAGCCGCCCGGTTGACGGCGGAGACGACCGCCTTCAGCGAGGCGCGCGTGGTGTTCGCGTCGATTCCGATGCCCCACAGGACCTTGTCGCCGATGGCGCACTCGATGTACGAGGCGGCCTGCGCGGAGGCGCCCTCGCTCATCGTGTGCTCCTGGTAGTCCAGCAGGCGTACGTCGATGCCGACACCCTGCAGCGCGTGGAAGAACGCCGAGATCGGGCCGTTGCCGGTGCCGACCAGGGTGGTCTCCTCGCCGTCGACGGTGGCCTCGACGGTGAGGGTGTCGACGCCGTCGCGGTCGGTCGTGGTCTGGCCGTTCCTGACCTGGATGCGGCCCCAGGGGTTCTCGGGGTTGGGCAGGTACTCGTCCTGGAAGACGTCCCAGATCGCGGTCGGCGTGATCTCGCCGCCCTCGGCGTCCGTCTTGGCCTGGATGATCTTCGAGAACTCGATCTGCATCCGGCGCGGCAGGTCCAGCTTGTGGTCGTTCTTCAGGACGTAGGCGATGCCGCCCTTGCCGGACTGGGAGTTGACGCGGATGACGGCCTCGTAGGAGCGGCCGACGTCCTTGGGGTCGATGGGCAGGTAGGGGACGGCCCACTCGATGTCGTCGACGGTGACGCCCTTGGCCTTGGCGTCGGCCTCCATGGCGTCGAAGCCCTTCTTGATGGCGTCCTGGTGGGAGCCGGAGAAGGACGTGTAGACCAGGTCGCCCACGTACGGGTGGCGCGGGTGGACGTCCATCTGGTTGCAGTACTCCCACGTGCGACGGATCTCGTCGATGTCGGAGAAGTCGATCTGCGGGTCGACGCCCTGGGAGAACAGGTTCATGCCCAGGGTGACCAGGTCGACGTTGCCGGTGCGCTCGCCCTGGCCGAACAGGCAGCCCTCGACGCGGTCGGCGCCGGCCATGACCGCCAGCTCGGCCGCCGCGACCGCCGTGCCGCGGTCGTTGTGCGGGTGGGCGGACAGGCAGACGTACTCGCGGCGGGACAGGCGGCGGTGCATCCACTCGAAGCGGTCCGCGTGCGTGGACGGCGTCGAACGCTCCACCGTGGCGGGCAGGTTGAGGATGATCTCGCGGCCGGGGCCGGGCTGGTAGGTGTCCATCACCGCCTCGCAGACCTCCAGGGCGAAGTCCAGCTCGGTGTCGGTGAAGATCTCGGGGCTGTACTGGTAGCCGAACTCCGTCTCCGGGCCCAGCAGCTTCTCGGCGTACTCCATGACCAGCCGGGTGCCGTCGACGGCGATCTGCTTGATGTCGTCCCTCGAGCCGCGGAAGACGACCCGGCGGAAGACGGGGGCGGTGGCGTTGTACAGGTGGACGGTGGCGCGCCTGGCGCCCTTCAGGGACTCCACCGTGCGCTCGATCAGGTCCTCGCGGGCCTGGGTCAGCACGGAGATGGTCACGTCGTCCGGGATGGCGTCCGGGTCCTCGATGATCGACCGCACGAAGTCGTAGTCGGTCTGGCCGGAGGCCGGGAAGCCGACCTCGATCTCCTTGTAGCCCATCTTGACCAGCAGGTCGAACATCGCGCGCTTGCGGGCGGGCGACATGGGGTCGATCAGGGCCTGGTTGCCGTCGCGCAGGTCGGTGGAGAGCCAGCGGGGGGCGGTGGTGATGCGCCGGTCCGGCCAGGTGCGGTCGGGGATGTCGACCTGCTCGTAGCCGCGGTACTTGGTGGTCGGCATGGAACTGGGCTGCTGGCGGTTGGCCATGATCGCGTGGGCTCCTCGTGATGTCCGCGGTGTCCGCGTGTCCGGAAGGACGGCCGACGCGCAACACCAAGCACCGCGGGGAGGGAGTCGGCCTCTTACAGGCCCTCGCCGCGGCAGCTAAGGAGAAGCAGCCCGAAACGCATGATGCCCAGCACCTTAGCCGAGCCACGCCGGTCACGCGGGTCCGTATCAGTATGCGGGACCACGGAGAGTATCGGGACAAAAAGTGCCGTATACCACTTCCGGCCGCTCGGCGGGTCCTCTTGACGCCGCATTCCACCGATCCTGGTCGCGGGTAGTGACAGGGTGGTCACGCAGTGCGATGGTTCCGGACATGACGACCAACGGGGGCTTCGAGCCCGTCTTCTGCACCATCGTCCCGCCGCACGTCCTCGACAAGCTCGCCCGGAACGAGGATCCCGTGCTCGCCGGGCCCGCCCGCCGGACCATCCAGCGCGACGCCGTCGAGCGCACCCGCCGCGGCCTGACCACCGTCATCGGCGCCGCCGCCGTGACCCCGCGCGCGGGCGCCGAGGCCGGCAAGCCCCACCGCACGGTCTTCGACGCCCGGCACGGCACCGACCTGCCCGGCCGCAAGGTGCGCGGCGAGGGCGACGGGCCCGGGCAGGACGCCACCGTCAACCGCGCCTACGCGGGGCTCGGCGCCACCTTCGAGCTGTTCCTGAAGGCGTACCGGCGCGACTCCATCGACGGCGCGGGGCTGCCGCTGGACGCGACGGTGCACTACGACCGCGAGTACAACAACGCCTTCTGGAACGGCGAGCAGATGGTCTTCGGCGACGGGGACGGGGAGATCTTCCTCGACTTCACCCTCCCCGTGGACGTGATCGGCCACGAGCTGGCCCACGGCGTCACGCAGCACACCGCCAACCTGACCTACTACGGCCAGCCCGGCGCGCTGAACGAGTCGGTGTCCGACGTCTTCGGCTCCCTCGTCAAGCAGTACTCGCTCGGCCAGAGCGCCGCCGAGGCCGACTGGCTGATCGGCGCCGGACTGCTCGCCCCGCGCGTGACGGGGGAGGCGTTGCGCTCGATGAAGGCGCCGGGCACGGCGTACGACGACGACGTCCTCGGCAAGGACCCGCAGCCCGCCACGATGGACGACTACGTGCGCACCGGCCGCGACAACGGCGGCGTGCACATCAACTCCGGCATCCCCAACCACGCCTTCTACCTCGTCGCCACGGAGCTGGGCGGCCACGCCTGGGAGCGGGCCGGACAGGTCTGGTACGACGTGCTGACCGGGGGCGAGCTGCGCGAGGACGCGTCGTTCGCGGACTTCGCGACGCTGACGGTGAGGGCCGCCCGGGAGCGCTACGGCGACGGGGACGAGCTGGAGGCGGTGCGCAAGGGCTGGGAACAGGTCGGGGTGCACACGCGGTAGTTCCGTACTAGACACGGTCCCATGCGGATTCAGGTGAGGCGCACAGGAGGCTTCGCGGGCATCGAACGCCACGCGGAGATCGACACCGCGGGACGCCCCGACGCGGCCGAGTGGCACGCCCTGGCCGAGCGGGCGGTCGCCGACGGGCGGGGCACGCCGCCCGTCGGGGTGCCGGACGGGTTCAGCTACCAGATCACCGTGGACGGGAGGACGGTGTACGCGGCCGACCCCCGGCTGACGGACGACCAGCGCAGGCTGATCTCGCGGGTGCTGAAGGAGGGCGCGTGACGCCGCCGGCGCGCAAGGGCGTTGACTTCCGTCGCCGGGGGTGCGGATGATCCGCGCATGGCGACCGCATCGCGCACGGACCCGGTACCCCGTTTCCCGGACGGCTTCCTGTGGGGCGTGTCGACCTCGGCGCACCAGATCGAGGGCGCGGCCGAACTGCGCGAGCGGTCGGTGTGGGACGTGTTCGCGGACGAGCCGGGGCGGGTCAGGGACGGCTCGACGGCGGCGGTGGCCTGCGACCACTACCACCGCTACCGCGAGGACGTGGCGCTGCTCGCCGGCCTGGGCGTGGACGCCTACCGGTTCTCGGTCTCCTGGCCCCGGGTGAACTCCCCCGGCGGCCTCGACTTCTACGACCGCCTGGTCGACGAGCTGTGCGCGGCGGGCGTCCGCCCGGTGCCGACGCTCTTCCACTGGGACCTCCCGGCGGACCTGGACTGGCTCGACCGGGACACGGCGTCCCGGTTCGCGGAGTACGTGTCCGTCGTCGCGGGGCGGCTCGGCGACCGGGTCGGCACGTGGCTCACCCTCAACGAACCCGCCGAGCACACCCTGCTCGGCCACGCCCTGGGCACGCACGCCCCCGGCCGGGAGCTGCTGTTCGACGCCCTCCCGGTGGCCCACCACCAGCTCCTCGCGCACGGCCTGGCGGTACGGGCCCTGCGCGCGGCCGGCGCGGGCGACGTCGGGATCGCCAACTCGCACGGGCCGACCTGGCCCGCCTCGGACGAGCCGGCCGACCGGGAGGCGGCGGACTTCTACGACGTCCTGCTGAACCGCCTGTTCGCCGACCCGCTGCTGCTGGGCCGGTACCCGGACGGCCTCGGCGAGCTGATGCCGGGCTCCGCCGGGGGGATCGAAGCCGACCTGAAGGTGATCGCCGAGCCGCTGGACCGGTACGGCGTGAACTACTACGCGCCGGCGAGGGTGGGCGCCCCGCGGGGCGAGGCGACCGAGTCCGGCGGTGTGCGCGTCCCGGCCGGGCTGCCCTTCTCGGTGCGTCCGATCGAGGGCCGGCCGCTGACGGACTTCGGCTGGCCCGTGGTCCCCGAGGGGCTCACGGAGCTGCTCACCGGCCTGGCCGAGCGCTACGGCGACCGGCTGCCGCCCGTCGTCATCACGGAGAACGGCTGCTCCTACGAGGGCCTCGACGACCAGGACCGCATCGCCTACCTCGACGGTCACGTCCGCGCCCTGCACCGGGCGCTGGAGGCGGGCGTGGACGTGCGCGGCTACTTCGTGTGGTCGCTGCTGGACAACTTCGAGTGGGCGGAGGGCTACGCGCGCCGGTTCGGGCTGGTGCACGTGGACTTCGCCACGCGGGCGCGGACGCCCAAGGCGTCGTACCGCTGGTTCCGGGACCTGCTGCGCGCCCAGCGGTGAGCGCCCCCGGGCATACTCCGGGGGCGGTCGGATAAAAGACCTGGGTGCTGTCGGCGCGGAGTCGTACGCTGGAGACAGCAGACACACCCGTCACGCGGCGCACGCCGCAGAGGAGGACGTGCAGGCCTCGAGCGCCGGCCCATGACTCAGACACCCTCAGCTCACACCCCCGCGCAGGGGCAGGCGAGAGCACAGTTCACCGTCCCCGCCCAGCACCCCATGGTGACCGTCCTGGGATCCGGCGACTCCCTCCTGCGCGTGATCGAGACGGCCTTCCCGGCGGCCGACATCCACGTCCGGGGAAACGAGATCAACGCGGTCGGCGACGCCCATGAGGTCGCCCTGATCCAGCGCGTGTTCGACGAGATGATGCTGGTGCTGCGCACGGGGCAGCCGATGACGGAGGACGCAGTGGAACGCTCGATCGCCATGCTCAAGGCGAGCGAGAACGGGGAGAGCGACGGCCAGGAGACCCCGGCCCAGGTGCTCACGCAGAACATCCTGTCCTCGCGCGGCCGCACGATCCGCCCCAAGACGCTGAACCAGAAGCGGTACGTCGACGCGATCGACAAGCACACGATCGTCTTCGGCATCGGCCCGGCGGGCACCGGCAAGACCTACCTGGCGATGGCCAAGGCGGTGCAGGCCCTGCAGTCCAAGCAGGTCAACCGCATCATCCTGACCCGCCCGGCGGTCGAGGCCGGCGAGCGGCTCGGCTTCCTGCCCGGCACGCTCTACGAGAAGATCGACCCCTACCTGCGTCCGCTGTACGACGCGCTGCACGACATGCTCGACCCGGACTCGATCCCGCGGCTGATGGCGGCCGGGACGATCGAGGTCGCGCCGCTGGCGTACATGCGCGGCCGGACCCTCAACGACGCCTTCATCATCCTGGACGAGGCCCAGAACACCAGCCCCGAGCAGATGAAGATGTTCCTGACCCGGCTCGGCTTCGACTCGAAGATCGTGATCACGGGTGACGTGACGCAGGTCGACCTGCCCGGCGGGACGAAGTCGGGTCTGCGGCAGGTGCAGGAGATCCTGGAGGGCGTCGAGGACGTCCACTTCTCCCGGCTGACGTCCCACGACGTCGTCCGGCACAAGCTGGTGGGCCGTATCGTCGACGCGTACGAGCAGTACGACAGCAGGAACGGCACCGAGAACGGCGGCCACAACGGCGGCCGGACGCCCAGAAGCGGTGCCAAGGCCAAGGGGAAGTAGACCAGCACGACCATGTCGATCGACGTCAACAACGAGTCCGGAACCGAGGTCGACGAGCAGGCGATCCTCGACATCGCCCGCTACGCGCTCGCGCGGATGCGCATCCACCCGCTCTCCGAGCTCTCGGTGATCGTCGTGGACGCCGACGCCATGGAGCAGCTCCACATCCAGTGGATGGACCTGCCCGGTCCGACGGACGTCATGTCCTTCCCGATGGACGAGCTGCGTCCGCCGTCGAAGGACGACGACGAGCCGCCGCAGGGGCTGCTCGGCGACATCGTGCTCTGCCCGGAGGTCGCCGAGAGGCAGGGCAAGGAGGCGCCGACGCAGCACTCCATGGACGAGGAGCTCCAGCTGCTCACCGTCCACGGGGTGCTGCACCTGCTCGGCTACGACCACGAGGAGCCCGACGAGAAGGCCGAGATGTTCGGCCTGCAGGCCGCCATCGTGGACGGCTGGCGCGCGGAGAAGGGCCTGACCGGCCCGTCCCCGGCCCCGACCGTCTCATGAGCCTCCCGCTCGTCGCCGGCGCCGTCGCCCTGGTCGTGGTCGCCTGGCTCGCCGCCTGCGCGGAGGCGGGCCTGGCGCGGGTCTCCAGCTTCCGCGCCGAGGAGGCGGTGCGCGCGGGACGGCGCGGCAGCGCCAGGCTGGCCAAGGTCGCCGCCGACCCGACGCGCTACCTCAACGTGGCGCTGCTGGTCCGCGTCGCCTGCGAGATGGCCGCCGCCGCGCTGGTCACGTACGCCTGCCTGAAGCAGTTCGACGGCACCGGCGAGGCGCTGGTGGTCGCCATCGCGGTGATGGTGCTGGTGTCGTACGTGGCCATCGGGGTCTCCCCGCGCACCATCGGCCGCCAGCACCCGCTGAACACGGCGACGGCGGCGGCGTACGTCCTGGTGCCGCTGGACCGGGTCATGGGCCCGATCCCGTCGCTGCTCATCCTCCTCGGCAACGCGCTCACCCCCGGCAAGGGCTTCCGCCGCGGCCCCTTCGCCTCCGAGGCGGAGCTGCGGGCGCTGGTCGACCTCGCCGAGAAGGAGTCGCTGATCGAGGCCGAGGAGCGCCGCATGGTGCACTCGGTGTTCGAGCTGGGCGACACGCTGGTGCGGGAGGTCATGGTGCCGCGCACCGACCTCGTCGTCATCGAGCGGTACAAGACCATCCGCCAGGCCCTCACCCTCGCCCTGCGCTCCGGCTTCTCCCGCATACCGGTCACCGGTGAGAGCGAGGACGACATCGTCGGGATCGTGTACCTGAAGGACCTCGTGCGCAAGACGCACATCAGCCGGGACGCGGAGGGCGACCTGGTGTCCACGGCGATGCGCCCGGCGTTCTTCGTGCCCGACACCAAGAACGCCGGCGACCTGCTGCGCGAGATGCAGAAGGAGCACAACCACGTCGCCGTCGTCATCGACGAGTACGGCGGCACGGCCGGCATCGTCACCATCGAGGACGTCCTCGAGGAGATCGTCGGCGAGATCACCGACGAGTACGACCGCGAGCTGCCGCCGGTCGAGGAGCTGGGCGAGGACCGCTACCGGGTCACCTCCCGCCTGGACATCGGCGACCTCGGCGAGCTGTACGGGCTGGAGGAGTTCGACGACGAGGACGTGGAGACCGTCGGCGGTCTGCTGGCCAAGGCGCTCGGCCGGGTGCCGATCGCCGGGGCCACGTCGGTCGTCGAGCTGCCCGACGGCCGTGAGCTGCGGCTGACGGCGGAGGCCGCCGCGGGCCGCCGGAACAAGATCGTGACGGTGCTGGTGGAGCCGGTGGCCCCGGCGAGGTCCGGTGCCGGGGAGATGGCGGAGGAGTGACGCCCCAGGAGCTGCGCGCGTTCTGCCTGTCCTTCAACGCGGCCGTGGAGGACTTCCCCTTCGGTCCGGAGATCTCGGTCTTCAAGGTGCTGGGCAAGATGTTCGCGCTGTCCTCCCTGGACGCGCGCCCGCTCACCGTCAACCTCAAGTGCGACCCGGAGGACGCGATCCGGCTGCGCACCGAGCACGAGGGCCTGGTCGTGCCCGGCTGGCACATGAACAAGCGGCACTGGAACACGGTGACCGCCGACGGCGGGCTCCCGGACCGTGTCGTCCGGGAGCTGGTCGAGGACTCGTACGACCTGGTCGTCGCCGGTCTACCGCGCGCCGACCGGCTCCGCCTCGACCGTCCCTGAGCGGCGGGGGCGCAGTCCGGCCGCGATCAGGGCGGCCGCCGCGAGGACGATCGCCGCGTCCAGGACGAGCACCGTGTGCACGCCGGAGCGCAGGTCCGCGGAGGTGGTGGCCAGCACGCCCAGCACCGGGATGCCGACGGTGATGCCGGCCTGCTGCGTGGAGGTGACCAGGCCGGTCGCCAGGCCCTGCTCCTCGTCGGGGACGCCGGAGGTCACGGTCAGGCCGTAGGAGATGATCGCGCCCAGGTGGCACATGCTGGCCAGGGAGACGGCGGCCGTGGCCAGGAACACCGACCAGCCGCCCTCCCCCAGCGCCAGCAGGGGCAGCCCCAGGGCGCCCTGTCCGGCGAGCGCGCCGACCAGGGTGCGGCGGGCGCCGAAGCGGCCGATGACGCGGGACGCGCAGGTCCCGGCCACCACCGACAGCACGCCCTGCACGCCGAAGACCAGGCCGGTCTCGAAGGCGCTCAGGTGCAGGACCTCCTGGAGGTACAGGGTGAGCACGAAGATCACCGTGGACATCATCGAGAAGGTGACCAGACCGCCCAGGTTGCCCCAGGCCACCGTGCGGCGGCGCAGCATCGGCAGGGAGACCAGCGGGGCGGCGGAGCGGGACTCGACGACCCCGAAGGCGGTCAGGAGCAGCAGGCCCGCGACGAGGGTGACGAGGACGTCGGTGCGGCCGAAGCCGTGTTCGGCGGCCGTCGACAGGGCGTAGATCAGGGACAGCAGACCGCCGGTGACGGTGACCGCGCCGGGCACGTCCAGACGGGGGCGGTCGGGAGTGCGGGACTCCGGGAGCAGGCCGGGGGCCAGCGGCAGCACGATCAGGGCGAACAGTGCCAGCAGGCCCATGGTGGAGCGCCAGCTCAGCAGGTCGGTCAGCACCCCGCCGGCCACCATGCCGACGGTGAACCCGAGCGAGAGCAGCGTGCCGGAGATGCCGAGGGCGCGGTCGCGGGCCGGCCCCTCCGGGAAGGTCGTGGTCAGCAGGGACATGCCGGTCGGCACGATGGCCGCCGCGCCGAGGCCCTGCAGGGCGCGTCCGGCGAGGAAGGAGGCCGGGTCCCAGGCGAAGGTCGCCAGCAGCGAGGCGGCGCCGAAGAGCGCGAGGCCGGCGAGGAACAGCCGGCGGCGGCCGTAGAGGTCGCCCATGCGGCCGAGGAGCAGCAGGAAGCCGCCGGACGGCAGCGCGAACGCCGTGACCGCCCACTGGAGGGCGGACCGGTTCATGCCGAGGTCCGCGCCGAGGACGGGCAGGGCGACGTTCAGGACGGAGAAGTCGAGCGCGACCATGAACTGGGCGGCACAGAGCACGAACAGGACGAGCCGGTCGCGGGCCGAGAACCGGGGAGCGGCCGGCGTGCCGGCGGCCGCCGGCGGAGTGGAGGTGGAGGTGTCGATCGCCATGGACAAGAGCCTGCGGGCGCCGGAATGATCGTGGGGAGCGGGCGGTTGTCCTGGTGGTGGCACCACCAGCCGGGAAGCAGGGGGGAATCGGTACGTGACGGACACCGGACTCAAGTCCCATCGGCGGCGCGAGCTGCGGGAGTTCCTGATGAGCCGCCGCGCACGCGTGACACCGGCCGAGGCGGGGCTGCCGGACGGCGGGGGACGGCGCCGCACGCCGGGCCTGCGCCGTGAGGAGGTCGCCGTGCTCGCCGGGGTGGGCGCCTCCTGGTACCAGTGGCTGGAGCAGGGCAGGGACATCTCCGTCTCCCCGCAGGTGCTGGACGCGGTCGGCCGCGTGCTGCGGCTGAGCGACGCCGAGCGCCGCCACCTGTACCTGCTGGCCGGGCTCAACCCGCCGGCGCCCGAGGTGGAGCCCGCCAAGCGGGACATGTGCGAGGGGATGCGGCGGCTGATCGACACGTGGATGCCGTACCCGGCGCACATCATGGACCGGTACTACAACTGCGTGATGTACAACGACGCGGCGGCGATCGTGCTGGGCATGCGGCCGGACATCACGCAGAACTGCCTGGTCGACTTCTTCACGGACCCGCTGTACCGCGCCCGTTCGCAGAGCTGGGAGCGCAACGCCCGTACGGTCGTCGCCCAGTTCCGCGCGGCGTGCTCGGCCAGTCCCGACGACGAGGGGTTCCAGGCGGTGCTGGCGCAGCTGCTGGACGGCAGCCCCGAGTTCGTCCGGATGTGGGAGGAGCGGGACATCGAGGACGCGGGGCAGATCCGCAAGGAGCTGGAGCACCCGCTGGCCGGTCTGCTGTGCGTGGAGTCGACGGCGCTGAAGGTGCCCGCGCGGCCCGACCTGACGATCGTGCTGCACACGCCGCTGGACGAGGCGAACACCGCCGCGAAGCTGGAGTGGCTGGTGTCGCCGCAGGGGCGGCGCGGGGCGATGTACCCGGTGGCGGGGTGACCGGCGCGGCGCCTCCGTATGCTCTGACCATGACCGACACCACCGACCTCGGCCCCGAGGACCGCAAGATCGTCACCCTGGCCCGTTCCGCCCGGGCCCGCAACGGCGTCCCCGAGGGGGCGGCCGTACGCGACGAAACCGGCCGCACGTACGTCGCCGGGACCGTCGCCCTGGACTCCCTGAAGCTCAGCGCCCTGCGGACCGCGGTGGCGATGGCGGTGGCGTCCGGCGCGACGTCGCTGGAGGCGGCGGCCGTGGTGACCGAGGCGGGGGCGGCGTCGGCCGAGGACCTGGCGGCGGTCCGGGACCTGGGCGGGGCGGGGACGCCGGTGCTGGTCGCCTCGCCCGACGGGACGGTCCGGGACACGGTGGCCGCGGGCTGATCCTCGCGCCTCCCGCCGGCCCGCACACGACGGTGGTACGGCGGGGCTCCGGGGATCAGGGACAATGGGCGCCATGAGCGTGCGTACCCAGTCATCCGAAGAGCCGGCCGAGGCTGTCCACCGGGCCGGCTTCGCCTGCTTCGTGGGCCGCCCCAACGCGGGCAAGTCCACCCTCACGAACGCTCTGGTCGGGCAGAAGGTGGCGATCACCTCCAACCGTCCGCAGACCACCCGGCACACCGTGCGGGGCATCGTGCACCGCCCGGACGCCCAGCTGATCCTGGTGGACACCCCGGGTCTGCACAAGCCGCGCACGCTGCTGGGCGAGCGGCTGAACGACGTCGTGCGCACGACGTGGGCCGAGGTGGACGTCATCGGCTTCTGCCTGCCGGCGAACGAGAAGCTGGGCCCCGGTGACCGCTTCATCGCCAAGGAGCTGGCGGGGATCAAGAAGACCCCGAAGGTCGCGATCGTCACGAAGACGGACCTGGTCGACGGCAAGACGCTGGCCGAGCAGCTCATCGCGATCGACCGGCTCGGGGAGGAGCTGGGCATCACCTGGGCGGAGATCGTCCCGGTGTCGGCCACCGCGAACAAGCAGGTGGACCTCCTCGCCGACCTGCTGACCCCGCTGCTGCCGGAGGGGCCCGCGCTCTACCCGGAGGGCGATCTCACGGACGAGCCGGAGCAGGTCATGGTGGCCGAGCTGATCCGCGAGGCCGCGCTGGAGGGCGTGCGCGACGAGCTGCCGCACTCCATCGCCGTGGTCGTGGAGGAGATGCTCCCGCGCGAGGACCGCCCCGCCGACAAGCCCCTCCTGGACATCCACGCCAACGTCTTCATCGAGCGTCCCAGCCAGAAGGGCATCATCATCGGCCCCAAGGGCAAGCGCCTGAAGGACGTCGGCATCAAGTCCCGCAAGCAGATCGAGGCGCTGCTGGGCACGCCCGTCTTCCTGGACCTGCACGTGAAGGTCGCCAAGGACTGGCAGCGCGACCCGAAGCAGCTGCGCCGGCTCGGGTTCTGACCGGCCCGGCCGGCCGCCACGCGCCGACGCCCCGAACCTGCCCCGTACGCCCACCACGCGGCGCGCCCGCACCCCGGCACGGCCCGGACCCGCACGTGAAGGGCGCCGAGGACCAGCAGCGCGACCCGAAGCAGCTGCGCCGGCTCGGCTTCCGACCGGCCCGGCCGGCCGCCACGCGCCGACGCCCCGAACCTGCCCCGTACGCCCACCACGCGGCGCGCCCGCACCCCGGCACGGCCCGGACCCACA
>NZ_JBVHWR010000001.1:478741-562289 GCF_055564355.1 Streptomyces sp. NPDC029152 | reverse complement strand
TCCGACCGGCCCGGCCGGCCGCCACGCGCCGACGCCCCGAACCTGCCCCGTACGCCCACCACGCGGCGCGCCCGCACCCCGGCACGGCCCGGACCCACACGCGAAGGGCGCCGAGGACCGGCAGCGCGACCTGAAGCGGCCGCGCCGGCTCGGGTTCCGAGGGGGGCCGCCGGCCCGGGCGGTCAGCTCGGGCGGCGGAAGCCGATCGTCGGGACCGCTCGTCGCAGGGGCCACGGCCTGACCGGTTCGTCCGGGACCAGGTCCGCCAGGAACGCGTACCGGCTCAGGGCCGCCGGGTCCTGCCCCTCCACCGACTGGACCTTGCGCCACCAGGTGGCGATCTCGGACCAGCCCGGCGCCGACAGGGAGCCGCCGAACTCCTGGACGGAGAGGGCGGCGGTCAGCCCGGCGAAGGCGAGGCGGTCGGCGAGCGGCCAGCCGGCCAGGGTGCCGGTGACGAACCCGGCGACGAAGACGTCCCCGGCGCCGGTCGGGTCCAGGGCCTCCACCGCGATGGCCGGGACCTCGGCGCTCTCCCCCGTCCGCCGGTCCACCGCGTAGGCGCCGTCCGCGCCGAGGGTGACCACCGCGAGCGGCACGTGCTCGGTCAGGGCGTGCGCGGCGGCGCGCGGGCAGGAGGCGCCCGTGTAGCGCATGGCCTCCTCGGCGTTCGGCAGGAACGCCTCGCAGTGCGCGAGGTCGGCCAGTCCCGCCAGGTCCCAGGCGCCGGTGTCGTCCCAGCCGACGTCGGCGAAGACGCGGGTGCCCCGTGCGGCGGCCTGCGCGATCCACGGGGCGCTCGCGCCGGGCGTCAGGGAGGCGATGGCGGCACGCGCGCGGGGCGGGCAGTGGGGGGCCGGTTCCTCGGGCGGCGGCTCGTGACCGTGGGAGACCATCGTGCGCTCCCCCTCGTACGCCATGGAGACCGTCACCGGCGAGTGCCAGCCGGGCACGGTGCGCGAGGGGGTCAGGTCGATGCCCTCGCCCTGGGCGAGCGCGTCCCAGCAGTAGTCGCCGTAGTGGTCGTCGCCGAAGGCCGCGGCCAGCGAGGTGCGCAGGCCGAGGCGGGCCAGCGCGGTCGCCATGTTGGCCACGCCGCCCGGGCTCGACCCCATCCCGCGTGCCCAGGACTCGGTCCCGCGCACCGGGGCGGAGTCGAGCCCGGTGAAGATGACGTCGAGGAAGACGGTGCCGGTGAGATACACGTCCCAGGGCGGGTCCTGCGGGGTGCGCAGGGCGGCCAGGGGATCGACCTGCGGATGTCGGTGCGATCCCTCGTCCTGCGGGTGGCGGTGTGTTCTCTCGTCGGCGGACATGGCGGTCATGACGGTCACGTCGGACGCCGCGGACACGGTGGACGCTGTCACGGTGCGCTCCCTGGCATGGTGCGGATCAGGCCAGTGTGCACCACGCCGCCGACAACGCGGTGGCGTTCGCGCCGGTGGCCGTCGGGCCGTCGCGGTCCCCGGGCGCGCGGTCCGGGCCGCGCCGGGGGTCGTCTCCGGCACCGGGGCGGCCGGCGTCCTCGCGGGCCGGGCGCGGACCCGGCCGTTGCGGGGAAGGGGGGCGGGTCACCAGCGGGGGACGGACGGGGTGACCCACTCCGGGTCGGCCACCCGCATCGCCGCCGCGTCGTCGCGGTCGCGGAGGGCGCCGTCGTCGTCGAGCCAGCGGCGGTGGAGGAACGCCAGCCGGTCGCGGTCGAGTTCGACGCCGAGGCCGGGGGCGTCGGAGACGGCGACCTCGCCGCCGTCGAAGGCGAGCCGTTCGGTGAGCACGTCCTCGGACTGCCAGGGGTAGTGGGAGTCGCAGGCGTGGTGGAGGTTCGGGACGGTGGACGCCACGTGGGTCATGGCGGCGAGGCTGATGCCCAGGTGGGTGTTGGAGTGCATGGAGACGCCGACGCCGAAGGCGCGGCAGACGGCGGCGAGTTGCTGGGTGTTGCGCAGGCCGCCCCAGTAGTGGTGGTCGGAGAGCACGACCTGGACGGCGCCCTCGGTGAACGCCTCCTGGATCTCGGCGAACGTCGTCACGCACATGTTGGTGGCGAGCGGCACCCCGGTCCTCGCGGCGACCTCGGCCATCGCCGGGGTGCCGAGCGCGGGGTCCTCCAGGTACTCCAGGACGTCCCCGAGCTCCGCCGCGACCTTCAGCGAGGTCTCCACGGACCAGGCGCCGTTGGGGTCCAGGCGCAGGGGGTGCCCGGGGAAGGCCTCGGCGAGGGCCCTGATCGCGGCGATCTCCTCCTCGGGCGGGAAGACGCCGCCCTTGAGCTTGAAGGAGGTGAAGCCGTACCGCTCGGTGAAGGCGCGGGCCTGCGCGACGACGCCGGCCGGGTCGAGGGCGGCGCCCCAGTCGTCCTTCTCGCACGTCACGCCCTCGGGGTGGTCCGCCCACCTGTAGAACAGGTAGGCGCTGTACTCGACGGCGTCGCGGACCTTGCCGCCCAGCAGCGCGTGCACGGGCAGGCCGAGCGCCTTGCCGAGGGCGTCGAGGCAGGCGACCTCGAAGCCGGAGACGACGGACAGGCGCAGCTTGTCGGCGGTCTGGACGCCGCGCAGCCCGCCGACGTCGACCTGCCCAAAGACCCGGGAGGAGTCGACGGCGACCTCGTCGGCGAGCGCGAACAGGCCGTTGAGGTCGCTCACCCGGCGCCCCACCAGCTTGCCGACGAAGGGGCGGGCCAGCTCCAGGTACTTGGCGTCGCCGTAGGTCTCGCCGACGCCGGTGATCCCGTCGGCGGTCTCCACCTCGACGATCAGGCGGGGGGTGTACGGCTGGTGCACGCCCTGGGTGTTGAGCAGCGGCGGGTCGGCGACGAGGACCGGCGTCAGGCGGACGTCGGTGACGGTGAGGTTCACGGGGCGGCTCCTACGAGGTCGAGTCCGGCGGCGAGCAGGGTCCCGAGCCCGGCCGGGCGGGCGGGTGGCGGGTCGGTGAAGGGGCGCGGACGGGCCCGACGGGGCGGCCGCGCGGCCGGGCCGCGGCCCTCACGAGGGACACGCCGTGTGCGGGGACGCGGTCGCGCGGTGCGACGAGGGGGCGTGGAAGTCGCGCAGCAGCTTGCCGTAGCCGCTCCGCAGGGCGGAGGGGAGGCGCCCGCGGTCTCGGGGGCGAAGGCGTGCGCGGCGGAGGAGCGGGCGGGAAGAGGGCGCCGGGTCCGGCGGCGGCGCGTCCGGCGACGTGGGCCCGGTAGCCGTCGGGGTCGAGCGACCCGCCGGCGCGGAAGCCGGCCAGGGGGAAGGACAGCATCCCGTCCGCCCTCCCCCCCCCCCGCGCAGCCGCCGGGCCACGGCCGTCGCGGGGCCGGCGCCGGCAGCGGAATCCACGTCCACCCTCACCGTCTCCGCATGTAGATGACGTCCACGTATGGGAATGGAGATTAGATAGGCGGACGGCGGGCGTCAATGGGCCGGCGGCGTCCGTCTACGATCGGCGCATGCCGGAGACAGGGGGCGCGGCGGGCGGCGTCCGCGAGGTGAAGTCGGCGGCTCGCACGGTCGAGCTGCTGGAGGTGCTGGCCGCGCGCGGGGACCGCCCGGCCCGGCTCCAGGAGCTGGCGGACGGACTGGGCGTGCCGCGCAGCTCGATGTACGCGCTGCTGCAGACCCTGGTCTCGCGCGGCTGGGTGCGCACCGACGTCACCGGTTCGCTGTACGGCATCGGCATCCACGCCCTGCTCACCGGCACCGGCTACCTCGACTCCGACCCCCGCGTGCGGGCGGTGCGGCCGTACCTCGACGAGGCGTCCGAGGCGCTGGGCGAGACGATCCACCTGGGGCGGCTCGACGGGCACGACGTGGCCTATCTGGCGACCCGGGAGTCGCACGAGTACCTGCGGACCATCAGCAGGGTGGGACGCCGGCTGCCCGCCCACGCGGGCGCCCTCGGCAAGGCACTGCTGGCGGAGCGCCCGGACGCCGAACTGCCCGAGGGCCCGTACGAGGCACTGACCCCGAACACGCACACCGACAGGGACTCCCTGGCGGCCGACCTCGCCCGGATCCGGGAGCGCGGCCACTCCGTCGACCGCGAGGAGGGCGTGACGGGGATCGTCGGCTTCGGCTTCGCGCTGCGCTACGAGGTCCCGGCCCTGGACGCGATCAGCTGCTCGGTGCCGGTGGCCCGCCTGACGCCGGATCACGAGGCGCGGATCGTCGCGGTGATGCGGGAGATCCGGGCCAAGGTGGAGGCGACGGTTCCGGCCGGAGGCGGCTCCGTCCACTGGCGATGACGCCCGCTTCTACCCAGGCTCCGGAACACCAAACGCCACTGTGATCCGGATCACACCCCCTCGCCTGTGTTCCGCCTCTCCGCGCTTGATACAAATTGCGCGCGCGTTCCTGTCCGTCGACGGTCGTCGCCCCCTCCCCTCCCCCCTTCCTTCCGCATGCCCTGGGAACGCCCGTGTTCGCCCCCCGCACCACTCCCTGGCCCCTCGTCGCCCTCTTCACGGCCGGGTACCTTCCTCCCTACCTGCTGCCCACCACCGTCGGCAGACTGGACACCGGCCTGCCGCTGACCGCCACGCAGGCGGGCGCCGTCGGCAGTGCGCTGCTGCTGAGTTCGGCGACCGCGGGCTTCCTGCTCGCCTCCCGGGTGCAGCGGATCGGCGCCCGGACGCTGGCCCGGTTCGGGCTGGTCCTGGCCGTCGTCGGCTACGGCTCCGCCGCGCTCGCCACCGCCGTCCCGGCCGTCGTCGCCGGCGCGGTCCTCGGCGGCTTCGGGTCGGGCACGGCCACCACGGTCGCCGCCACCCGGATCGCGGCCGAGCGCGACCCCCACCGCGCCTCCACGCTGGGCCTGTTGACCGTGTCCGCGCTGGCCGGCGCGGTGTACCTGACGGTGCCGCACCTGGGCCGGGCGCACGGCCTGCCGCTGGCCGCGATCGCGCTGACCGCCCTCGCGGTGTGGCCGCTGACCGGCCGGCTGCCGGGCGGGACGGCCGCGTCGCCGGCCGCGCACGACACGGGCCTCACCACCCCGCTCCCCCGCCGCCGCTCGGGACCGGTCCTCGCCGCCACCGTGCTGTGCTGGTCCCTCGCGCAGAACTCCCTGTGGGGTGTCAGCGGCCGGATCGGGCTGACGCAGGCCGGACTCGGCGACGCCGCCCTCGGGGTCGTCTTCGCCGTCGCCCTGGGCGCGGGACTGGTCGGCGTCCTGGCGGCCGGCGCGCTCGGGTCCCGCCTGGGCCGGGCGATGCCCATCGGCGCGGGCACGGTGCTGATCGCGGGCTGCATCGCGGTGAGCGCGTCCGCGACCACCCCCGCGACGTTCGCGGCCGGCGAGATCGCCTGGAACACGGTGTACCCGGTCGTGCTGTCGTACCTGATCGGCCTCGCCGCCTCGCTCGACCCGCGCGGCCGGTGGGCGGTGCTCGTCGGGTCGGCGTCCTCGCTGGGCACGGCGGCCGGTCCGCTGACCGGCAGTGTGCTGTCGGCCCAGGCCGGTTACGCGGGCATGGGCCTGGTCCTCGGCGCCGGTCTGCTCCTGGCCGCCGTGCCGATGACGGCCGTCGCCCTGCACACGGGCGGACGCCCGCTGCTGCCCGGCGCGATCCGCCGCCGCGGCGGCACCCCGGCCGCCCTGGTCGCCGCCGCCACCGGCACGCCCAGCGGTGCCGTGCCCGAGGTCGGCGCCCCGGAGCAGCCGGTCGTGGAGATCGACGTGGACGCGCCGGCCGTGCCGGTGCAGCACGCCTACGACACGGCGGGACCCCGGGCGGCCGCGGCCACACCGGGGTCCGGGACGGGCTGAGTCCTACGCCGTCGGGAAGGCGTACGCCTCCACCTCGGCCAGGTACCGCGCCCGCAGCTCCTCGTCGTCCTCCAGGAAGGAGGCGAGGAAGGAGTTGCGGGCCAGCTCCCGCAGCCGCTCCTCGGTGAGGCCGAGCGCGGCGCGCACGGCCTCGACGTTGTCGCCCGCGTAGCCGCCGAAGTAGGCGGGGTCGTCGGAGTTGACCGTGCACATCAGCCCGGCGTCCAGCATCGCGGGCAGCGGGTGGTCGGCGAGGGTGTCGACCGTGCGCAGCCGCACGTTGGACAGCGGGCACAGGGTCAGCGGGACGCGGTCGCGCACCAGCCGCTCGACCAGCTCCGGGTCCTCCATCGAGCGCAGACCGTGGTCGATCCGCTCGACGCCCAGCACGTCCAGGGCCTCGGTGACGTACTCCGGCGGCCCCTCCTCGCCCGCGTGCGCGACGCGGCGCAGCCCGAGGGCGGCGGCGGCCTCGTACACCTCGCGGAACTTCACCGGCGGGTGGCCGACCTCGGCGGAGTCCAGGCCGACGCCGGTGATGCGGTCCAGGTACGGCTTCGCGGCGTCGAGGGTCGCGAGGGCCGACTCGGCGGACTCGTCGCGCAGGAAGCACATGATCAGCCGGGTGGAGACGCCGTGCCTCTCCCGGCTGCGGCCCAGCGCCCGCCACAGGCCCTCCACGACCGTGCCCATCTCCACGCCCCGGGCGAGGTGCGCCTGCGGGTCGAAGAAGATCTCCGCGTGCCGTACGCCCTGCGCGGCGGCGCGGGCCAGGTAGGCGTCGGCCAGGTCCTCGAAGTCCCGCTCGGTGCGCAGGACGGCCATGAGCTCGTAGTACAGGTTCAGGAAGGACTGGAGGTCCTCGAAGCGGTACGCCTCGCGCAGGGCGTCCGTGTCCGCGTAGGGCAGGACGACACCGTTGCGGGCGGCCAGCTCGAAGGCCAGCTCCGGCTCCAGGGTGCCTTCGATATGGAGGTGCAGTTCAGCTATGGGCAGAGGCATCAGAGCATCGTACGGCGGTTTCACCGACGTTTCGGAACCGGGACGCGCATCAGATCCCGGGCCACGGTCAGCTCCCCCTCGTACCCGGCGGCCCTCGCCTGCCGCTCGAACTCCTCGGGGTCGGAGTAGCGCTGGCTGAAGTGGGTCAGGACGAGGTGGCGTACGCCCGCCTCCCGGGCGGCCCGCGCCGCCTGCCCGGCGGTGAGGTGGCCGTGGTCGGCGGCGAGTTCCTCGTCCTCGTCGAGGAACGTCGACTCGATGACCAGCAGGTCGCAGCCCTCGGCCAGCTCGTGCACCCCCGGGCACAGCCGGGTGTCCATGACGAACGCGAACCGCTGGCCGCGGCGGACCTCGCTGACCTCGTCCAGCGGAACGCCGTTCAGCACGCCCTCGCGCTGGATGCGGCCCACGTCGGGGCCCTCGATGCCGTGCGCGGCCAGGCGCTCGGGCAGCATGCGCAGGCCGTCGGGCTCGGTGAGCCGGTAGCCGTACGACTCGACGGGGTGCGAGAGTCGGCGGGCCTCCAGCACGTAGGCGGGGGTGACCGCGAGGGGCCCGTCCGCGTCGACCGGCGCCTCGGTGAGGCCGACCGTCTCGCGGTAGGCGGTGGCGTACCGCAGGCGGTCGAAGAAGCGCTGCCCGGAGCGCGGGTAGTGGGCGGTGACCTCGTGCGGGACCCGGTCCAGGTTGATGCGCTGGATGACGCCGGCCAGGCCGAGGCTGTGGTCGCCGTGGAAGTGCGTGACGCAGATCCGGTTCAGGTCGTGGGCGGCGACCCCGGCGCGCAGCATCTGGCGCTGCGTGCCCTCGCCGGGGTCGAACAGGATGCCCTCGCCGTCCCAGCGCAGCAGGTAGCCGTTGTGGTTGCGGTGCCGGGTCGGGACCTGGCTGGCGGTGCCGAGGACGACGAGCTCACGTACGGACACGGTGTCTGCCCGGGCCTATCCGGGGGGCCATTCGAGGCCGCGGCCGCCGAGGACGTGGGCGTGGGCGTGCCACACGGTCTGGCCGGCGCCGCCGCCGGTGTTGAAGACGGTGCGGTAGCTGTCCAGCTTCTCGTCGTCGGCGACGGCCCGGGTCTCGCGCAGGACGTCCGCGGCGATCTCCGGAGCACCGGCGGCGAGGGCGGCGGCGTCGCGGTAGTGCGCCTTGGGGATCACCAGGACGTGGGTGGGCGCCTGGGGGTTTATGTCGCGGAACGCGACGGTGGTGTCCGTCTCGCGGACGATCGTGGCCGGGATCTGACCCGCGACGATCTTGCAGAACAGGCAGTCGTCCTGTGGCTCGCCGGGCATGGGCGCTCCTTACGGTGGTGATCTTCTGGGGGCATCGTAGCGAGCCCGGGTGCGCGGGGCGCCGTGCGCCGGGGTGGCCGCCGGGCGGGTGCGTCCGCCCGCGCTCGCGGGGCGCCTCCCCGGCCGTTGGGGCACCGGGGAGGCACGACTTGTCCGCGGTCGCGGGCGCCGGCGGCTACGGCAGGCTCGGCGGGGTCTTCGCCGGGGTCTCCTCCAGCGCCTCCAGCGCCAGCCGGATCGCCTCGTCCAGCTGGGGGTCGCGTCCCGCCGCGTGGTCCTGCGGGCGCTGCGGGACCTCCACGTCCGGATCGACGCCGTGGTTCTCCACGCCCCACCCCTGGCCCTCCAGCCAGAACGCGTACTTGGGCTGCGTGATCAGCGTCCCGTCGACCAGCCGGTAGCGGCTGTCGATGCCGATGACGCCGCCCCAGGTGCGGGTGCCGACGACCGGGCCGATGCCGAGCGCCTTGATCACGGCGTTGACGATGTCGCCGTCGGAACCGGAGAACTCGTTGGCGACGGCGACGACCGGGCCGCGGGGCGCGTCCAGCGGGTAACTGGCCGGCCGCATGCCGCGCGGCAGGTCCCAGCCGACGATGCGCCGGGCCAGCTTCTCCACGACCAGCTGGGAGGTGTGCCCACCGCGGTTCTCGCGGACGTCGACGACCAGGCCCTCGCGGACGACCTCGACGCGCAGGTCGCGGTGGAGCTGGGCCCAGCCGGAGCCGACCATGTCGGGCACGTGGAGGTAGCCGAGCCGGCCGCCGGACCTCTCGTGGACGTAGGCGCGGCGGTCGGCGACCCAGGCGTGGTAGCGCAGCGGCTCCTCGTCGGCGAGGGGCACGACGACGGCGTGCCGCGGCTCGCCGCCGCCGGCCGGGGAGACGGTCAGCTCGACCGGCTTGCCGGCCGTGCCGACGAGCAGGGGGCCGGGCCCGGTGACCGGGTCGACGGGCCGTCCGGCGACCGCGACGATCGCGTCGCCGGCGCGCACCGCGACGCCGGGCGCGGCGAGCGGGGAGCGGGCGTCGGGGTCGGAGGTCTCCGAGGGCAGGACGCGGTCGACGCGCCAGGCGCCGTCCTCGTGCCGGGAGAGGTCGGCGCCGAGCAGGCCCTGCCGGGCGCCGCCGTGGCCGCCGGGCGGGGTGACGTAGGCGTGCGAGGTGCCGAGCTCGCCGTGCACCTCCCACAGGAGGTCGACCAGGTCGTCGTGGGTGGCGAGGCGGTCCAGGACGGGCCGGTAGCGGTCGAGGACGCCGTCCCAGTCGACGCCGTTCATGTCGGGCCGCCAGAAGTTGTCCCGCATGATGCGGCCGGTCTCGTCGTACATCTGGCGCCACTCGGCGGCCGGGTCGACGGTCTGCCGGACGCGGCTCAGGTCGACGGTGATGTTGGTGTCGCTGTCCTCGTCGCCGGAGGCCCGCCGGTCGCTGGGGACGACCTTGAGGCGTCCGTCGGTCCACAGCAGCACCCGCTTGCCGTCGCCGCTGACCTCGAAGTGGTCGGCGTCGCCGGCGAGGTGCTCGACGCGCTGCTGGGCGAGGTCGTAGCGCTCCAGCTCGGTGTGCGGGCCGGGGTCGTCCGGGTTGGCGCGGGAGGCGCCGAGGACGCCGGTGACCGGGTGGCGCAGCCACAGGACGCCGTCCTTGGCGGCGCGCAGCCGGGAGTAGCGGGCGGCCTCCACCGGGAAGGGCACGATGCGGTCGGCGAGGCCCTCGATGTCGATGCGGGTGGTGGGGGTGCCCTCGCTGTCGGGGGTCTCCTCGCGGTCCGGGGCCTCGAAGGGGCGGCCGTGGCGCTGCGGGCCGAAGGGCGAGGGGGTGGTCGCGGCCAGCGTGATCAGGTACGGGCGGGCGCCCTCGACGAAGGCCAGGTCGAAGACGTGCTCGTCGTAGACCGGGTCGAAGGAGCGGGTGGAGAGGAAGGCGAGGTGCTTGCCGTCCAGGGTGAAGGCGGGCGAGTAGTCCCGGAAGCGCAGCGGGGTCGCCTCGGCGACCGACAGGTCGGTGGTGTTGGCGAGCTTGAGCCGGCGCAGCGGGGAGGGGCCGGGGTGGGACCAGGCCAGCCAGGCGGAGTCGGGCGAGAAGACGAGGCCGGTGGCGTCGCCGTCCTCGCTGCGGTCGACCTCGCGGACCTCGCCCGTCTCCCGCTCGACGAGCAGGACGCGGCCGTCGTGCGAGGCGACGGCGGCCCGGCTGCCGTCGGGTGCCATGGCGAGGTTCAGCACCCGGCCGAGCTGTCCGGCGGCGAGGCGGCGCGGGGTGGCGCCGGGCGCGAGGCCGGTGGCGGGCGCGAACTCCAGGGCGTCGTCGCCCTCGGCGTCCGTCACCCACACCACCCACTCCTCGCCGTCGGCGCGGAAGGCGCGCGGCAGCCGGGTGCGCACGCCGGGCGTCGCCGCGAGGGCGCGGGCCGGTCCGGAGCGGTGGGTGACCCAGTGGACGCCGCCGCGCACGGCAACGGCGCTGCCGCGGGCGGTGTGGTCGGGGGACGCGGAGCCGAACCAGCGGGCGGCGTCGACCGGGTACGCCTGGAGGTCGGTGCGGGAGCCGCCGAGCCGGATGTCGAGCCGGCGCGGCTCGGCGCCGTCCAGGTCGTCCAGCGTCCACAGTTCGCCGACGGACGAGTAGACGACCCGCGTGCCGTCGGTGGCGGCGTGCCGGGCGTAGAAGCCCCCGAGGGGGGTGTGCCGGCGCAGGTCGGAGCCGTCGGCGAGGGAGGAGTAGAGGGCGCCGGTGCCCTCGTGGTCGGAGAGGAAGGCGATCCGCTCGCCGACCCAGAACGGATACTCGATGTTGCCGTCGAGGTCGCCGTGCAGCCGTACGAACTCGCCGTCGTCCTCGGCGTCGATCCACAGCTTGCCCGCCGTACCGCCCCGGTACCGCTTCCACCAAGCGGCCTCCCGCCCCATCGGCGCGGACAGCAGCACGGTGTGCGGGCCGTACGCGACGTCGCCGACGGGCCCGTACGGCAGGGTGGCGGCGGGTCCGCCGTCGAGCGGGACGGCACGGGCCCAGCTGCGGCGCAGGCTCGCCTGCCCGTGGCTGCTGAGGGCGAGGACCTGTCCTTCCGGGGTCCAGCCGCGCACCTGGGTCTTCGGGTTCCCCCAGTGTGTGAGGCGTCTCGCCGGGCCGCCGCCGACGGGCGCGACGTGCACCTCGGGGGCGCCGTCGCGGGTGGAGGTCCAGGCGACGGTGGTGCCGTCGGGCGAGACGCGCGGGTGGTTCACCGGCATGTTGTCGGCGCTGACCCGCCAGGCCCGGCCACCGTCGAGCGGGGCGAGCCACACGTCGTCCTCGGCGGTGAAGGCGACCAACTCGCCGTGCGGGTGGGGAAAGCGGAGGTAGGCAGGCGCTGCGGGCTGAGTCACCCCCACAGCCTAAGCAGGGGCGGGGGCGACCGACAGGGGTTCGGATCACTTCCCGCCCGGCGCCCGGGGCGCGACGGCCGTACCGGACGGGCTACTTGCCCTCCACGGGCCGGCAGTGCGGGTCGTCCGGGCACCAGATGGTCCGGGTGACGGTGACCGTGGGGCCCGGCCGGTCCCGGGTGGGCCGGTCCGCGGGCCGGGAGGTCCCGGCGTCGCAGTCGCCCAGGCCCTTGACGTGGAACCACTGCTTGCCGTCCACCTCGGCGGTCAGATCGCCGCGCACGCAGGCGCCGTTGACGACGCGGGTGACCTTGCCGTCGACGGTGATGTCCTTCCCGTCGTCCGTCTTCCCCTCGCAGTGGACGGAGGCGACGGTGTCCTCGCCCGCGGAGGCGGAGGCGGTGGCGCCGTCGCCCTCGGCGGAGGCGGTGCACGTGAGCCACCGCACCCCGGCGTCACGCCGGTCGAGCTCGTGGGTCACGGTCCGGTCGGTCGTGTACGACACCGCCGCGGAGCTGAGTCCGCCCGGGTCGCACGCGACGAGCGCGCCCACGGCGACCACCGCGCCGACGGCCAACGGCACCGCGCGCCGGCCGCCGCGCGCGCTCGGGATGCTCGGGATGCGCCGAATCCGCCTCAATGCCCCCATGGAGGGCAGCCTGCCACCGGTGCGGGGCTCGCGGTAGGGCGCATACGGCCACTCCTCACTACCGTGGGCGCATGCGCAGCGGACGCCGGCTCAGAAGGCTCGTCGTGGACGGGACCACCGCCTACGTGTGGTCGGTGCGTCACCGGCACAGCGTCACGGAGCCCTGCCAGGAGGTGCTCACCCTGTCCCGGGACGGGACGCGGACCCGCCTGGTGTTCCGGGGCGGCGGGGGCCGGTTCGTCCCCGACGGGTTCCTGCCCTCGGGCTGCGTGGCCGTGGGGGACGAGTCGCTCAACCTGCACGAACCCGGGGTCGTACGGGCCTTCGCCGACGAGGCGGCCCGGCGGGGTCTGCTCGACCGGTCCGCCGAGCTGGACGGCTGGGAACTGTTCCCCGCGGTCGTCGCCGCCCGCACGGCGGACGGCTGACCGGGGCCGTCAGGACCAGCGGCCGGTGCGGGCCAGGAGGACGGCGGTCGCGGCGGTGCCCGCGGTGGAGGTGCGCAGGACGCTGCGGCCCAGGCGGTAGGGCTTGGCGCCCGCCTGGGCGAAGAGCGCCAACTCCTCGGGGGAGACGCCCCCTTCGGGGCCGACGACCAGCACGATGTCGCCGGAGGCGGGGAGTTCGGCGGCGGCCAGCGGCTCCTCGCCGCTCTCGTGGAGCACGGCGGCGAAGGCCGCGTCGGCCAGAAGTGACGCAACCTGCTTGCCGCTCGCCGCGTCCGCCACCTCGGGGAAGCGGACCCGGCGGGACTGCTTGCCGGCCTCCCGGGCCGTCGCCCGCCACTTGCCGAGCGCCTTCAGCCCGCGGTCGCCCTTCCACTGCGTGATGCAGCGGGAGGCGGCCCACGGCACGATCGCGTCGACCCCGACCTCGGTCATCGTCTCGACGGCCAGCTCTCCCCGGTCCCCCTTGGGCAGGGCCTGGACGACGGTGATGCGGGGCTGCTCCGACGGCTCCTCGTGGACGCTCTCCAGACCGGTCACGACCAGGCGGTCCTTGCCCTCGGCGGCCTTCACCACGCCCTCGGCCCAGCGTCCGCGCCCGTCGGTGAGGACGACGTCCTCGCCGGGGCGCAGCCGCTTCACGGAGACGGCGTGCCGTCCCTCGGGGCCGTCGAGGACGTACTGCCCGCCGGGCAGGCCCCCGGCCGGCAGCGAGTCGACCACGAACACCGGAGCCGTCATCGGTCCGCACCTCCGTTCACGTACCGCGTCAACGCCGCCTCGGCGGAAGCGAGTTCGGCCGCCAGGACCTCCACCAGCTCGCCGGCGGGCAGGTCCCGGGCCATCCGGTGGCCCTGTCCCGCCCACAGCGCCATGCCCTGCGCGTCGCCCGCCTTCGCCGCCGCCTTGCGCAGCGGCGCGGTGAGGTGGTGCACCTCCGGGTAGGCGGCGGGGGCGTAGGGGCCGTGCTCGCGCAGGAAGCGGTTGACCAGGCCGCGGGCGGGGCGGCCGGAGAAGGCGCGGGTCAGTTCGGTGCGGACGAACAGCGGGTCGGTCAGCGCCTGCTTGTGCAGGGCGTGCGCGCCGGACTCGGGGGTGGCGAGGAAGGCGGTGCCGAGCTGGGCCGCGCTCGCGCCGGCCGCGAGGACCGCGGCGATCTGGGCGCCGCGCATGATGCCGCCGGCGGCGACGACGGGCAGGTCCACCGCCTCCCGGATCTGGGCGACCAGCGACAGCAGCCCGGTCCCGGCGCCGCCGGTCTCCGGGTGGTCGCGGTGGGTGCCCTGGTGCCCGCCGGCCTCGACGCCCTGCGCGATCACCGCGTCGGCGCCGGCCCGTTCGACGGCCCGGGCCTCGTCGGCGGTGGTCGCCGTGACCAGGGTGAACGTGCCGACGCGGTGGAGCGAGTCGACGACCTCGCGGCTCGGCACGCCGAAGTGGAACGACACGACGGGCACCGGGTTGTCCAGCAGCACCGCGAGCTTGGTGTCGTAGCCGTCGTCCCGGCCGCAGTCGGGGTCGCCGAGCTCGGTCCCGTACCAGGCGGCCTCACCGGCCAGCTGGTGGGCGTAGACGCCGACGGCCGAGGGGTCGGCCGTCTCCGGCTGCGGCATGAAGAGGTTGACGCCGAACGGGCGGGCGGTCAGCCCCCGCACCTGCTTGATCTCCTGGTACATCCCGTCCGCGGTCTTGTACCCGGCGGCCAGGAATCCCAGCCCTCCCGCCTCGCAGACCGCGGCGGCGAGCCGCGGCACGGAGACGCCGCCCGCCATGGGCGCCTGCACGATCGGGTAGGGGAAGAGATCGGTCAGTGCGGAGGACATGAGCGCATGGTGTCACGTCCTCCGCACAAGTCCGAATCCGGGCTTCCGTCGGCATACGCCAGGAGCATCCGCACCGCGGAGCCCCGCCGGCGGCCGGTGCCGGCGCCCGCCGGACGCGTCGGTCAGCGCCCGTTGAACGCGTCCTTCAGCCGCGAGAACAGGCCCTGCTGACCCGGCTGGAACTGGCCCTGGGGCCGCTCCTCGCCGCGCAGCTTGGCCAGCTCGCGCAGGAGGCGTTCCTGCTCGGGGTCGAGCTTGGTCGGGGTCGTGACCTCGACGTGGACGATGAGGTCGCCCCGGCCGCCGCCGCGCAGGTGGGTGACGCCGCGCCCGTGCAGCGGGATCGACTGGCCGGACTGGGTGCCCGGGCGGATGTCGACCTCCTCCAGGCCGTCCAGCGTCTCCAGCGGCACCTTCGTGCCCAGGGCCGCCGCCGTCATCGGGAGGGTGACCGTGCAGTGCAGGTCGTCGCCCCGGCGCTGGAACTGCGGGTGCGGGAGCTCGTGGATCTCGACGTACAGGTCGCCGGCCGGGCCGCCGCCGGGGCCGACCTCGCCCTCGCCCGCGAGCTGGATCCGCGTGCCGTTGTCCACACCGGCCGGGATCTTCACGGTCAGGGTGCGCCGGGAGCGGACCCGGCCGTCGCCCGCGCACTCGGGGCACGGGGTCGGGACGACGGTGCCGAAGCCCTGGCACTGGGGGCAGGGCCGGGAGGTCATGACCTGGCCCAGGAAGGACCGGGTGACCTGCGACACCTCGCCGCGGCCGCGGCACATGTCACACGTCTGGGCGCTGGTGCCCGGGGCCGCGCCCTCGCCGTTGCAGGTGTTGCAGACGACCGCCGTGTCGACCTGGATGTCCTTGGTCGTACCGAAGGCGGCCTCGTCCAGCTCGACCTCGAGGCGGATCATCGCGTCCTGGCCCCGGCGGGTGCGCGAGCGCGGACCGCGCTGCGACGCCGTGCCGAAGAACGCGTCCATGATGTCCGAGAAGTTCCCGAAGCCGCCCGCGCCGAAGCCGCCCGCGCCACCGCCGCCGGCCTGCGACAGCGGGTCGCCGCCGAGGTCGTAGACCTGCTTCTTCTGCGGGTCCGACAGCACCTCGTAGGCGGCGTTGATCTCCTTGAACCGCTCCTGGGTCTTCGGATCGGGATTGACGTCCGGGTGCAGCTCGCGGGCGAGCCTCCGGAACGCCTTCTTGATCTCGTCCTGGGACGCGTCGCGGCGTACGCCGAGTACGGCGTAGTAGTCCGTGGCCACCTACGACTCCGCCAGGATCTGTCCGACGTACCGTGCCACTGCGCGTACCGCTCCCATCGTTCCCGGGTAGTCCATGCGGGTCGGTCCGACCACGCCGAGCTTGGCAACCGCCTCGCCGCCCGAACCGTAGCCCACCGACACGACGGACGTGGAGTTGAGTCCTTCGTGGGCGTTCTCGTGACCGATACGGACGGTCACGCCCGGATCCTTCGCCTCGCCGAGCAGCTTGAGGAGCACGACCTGCTCCTCCAGCGCCTCCAGCACCGGCCGGATCATGAGGGGGAAGTCGTGCCCGAAGCGGGTGAGATTGGCGGTGCCGCCGATCATCAGCCGCTCCTCGTTCTCCTCGACCAGCGTCTCCAGCAGGGTGGAGAGCACGGTGGAGACCGTACCGCGGTCCTCGGCCTCGAAGGCCTCCGGCAGATCCTCGACCAGGCTCGGGACGTCCGAGAAGCGGCGGCCCGCGACCCGGCTGTTGAGCCGCGCGCGCAGGTCCGCGAGGGACGCCTCGCCGAAGGGCGCCGGGCAGTCGACCATCCGCTGCTCGACCCGCCCGGTGTCCGTGATCAGCACGAGCATCAGGCGCGCGGGCGCCAGGGAGAGCAACTCCACGTGCCGCACGGTCGAACGGGTCAGCGACGGGTACTGCACGACGGCGACCTGCCGGGTCAGCTGCGCGAGCAGCCGCACCGTGCGGGCCACCACGTCGTCGAGGTCGACGGCGCCCTCCAGGAAGTTCTGGATGGCACGCCGCTCGGGCGCGGTCATCGGCTTGACGCCGGCCAGCTTGTCGACGAAGAGCCGGTAGCCCTTGTCGGTCGGGATCCGCCCGGCGCTGGTGTGCGGCTGGGCGATGAAGCCCTCGTCCTCCAGGGCCGCCATGTCGTTGCGCACGGTGGCCGGGGAGACGCCGAGGTTGTGCCGCTCGGTGAGGGCCTTGGAGCCGACGGGCTCCTCGGTGCCGACATAGTCCTGGACGATCGCGCGCAGCACCTTCAGCCTGCGTTCACTGAGCATCGCGCACACCTCCAGAAGCCGTCCGCCCGGTGTTCTCCCTGGCACTCTGCGTGTGCGAGTGCCAGACTTCCCCGGCCCAGTGTACGGCCGTGGGGTACGCCCCCGGCAAGGCCGGGGCGCCGCCGTCGTGCCCGGGGGCCTCCGCGGCGCTAGCGTCGCCGTCGTGACGGTGACTTGGGAAGACCTGGGATGGGAGCGGCTGGCGGCCGGGGCGGGCCGGTGCCGCCTGCCGGTGTGGGACTGCACGGCGGGGCTGGTCGTCGGCGCGGATGCGGCGCTGCTGGTGGACGCCGGATCGAGCCTCGCCGAAGGCGCGCGGTTGCGCAGGGCGGCGCAGGAGCTCGCCGGCCGCCGTGTGACGCATCTCGCGCTGACCCACCCGCACTTCGACCACGTCCTCGGGGCGGCGGCGTTCGCGGGCGCCGAGGTGTTCGGCGCGGCGGGCGCGGACGCGGTCCTGGCCCGGGGCCGGGAGGCGCTGCGGGCGGACGCGGTGGCCGAGGGCCTGGACCCCCGGCTCGCCGAGGAGGCCGTGGACGCCCTCGTCGCGGTCCGCCACGAGGTGCGCGGCGAGTGGACGCTCGACCTGGGCGGCGGCCGGCGGGCGCTGCTGGCCGACGTGGGCCCCGGGCACACCGGTCACGACCTCGCGGTGCTGGTGCCGGGCGACCCGCGGACCGTCTTCTGCGGGGACCTGGTCGAGGAGTCCGGCGAGCCGCAGGCGGGCCCCGACGCCGTGCCGTCCCACTGGCCGGCCGCCCTCGACCGGCTGCTCGCCCTGGGCGGCGAGGACGCGCTGTACGTCCCCGGCCACGGCGCGGTGGTGGACGCGGCGTTCGTGCGGGCCCAACGGGACGCGCTGGCCGCCCGCTTCGGCGTGTCGCGTTGATCACGGCGCGGGCGTTCCTCGTATCGTCGGCAGAATGCGCCAGTACTCCGCCGACCTGACCCCTCCGTGGAAGAAGCCGCAGCCGGTGCCCGAGGTACCGGCCGACCCCGGTCTGGTGGTCGAGGAGCCCGCCACCGGCTTCTGCGGCGCGGTGATCCGCTGCGAGGCGGGCACCGTCACGCTGGAGGACCGCTTCGGCAAGCACCGGGTGTTCCCGCTGGAACCGCGCGGGTTCCTGCTGGAGGGCCGCGTGGTGACGCTGGTGCGGCCGTCATCGTCCTCCGGGCCGGTACGGCCCTCCCGTACGGCGTCCGGTTCGGTCGCCGTCCCCGGCGCGCGGGCGCGGGTGGCGCGCGCCGGGCGCATCTACGTCGAGGGGCGGCACGACGCCGAGCTGGTCGAGAAGGTCTGGGGCGACGACCTGCGCATCGAGGGCGTCGTCGTGGAGTACCTGGGCGGTGTGGACGACCTGCCGTCGATCGTCGCCGACTTCGCGCCGGGCCCGGACGCGCGGCTGGGGGTCCTGGTGGACCACCTGGTGCCGGGGTCGAAGGAGTGGCGGATCGCGCAGGCGGTGACGAGCGAGCACACGCTGGTGGTGGGCCACCCGTACATCGACATCTGGGAGGCCGTGAAGCCGTCGTCGGTCGGCATCGACGCCTGGCCCCGGGTGCAGCACGGCCAGGACTGGAAGACGGGGGTGTGCCGGGCGCTGGGGTGGCCGTCGGAGAACACGGGCGCGGTGTGGCAGGCGATCCTGGCGCGGGTGCGGTCGTACAAGGACCTGCAGCCGGAGCTGCTGGGCAGTGTGGAACGACTCATTGATCACGTAACCGTGTCTTGAACGTCGTCCGGTCGTTGACGGGCCGGGCCTGGTGGCCTGCTCTCCGCCGTTGCGGAGATGGTCCGTCGATCAGTTCGTCCACACGACCGAGCAGTTCCTGCTCCCCGCGGAAGCGGGGATGACCCCTCAGTCCACCAGGTCCCGCACCACCGCGTCCGCCAGCAACCGCCCGCGCAGTGTGAGCACCGCGCTCCCCGCCTCGTACGGCCCCTCCTGGAGGAGCCCGTCGGACAGCGCCCGCCGCGCCGCCGCCAGCCCCGCCTCCCGCAGCAGCGCCAGCGGCACGCCCTCCCGCAGCCGCAGCTCCAGCAGGACGCGCTCCACCCGCCGGTCCTCGTCCGTGAGGACCTCGCGCCCCGCGCCCGGCGACCTCCCCGCCGCCAGCGCCCCCGCGTACGCCCCCGGGTGCTTCACGTTCCACCACCGCACCCCGCCCACGTGCGAGTGCGCCCCCGGACCGGCCCCCCACCAGTCGGCCCCCCGCCAGTACAGCTCGTTGTGCAGGCACCGCCCCGCCTCGGAGGTCGCCCAGTTCGACACCTCGTACCAGTCGAAGCCCGCCGCGGAGAGCGTCTCCTCGGCGATCAGGTACCGGTCGGCGTGCACGTCGTCGTCGGTCATCGGGACCTCGCCGCGCCGGATGCGCCGGGCGAGCTGCGTGCCCTCCTCCACGATCAGCGCGTACGCCGACACGTGGTCGGGTCCGGCACCGAGCGCCGCGTCCAGCGAGGCCCGCCAGTCGTCGTCGGACTCGCCGGGGGTGCCGTAGATCAGGTCGAGGTTGACGTGGTCGAAACCGGCCGCGCGGGCCTCGGCGACGCAACGCTCGGGGCGGCCCGGGGTGTGGGTGCGGTCGAGGACCTTCAGGACGTGCTGTCGCGCGCTCTGCATGCCGAAGGAGATCCGGTTGAAGCCGCCCGCGCGGAGGGCGGCGAGGTAGGCCGGGTCGACCGACTCCGGGTTGGCCTCGGTCGTGATCTCCGCGTCCGCCGCGAGGCCGAACTCGTCGCGGATCGCGTGCAGCATCCGTACCAGGTCACCGGCGGCCAGCAGGGTGGGGGTGCCGCCGCCGACGAAGACCGTGCGGACCTCGCGGGGGTCGTCGCCGAGCACCTTGCGGGCGAGGCGGACCTCGTCGACGAGCGTCTCGGCGTAGTTGTCCCGGGAGGCGAGGACGCCGCCGGTGCCGCGCAGCTCGGTCGCGGTGTAGGTGTTGAAGTCGCAGTAGCCGCAGCGGGTCGCGCAGTACGGGACGTGCAGGTAGAAACCGAGGGGGCGGTCGGCGGCGCCGTCGAGCGCGGACGCGGGCAGCGCGCCGTCGGCGGGGACGGGTTCGCCGTCGGGGAGTGCGGAGGGCATGCGTTCCATTGTCCCGCACGGCCGCGGTCACTCGGCCTGGAGCACCAGCAGGGCGAGGTCGTCCTCCGGGGGCCGGGCCCCGAACTCGTGCACCAGCCGCCGGATGCGTTCGGCGATCAGCCCGGCGTCCAGTCCCGCGCACCCGGCGAGGGCCGCGGCGAGCCCGTCGCCGTCGTCGAACTGGCGGGAGCCGCTGCGCCGCTCGGTGACACCGTCCGTGACGCACAGCAGGGTCTCGCCGGACCGCAGCTCGAAGGTCTCGCTGGTGTACGTCGCGTCCTCCAGGACGCCGAGGAGGGTCTGCGGCCCGGCGACCGTGCGGACGGTGCCGTCGGGGGCGAGCAGCAGCGGCAGCGGGTGTCCGGCACAGGCGAGGGTGCAGCGGACGACGCCGTCGCCGACCGGGACGAGTTCGCCGTAGAGCAGGGACAGGAACCGGGTCTGCGGTCCGTCGCCCGGGGCAACCGGACGGCCGCCGGCGGCGACCAGGGCGCGGGCGGCGGCGTCCGCGGCCTCGGTGGCGTCGTCGAGGAGCAGCTGGTTGAGGCGGTCGAGGACGTCGGGGACGCCGTACCCCTCGCGGGCCAGCAGCCGCAGCCAGGGCCGGGCGAGCCCGATGACGACGGCGGCCTCGGGGCCCTTGCCCTGGACGTCGCCGACGGTGAAGCACCAGCGGCCGTCACCGGCCGGGAAGAGGTCGTAGAAGTCGCCGCTGGGGCCGCCCTTGTCGCACGGTTCGTAGACGAGGGCGCTGCGCACCCCCGGGATCTCCGCGACGGCGCCAGGCAGCAGGCCGCGCTGGAGGACGGCGCTGATGGTGGCCTGGCGGGCGTACTGGCGGGCGGCGCCGATGGCGAGCGCCACCCGGCGGCTGAGGTCCTCGACCAGGCCGCTGATCTCCTCGGGGAAGGACGGTACGCCGGCCCGCCCGATGACCAGGGTGCCCAGCGGCCGGCCACCGGCGACCAGGCGGTAGGCGAGCGCGGCGCCGTGCGGGCCGAGCGCGGCGCTCGGCCAGGGGTGGGCGAGGGGGCCGGAACGCCACGGGTCGCGGGCGCGGGGCGGCTCCTTCTCCAGGGCCTGCCACAGGTCGTCGACGCGGCTCTCGCTGCTGTGCCAGACGCGGGCCGGCCGCGCTCCCCCGGCCGCGCCGGCGTCGTCGCCCCAGGCTCCCCGGCCCAGGGACTCGTCGTCGAGCCACACCGCGCACCAGTCGGCGAGGCGCGGCACGATCAGCTGGCCGGTGAGGGAGGCGACCAGGTCCTCGTCCAGCTGTCCGGCCAGCAGGTCGGAGGCCTCGGCGAGGAAGGACAGGGCGCCGCGGCCCAGCCACTCCCGGTCGCGGACGCCGCGCCGCCCGGGCCCGGCCGTGCCGTCCCCCCAGTCCGGCCACTGCGCGTGGTCCGGCCCGTCCGTCCCGGCGGCCGCTCCGGTCCCGTCGGTCCTCTCGGTCCCCTCGGCCCCGCACTCGGTGGCGGCCCGGGCTCCGGGGCGCCGCGGGTCCCGCTCCGCGGCGTGCGCCTCGGCCCGGTCGACGGCCTCGCCGCCCGCCGCGGGCAGGCGGGCCCACACCGTCTTGGCACCCGGCAGGTAGGTGATGCCCCAGGCCTGCGAGAGCGCGGCGACGAGCCGCAGGCCGCGCCCGTGGTCGGGGGTCTCGTGCGGCGTCTCCCGGTCGCCGTCCCTCGGCGCGCGGGAGGGGTGCCGGTCGGTGACCTCGACGACGAGCGTGCCCGTCCCCTCCAGCCGGCAGACCACCTCGACGTCGGTCCCGGCGTGCACGACGGCGTTGGTGACCAGCTCGCTGGCGACCACCAGCGCGTCGGCGCAGAGGTGGCCGGTCAGTCGATGCGCCCCGGGCAGGCCGAGCGCGGCCCAGTCGGCGAGCGTGGCCCGCACCATCGCGCGGGCCGCGCCCGGCGCGAGGGAGCTGCCGAGCAGGGTCATGTGCGCCCGCGCGCACTCCTGGGCGGACACCTCGGCAGCGGGCGCGGACGCCCCGCTGCCGCAGGAGACGGTCTCCCGTTGCGTCGGAATGGCCCCCGTGACTCCTCCACTCCCTGAAGGAAGTGGCTTCTCGCTAGGCCGATTAGGCTTCACGACGGACCAGCCCGGCCCGGAGAACATTGAGAGCGCCCACAGTGTCCGCGTGATCCCGGTGGCCGCAGGCAACGCACTGGAACTTGTCCTGCGTGGGCCGGTTCTCCGCTGAGACGTGCCCGCACATGGGGCAGGTCCGGGAGGTGTTGCGGGGGTCCACCGCCATGACTTCCCGTCCGGCGCTTTCAGCCTTGGCGGTCAGGATGGCGAGGAACACCCCCCATCCGGCATCAGCGATCGAGCGGTTCAGCCCGGCCTTGAACGCAGCCCCGTTGGGCAGAAAGCTGCCTGGCGCGGCCGGGTCAAGCTTCGAGACGGGGGCTTTGACCATGTCACGAATCCTGAGGTCTTCGTGCACGATGAGGTCGTGTTCCCGCACGAGGTCAAGAGCGGTCTTGTGTGCGTGGTCGAGGCGTTGGCAGCGGACCTTGCGGTGCAGTCGGGCGACCTTCTCCACAGCCTTGCGGCGGCGCTTGCTACCACGTCGGCATCGACTGAGCGCCTGTTGTGCTTCTTCGAGTCTTGCGGCGGCCTTACGGCCATGACGCGGGTTGGGAACAAAGCGGCCGTCCGAGTCCGCGAGAAAGTTGGTCACACCGAGGTCGATGCCGACCACGCTACCGCTGGCTGGCAACGGCTCGGGGCGGCCCTGCTCGGCAGTAAGGATCACATACCAGCGCCTGCCTTCACGTTTGACTGAGACCGTCTTAACCTTGCCGACTACCGGGCGGTGCTGGTGCACCTTGACGTGCCCGACACCCTGGAAGCGGACACGGGTAACCGGATCGTGCGGTGCGGAGTCCCAACAACAACCGTCTCCGTCCCTGGGGAAGTCCACGGTGTCGAACCGGCCGACGCCTCGAAAGCGCGGGTAACCGGCCTTCTCTGCAGCCCTGACACGGCGGAAGAACGCAGCGAACGCCTTGTCAAGACGTCTGAGCGTCGCCTGCTGCGAGCTGAACGACCATCGCCCCTGACGCTCCGGGTCGAACGCTCGGATCTCTTTGAGCTGGGCCGACTGGTCTCCGTACCGGACGGTGGTCTTGGACACGTGTTGGTAGGCGTCTCGGCGCTCCTGCAACGCCCCGTTGTACAGCGAGCAGTGATCGCGCAGCATCTCACCGAACGCAACCGCCTGACGCACGGTGGGTCGCAAGAGGAACTTGTACGCACGGATCACTCAGCCCGCCTCCTCCCGGTCAGCGTTGGACGAGATACTGACGACTCCTCAGGAATTACGCAGAACCTCTGCGCCGACTTCGACACGGAGCCCATCTGACACGTAGCCGAAGGACATTCGGGGCGCACCCGGTTCCTCCGGGTTTCACCGGTGTCTTCATGCCGCCAACTTAGCGGCGCGCTTCGCATCCCCCTTCGAGTCCCACCAGACTCACCCGAACGAGTGACCAGTCGCATGACCACCGGCTAAACCCTCCGCCCTCACTCCCCCGGCCGGCATCCGAGGCCCCTTCCCACCTCCATGAACCGGTTTTCATTCGGCTTGAAGCCCTCAAACCGCATTACGGCCCTTCGCCTCCACTCGGTGAAGCCTCGCTCGGTGCACCTACGCTGAGCCTGCTGAGATTCTCTTCGTCACTGGTGACGACTGCCGGGCCATGCGCTGGCTGCTCGACTCGCCAAGCTGACATGAACACAAGCTAAAACTCGGCCACTTGGCCTGAAGTAGCCCTCGCGACGTGGTTAGAGTGGAAGGTTGATCGAGGCCTCGATAGTGGAGGGCGCATGGCGCAGGGCGGGCAGAGCATGCCGCTAGAGGTTCAGCACATCCGGAAGGCGCTGCTGAAGGAGTTCGGGGAGATCATCTCCATGGACGACTTCGTGAAGAAGGACCCCAAGGAGCGTGAGACGGCTCTGCTGTCGCGGGCCGTCTCGGCGAAGGCGGCCCGGATCCTCACGGACTGCACCTCGGACGAGGCGGCCGCCGGGGTCATCGACGGTCGCGACGACTTCGGCATCGACTGCGTAGCGTTCTCGGCTTCGGGTTCGGAGATCTATCTGATCCAGGCCAAGTGGAAGGACAAGGGAACGGCCGGCTTCGACACCGAGGCTGCCCTCAAGTTGGTCCACGGGCTCAAGAAGCTCGACAACCGCGACCTTGATCACTTCAACGAGCGACTGCAACTCCTCTCCGACCGCGTCCACGGCGTTCTTCAGCTTCCCACCTGCAAGGTCAACTTGGTCATCGCCCTGATGGGCGATGGGCGTCTCTCCCAGGAGACCCGCGACATCCTGGACGAGGCAGCCCGGGAGTTTGGCGGCCTCGGACGGACCGTCGAGTACCGAGTGGTGCACCAGGCCGACTTCCACCGGGCCATCCGGGAGGACCACGAGCCCCAGCCGATTACGCTCAAGGCGACCATGAACCGGGAGTGGTACACCCGCGAAACCCCGTTCAAAGCCGTGATCGGCGAGGTCAGCGCCGATCAGCTGGCTCGCTGGTACGGCGGCAAGGGTGAGAATGAAGGGCACGGCGAGCGTCTCTACGACCGCAACGTCCGCCGTTCGCTCGGACTGACCGGAGTCAACCAGACCATGGTCGACTCGATGCTGGAGGACCCTGAGGGCTTCCTCTACCGTCACAACGGCATCACAGTCCAGTGCGACGGCATCATGCAGGAGTACCCCTTCAAGCGAGCGGTGGGCCAGCCGACCATCCTCACCCTGACCAACGCCAGCGTCGTCAACGGCGCCCAGACCGTCACCTCCGCGTTCCGAGCGTACGAGAAGAATGCGGACGCCGTCGCGGAGGCCTGCGTGATGGTGCGCGTCATCTCCCTGGAGGGGACGCCGGAGGGCTTCGGTCGTTCCATCACCAAGGCCACCAATACGCAGAACCACATGGAGCGCCGGGACTTCATCGCCATCGACCCCGTTCAAGGCGAGATCCAGAAGGACTTCCGCATCTCCCTCGACAAGGAATACGTCTTCCGGAGGGGCGAGCTGGATCCCGCGCCCGAGTCGGGCTGCTCGGTCACCGAGGCGGCCACCGCCCTGGCCTGCATGCACCGGGACTCTTCGCTCGCCGTCCGGGTCAAGGGTTCGACCAACGCCCTATGGAGCGAAGGCCCCAACGGGGCCTACACCCGTCTCTTCGGGCAACAGCCGAGCGCTCAACAAATCTGGCGCGCTGTCCAGGTGTTGCGTCTGGTACGTGACGAGCTGACGAAGACCCGGGCGAAGCTCACCGGCCGGCCGGCCGCCATCGCGGACAGTGGGTCTCTTCTCGCCGCCCACCTGGTCTTCCAGCGCATTGGGCGGGACCGGTTCGAAGAGCCCGAGGGAGACTGGGAGGGCGCACTCTCGGATATTCCGGGCCAGGTAAGCCAGGTGCTGGCGGCTCTCATCAGCCTGGTCGACGCCCTCTTCACCCCGAAGAGCTTCGTCACCAGTACGTTCGCGAACGAGGAACGCTGCGCACGCCTGGTATCGGCGGTACTCGGCACGCTCGAACGCGGTGCCGGGCCGGACTCTCCCATGAATCTGTCCGCACTCATGAAGATTGCTGGGCAGACACGGCAGCGCAGGCCTCAGACCGTACGCCTGCTGGTAGACCATGACGCGATCGAGGAGGGTACGCGTCTGGAGTACGCCCCCAGCGCTGCGGAGGAACTCGCCATCGGGGCCTGGCTTAACGCCGATCCCCGGCGTCGTCGCGCCAGCTGGGTGAACGACCGCAAGACCCCACTCCTCTGGGAGGCCGACGGCCGGCGTTACTCGCCGACCGGGCTGGTCTCCCAGATGTGGAACGAGGCGGACTGGAAGGAACAGTGGAGCGCGGTCCAGGGACCCAAGCAGTGGCGGGTGCCGGGAGAAGGAACGCTGGTGGAGATCGCCGAGCGGCTCTGGCAGCGGATCGCGGCCGGGGAGGAGCCGGAGGAGGACGACCACCTGTCGTAGGCGTTCGGGCCGAGGCACACGGACCGGGCCGGAGGCGGTGACGCTCACGCGTCGCCTGTTCCCTGCGGGCCTTGCAACTCGGCCCACACGGTCTTGCCCGAGGGAAACCGGGGTGTGACACCCCACCGGAAAGCGAGCGCGCTCACGAGAAGCAGCCCTCGTCCATGTTCGCCGTTCGGGCAGGGTTCCTCCGCCGGGGCGGGCAGCCGCTCTCCCCGGCAGTCCGCGACCTCGATCCGGAGGGTGCCGGAGCAGCCTTCCGAGAGCGGGGTGAGGGTCATCGTGAGCAGGAAGTCCCGACCGGGCACACGCCCATGCGTGACCGCGTTCGCGGCGAGTTCGCCCACCACCAGCTCGGCGGCCTCCAGATGCTCACCGTCCCTGGCCCACCCCCAGTCCGCCAACTGCTGGGTCGCGAGCAGGCGCGCGAGGCGCGCCCCACGCCGCGTCGAGCTGAACCGTTGACTGAAGGGCGCGGGAGAGGTGACGCAGCGGGCCACACGGGACTGATCACGGATTTCGTACTTCACGTGACCGAGCGTGTCCGGGCGGTCGTACGCTGACCAGAGGAACCATCGGTACGGCACACGCCTGTACCGCCGTTGACGGTTGCGTGTCCGTGCTGACGGGAGTAACCGGCCGGTGGCCAGGCGGGTTGGGGGATGAGTGATGACATCGGAGCCCCGTCAGAGCGGCGCCGGAGACCGCCACGAACCCCCGGAGGACACGGACGGCCTCCTCGACCTGAGCCGGGCTATGGGGAGGCAGGTCAAGCTGCTCCGGGAGCGGGCCGGCCTGACCCAGAAGGAGCTGGGTGACCGGCTCGGGTACGGCGAGGACCTCATCTCCTCCCTGGAGCGGGGCCGCAGGACACCCCAGCCGGAGTTCCTCGACGCGGCGGACGACCTGCTCGGTGCCGGAGGGCTGCTGAAGGCGACGAAGGAGGACGTGGCCCGCGCGAAGACCCGCGCACGGGTCCGGCACCCGGCGTGGTTCCGGGACTACGCGCGGCTGGAGGCGGAGGCGGTCGAGGTCAACTTCTACAACAACCACGACATTCCCGGGTTGTTCCAGACCGAGCGACGAACCCGTGCACTGTACGAGATGCGGAAGCCCTTGCTCGACGAAGAAACCGTTGAACAACGCGTGGCCTCCAGGATGGGCCGCCAGGAGATCCTGACCCAGTGGCCCCCTCCCATGGTGACCGCGGTGATCGAGGAAGTAGTGCTTCGTCGGCCGATCGGAGGGCGCGAGGTCCACAAGGAGCAGTTGAACCGACTGCTCGAACTCGGGCGGCTCCGCACAGTCGAGTTGCAGGTGATGCCCACGGACCGGACCGAGCACGCTGGTATGGGCGGTCCGTTCACCTTGCTGACCCCGAAAGGGAAGCCTCAGGTGGGGTATACGGAAGTGCAGGCCGTCGCACGCCTGGTCACAGACATGGACGAGGTCCGTATCCTGGCCGCACGCTACGGCAGCATCAGGGCCCAGGCACTCACCCCGCGAGAGTCTCTGGCCTTGATCGAGAGGATGCAGACGGAAGATGAGTGCTGAGAGCTCCCAACAGCTCGTCTGGCGCAAGAGCAGCTACAGCGGCAATGAGGGAGGCGAGTGCGTGGAAGTGGCCGCCACCTCGGGAAGTGTCTATATCCGCGACTCCAAGGACGTGCACCGGCCGCATCTCTCCGTGAACGCGGCCCGCTGGGCGGCGTTCGTGGACTACGCGGCGGCGCGCTGAGCCGACTGCTCGACCCCATGGCTTGGGGAGGCGCTGCCGACAGCGCCTCCCCCTCCGGACAGACCTACGGCAGAGCCGCCGCGACCTCCCGGAAGTGCTTGGCCGCGGTGTCGAGCAGGTCCGCGATCTCGAAGGCGATCTCCTTCGGGGAGCCGAGGTCCTCCGCCTCTGCTGCAAGGTTGGCATTGAGGTTAAAGGTCACAGTCGGATGGTCCAGCAGGTCGCCCACCGGGTAGCAGCGGAAGCGGTCCGACTCGGTGCGCTCAGAGATGTCTCCACCTGCCAGGCACGCGTTGACGAAGTCGTCGAAGTCCTCCTCGGTGACAGGGTTTCCGGTGTCCGTACGGTGGTTGCCCGTCCGGGCGTCGTAGACCCACAGGTTCCGGGTGACGGGCTGACCGTTCGGCTTGGGGGTGGCCTTCGTGAAGAAGAGGATGTTCGACTTCACGCCCTTGCGGTGGAACATCCCCGTGGGAAGGCGCAGAAGTGTGTGCACATCGCAGTTCTTCAGCAACGCCCGCCGTACAGTAGCCGCAGCGCCCCGGCCGGAGAGAACCCCATCGGGCACGAACACAGCCGCCCTGGCACCCGGCTTCAAGGTGACCATCAGGTGCTGCAGGAAGTTGGTGGGGAAGTCGCCATAGGCCAGGAAGTCGTCCCGCATGGTGGCGTTGGGCACCACACCGTCGCTCCTGAAGGGCGGGTTGCAGATGGCCACGGTGGGAAGAACTCCGGGATCCGCCCGCACGACCGGGACCTTGCGCGTGAGGGTGTCCGCGAGCTTCACCGGAGCGGGATCGGAGAACGGCCGGCCCGTGTTGAACAGGATGTTCATGGTGGCGAGTCGGCACATCTGGGCGTCCAGATCGGCCCCCGCGATGGCGGCCGGGTCCGTGGACTGCATCGCCTGGTAGGCCGCGATGAGCGTCGAACCAGTGCCGCACGCCGGGTCGATGACAATGTCGTCGGACCGCACGTCGAGCACCTTGACGACAGCGCTCAGGACGGGGAACGGCGTCAAGGTCTGACCCGTTTCGATCTTCCGGTCGATGTCCTCACGGCAGTCACGCAACATGATCGAGAAGGCGCGTCCCAGTTCGTCCTGGGGTATGAGGCGCCACTGATGGGAATCGATCTGCTCGGTGATCAGCTTGGCAAGCTCGGCCATGCGGTCGAGGTCCCAGGGCTGGGCATCGCGGAAGACCATGCCGGCGATCTGCCGGTCGGATCGGGTGGGGGCCTGGTCGCCGAGCTCCCGCATGAGCTCGGCGAGCCTGCTGTGCAGGGCGTCACCGCTGAGGTCGGTCAGCTTCGGCCAGGTTCCCTCCGGTGCCACCGGCTTCCGGGCGAACCGACCGGGGCGCTGGGAGCGCTCGTGGTCCAGCTTGAGGAAGAGGAGATAACCGACGTGCTCAACGAACTGGAGTCGCGTGATGGCACGGGTACTGGTCTTCTCGTTGTAGAACCTCCAGAGCCGTGCGGCGATCTCCTCGCCCGTCCAGGACCTCTCCGGTGGACTGCCCGCCCCCGCCGCGCCGTCGCCTCGGCCGAATCCGTAGACCATGCTTCACCCAGTCCCTGTGTCAGTTCCCGGAGCGGCCACCGACGGGCCCTCTGGGCCGGGCGGCCAAAGGACTGAGCGCCGGGCTACCGCTCCTGGTCTGTCTCTTCGGTGGTGCCAGTGGTGGTAGTGCTGCTCGCACGGTCACCCGAGGCCGGATCCGCTTCGGCGCCGGCAGTCGTGCCGACGGCCTTTTTCAGGGCCTGGGCAACGGCGGTGAACTCGGCCAACGCGCTTTCCAGTTCGTCCACGATCTCCTGAGCGATCACGTCCGGGGGCGCGAGCGGGGCGGAGGAGGCGGAGGCGGACTGAAGCACCGTCAGGTCGAGGTTGACCTTGTCGCGTGCGATCAGCTCATCGTACTCATACGGCTGGAAGCGCTCACTGGGCTTTCGGGCCGAGTAGTCCGTTCCCCCGGAGTGGAAGGCGGCGACGAAGTCGTCCAGGTGCTCGCGGCGCAGGGCACGCTGCTTGAGGGTGAAGCGCTGGTCGGTGCGGAAGTCGTAGACCCACAGCTGCTTGGTGGCGGGCTTGCCACCGGGTCGGGGCGGGACCTTGTCGAAGAACAGGACGTTCGCCTTGACCCCGTTGGCGTAGAAGATGCCGGTGGGCAGCCGAAGCAGCGTGTGGACGTTGGTGAGGTCCAGCAGGCGGCGGCGGATCTCCGCGCCGGCCCCGCCTTCGAACAGGACGTTGTCGGGCAGGACGAGCGCGGCCCGGCCGTTGGTCTTCAGCAGGGTGTAGATGTGCTGGACGAAGTTGAGCTGCTTGTTGGTGGTCTGGGTCCAGAAGTCCTTGCGGGCGCTGTACGCCTCACCGGTGACGGAACCCACGCCGAAGGGCGGATTGGCGAGCACGATGTCGTAGAACTTGTGCGGCGACTTCGCCAGGGAGTCCTGGACCGTGATCAGGGGACGGCCGTCAGAGGTACCGATGCCGTGCAGGAGCATGTTCATCAGCGCGAGCCGGGCCGTCTCCCGCACCAGCTCGTATCCGGTGATGGCTCCCGTCTGGAGCTTGCGGGCCTGGTCGCCGTAGACCTGGTCCTCGTAGCGCTCGACGATGTGAGCGTGCGCGGCGATGAGGAAGCCGCCGGTGCCGCAGGCGGGGTCGGTGATCGATTCACCGGGTTTGGGCTGCACACAGTCGACCATGGCGTCGATGAGGGGCCGGGGGGTGAAGTACTGGCCCGCGCCGGTCTTGCGGTCCTCGGCACCACGCTGGAGCAGGCCTTCGTAGGCGTCGCCCTTGAGGTCCTGGTTCTCGCGGGTCCAGGTGTAGGGGTCGATCAGGTCCTTGACGAGCCGGTCCAGAACGGCGGGCTCGTGGATCTTGTTCTGCGCCTTGGTGAAGACCTCGCCGAGCATGGTGCCGCCCTTGCGGCCCAGCTCCCGCAGGATGCGCTCGTAGTGCTCCAGGAGGTCCTCGGACGACCGGCTGGTGAGGCTGGGCCAGTCCAGTCCTACGGGGACGAGCGGTTCCTCCGGCTCGTTCTTACGGAATCTCGCGGGGCGGCTGGCGCGCTCGTCCGCCATCTTCAGGAAGAGGAGGTAGGTCAGCTGCTCGACGTAGTCGAGGGTGGAGACCCCGGAGTGGCGCAGCAGCTCGCAGTACGACCAGAGACGGTTGACGAGCGTCGAGGTCGTCTCTCCGGCGGACCGGCGAGCGGTGGCACTGTTCACTGGGGCGGGGATGGTGCTCATGAGGGCAGTTCTTCCTGACCGGGCGGAGTGGAGCGGGGCTTGCGGGCGGCGCGCTTACGGGGTGCCTTGGCTTTCTTCTCGGCACGGATCCGGTCGAGCAGTGCCGATGCCGGCTCATCGGCGGAGTCCTGGGGGACGAGGGCACCGGTGAAGGCAGCTTTGAGGAGAGAGGCGCGGAGGCTACTGGCTCGCTCTTCGTGTTCCGCGAGGAGGGCTCGGAACCCTTCAACCAACGCGATGCGATCGTTTATTTCCTGAGCGATCTTTTTGCGGACCGCATCGCTGCGCGGAATTGGAATTTTGGCACTCCGGACGACTTTCTGCGAAATATTCCGCATCGAATCGCTTGTCCCGGTAGCAGATTCGGAATAGTAAGCCCTTACCGGCAGAGAAGAAAGTACATGGATGAGCCAGTTCGGGTCAACGTTCGACTTCGGGATGAGACGCAGACTCTTATCACTAAGGAGGAGCTTTCCGCGCGCAGGCCCGACCAGCACGGGCGCACCCACATAGCCAACAGTATTTGCCCGGCTCACCAAAATGTCGCCGCTATGGATCTCGTAATCAGGATTGGCAACCCTGCCAGGAGGGAGTGCCTTGTTTTCCTCCGGCCGAAACTCCCCCCAGGTCATGGCGCTGACCTTGATGACACCCCACTCATCATCTTCTGCTGGGCGAGGAAGGCAGGTAAACGATTTACCCGCCTCGATACCCGCTAGGACATCGTCGACAATTCCCCATTCCCAGTCGCCGGGAATCGATTCACCGTCAGCAGGCCACAACGCTTTAGTTCGAATTGCCTGAACCAAGTCAGCAACCCGCTTTTTCGTAACGCGGAGCGCCTTTTCCCCCGCCTCAATACGCACTACCTGCTGCTCAACCTCGGACACAATTCGAAGCTGTTCCGGCAAAGGCGGAACCACAATTTCTGCGGAAAGCAAGGCCTTCCTTGCCACACTCGCCTGGTTCACGTGATTATTCAAGACGGTCTTGAAGTACCCGCTAGCCCAAAGCCAGTGAAGTTGAATTGCCAGGAATTTGCCGTCAAGCCCTTTGGGGCCTCTAAGGCGAGTCATGTGGTTCGAATACGCCGCAGGTTCAAGCAAACCAACCCACGCCGTCTTTCCCACCAAAGCAGGGCTGTTCGTATTATTGAAGAGAACATCGCCGTACTCGACCCGTCGATCCGAATCATCGTTGACGTATCGGGCATCGGACAGGTCAATGGCACCGTTGCGCGTGATGTTCATCGGACGCAGGTGGACGATGCCCTCACCATCACGGTTGTGCTTGCCGCTGGCGAACCCCGGCTGGGCTTCTACTCCGAGTTCCGCAAGTGTCGCCCGCACCCACCCCGCTGGAAGCTCCCCAGAAGCTCTCCCAGCAGGCACCTCGGGACCATCAGGCCCCTGGGGCCCGTCCCCCACAGCCGTATCCAGCCCCAGCGTCACGCGCCCAGCTCCCTGTCCAGTTCGTCGAGGATTTCTTCCGCCCTCATCTCACCGAACTCCGCGAGGAAGCCGTCCGTGCCGTTCCGCATGGTGAACGGGGCGTAGTCGAGGTCGGCGGTGTCGAAGCGTACACGCTCGACCGTCGCACCGGCGATGTGGTCCAGCCACCAGCGCTCGGCCTTGGTGAAGGTCACACCGGCCTGCTCCTGCCGAGCCAGCCAGGCCGCGTACCGCTCCTGGACCGCCTCCTGGTGGGGGCGGGGCGGCTCGACGCCGTTCTCCGCGCCGCCCGCCAGTTCGTACCGCAGCAGAGCGAGCAGGTCGGCCGCCGTCCGGGCGGCGGAACGGTCCGCTGCCACTGCCTCGCCCACCTGCTCGTAGGAGCGCCACAGCCGGTCCGGTGTCCAGGAACGCGGCGGGCGGGCCACGGAACGTGCCAGGTCCTTGAGCCGCCTGAGGGCCTCACGCGGCGGCACCTGGGAGCCTGCGGCGAAGGCCAGGGAGAGCGCCGCGATCTCGTCCCGGTGCTCGTCTATGTACGCCTTCCAGTCGCGGACGGTGTCATGCGCCGTCGACTCGTCCTCCGCGACGGCGCCGGCGGACACGAGGGCGTCGCGGCTGGTTTCGTCGTACAGGATGTCCTTCGCGCGGCGCATCTCCAGCAACCGGCTCCGCAGGGCGGGATTGGACGCCAACGGCAGCAGGGCACGCTCGACCAAGGACCTGACGGCCTCGTCCGGATCGAGGCCGAGTTGTTCCGCGGCCTCCCGGGTCCTGGCCTGCTCGTCGACTGCGACAGCCTCGACCATGTTGTGCACGATGGTCTTCAGGGGCACGCCCTTGCTGAGGGTCTCGATCTCGGCCCGTTCCTCGTCGGTCATCTGGAGGTCGAGCTTGGCGAGGCGTGAGGCCAGGGTGGAAACGTGTTCGTCCTCCGCGACGCCTCGGGCGGTCAGACGGAGGAGTTTCTCCAGGTTGAGGTCCTTCTCCGTGTGCCGCTCCAGCGGGCCCGCGTCCACCTTCGGCTTGCGGGTCACTCCCACCGCGTCGACGATCACGAAGTGCGTCTTGGGGCCGACGCCCGGGGTGACGCGCTCGAACTCGGTCAGCGACAGGGTCCGCGCGCCCCGGCCCTTCATCTGCTCGAAGTAGGCCCAGCTGTTGACGTCGCGCAGGAAGAGCAGGCACTCCAGCGGCTTGACGTCCGTGCCGGTCGCGATCATGTCCACGGTGACCGCGATGCGCAGCTGCGGCAGGTTGCGGAAGTCGGAGAGGCGTTCGGCGGGCTTCCTCGCCGCGTGCGTGATCTTCGTGCAGAAGTCGTCGCCCTTGCCGAAGACGTCCCGGACGACCTCGACGATCTCCTCGGCGTGGTTGTCGTTCTTGGCGAAAATGAGGGTCTTGGGGACGTACATCTCGTCCCACAGCAGCTCACCGGTCTCCTTGTCGCGCTTGGCGCGCTCGGGGAAGATCTCGGTGAACAGGCGCTCGCGGAAGGTGCGGATCACCGTGCGCAGCTGGTCCTTGCTGATGACGCCGACGCCCACTTCCTTGGCGCCGTACGTCACGTCCTCGTCGAAGTCCTCGTAGCGCTGCCGGCGGGTGCGCCGGTCGCGGACGGGAATGGTGCCCTGGGCGATGACTCCGCCCTCGCCCGTTATCCGGGTGAGGATCTCGTAGACCTGAAAGTCGACGTTGACGCCGTCGGCGACGGCCTCCTGGTAGGTGTACTCGCTGACCAGGTTGCCGTTGAAGTAACCGAAGGTCTGTGCGACGGGTGTCGCGGTCAGACCGACGATCGGCGCGTCGAAGTACTCCAGGACGGAGCGCCACTTGCCGTAGATGGAACGGTGGCACTCGTCGACGACTATCAGGTCGAAGGACTCCGGCGGGATGTTCCGGTTGTAGCCGACGGCAATGTCGCCCGGCACCTCGTAGGAGTACTCCTCCTCGCCGTCCGTGCCCGTCTGCGTGGGCACGCTGGCACCGGTCAGCTCCATGTACAGGCGTTGCACCGTGGAGACGACGACCTTCGCGGAGGGGTTCATCCCCTCCGCGCCCAGGCGCTGCACGTTGAACAGGTCGGCGAAGGTGCGGTTGGTGTCGGGGGTGGTGAAGTTCTCGAACTCGGTCTGGGCCTGGGCGCCCAGGTTGTTACGGTCCACCAGGAACAGGACACGCTCGGCCTGGGCGTACTTGAGCATCCGGTACGCGAACGTGACCGCCGTGTAGGTCTTGCCGGCGCCAGTCGCCATCTGCACCAGGGAGCGGGACTGTCCGGTGCCCTGCTGCCCCTTGCCGAGCGCGACGGACTCCTCGACCCCGCGCACCGCCTTGATCTGCGCGGGACGGAGCGGGCGCTCGTCGAGCTCGGGCATCCGGTAGCGCAGCCGGGCGCGGTACGAGGGGGCCTGCGGGTCCTGCTCGGCCTGACGGATCCACCGGGCGAGGGTGCGGGGCTGGTGGAAGGAGAAGATGCGCCGGGTGCGCGAGTCCGGGTCGAGGGTGTTGCGGAACCGGGTCTCGCCACCGTCCGAGACGTAGCGGAACGGCAGTGGTGTGCGCCAGGCGATCAGGCGCTGCTGTGCGTCGGTGGGGTGGTCCGCGTACCGGTCGGCCTGTGCCTGGGCGGCGGTCAGGTCGGCGCCCTCCCGCTTGGCCTCGATCACTCCGACGAGCTTGTGCTCCACGTACAGGGCGTAGTCGGCCCGGCCCTTCGCGGTGGTCACCTCACGGACGGCCACACCGTTGCCGCGCCGGTCGCCCTGCACGTGGAGGTTGAGGTTGGCGCCCCCGTCCTGGACGCTCCAGCCGGCCTCGGTGAGCATCTCGTCCAGGCGCGTACGCACCTGGGCCTCGGTGAGGGGCTCACGGGCGGCCTGCTCGGCGTTGTCCAGCAAACGGGCGCGTTCGGCCACGGCCTCGGAGGCGGCGGCCGGACTGGTGGCCTGCGCGCGCAGCAGGCGGTTGTCGTCGTCGGACTGTGCCTGCTGGAGGGCTGCGAGCTGGTCGCGCATGGCCTCGACCTGGCGGGCCAGTTCCTCGCGCTCGGCGGTGGCCGCGGCCAGCTCCCGTTCGGCGGCCGCACGGGCGGCCTGTTCGGCCTGCGCCTGTGTGGCCTTGCCCTCATAGGTAAGACGAGCTTCTTCTAGAGCGCGACGTGCCTGCTCGACCTGAGCGCGCAGGTCCTTGTTCTCGGCAGCCGGAGTACGCACCGGGTCCGGGGGAACGAAAGCCTTCTGCTCGCGGGAAGCGGTGAGCAGCCGGTAGTACCAGACACCGAGACGGTGGCAGGTGTGCAGCGCCCGGAAGGCGTCTTCGGGACTGTCGTAGCCCTCGTGATTGGCCTTGTTCCCGAGTATACGGACCTCGTGGAACGCGGCCTTCACATTGCCGTGGAGATAGCCCTCACGATCCAGGGCCTCCAGGCGCTCGGCCTGCTTGCTGCCGGAGTACTGGACACGGCCCCGCAGGACGAGGTCGGAGGCGAGTGCCTCGCCGAACTGGCGGGACTTGATGAGCGAGGTGTTGGGGTCGGTGAAGACATGGGCCTCGGCTGCGGTGCCGTAGGCGACGAGCAGCGGCAGGTGGTCGTACAGAAAGCCGAAGTTGCGTGAAGTCCGGGCGAGTTCGGCAAGCTCGGGATCCGGCGTGCGCGCCGCGCCATCTGCGCTCATCGGGTGAGTACGCTCTCTCTGCCGTAACCGTGTACACCGAGGCCGTTTCTGGCTGATCGGGTGTCCTGAGGATCATTGAGCCTAGCGGCTGGCAGCACTGTCGGCCATGACTTTCATCGCGGGCGCCTCTCTCGTCCCATGCATCGACAGCGCCGACGGCACACGTGGTTGAGCGGTCGTCGGTTTGAGCCGATGCCCTGCCGTCGGCTCCTGCTGTCCATCCAGCATGAGGCAGACAGGAGCACGGCATCGGGGCGGAGTCCCAGACCGACCAGGTCCGGGAATCCGCCCCGCTCGCTCGTCACATTGTGGTGGTCACGCCTCGCGCGAGCCCTCGTACATCTCCTCGATCAGGTGCTTGTACTCGCGCTCCACCACCGGTCGCTTCAGCTTCAGGCTCGGGGTGATCTCGCCGTGCTCCACGTCGAGGTCGCGGGGCAGCAGGCGGAACTTCTTGATGGTCTGCCAGCGCTGGAGGCCCTCGTTGAGCCGCTTGACGTAGCCGTCGACCATCTCGACCGTCGCCGGTGCCGCGACGATGTCCGCGTACGGCTTGCCCTCCAGGCCGTTCTCCTTCGCCCACTCCGTGATCGCGGCCTCGTCGAGGGCGATGAGGGCGGTGCAGAAGTTCCGGTCGGCGCCGTGGACCAGGATGTTGGAGACGTACGGGCACACCGCCTTGAACTGTCCCTCGACCTCGGCGGGGGCGATGTACTTGCCGCCCGAGGTCTTGATGAGGTCCTTCTTGCGGTCGGTGATGCGCAGGTAGCCGTCGGGCGAGAGCTCGCCGATGTCGCCGGTGTGGAACCAGCCGTCGGACTCCAGGACCTCGGCGGTCTTCTCGGGCAGCTTGTGGTAGCCCTCCATGATGCCGGGGCCGCGCAGCAGGATCTCGCCGTCGTCGGCGATGCGCACCTCGGTGCCGGGCAGCGGCTTGCCGACCGTGCCGGTGCGGTAGGCCTCGCCGGGGTTCACGAAGGAGGCCGCGGAGGACTCGGTGAGGCCGTAGCCCTCCAGGATGTGGATGCCGGCGCCGGCGAAGAAGTAGCCGATCTCGGGCGCGAGGGCGGCCGAGCCGGAGATGCAGGCCCGCAGCCGGCCGCCGAAGGCCTCGCGGATCTTGGCGTAGACGAGCTTGTCGGCGACGGCGTGCCTGGTGCGCAGACCGGCGGGGGCGCTCGCGGTGCCGGTGCGCTTGAAGTTGTCCTGGGTGACCCGGGCGTACTCGCGGGCGACGTCGGCGGCCCACTGGAAGATCTTGTACTTGGCCCCGCCGCCCGCGCGGGCCTTGGCGGCGACGCCGTTGTAGACCTTCTCGAAGATGCGCGGGACGGCCGCCATGTAGGTCGGCCGGACGACCGGCAGGTTCTCGATGATCCTGTCGACGCGGCCGTCGACGGCGGTGACGTGACCGGCCTCGATCTGGCCGGAGGTGAGCACCTTGCCGAAGACGTGCGCGAGCGGCAGCCACAGGTACTGCACGTCGTCCTGGGTGACCAGGCCGGTCGCGGCGATCGCCTTCGCCATGTACGACCAGTTGTCGTGCGGCAGGCGGACGCCCTTGGGGCGGCCGGTGGTGCCGGAGGTGTAGATGAGGGTGGCGAGCTGGTCCTTGGTGAGCGCGCCGACCCGCTCCTTGATGAGCTGCGGGTCCTTCTCCAGGCGGGCCGCGCCCCGGCGCTCCAGCTCGTCGAGGGTGAGGACCCAGTCCTCGGCGGTGTCCGCGCCGGCCGCGTCGATCACGACCACGTGGGTGAGGTCGGGCAGCTCCGCCCGCCTCTCCTTGGCCTTGGCCAGCTGGGCGGCGTCCTCCGCGATCAGCACCCGGCTCTCGGAGTCGGACAGGATGTACGCCGACTCCTCCGCGTTGGTCTGCGGGTAGACCGTGGTCGTCGCGGCGCCGGCGCACATGATGCCGAGGTCGGCGAGGATCCACTCCAGCCGTGTGGAGGAGGCCAGCGCCACGCGCTGCTCGGGCTCCACGCCGAGCTCGATCAGTCCGGCCGCGATCGCGTGGACCCGCTCGGCGGCCTGGGCCCAGGTGAGCGACTTCCAGTCGTCCGGTCCCTCGCCGGAGGCCGGTGGCACCGGGTAGCGGTACGCCTCGGCGTCCGGCGTGGCCGCCACCCGCTCCAGGAAGAGTCCCGCCACGGAGGGCGGACGGTTCTCGATCAGTGTCTGTGTGTCGCTCACGACATCCTCCGGGCCCGCGACGGTGCGGCTGGCTCAGGTGCGGCTGGTTTCACTCTCGGGCGTTGTTCGGGCTGCTGCTCTCGCGACCGTTCCCGGCCGTTGTTTAACTCACGAGTAACTATGGGGCAGGCATCAGGGTAAAGGGCGACCGGCCCGCGCGTAAGACTCCGCGCCCTGCCACTTCGCACCACGGCCCGCCCGTGACGTGCGAAGGGGCCCGCCGCGCTCTCGTGCGGCGGGCCCCTTCGCGTCCGTTTCGCCCGGGGAGTGCGGAAGGCCGCGGTTACTTCTTGGCCTTGCCCGATCCCGCGCTGTCGTCGCTGGAGAGGACGGCGATGAAGGCCTCCTGCGGAACCTCCACGGAACCCACCATCTTCATCCGCTTCTTGCCCTCCTTCTGCTTCTCCAGCAGCTTCCGCTTGCGGGAGATGTCACCGCCGTAGCACTTGGCGAGGACGTCCTTGCGGATGGCGCGGATGGTCTCGCGGGCGATCACCCGGGAGCCGATGGCGGCCTGGACCGGAACCTCGAAGGCCTGCCGCGGGATGAGCTCCTTGAGCTTGGCGACGAGCCGCACGCCGTACGCGTACGCCTGGTCCCGGTGCGTGATCGCCGAGAAGGCGTCGACCTTGTCGCCGTGCAGCAGGATGTCGACCTTGACGAGGCTGGAGGTCTGCTCGCCGGTGGGCTCGTAGTCGAGGGAGGCGTAGCCGCGGGTCTTGGACTTCAGCTGGTCGAAGAAGTCGAAGACGATCTCCGCGAGCGGGAGGGTGTAGCGGATCTCGACCCGGTCCTCGGAGAGGTAGTCCATGCCGAGCAGGGTGCCGCGCCGGGTCTGGCACAGCTCCATGATCGAGCCGATGAACTCGGTCGGCGCGAGGATCGTGGCGCGCACGACCGGCTCGTACACCTCGTTGATCTTGCCCTCGGGGAACTCGCTCGGGTTGGTGACGGTGTGCTCGGTGCCGTCCTCCATGACCACCCGGTAGACCACGTTCGGCGCGGTGGCGATGAGGTCGAGCCCGAACTCGCGCTCCAGGCGTTCGCGGATCACGTCGAGGTGCAGCAGGCCCAGGAAGCCGACGCGGAAGCCGAAGCCGAGGGCGGCGGAGGTCTCCGGCTCGTAGACGAGGGCGGCGTCGTTGAGCTGGAGCTTGTCGAGTGCCTCGCGCAGCTCCGGGTAGTCCGATCCGTCCAGCGGGTACAGCCCGGAGAAGACCATCGGCTTGGGGTCCTTGTACCCGCCGAGCGCCTCCGTGGCCCCCTTCTGCTGGCTGGTGACGGTGTCGCCGACCTTGGACTGGCGCACGTCCTTCACACCGGTGATCAGGTAGCCCACCTCGCCGACGCCGAGGCCGTCGGCGGGCAGCATCTCCGGCGAGTTGGTGCCGATCTCCAGCAGCTCGTGCGTGGCGCCGGTCGACATCATCTTGATGCGCTCGCGCTTGTTGAGCTGGCCGTCGATGACACGGACGTACGTCACGACACCGCGGTAGGAGTCGTAGACCGAGTCGAAGATCATGGCGCGCGCGGGGGCGTCCTTGACGCCGACCGGGGCGGGGATCTCGGCGACGACCTTGTCCAGCAGCGCCTCGACGCCGAGCCCGGTCTTGGCGGAGACCTTCAGCACGTCGTCGGGCTCGCAGCCGACCAGGTTGGCGAGCTCCTCGGCGAACTTCTCGGGCTGCGCGGCCGGCAGGTCGATCTTGTTCAGCACGGGGATGATCGTGAGGTCGTTCTCCATCGCCAGGTAGAGGTTGGCGAGGGTCTGGGCCTCGATGCCCTGGGCGGCGTCGACGAGGAGGATCGTGCCCTCGCACGCGGCGAGCGACCGCGAGACCTCGTAGGTGAAGTCGACGTGCCCGGGGGTGTCGATCATGTTGAGGATGTGCGTGTCGCTCTTGTCGTGGGTCGGGGCCCACGGCAACCGCACCGCCTGGGACTTGATCGTGATGCCGCGCTCGCGCTCGATGTCCATGCGGTCGAGGTACTGGGCGCGCATCTGCCGCTGCTCGACCACACCGGTCAGCTGGAGCATCCGGTCGGCGAGCGTGGACTTGCCGTGGTCGATGTGCGCGATGATGCAGAAATTGCGGATCAGCGCCGGGTCGGTACGGCTCGGCTCGGGCACATGGCTAGGGGTCGCGGGCACGCAGGGTCCTGATTCTTGAGGCGTCCGCAGTGTCTGCGGTCTCGGGTCGGATCGTCACGTAGCCTCCATGGTCCCACGGGCGGGGACCATGGAGGGGTTTGGGAGGGGTTGAGGGCGGGTTTGGGCCAGTCATCCGGCCGCTGGTAGTGTGGGGGGCTGTGTCTCATGCCCTCTCAGCGCGAGGCACTCCTCAAGAAATCACCGGCCCGGGACCCGTGCGGCCCCGTGCCTGAACCTGCAAAGGCTCATTCGTGGCGAACATCAAGTCCCAGATCAAGCGGAACAAGACCAACGAGAAGGCCCGGCTGCGCAACAAGGCCGTCAAGTCCTCTCTGAAGACCGCGATCCGCAAGGCTCGTGAGGCCGCTGCCGCGGGCGACGTCGAGAAGGCCGCCGAGTACCAGCGCGTCGCCGCGCGTCAGCTCGACAAGGCCGTCTCCAAGGGCGTCATCCACAAGAACCAGGCCGCCAACAAGAAGTCGGCGCTGGCGCAGAAGGTCGGCGCCCTCAAGGGCTGAACCTCTCATCTGGTCTGATCGCCGGAAGGACCCAGGGCGGGCCCTCTCTCATCCGCTCCCGACCGGCACCCCGGACCCATGCGCGGCCTGCGTTCGCCACGCGGGCATGGGTCCCCGAGCGTGATCCGAAGGCCCCGGTGCCCGTCCTCCCCAGGACGGGCACCGGGGCCTTCGGTGTCGTCTAGGACCAGAAGTCGTTCATCGCGTCGATGTCCGCGATGCATTCGTCCAGGTCCGTCATCTTGTCGCCGACGATCCGGAAGACGATGCCCCCGTCCTCGTCCAGGTGCTTGCCCTGCCGGTCGGCCGTGAGGTGGTGCAGGGTCACGGCGTGCCCCCGGCCGTCGACCAGGACCTGCCGCAGCTCGACCGTGAACGTCCCGTCGGTCTCCTCACCGAGGCGCCGGTACATGTCGAGGATCTCGTCCTGGCCCTTGAAGTCGCCGGCCAGCACGCCGGTCCCCGGCACATGATGTGTGGCATCCGCCGCCATCATCGTGCGCAGGGTCTCCATGTCCCCTCGGACGAAGGCTTCGTAGCCCTTGCGGACCAGCTGTGCGTTCGGGTGTTCAGCCATCGCGCTCGCCACCTCTCCGTACCTGGGCGGCCTACGGCTGACACAGCCGATTCTCCTCTTCGAAGATCGTGGGGGCGACTCGATCAGCCGCCGCGCGTCCGGGACTACGCCCGTCCCCGTGAACGCGCCGCCCGCGCGATGGTCACCACGGCCTTCTCCAGCGCGTACTCCGGGTCGTCGCTGCCGCCCTTGACCCCGGCGTCCGCCTCGGCCACCGCGCGCAGGGCCGCGGACACGCCGTCCGGCGTCCAGCCGCGCATCTGCTGCCGGACGCGGTCGATCTTCCACGGCGGCATCCCGAGCTCGCGGGCGAGGTCGGCGGGGCGTCCGCCGCGCGCGGACGACAGCTTGCCGATGGCCCGCACGCCCTGGGCGAGCGCGCTGGTGATCAGCACCGGGGCCACGCCGGTCGCCAGCGACCAGCGCAGCGCCTCCAGTGCCTCCGCCGCCCGCCCCTCGACCGCCCGGTCGGCGACCGTGAAGCTGGAGGCCTCGGCCCGCCCGGTGTAGTACCGCCCGACGACGGCCTCGTCGATCGTGCCCTCGATGTCGGCCGTCAGCTGGGACACCGCCGAGGCCAGCTCCCGCAGGTCGCTGCCGATCGCGTCGACCAGCGCCTGGCACGCCTCGGGGGTGGCCGACCGCCCGGCGGTGCGGAACTCGGCCCGCACGAAGGCCAGCCGGTCCGCGGGCTTCGTCATCTTGGCGCACGCCACCTCGCGCGCCCCCGCCTTGCGCGCGGCGTCCAGCAGGCCCTTGCCCTTGGCACCGCCCGCGTGCAGCAGGACGAGGGTGATCTCCTCGGCGGGTGCGCCGAGGTACGCCTTGACGTCCTTGACCGTGTCGGCCGACAGGTCCTGCGCGTTGCGGACGACCACGACCTTGCGCTCGGCGAAGAGCGAGGGACTGGTGAGCTCGGCGAGCGTGCCGGGCTGCAACTGGTCGGGGGTCAGGTCGCGTACGTCCGTGTCGGCGTCGGCGGCCTTCGCGGCGGCCACCACCTGCTGCACGGCACGGTCGAGCAGGAGGTCCTCCTGGCCCACGGCGAGGGTCACCGGGGCGAGGGGGTCGTCGTTCGCAGTCTTCCTGGCCATCGTGACAAGCATCGCACGCACCGCTGACAACGGTCCCCACGGTGTCCCACGGCCCGGACGGCGGACCACGGGCCACGGCTCACGGCTCCTCGCGCCAGCCGTCCCACTCGCGCACGAACTCGTCGAGCGCGCCGGGGTCCAGCCGTTCCTCCTCGTCCCGCAGGAGGACGAGCCACTGGGCGTCCTCGGCGTCGTCCTCGCCCGCCAGGGCGTCCCGGACGAGCTGCGGCTCCTCGGCGAGCCCGAAGCGTTCCCCGAGTTCCTGGGCCACCTCTTCCGCGGCGTCGCGGTCGGGCAGCACCAGGACATGTCTCACGTCACTCACGCGCCCCATTGTCGGACACGTCCGGCGAGCGGAGCCCGGCAGGGGCTCCGCCCTCCGTCCCGGGGCGGGTGCCTCACCGGCCGGGCAGAGCCGGTATCCGGTCGAGGCGGACGCCGAAGAGGTCCCGGTACGCCGCCAGCACCTCCCCGTCCGTCGCCAGTTCGCTCGTCTCCCGTCGCCCGTCGGCGGCCGTGGTCGTGAGCCTGCGCCCGCTGAGCGTGATCCGCCCGCCGTCCTCCGTGAGCCGTGAGCACACCGGCGACCGCAGGAAGTGCGACCGGGGCGAGGTGCTGTGCCACCACGCGCCGGTCACGAAGTCGTCGAGCACCTTGGGGCGCAGCTCCACCCGGTACACGGGCCTGCCGTCGCACAGGACGTCCAGGTCTCCCGGACCGGCCGCGTCGTGCCCGCCGCCCGCCCCGGCCGCGTCCGGGTCCGCCTCGGCGATCCGGAACGTCCCCCCGGGGTCCTTCTGTTCGCCCCGCTCCCCGAACTCCAGCGGTCCGTGGCTGTGCGCCCCGAAACCGACGTCCGCCAGCCGGTCGCCCCCGTCCGCCGTCCGCACGAGCAGCGTCAGGTGGTCGTAGGGGATGCCGAGCACGCCTCCTTCCCCGTACACCCGCGCCGCGAGCAGCGTGACCTCGTACCCGAGCGCGCCGAGCAACGCGGCGAAGAGACCGTTGAGTTCGTAGCAGAACCCGCCGCGCCGGGCGCCCACGACCTTGTCCAGCAGCCGCTGCTGCCCCAGTTCGATCTCCTCGCCCAGGTGGACCGACAGGTTCTCGAACGGCACTGTCCGCAGGTGGCGCAGGTGCAGGTCGTGGAGGGCGTCGGCGGTGGGCGCCGCCGGACGCTCGGCTCCCAGTCGGCTGAGGTAGGCGTCGATGTCTGACTTCTCCATGCCCTCAGTCTCCCGCCACCCGCAGCGCGGCACCCGTGCCGGTGACCGCCAGCGCCCCGTCCCGGTCCGTGCGCAGGACCATCGCGCCCCCGGCCCGCAGTGCCGCGACCGTGGCGGGCGCCGGGTGCCCGTACGAGTTGTCCGCGCCGCAGCTGATCAGCGCCAGGCGCGGCGCCGCCCGGCGCAGCAGACCGGGGTCCTGGTGGGCGGAGCCGTGGTGGGCCACCTTGAGCACGTCGACCCCTTCCAGTGCCGCGGCCGCCGGCGATCCCGCCAGCTCCTGCTGGGCCGGGGGTTCGAGGTCCCCGAGCAGCAGCAGGCGCATCCCGGCCGTGCGTACCAGCAGGGTGACGCTGGCGTCGTTGGGGTCTGCCGGGCCGGCCGGTGGGCCCGGTGCCGGGGCCGTCGGCGCGCCCGGCGCGGTGCCCTGCGCGGGCGTCGGCGGTGGGGGCGGTGGGGGCGGCGGCCACACCACCTCCCAGGACAGCGGGCCGGTCCGCCGCTGTTCCCCGGCGGCGGCGTGCCGCACGGGGATCCGCCGTGCCGCCGCCTGCCGGCGGACGGACTCGGCCTGGTCCGCCGGTTCCTCGAGCCCGGTCGTCTCGATCGCGCCCACCGGGCGTCCCCGCAGCACCCCGGGCAGTCCCGCGACGTGGTCGGCGTGGAAGTGCGTGAGGACGACGAGCGGCACCCTGGTGACGCCGAGCGAGCGCAGACAGCGGTCGACGAGCGCCGGATCGGGACCGGCGTCCACGACCACGCCCGCGCCCGGGCCGGCCGCGAGCACCAGGGCGTCCCCCTGCCCCACGTCGCACATCGCCATCCGCCAGCCCGGGGGCGGCCACCCCGTGATCACCCGTGGCAGCGGCCCCGGCCGCACCACCGCCAGCACCAGCAGCAGTGCGCAGACACCGCACCACCAGGGGTGTCCCAGCAGCCGCCGGCCGACGAGCAGCACGCCCGCCGTGGCGAGGGCGAGCAGCGCGGCCCCCGTCCAGCCGCCCGGCCAGTCCACTCCCGCGCCGGGCAGCGCGGCCCCGGTGCGGGCGATCCCCGCGATCCACCCGGCCGGCCACCCCGCGCACCAGGCCGACGCCTCGGCCACCGGCATCGCCAACGGCGCCGTCGCCAGGGCCGCGAAGCCCAGTACCGTGGCCGGCGCCACCGCGAACTCCACGAGCAGGTTGCACGGCACCGCCACCAGGCTCACCCGCGCCGACAGCACGGCGACCACCGGTGCGCACAGGGCCTGCGCGGCCCCGGCGGCGGCCAGCGCCTCGGCGAGCCGGGGAGGGACCCGGCGACGGCGCAGCGCCGTGCTCCACCGCGGCGCGAGCGTGAGCAGGGCGCCGGTGGCCAGCACGGAGAGCAGGAAGCCGTAACTGCGGGCCAGCCACGGGTCGTACAGCACCAGCAGCAGTACGGCCGTCGCCAGCGCCGGGAGCAGGGACCGGCGGCGTCCCGTGGCGAGGGCGAGCAGGGCGACGCTGCCGCAGGCGGCGGCCCGCAGCACGCTCGGGTCGGGCCGGCACACGACGACGAAGCCGAGCGCGAGCGCCCCGCCGAGCAGCGCGGTCGCGCGCAGGGAGATGCCGAGGCGGGGCGCCAGCCCCCGGCGCTCGCTGTGCTGGGCCAGACCCGGCGGCCCGAGCAGCAGGGCGAGCACGATGGTGAAGTTGGCGCCGGACACCGCCAGCGTGTGCGCGAGGTCGGTCTCCTTGAACGCCTCGTCCAGGTCCGGGGTGATCCGGGAGGTGTCCCCGACGACCAGGCCCGGCAGCAGCGCCCGCGCGTCCCCCGACAGCCCGTCGGTGGCCTCCCGCAGTCCGGCGCGCAGCCGCCCGGCCAGCCGCTGCGGCCCGGACGGCCCGGACACCACGTCCGGTGCCTGTCGGCCCCTCACCCGCAGGACGGCGGCGACCCGGTCCCCGCTCGTCCTCGCAGGCGCCGTCCGCGCGACGGCGCGCAGCCGCGTGGTCGGCAGCAGGGCGAGCCAGGGCTCGGCGGCGGCGGGGGAAGGAGGCACCCGGCCGGCCGCCGCCCCGGAGCCGGCGTCGGTGCCGGTGCCGTCGTCGGTGCCGGTGTCGACGAGCACCAGCACCGGCGTCCGGGTCACCACGGTCTTCCCGCTCGCCTCCTCGATCCGGCGCACCTCCCCCTCGATCACCACGGTCGGCGGCACCGCGCGGTCCCCGCGGACGCGGGGCCGGGTGAGCCGGGGGTCGGCGGTGACCTCCACCTCGGCGGTCACGGTGGCGTACTGCCGGGCCAGCGCGGGCACGGGGCCGCGGCGCAGGTCCGCTCCGTGCAGCGCCGCCGAGGTGGCGGACGCGGCCACGCACAGCAGCACGGCGGCGACCGACACGGGCGCCCACCCGCGAGTGGCCCGCCACCGTGTCACCAGCAGCAGGACGCCGGCCGTCGCCACGCAGCCGAGCACCACGCCGAGGGACCACTCCGGTGCCGCGTCCAGCACCAGTGCCGCCGTCGCCCAGGCGGCCACCGCGGGCGGCACGAGCCGCAGGTCCGTGGGGCCCTCCTGCCGGGGGCGGGCGGCACCGAGCCGGTGCCCGGACTCGGCGTGCACGGCCGCACGGGGCCCGGCGCCCGCCCCCGTGCTCGTGGGCGCGCTCATGGCCGGACGAGATCGCGCAGATCGGCGAAGCGGCGCTCGCCGATGCCGTTGACCTCGCGCAGCTCGTCCACCGACCGGAAACCGCCGTGCTGCGTGCGGTAGTCGACGATGTGCCGGGCCAGCACGGGGCCGACGCCCGGCAGCGTCTCGAGCTGCTCCGCGGTCGCCGTGCTGAGGGAGACCGGGGCCGCCCCCGTCACCGCGCCGGCCGGGCCGCCCGGGGCCGTACCGCCCGGGCCGGTCCCCGCGCCGGGAGGCACGGGCACGCCGACGATCACCTGTTCGCCGTCCACGAGGAAGCGGGCCCGGTTCAGTCCGTCGGTCTTCGTACCGGGTCGCACTCCCCCGGCCGCTCGCAGGGCGTCCTCGACCCGTGAACCGGCCGGCAGGCGGTGGATCCCGGGCTCGCGGACCTTTCCACCGACGTCCACGACGATCTCGGCACCGGCCGGAGCCGTCGCCGTGGACCGGGGCGCGCCGGTGGCCGTGGCCCCGCCGGCCGCCGCGGCGCCCCGCGTGCCGTCGGCGGTCGCTTCCCGCACCACCTCGGGTGCCGCCACCGTCTCGGTGCGGCCGGTCCAGAAGTGCTGCGCGGCGAAGACCGCGGCGACGACGAGCAGCACCGCGAGCGCGGTCACGCTCCGCGGCTCCATCCCGCACCGGTTCTGCAGCCACACGGGCATCCGCTCCCGCAGCGCGGGCCCCACCCGCTCCCGCCACGTCGGCGCGACGGACGCGACGGAACCAGGACCGCCGGGGCCGGCGCGATCACCGCGCCCTGCCGGCGGGAAGGCCGCGAGGGGCCCGCCGACGGCGTCGGCGGGCGCGACCCCACCTGGCGGCCCCGTCCCCGATTCCCGCCGCTCCTCGGCGCGTTCGGCGTGCTCGGCGCGTTCGGCACGCTCGGCGAAGAGCGCCTCCGCCCGTCGGCGGAGCTCCTCCTCCGGCGCGTGGCGGTGCCGTGCTCGGCCGCGAGGACCCGGGCGGTGCCGGGAGGCACGGGTGCGGCCGTCGGACGCCGGCCCACGGCCCGGTCCGCTGCTCGCGGCTGCTGTGCGGGGACGTGATCGAAGAGCCATGCGCCGAGGATCGGACACCTCGGCCGACCCGCGACGATCATGGTCGGTTTCCGTGGACCGTCACCGGGTTGTGGACATCTCCCCCACCCCCACGGGTGACGGAGGGCAGCGGCGAGCCGTCCCCCACCGCCTACCGCGGCGAGACCACGACCCCCAGCAACCCGGGCCCCGTGTGCGCCCCGATCACCGCGCCGACCTCGCTCACGTGCAGGTCGGCCAGTCCCGGCACCCTCTCCCGCAGGCGGTCCGCCAGGGCCGACGCCCGGTCGGGGGCGGCGAGGTGGTGGACGGCGATGTCGACCGGAGCACTGCCCGCGCGGTCGGCGACGATCTCCTCCAGGCGGGCGATCGCCCTCGACGCCGTGCGCACCTTCTCCAGCGGTTCGATCCGGCCGCCGCCCAGCTGGAGCAGCGGCTTCACCGCGAGCGCGGAACCGAACAGCGCCTGCGCCGCCCCGATCCGGCCGCCGCGGCGCAGATAGTCGAGGGTGTCGACGTAGAAGTAGGCGGACGTCTCCGCGGCCCGTTTCTCCGCCGCCGTGACCGCTTCGTCGACCGTGCCGCCCGTCTCCGCCGCCTCGGCCGCGGAGAGCGCGCAGAACCCGAGGGCCATCGCGATCATCCCGGTGTCCACGACCCGCACGGGGACCGGCGCCTCGCGCGCGGCGACGACCGCGGCGTCGTAGGTGCCCGACAGCTCGGCGGACAGGTGGAGCGAGACGATGCCGTCGGCGCCCGACTCGGCGATCTTCCGGTAGGTCTCGGCGAAGAGTCCGGGGCTGGGGCGCGAGGTGGTGACCGGGCGTCGCTTCTGCAGGGCCTGGGCCAGCGAGCGGGTCGAGATCTCGGTGCCCTCCTCCAGGGCCCGGTCGCCCAGGACCACCGTCAGGGGCACCGCGGTGATGCCGTGCCGCTCCATCGTCCGGGCCGGGAGGTAGGCCGTTGAATCCGTGACGATCGCGACATGGCGGGACATGAGCTGGAGGTTACCTGGCGTAGTGCCCGTACGGCAGACCGGCCCCGACGACCGGGCGACACCGGGCGCCATCGGGCGGGCGAGGGCCCCCGGTCAGGCCGTGTTCTCCGGGCGGGCCCGCTTCTGCCAGGGGTGCACGGGCCGCGGTCCGGGCGGGGTGATGGCGGGCCGCGCCGGCTCCCGGTCCTCGTCCTGCCGCGGCGGCTCGGGCCGGTCCCGCCGGACGGCCGGGTCGTCGGCGGCCGGGGCCTCGGGCCAGGACCGCGGCGCGGCGGGCTCGGTCTCCGTCCAGTGCCGCAGGGCACCGGCCTCGACGTCGATCTGGGCGCTGAGCGAGTCCAGGTCGTCGTCCGCGAAGCGGTGGGCGCGGTCACGGGCCGCCCAGCGCAGGGAGTCCGCCGACCGGGTGATGCGTTCGGTGCGCTCGCGCAGCGCGGGCAGGCGCTCGGCGAGCATGGCACGGTCCGGCTCGGCCTCCAGCCGCCTGAGCTCACCGTCGAGTTCGAAGCCGTGCGCACTGAGCCGCTCGAAGAGGACGAGGGACTCCTTGAGGGACTCGTCCTCGGCCGCGCCCGCGTGCAGCGCGTCCTGTGTGGTCCGCATCGAGGTGCGCAGCGTGAGCCGCAGCTGGGCGAGCTCCGCCGCCGGGCCGGTCTGGACGAGGGACTTGGCCCGCAGTGTGTGGTCCTCGACCGTGCGGCGGGCCTGGGTGATGCCGCGGTCCACGCTGCGCTTGGCGGCGCCGACCGCCTTCACGGTGGCGTAGACGCCCAGCACGACGGCGAGCAGGAAGAGCAGGGCGAAGACTGTGATCACTGCTTCCACGAAGCTCCTCCTCGGACCGTCCGGCCCGCCCACCGGGCAGGCCGCGGCGCTCTCCGCGCCGCTCTTCCACGGTAAACGCAGCGGGCAGGCCCGGGGTTCCGACAGAACCCCGAACCTGCCCGTAGGGGACCACCCCGAGCCCTCGGCCGGTCAGGCCGGGACGATGTTCACCAGCTTCGGCGCCCGCACGACGACCTTGCGGATCCCGGCCCCGCCCAGCGCGGCCACGACCTTCTCGTCGGCCAGCGCCGCCTTCTCCAGCTCCTCGTCGGAGATGGACGGGGCGACCTCCAGCCGCGCCTTGACCTTGCCCTTGATCTGCACGACGCAGGTCACCGTCTCGTCCACGACGTACGCCGGGTCGGCGACCGGGAAGTCCCGGTGGACGACCGAGTCGGTGTGGCCCAGCCTGCGCCACAGCTCCTCGGCGATGTGCGGGGCCAGCGGCGCGACCATCAGCACCAGCGGTTCGGCGACCGAGCGCGGGACCGGGCCGCCCGACTTCGTCAGGTGGTTGTTCAGCTCGGTGACCTTGGCGATGGCGGTGTTGAACCGCATGCCCTCCAGGTCGCCGCGCACCCCGTCGATCGCCTTGTGCAGCGCGCGCAGCGTGTCCTCGTCGGGTTCGGCGTCGACGACCGTCACCTCGCCGCTGTCCTCGTCGACGACGTTGCGCCACAGCCGCTGCAGCAGCCGGAACTGGCCCACCACCGCGCGCGTGTCCCACGGCCGGGAGACGTCCAGCGGGCCCATCGCCATCTCGTACAGGCGCAGCGTGTCGGCGCCGTACTCGGCGCAGATCTCGTCCGGGGTGACCGCGTTCTTCAGGGACTTGCCCATCTTGCCCAGCAGCCGGGAGACCTTCTCGCCCTGGTGGAACCAGGCGCCGTCGCGCTCCTCCACCTCGGCGGCCGGCACGGCGATGCCGCGGCTGTCGCGGTAGACGTAGGCCTGGATCATGCCCTGGTTGAACAGCTTGTGGAACGGCTCGGCCGAGGAGACGTGCCCCAGGTCGAACAGGACCTTGGACCAGAAGCGGGCGTACAGCAGGTGCAGCACGGCGTGCTCGGCGCCGCCGACGTACAGGTCGACACCGCCGTGCGGCAGGCCCTCGCGCGGGCCCATCCAGTACTGCTCGATCTCCGGGTCGACCAGCCGCTCGCCGTTGTGCGGGTCCAGGTAGCGCAGCTCGTACCAGCAGGAACCGGCCCAGTTGGGCATGGTGTTGGTCTCGCGCCGGTACTTCTTCGGGCCGTCGCCCAGGTCCAGGGTGACGTTGACCCAGTCCTCGTTGCGCGACAGCGGCGTCTCGGGCTGCGTGTCGGCGTCGTCCGGGTCGAAGGTGCGCGGGGAGTAGTCCTCGACCTCGGGCAGCTCCAGCGGCAGCATCGACTCGGGCAGGGCGTGGGCGACGCCGTCCTCGTCGTAGACGATCGGGAAGGGCTCGCCCCAGTAGCGCTGGCGGCTGAACAGCCAGTCGCGCAGGCGGAAGTTGACGGTGCCCTCGCCGGTGCCGGTGCGCTCCAGCCACTCGGTGACGCGCGCCTTGGCGTCGACGACGCCCAGGCCGTCCAGGGAGACGCCCTCGCCCGAGGAGTTGACGATCTTCGCGTCGTACGACGCGAAGGCGTCCTCCCAGGCGGAGGTGTCCGTGCCCCGCCCGTCGGTCGGCTCGACGACGCAGCGGATCGGCAGCTCGAAGGCGCGCGCGAACGCGAAGTCACGCGTGTCGTGCGCCGGGACGGCCATGATCGCGCCGGTGCCGTAGCCCATCAGGACGTAGTCGGCGACGAAGACCGGGACCCGCTCGCCGTTGACCGGGTTGGTGGCGTACGCGCCGATGAAGACGCCGGTCTTGTCCTTGGCCTCGGCCTGGCGCTCGACGTCCGACTTCGAGGCGGCCTGCGCGCGGTAGGCGGCGACGGCCTCCGCCGGGGTCGCGTGACCGCCGGTCCACGCCTGGCGGGTGCCCTCGGGCCAGGCGTCCGGGGTGAACTTCTCGACCAGCGGGTGCTCGGGCGCCAGCACCATGTAGGTCGCGCCGAACAGGGTGTCGGGGCGGGTGGTGAAGACGGTGATGCGCTCGCCGTCGATGGGGAAGTCGACGCGGGCGCCCTCGGAGCGGCCGATCCAGTTGCGCTGCTGCAGCTTGATGGCCTCGGGCCAGTCCAGCTCGTCCAGGTCGTCCAGCAGCCGGTCGGCGTAGGCGGTGATGCGCATGTTCCACTGGCGCAGCTTGGACTTGAAGACGGGGAAGTTGCCGCGCTCGGAGCGTCCGTCGGCGGTGACCTCCTCGTTGGCCAGCACGGTGCCCAGGCCGGGGCACCAGTTGACGGGCGCGTCGGAGGCGTAGGCCAGGCGGTACTCGCCCAGGACGTCGGCGCGCTCCGCCTCGGTCAGCTCGTTCCAGGAGCGGCCCTGGGGCAGGGCGCGCTCACCGGAGGCGAACTGCTCGACCAGCTCCGCGATGGGGCGGGCCTTCTTCGCCTCCTCGTCGTACCAGGAGTTGAAGATCTGCAGGAAGATCCACTGGGTCCACTTGTAGTACTCGGGGTCGATCGTGGCGAACGACCGGCGCTTGTCGTGGCCCAGGCCCAGCCGGCGCAGCTGGCTCTGCATGTTCTTGATGTTGGCCTCGGTCGACACGCGCGGGTGCGTGCCGGTCTGCACGGCGTACTGCTCGGCGGGCAGGCCGAAGGCGTCGAAGCCCAGGGTGTGCAGGACGTTGTGGCCGGTCATCCGCTGGAAGCGGGCGTAGACGTCGGTGGCGATGTAGCCCAGGGGGTGACCGACGTGCAGACCCGCACCGGAGGGGTACGGGAACATGTCCATGATGAACTTCTTGGGCTTGGCGACCAGCTCCGGGTCGCCCGCCAGGTCGCCCTTGGGATTCGGCGCGGCGTACGTCCCCTCGGCGTCCCAGAAGTCCTGCCAGCGTGCCTCGATCTCGGCGGCCACGGCAGCCGTGTAGCGGTGCGGCGCGGCGTCCGCCGTCACGGGGGCGGTCGCCGCGGGGTTCGTCTCGCTCATGATCCTCAAAGCTCCATCGATCGTCTCTGCCAGCGGCTGCGACATCCAAGACCAGCGGCTGCGATTGCCGGGAAATGAAAAATCCCCTCGCACAGGAGGGGACGCCGCGCCGATTCCGGCCACCGGACTACGACCGGGGCCGGGACTGATCAGCGCGGCTCGCTAAGCAGAAGGCGTACGGCACGCATGGCGTCAGGGTACCGCAGTCGTCGATCGGGCCGCGACGCGCTTCCCGGACCACCGGGCTCCGGCGGGCTCCGGCGGGCTCCGGCGGGCTCCACGCGAAACCTGGACCAAGGTCAAAGGTTACTTCGCGTAACGACCACTAAGGGGCATCGCAACGAGCGCATTGTCATTTGATAACAACGCAATAACTCAAACCTCGTACTCGCGAGTACGGCGCGACCTAGAGTGCGGCTGCGGGACCGCCTTCCCGAACCGCTTCGGAGTTGCCCCCATGAACCCTCCCCCGCACGACCCCCGCGGTGACAGTCCGTGTGACGGTCCGTCCCCTTCCGCCGCCCCCGTGAGGCGCGGAGGTGCGCCGCGGTGACGAACGACAGCACGGTGGACGACACCTTCGCCCAGTTCCTGGACTTCGGCGCCGGCGTCCTCTCCCTCGTCTTCCTGAGCTGCTCGGTGATCTGGGGACTCGTCGCCCAGGACCGGATCGTCCTCGACACGCGCCGGCGGATCCTGGCCCAGGCGGTGCACCGGAGCACCGCCGTCGCCTCGATCGCGTTCCTCCTGATCCACATCACGGTCAAGCTGGCGCTGGAGCACACCACATGGGTCGCCGCGGTGATCCCGTTCGGGCTCCTGGCGACGGAGGACGAGGCGTTCGGCGGCAGGGCCGTCCTGATCGGCCTCGGCACCCTGGCCAGCATGCTCATGATCTTCGTGGGCGTCACCGGCGCCCTGCGCAACCGCTTCGCCTCCCCCGCCCCGGTGGCCGCCCGCTGGCGGGCCATGCACATGCTGGCCTATCCGGCCTGGTGCGCCGCACTGCTGCACGGGCTCTACGCGGGCCGCGCCGCGAAGCCGGTCTTCACGGTCCTGTACGGCCTCTCCCTGCTCGGCGTCATGGCCGCCCTGGCGCTGCGCGCGGCCCCCCGCCCGGTCAAGCGGCGCATCGCCGACGGGATCTCCGGCTTCCTCGACGCGGAGGGGGGCCGGGCGGCCCGTGGGGAGCCGGCGGGGTTCCGGAGCCGGTCGACGGCCGGCGCCGCGCTGCCGGACCACGAGCGCCGCGAGGCCCCCGCACCGCGCGCGCCGTCCCCGTCCGCACCGCTGTACGAGCCCGCGGAACACCTCGCTCCGCCGCTCCAGGAGCCACCGAGCGGCTTCGCGGCGGCCTACCGTGCCGTCTCCGGCTCCCCCCGGGCGCGGCAGCGGCCCCCGGCCGCCGGCCGGAGCGTGCCGGCCGGGCTGCCGCCGGACCCGCGGCCCACCGGGACGATGCCCCTCGCCGACACCGGCGCCGGCGTCCCGGGCGGCTGGCCGGTCCCGTCGCCGCCCCCGGTCGGCGAGGCTCCCCCGTCGGCCTACGACCCGCTCCAGGACACCGGACACACCCTCCCGGCCTACGGCGATCCGGGCACGTCCGGCCACGCCGGGAGTGACGTGTACGACACCGGTGAGACGAACGGCCCCCACGGCGCGTACTACCCGCACGACACGTACAACAGCGGTCCCGCCACTGAACCGACCCCCGGTGCGTCCCCCGGGTCCCGCGACTTCGGCGCACCGGGTTCGGGCGAACCTTGGAACACGCCTTCCGGAGGCTCTTGGTGAACGAGGCCCTGCCCGACGTCCCCGAAGTCCGCGTGGTCGGACTTCCCCAGCTCACGTCGGGCTTCGACCTTGTCGAAAGACTGGATCTGCCCATGCACCTCAAGGTGCACGGGCCGCTCGAACCGCTGGGCGGCGAGCAGCTCGCGCAGCTCGCCGAGCGCATCAACCTCAGGGGCCGCGGCGGCGCGGGCTTCCCCTTCCACAAGAAGCTGCGCTCGGTCGCCGAATCGGCGATCAGGCGCGGTGTGCGGCCGGTCGTCGTCGTCAACGGCAGCGAGGACGAACCGGCCTGCCGCAAGGACACGGTGCTGATCAACCGTGCTCCGCACCTGATCCTGGACGGCGCGCTGCTGTGCGCCGAGGCCATGGGCGCCCGCACCCTCGTCGTCGGGGTGACCCGGGAGTCCACGCAGCGCTCCATGGAGGCCGCGCTCGCCGAACGCGGCCTGAGCAACGGTCGCCGCTCCGCCCTGCGCGCCCGCGTGCAGCGCAACCCGGTGCGGATGGTCACCGGCGCCGCGGCCTCGCTGATCCGCTCCATCGACGGCGGCCCGGCGATCCCGCCCGGCCGCAAGGTCAGCGCCTCGAGGAGCGGCGTCGGCGGCGCACCGACCCTGCTGTCCAACGCCGAGACCTTCGCCCAGCTGGCGATCGCCGCCCGCATCGGCCCGGAGCGCTACGGCAACACCGGCCTGTACGACGAGCCGGGCACCGTCATGCTCACGGTCTCCGGCGCGGTGGCCCGCCCGATGGTGATCGAGGTGCCCACCGGTGTGCCGCTGCGCTACGTCCTCCAGCTGGCCGGCGCCCCGCCGGTGCCGCAGGGCGTGCTGACCGGCGGCTACCACGGCAGGTGGATCGACGCGGCGACCGTCGACGAGGCGATCGTCTCCCGCGACTCGCTCCAGCAGGTGGGCGGCTCGCTCGGCGCGGGCGCGATCCTGCCCCTCGGCCAGGGCACCTGTCCGCTGGGCGAGTCGCTGCGGGTGGCGCAGTGGCTGGCCCAGGAGAGCGCGGGCCAGTGCGGCCCCTGCTTCCTCGGCCTGCCGGCCGCGGCGCGCGGCATGGAGGACATCCTGAACGGCGGCGGCCCGGCCGCCCTGGAGGCGCTCAAACAGGTCGCCAGGAACGTCAAGCGGCGCGGGGCCTGCTCGCACCCGGACGGTTCGGCGATGTTCCTGGAGTCGACCGTCAAGGCGTTCACGGACGACCTCGCCGCCCATGTCCTCGGCAACGGCTGCGGGCGGCCCGTGGAGGGCGTCCTGCCGCTCTTCGAGGGCGGCGCGTCCCCGACGGGCGTCCCGGGCGGCGGGGAGGGGAACGGTCCCAGCCGCCAGAAGATCCACGTCGACTGGACGCTGTGCCGGGGCCACGGTCTGTGCGCGGACATCCTCCCGGAGGTCTTCGAGCTCGGCGCCGACGGCTTCCCGACGGTGGCGCAGGCGGACGTGCCGCGTTTCGCGGAGGCCAAGGCGGTGCGCGCGGTGCGCCGCTGCCCGGCGCTCGCCCTGCGCATCGAGGAGGACACCCGCGGGCAGGCGCCGTCCTCGCGCACCAACCTGCCGGTGCTCTCCCAGGGCCGGGGCCGCCGGGCGCTCGGACGCTGAGCAGGGGCGGGAGACGAACAAACCCCCCGGATCGATGATCCGGGGGGTTTTCCTGTGGAGCTAAGGAGAATTGAACTCCTGACCTCCTGCATGCCATGCAGGCGCTCTACCAACTGAGCTATAGCCCCTTGTTCCTGCGTTCCGCCCGGTTTCCCCGGCGGCGACGCCAACATTACACGGTCCACCGGGCCCAACACCAAATCGTTTCCGGTTTGCCCGTTTCGACCTCATGTGACGGTCGTTACGCCGTCACGAACGAGTAGAACCGCTTGAGCGTGCAGTGCTCCTCGAGGAGCCGGCCGTAGATCGGCTCGCCCTCGAGTTCGCGGTACGTCTCGATCGGGTCGCCCTTTATGATCAGCGCCCGCGCGCACTCCTCGCACCAGTACTGGTAGTCCGGGTTGACCGGCTCCATGTCCCGCACGATCGGGGTGCCGCTGCCGCACCAGTCGCACTTCCGCCTGTGTGCACCCATCGGTCAGCTCCAGCTGTGGCCGCAGGCCGTGCACACGTAGGAGACGCCGCCGTTGTCACCGAGGACCTGGGCGACGTGCGCGGAACCACAGGAGGGGCAGCTGAGGCGGGTGGCCGTGCTCCGTGTCACCGCTCCGCCGAGGAGGTGACCGACCTCCTCGAGGATGCTCGCAGGCATCGCCACTCCCTCCCGTCGGGCCGCGGTCCCCTTCCGGCCGTTTGATTCTGCCACGACCGGGCCAATACGGTCAGCGACGCCTCGGTACCGGTCCGGACACGGAGCCTCACAGAGGTGTACGCCCGCGAGGGCGGGACTGCTCAAGCACGGACGCAACGAAAAATCCCGCCCCCCGAGGGGGACGGGATTCGTCCGTGTGCTGTGGAGCTAAGGAGAATTGAACTCCTGACCTCCTGCATGCCATGCAGGCGCTCTACCAACTGAGCTATAGCCCCTTGCGGCCACCCGGCCAGACCGTGTGGTGTTTCGCTCCGCTCGGCGGGGCGAACAAGAAGAACTTTAGCCTGCGACCTGCCGGAAAGTGAAATCCGGGTCCCGGGCCCGGCCGCGGGCGGCTCAGTCGTCGTCGCCGAGCACCGGTTCCGGCAGTGTGCCGGCGTTGTGCTCCAGCAGGCGCCAGCCGCGGATGCCCTCGCCCAGGACGGACCAGCAGCAGTTGGTCAGGCCGCCCAGGCTCTCCCAGGTGTGCGGCTCCAGCCCGAGGAGGCGTCCGATGGTGGTGCGGATGGTGCCGCCGTGGCTGACCACGACGAGGGTGCCGTCCTCGGGGAGCTTCTCGACGTGCCGGAGCACCACGGGGGCGGCGCGGTCGGCCACCTCGGTCTCCAGCTCGCCGCCGCCGCGGCGGACCGGCTCGCCGCGCTTCCACGCCGCGTACTCCTCGCCGTACCGGGCGATGATCTCCTCGTGCGTCAGGCCCTGCCAGACACCCGCGTAGGTCTCCCGCAGTCCCTCCTCCAGCGTCACCTCGAGGCCGGTGAGCGCGGCGAGTTCGGCGGCCGTGTTCACGGCCCGGCTGAGGTCGGAGGCGACGATCGCGTCGGGTCCCAGGCCGACCAGCAGCCGGGCGGCGCGGCGGGCCTGGGCGACGCCGGTCCCGGTGAGCTCGACGTCCGTGGAGCCCTGGAAGCGGCGCTCCACGTTCCACGAGGTCTGGCCGTGCCGCCACAGGATGATGCGCCTGCCGCGGCCCTGCCTCCCGGACGTCACCTCGCCGGTGGCGCTCATCGCCAGTCCCCGTCGGTCTCCGTCGCCTCCTCGGCGGCCTGGAGCCTGGCGTGCTCCTCCGCCTTGCCGCGGGTCTCCTTGGCGTCGGCGGGCAGCTCCAGCTCGGGGCAGTCCTTCCACAGGCGCTCCAGGGCGTAGAAGACGCGCTCCTCGCTGTGCTGGACGTGGACGACGATGTCGACGTAGTCGAGCAGGATCCAGCGCGCGTCGCGGTCGCCCTCGCGGCGGACCGGCTTGGCGCCGAGTTCCTTGTTCAGCCGCTCCTCGATCTCGTCGACGATCGACTTGACCTGGCGGTCGTTGGGGGCGGAGGCCAGCAGGAAGGCGTCCGTGATCGACAGCACGTCGCTGACGTCGTAGGCGATGATGTCGTGCGCGAGCTTGTCGGCTGCCGCCTGCGCTGCGGTGTTGATGAGTTCGATGGAGCGGTCGGTCGCGGTCACTGCCTGGCTTTCGGGTCGGCGGTCGGTTGACCTCAAGGGTCTCACGACCGCCGACGGTGCCCCACGGAACGGCGACAGGGCCTACGTCGCCGGCTCGTAGTCCCGGCCGAGGACCACCGAGACGTCGGCGTTCGCCGCGACCTCGCCCCGGATGACGGACCCGTCGGGCAGGCCCAGGGTCTTGGCCACCTGGACGGCGTCCTCCTTGTCGGCGGCTTCCGCGTACAGGACCTGCGACGTGGCCTCGGTGCCGGAGGCGGTGCCGCCCTCCAGGAAGGTGAAGCCGCCGTTGAGGAGGGCGACGCGGGCCTTGCCCGCGCGGTCCTCGACGCCGGTGGCGTTGCGGACGGCGACGCTGACGGCCGCGTCCTCGTCGGGGCTCTTGGCGGTGCCGCCGAGCACGTCCTTGACGATCTCGTCGCCGGCCTCGGCGCTGAGCCGGCCGTCGCTCCCGACGGGCAGCAGCGCGGTCCCGAAGTCGCCGCCCTTGGCGAGCTCGGAGAGTCCGGCGAGGAAGGAGCCGAGGTCGCTCTCGGTCAGCGGCGGGTCGAGGACCAGGCCGAGCGTCTGGACCGTGACCGTCGCGCCCTGCGGGTCGGAGGACATCTTGCGCAGCACGCCGTGCAGGACCTGTCCGAACCGCTGGAGCTGGGCGTCGGCGGACTCCCCCGGGCCGCGGTGGGTGGCGTAGGCGACGGCCATCTTGCCGCTGAGGGTCTGCTTCGCGCCCTTGCGCACCAGGGGTGCGGCGCCCTTGTCCTTGACGGCCGGGTCGGGCACGTCGGCGTCGGTGTCCACCTCGATGTTGCCGACCAGGTCCACCAGGATCTGCAGGAACGGGGTGTCCAGCCGCCAGCTGCCCCCGATGTCGGTGCCGAGGGCCGAGTCGAGCGCGGTCCGGGTGGCGTCGGGGCCGTCGTCGTCGAGAGATTCGGCGAGCGTGGTGGTGGTGCCGTCGTCGCCGGTCAGGGCCAGCGAGTTGGGCAGCAGGACGGCGGTGCCCCGCTTGGTGGTGGTGTTGTCGACGAGCAGCGCCGTGGAGGTGCCGCCCTTGGCGGTGTCGTGCAGGTGGACGGCGATCACGTCGCGTTTCTGGGCGCCCGCCGCCGTCGTACCGCCCTTCCCGGAGTCCGACGAGGACAGGCCGGGCAGCTTTCCGGCGTACCAGAGGTAGCCGACGCCGCCGACGGCGACGAGGGCCAGGGCGACGACGAGGGCGACGACGCGCGTGCGGGCGCGGCGCCGGGCCTCCTCGCGGCGCTCGGTGCGGTTCTCGGTGAACTTGAGCCAGTCGATGACGTCCTCGGAGTCGTCGGTGGGCTCCTCGACGAAGGCGAACTGCTCGGTCCTGTACTCCCGCTCCGGTTCGTCGGGGGCCGCCGGCTCCGGTTCCCCCGGCGGGCCCGCCTGCTGCGGGACGTGGGCGGTCTGTTCGGCGACGAGCGGCTGCCGGCCGCTCGTCGCGGCCTGGCCGTACGGGTCGTACGCGTCGTACGGCGGCTGCGGGGCGGGGCCGTGGCCGCCGTACCGGCCGTGGCCGGCCTCGGGGACGGGCGGTTGCTGCCCGGTGCCCTGGACGTCCTGGGCGGGGTAGGGGTCGTACGGCGCGGCGGCCTGGGGGGTGCCGGTGGCGTACGGGTCGTAGCCGTGGCCCTGCCCGTACAGGTCCTGCTGCCCGTACGGCTGCTGTGCGTACTGCTCCTGCTGCTGCGCGTAAGGGTCGTACGGCTGCTGCCCGCCCGGGGCCTGGGCCTGGCGGTAGACCGGCCGGCCGTACTCGTCGTAGCCGACGAGCTCGTACGGGTCGGCCTGGCCGTTGCCGTATCCCGCGTCGTATGGGTCGTTCACCGGTGCCCCTCTCGGCTCAGTCGCCGCGGTACAGCTGGCGCTTGTCGATGTAGCGCACGACTCCGTCGGGCACCAGGTACCAGACGGGATCGCCCTTGGCGACCCTCGCACGGCAGTCGGTGGAGGAGATGGCGAGGGCGGGGACCTCGACGAGCGAGACACCGCCCTTGGGAAGTCCGGCGTCCGTCAGGTGGTGGCCGGGCCGGGTGACGCCGATGAAGTGCGCGAGGGAGAACAGCTCCTCGCTGTCGCGCCAGGTGAGGATCTGGGCGAGGGCGTCGGCGCCGGTGATGAAGAACAGGTCCGTGTCCGGGTTGAGCTCGCGCAGGTCGCGCAGGGTGTCCACGGTGTAGGTGGGGCCGCCGCGGTCGATGTCGATGCGGCTGACCGAGAACTGCGGGTTCTCGACGGTGGCGACGACCGTCATCAGGTAACGGTCCTCGGCCGCGGAGACCGTGCGGTGGCTCTTCTGCCAGGGCTGCCCGGTGGGCACGAACACCACCTCGTCGAGGTGGAACTGCGCGGCGACCTCACTGGCCGCGACGAGGTGACCGTGGTGGATCGGGTCGAAGGTGCCGCCCATGACACCCAGGCGGCGCCTGCCCGATCGCGCCGGACCGTTGCCCGGGGCGGGCAACGAACGGTTCTGTGTGCCCCTCGCCGCGTCGCGCGCCGGACCGGTAGGCATGTCCTGCTCTCCCATGCGTGCAGACCCTACCGGCCCGGTCCGGGGCCGAAGATCCCCCCTCGCGCTCAGCGGTCGCGGTTGAAGCGCGTGGTGATCCACAGCAGGAACAGCAGGATGAACAGCGCGGCGCCGCCGGTGAGGTAGGGGCTGAGGCTCTCGTGGTTGCCGCCGTGCCCCTCGCCCTCGGCAGCGAGAGTGGCCAACTGGGCAGCGGTGCTGTGGAAGCTCATCTTCGGCAGGACCTATCAGGTGTGGGCGGGATAAGGACGTCGCGGCTCATCGTATGCGGGCGTCCCGCGGACGATCACCCCGACTCCGCCGTTGGAGACGGCCGCGGTCCCGGCGGCCGTGCCGTGGGGAACCTTCCGGCCGCCTCAGTCGTCCTTCCGCTTGTACCCCCGCAGCAGGAACCACGCGGTCAGCACACAGCCCAGCACCATCACGATCAGGATGACCCGGAGCAGATTGCCCGCCCCTTGCTGTTCGGCCGCGGTCACCGCCCCGGCGAGCCAGGCGGTGTGGGGGGTGTGCTCCATGACGGTGACTCCTTCGCTGTACTGCCCGTCCACGGTATCTCCGCCCAGGCTGGGCCCGGCTCCGGGGACGCAAAGGGGCGCACAAGGGTTGGCAAAGGGCCTTTCCCGCGCAGAGGCCCTACACACGCACATGGGGGAAGACATGTCCGACGGCCACCAGCACAACGGGCAGGAGAGGGTGCCGAGCAGGCAGCGCAGGCGCTTTCCGGGGATCTCCTCGCGGGCGTACGAGCATCCGGCCGACCGCAGTGCCCTGGTGGCGCTGCGGAAGCTGAGCGGCTTCGACACGGTGTTCAAGGCCCTGAGCGGCCTGCTGCCCGAGCGGAGCCTGCGGCTGCTGTTCCTGTCCGACTCGGTGCGCGTCTCGGACCGGCAGTTCGCCCACCTGAACGACATGCTGCGGGACGCCTGCTACATCCTGGACCTGGAGAAGGTCCCGCCGATGTACGTCAACCAGGACCCGGTTCCGAACGCGATGTGCATCGGCCTGGACGAGCCGATCATCGTCGTCACCACGGGGCTCGTGGAGCTGCTGGACGAGGAGGAGATGCGGGCGGTCGTCGGGCACGAGGTCGGGCACGCGCTGTCCGGGCACTCGGTGTACCGGACGATCCTGCTCTTCCTGACGTCCCTCGCCGTCCGGGTCGCCTGGATCCCGCTGGGCAACGTGGCGATCATGGCGGTCGTGACCGCGCTGCGCGAGTGGTTCCGCAAGTCGGAGCTGTCCGCCGACCGCGCGGGGCTGCTGGTCGGCCAGGACCTCCAGGCGTCCATGCGGGGCCTGATGAAGATCGCGGGCGGGAACCACCTGCACGAGATGAACGTGGACGCGTTCCTGGAGCAGGCCGACGAGTACGAGGCCGGGGGCGACCTGCGCGACTCCGTGCTGAAGATCCTGAACGTGCTGCCCCGCTCGCACCCGTTCGCCACGGTGCGGGCCGCCGAGCTGAAGAAGTGGGAGGCCTCCCGGGACTACCAGCGGATCATGGACGGCCACTACCCGCGCCGCGAGGAGGACAAGGACGCCTCGGTCCGGGACTCCTTCCGCGAGTCGGCGTCCAGTTACGCCACCCACGTGCGCAGCTCCAAGGACCCGCTGATGAAGCTGGTGAACGACATCGCGGGCGGCGCCGGCGACCTGGGCGACCGGATGCGGCGCGGCTTCGGCGGCTTCACGTCCTCCTCGCCGAGGCCGCCCAGGGACACGAACGGCTCGGACGGCGCCGACGGCTCCGCGGGACCGGGCGGTCCTGAGACGCCGGACGGCCGTCCGCCGCGCGACGGCGCCTGAGTCCGCCGCGGGCGGGTGCCCCGCCGCTCACACCGCCGGCTGGGCGCCCTTCGCCAGGGTGCCGCACACGGCCGCGGCGCCGCCGGTGGAGTACGGGTCGGTACCGGCGGGGCCACCGCCCTTGGCCGTCTGGCCGGCGAGCAGCGGACGCAGGTGGTTCGCCGAGTCCTCGGTGCAGGACAGCGGTCCGGCCTGCACCGAGGAGGCCACGAGCTGGGTCTGGTGCAGGCGCAGGTCGTCCCGGTCGAAGCGGAAGTGCAGCTCGCGCCGGACGGTGAACAGCGACGCCTCGGCCCGCGCGTCGCCGGCGGGCCGCAGGGGATAGACGAGGGTGTGGTCGGCGGTGACCTCGAGGGTGGAGGCGTCGCTCTCCGCCACCGTCAGGCTGCCCCGCACCCTGATCTCGTCGCCGGCCGGTTCGGCCCACGAGGGGTCGAAGCGCACCAGCCACCCGGTGGGCGCGTGCCGGCCGTCGGCCGCGGGGTGGGCGAAGCTCTCGTCGAACTGGGCGAGTTGGTCGGGATCGAGCAGCACCCGCACCGAGCGGACGTCGCGGCCGCCGAGCACGTCCGGGTCGAGCGCCGAGCGGACGATGTAGTTCTTGGCGGTGATCAGCGCGTTCATCACCTGGTCGTCCGAGAAGTGCGCGGTGCGCCGGGCACCCGGCAGGGGGATGCCCTCGGCCCCGGCCGCGAAGTGCGCGGCCGGGCTGTGCGCGTACAGGTACGCGGGATCGCCGGCGCCGGGGACCTCGCCCCGGGGGGCGAGCGGGACGACGCTCATCCGCACCTGGTCGGGCTGCGGACGTGCGGCGGGGTTCTGGTACGGGTGCCGTATGCCCATGTAGATCGCGGTGCCGAAGGCGAGGGCGATCAGCACGAAGAGGAGCAGCACCTGCCGGGGCAGGCCCCGGCGCGTCGGCGGGCGCCGGCGCACGGCCGGGGCGTGGTCGGCGATGCGCTCCCGGGCGGAGAACTCCTGGAGGCGGGCAGCGCGGACGAACGACTCGTCGAAGACGACGGACCGGTATTCGTCCTCCCCGCCTCCGGGGGCGCCCTCGGGCGTCCCTCCCGGCGGGTCGCCAAGCCCTGCCATACCTTCAGGGTAGGTCCGGGGAGAGCCGCGTAAACGCGCTGACGCAGGCCAAGTCGGGACAGGTTCGGGCCGTCGGACCGGCAGGTCAGGGGCTGCGCGGGATCACCGGGACGGGGGGCCCGGAGTAGTCGGCGGAGGCCGAGGGGGTCACCGTGCCGCCCTGCTCCGGCCCCGTCGAGGCGGGCGGCGGCATCTGCTCCGGGCCGCTGCCGGAGGATGTGCCCCGGTAGACCGCCGCGAAGGCCAGCGCGACCATGCCGACGCCCATCACCAGGGCGAGCACCCAGGCGACGGGCCGGTGCCAGCGGACCTGCTTGCCGGTGGCCGGCGGGGCGCCGTACGGGCGGTCGAGGAGGTCGCGGTCGTCGTCCGGGTCGTCGAGGTCGGGATCATGACCGAAATCGCCGTAGCCGTCGTCGTAGCGCTCGGCCCGGGAGCGGCCGCGGCGTGCCGCTTCGGCCTCGGTGGCCTCGGCCCTGGCCTGCGCGGCCGCCAGGAGGCGTTCGACGGCGGACGGCTCGTGCACCGCGGCCGCCTGTACGAAGGCCTCGTCGAGGACCACGGAGGCGAACTCTTCGTCCGACACCCCGTGGTCGTGTTCGTCGTCGGGCTCCCAGCCGTCAGGGAACGGCCTACCCCCCACGTCCTCCGGCACGGGACCAGCGTAGACCTGGGGGGTCGATTTGGGCAGACGGCGGGGAAAATCATCCGGTGGGTGAGATGCCCCGTTCGGATCAGTGGTGCCCGGCACGGCGCGTGCCGGGCACCCGTGCCCCGGCACGCGCCTCAGCGCCGCACGTGTCCGTCACCGGTGACGATGTACTTGGTGCTGGTCAGCTCCGGCAGGCCCATCGGGCCGCGGGCGTGCAGCTTCTGGGTGGAGATGCCGATCTCGGCGCCGAAGCCGAACTGGCCTCCGTCGGTGAACCGGGTGGAGGCGTTCACGGCGACGGTGGTGGAGTCGACCAACTGGGTGAAGCGGCGGGCGGCCTGCTGCGAGGTCGTCACGATGGCCTCGGTGTGGCCGGAGGTCCACAGCCGGATGTGCTCGACGGCCTTGTCGAGGGAGTCCACGACCGCCGCGGCGATGTCGTACGACAGGTACTCCGTCTCCCAGTCCTCCGGCGTGGCCTCCACCACGGTCGCCTTGGTGTCCCCGGCGTGCGCCATGACCCGCTCGTCGGCGTGCACGGTGACGCCGGCCTCGGCGAGGGCGTCCAGGGCGCGGGGCAGGAACGCGGCGGCGATGTCCTGGTGGACGAGGAGGGTCTCGGCGGCGTTGCAGACGCTGACGCGCTGCGCCTTGGAGTTGACCAGGATGTCGACGGCCGTGTCGAGGTCGGCCTGCGCGTCGACGTAGACGTGGCAGTTGCCGGTGCCGGTCTCGATGACCGGGACGGTGGACTCCTGCACGACCGTGTTGATCAGCGAGGCGCCGCCGCGCGGGATGAGCACGTCGACCAGGCCGCGGGCGCGCATCAGCTCGCGGACGCTCTCGCGGCTCTCGCCCGGCACGAGCTGCACGGCGTCGGCCGGCAGCCCGGCCCCGCCGACGGCGTCGCGGACGACCCGGACGAGGGCGGTGTTCGACCGGTACGCGGAGGAAGAGCCGCGCAGCAGGACGGCGTTGCCGGACTTCAGGCACAGGGCGGCGGCGTCGACGGTGACGTTGGGCCGGCCCTCGTAGATGATCCCGACCACGCCGAGCGGCACCCGGACCTGGCGCAGGTCGATGCCGTTGGGGAGGGTGGAGCCGCGTACGACCTCGCCGACCGGGTCGGGCAGTGCGACGACGTCGCGCACGTCGGAGGCGATGGCGCGGATCCGCTCCGGGGTCAGCGTGAGCCGGTCGACGATGGCCTCGCTGGTCCCGGCCGCGCGGGCCTTGGCCACGTCCTGGGCGTTGGCCTCCACGATCTCGCTCGTACGGACCTCCAGCGCGTCCGCGACGGCGAGCAGCGCGTCGTCCTTCGCGGCCCGCGGCAGCGGCGCGAGGTCGGCCGCGGCGGCCTTGGCCCGGTAGGCGGCCCGGGTGACCGGGGACATCGAGTCGTACGGCGAGAGCGTGGTCATGAGGGGAAGCGTAGTGGGCCGGAGGGAGCCGTTCACCGCTCGTCCCATACCGCGAGACATGCGCCGGACGGGGGCAAAAGGGCTGGAAGGGGTGGAAGGCCTAGAAGGGGTGGACGCCGACCGGGGTCGCGGGGGCGGGTCCGTATCCCGCGGCGATGCGCTGGTGGTAGGTCGCGCGGTCGATGACCTCCAGGCCGACGATCTCCCAGGGCGGCAGTCCCGCGGTCTGCCGGTGCTCGCCCCACAGGCGCAGGGCCACGGCGGCGGCGTCGTGCAGGTCGCGGGCCTCCTCCCAGTACCGGATCTCCGCGTGGTCGTCGGCGTACCGGCTGGTCAGCAGGAAGGGGTGGTCGTGGGCGAGCTGCTCCAGGGCGCGGCGCACCTCGGGGAGCGGGGCGCGGGAGCCGGAGACGCTGAGGGTGACGTGCCACAGGCGCGGCGTGTGGGCCGGTTCCTCGCCCCGGAAGCGGTCGCCGGCGGCGACGCTCGTCAGGGCGCGTTCCTCGCCGCCCGCGCGGGCACCGCCGCGGGCCCCGCCGGCGCCGCGCGGTCCGGTACCGCCCCGGGAGCCGGTACCACCGCGGGACGCCGCCGTCCCAGGGCGCACTCCGCTCACGACGGCCTCCTTCACGCACACGGCTGGGCCCGGCGGTGGGCCGGGCGTGTCCCTGAGGAAAGTTGAGCAGGCCGCAAGGGATCCTGTGGCGGTTTTGCGGAACGTCCACCACCGATTCGGGGACGTTTCGACCTATTACGGGTGCAGGATCACCAGATCGTCCCTGTGTACGACCTCGCGTTCGTACTCCGGTCCGAGTTCGCGCGCCAGCTCCCGGGTGGAGCGGCCGATCAGCCGCGGGATCTCCTTGGCGTCGAAGCCGACGAGCCCCCGGGCCACCGCGCGCCCCTCGCCGTCCCGCAGCTCCACGGGGTCGCCCGCGGCGAACTCGCCCTCGACACCGGCGATCCCGGCGGGGAGCAGCGACTTGCGGCCCTCCACGACCGCGCGCACCGCCCCGGCGTCGAGCATGAGCGCGCCGCGCGGGGCGGAGGCGTGCTGGAGCCACAGCAGGCGGTCGGTGGAGCGCTTGCCGGTGGCGTGGAAGTAGGTGCCGGTGTCGCCGCCGGCCAGGGCGTCGGCGGCGTGGACGGCGCTGGTGAGCACCACGGGGATGCCGGCGGCCGCGGCGATGCGGGCCGCCTCGACCTTGGTGACCATGCCGCCGGTGCCGACCCCGGCCTTGCCGGCGCTGCCGATCTCGACGTCCGCGAGGTCGGCCGGGCCCCGCACCTCCGCTATCCGCGAGGTGCCCGGCCTGCTCGGGTCGCCGTCGTAGACGCCGTCGACGTCGGACAGCAGCACCAGCAGGTCGGCGCGGACCAGGTGGGCGACGAGGGCGGCGAGGCGGTCGTTGTCGCCGAAGCGGATCTCGTCGGTGGCGACGGTGTCGTTCTCGTTGACGACCGGGAAGGCGCCCATCGCGAGGAGCTTGTCGAGGGTGCGGGAGGCGTTGCGGTGCTGGGAGCGGCGGCTCATGTCGTCCGACGTCAGGAGCACCTGGCCGACGCGGACGCCGTAGCGGGCGAAGGAGGCGGTGTAGCGGGCCACCAGCAGGCCCTGGCCGACGCTGGCGGCGGCCTGCTGCCGGGCCAGGTCCCTCGGGCGGCGGCGCAGGCCGAGGGGGGCGAGGCCTGCGGCGATGGCACCGGAGGAGACGAGGACGACCTCCTTGTCGGCGCCCCGCACCTTGGCGAGGACGTCGACGAGCGCGTCGACGCGGTCGGCGTCCAGGCCTCCGGCCGCGGTGGTCAACGACGAGGAACCGACCTTGACGACGATCCTGCGGGCCTCGCCCACGGCTTGCCTTGCCCCTGCCACTGTGCCGTCTGCCCTCTCGCGTCGACGCGCGCCGGTGTCTGCGCTCGCCACGCAATCTACGCGAACGGCGCCGTTCGCCGCGGAGCGCGTCCAGGCTGCGGACAGGGTGCGCGACCGAGGGGGCACCGCCACCGGAGGCGCTTGTGCAGGCATTCCGCGACTTGTGCCTGCTGTTCGACGTGTGGGGAAATCCGTGAAAAGCAATCCGGACATATGGGCTAGGAGGTCGACATCGCGGACATTACCCTTGGCGGCACGGCACAGACTGCCCGGCTACCGTGCCCACAGCCCCACGGTCAGCTCCCTTGGAACAGGTTGTAGAGGATGCCCACTTTCTCCATCGTCGTCCCCGTTTACAAAGTGCAGGGCTACCTGTCCGAGTGCCTCGACTCCGTACTCGGGCAGGACTACGCGGACTTCGAGATCATCGCGGTCGACGACTGCTCACCGGACGCCTCCGGGGCGATCCTCGACGAATACGCGGACCGCGATGCGCGCATGCACGTGATTCACCTCGCGGAGAACGTGGGACTGGGGCTCGCGCGCAACGCCGGGCTGGAAAAGGCGCAGGGCGACTACGTGCTGTTCCTGGACAGTGACGACACCCTGACCGGCGGCGCGCTGGCGGCGATGGCCGAGCGGATCGACGCCACCGGCGGTCCCGACATCCTCGTCTACGACTACGCCCGCACCTACTGGGACGGCAGGGTCAGGCGCAACCAGCGGGCGGACCTGCTCGCGCACGACGGCTCGGACGTCTTCTCCCTGGCCGAGCACCCGCAGTTGCTCGACCTGCTGCAGATCGTCTGGAACAAGGCGTACCGGCGCGAGTTCGTCACCGGGACCGGACTCGCCTTCCCACCGGGGTACTACGAGGACGCCCCCTGGACGTTCTGCTCCCTGATCACCGCCGAGCGGATCGCCCTGCTGGACCGCGTCTGCGTCCACTACCGGCAGCGCCGGGAGGGCGGCAACATCCTCAAGACGGTCAGCCGCAAACATTTCGACATCTTCGATCAGTACCGGCGCGTGTTCACCTATCTCGACGCGCACCAGGAACTCGAGCAGTGGCGTGCGCCGTTGTTCCGGAAAATGATCGACCACTATCTGACCGTGCTGGAGCGCCCGGACCGTCTGCCGCGGAATGCGCGCGCGGAATTCTTCCGGCGGGCGGCGGCCGACTACCGCGCCCGTCTACCGCTGGACTTCCCCCGACCGCCCGGAAATCACGGCCGTAAGTACGCGATGCTGGGACGCGGGGCGTACACCGCGATGGCGGGAGCGACGCATGCGGCGAAAGCGGGAGAGCAGGTCAGGAAACGCACGCAGTCCGCCGTGAACCGGTCCAAGCGACGGGCGATGGACCTGTTCTACCGCGCCCAGCTGAGAATGCCGCTGGACGAGAACCTGGCCGTGTTCTCGGCCTACTGGAGTCGCAGTGTGTCCTGCAATCCCGCGGCCATCGACGCCGAACTCGCCCGCCTCGCGCCACACATCCGCCGCGTGTGGGTGATCCGGCCCGACACGGTGTCCGAGGTGCCCGCGGGCGTGGACCACGTGCGTGCCGGCTCGCGGGAGTACTGGGCCGCCATGGCACGCGCCACGTACCTGGTGAACAACGTGAACTTCGCGGACGCCGTGGTGAAGCGGAAGGGTCAGATCCATGTGCAGACCCACCACGGGACTCCGCTGAAGACCATGGGCCTGGACCAGCGGAAGTACCCGGCGTCCACGAACATGAGCTTCGCCGGGCTCCTCAGGCGCTGCGACCGCTGGGACTACAGCATCAGTTCCAACCGGCACTCGACCCTGGTGTGGGAGCGGGCCTACCCCTCCTTCTACACGGCGCTGGAGACCGGTTACCCGCGCAACGACGTCCTCGCCCGCGCCGGCGCCGAGGACGTGCGCCGGGCGCGCACGGCCCTGGGTCTGGCCGGCGGCACGAAGGCGTTCCTGTACATGCCGACGCACCGCGAGTACCAGCCGGGCTTCAAGCCTCCCCTCGACCTGGCCCGGTTCACCCGGGAACTCGGGCCCGGCGTGACCCTGCTGGTGCGCGGCCACTACTTCTACGGCAGCTCCCCGCACGTCGACGAGCTCCGCCGCGCGGGCCGGATCGTCGACGTGACCGCGCATCCCCGGGTCGAGGAGCTGTACCTCGCCGCGGACGCGCTCATCACGGACTACTCCTCCGCGATGTTCGACTATGCCGTGCTGGACCGCCCGGTCATCAGTTACATCCCCGATTGGGAGATCTACTCCGCCGTCCGCGGCACCTACTTCGACCTGACCGAGGAACCGCCCGGCGCAGTGGCCACCACGCAGGAGGAACTGCTGGCGCTGCTCTCCTCGGGCGCCTACGACAGCACGGAGACGGCCAGGCGCCGGGACGCCTTCCGCCGACGTTTCTGCGAGTTCGACGACGGGCGCGCGGCTGAGCGCGTCGTACGGCGCGTCTTCCTCGGGGAGCGGACGCCGCTGCCCTTCGTGCCGTTCGACGAGCGCCGCCCGGTGCCGACTCCCGCCCAGGCCGCCGAGGGACAGGAAGTCTGACGCCGGCGGCCCTCCGGCCGGCGCACGACGGGATCCAACTGGTGTGCGAAACCCGGGTCTCAAGTGTCACAGGTGTCACATACAATCCGGTGATCACCGGCAGTGGTCGCACTTCCTTCACCACGCCGACTCATCGACTTCACCTGTGGGGGGCCCTTGTCCATTTCGCGTACCGCCAAGAGAGCACGGCGTTCCCGCCTGCTCGGCTGCACCGCCCTCGCGGTGGCCGCGGGCATGCTGCTCGGCACTCCGGCCGTCGCCGCCGACAAGCCGTCGCCGGACATCGACGTGACGGTACCCAAGTCCGAACTGCCGCGGCTGGACCGTGTCACGCCGAAGGCGAAGCGGCAGGCGCCGCGGGCGCTCGTCGCCGCGGCCCCCGCGGCCCGCTTCGACGTGGACGGTGACGGCTACACCGACATGCTGATGCGGCTGCAGGACGGCGCCACGTACGTCTGGCGCACCACGACGGGCGAGTTCACCCCGTACGCCATCAACGTCAACGACTACGAGGAGAAGCAGAAGGACATCATCACGCCCGGCGACGTCGACGGCGAAGGAGGCCCGGAGGTCTTCACGCTGTCGCAGACGGGCACCCTCTCCCTGTTCCAGAGCTGGGGCGTGGACAACACGGGCTACGCCACCTGGAGCGGCACGGGCTGGCAGATCTACAACAAGGTCATCGCGCCCGGGGACGTGACCGGAGACGGCAGGCCCGACCTGCTCGCGCGGACCTACGCCGGAGACCTGTACCTGTACGCGGGCACGGGCAACGTGTCCTCCCCGCTCCGCGGGCGGGTCCGGATCAGCGGCGGCTGGTCCATGTTCGACCAGTTGGTCGGCATGGGGGACATGAACGGCGACGGCATCGGTGACGTCGTCGGCCGCACCCCTGCCGGCGACCTGTTCTTCTACGCCGGCCGGGGCGGCACCACCTCCCCGCTCGCCCCCCGGCAGCACATCGGCCAGGGCTGGACCGCCTACAACCAGATCGTCGCCGGGGACGACTGGGACGGCGACGGACTCGGCGACCTGCTCGGCCGCACCCCTTCCGGCGCCCTGTACTACTACCGGGCGAACGGCAGGGGTGGCTTCGACACCAAGCAGCAGGCCGGCACCGGTTTCGAGCCCGTCGATCTCTTCGCCGGCAGCGGGGCCCACCCGCACCTCGGCAAGGCCTCGCTGCTCGGTCTGGACGCGAAGGGCACGCTGTACTGGTACGGCGTGCGGAACAACGGCCTGCTGACCTCGCGCTCCCAGGTCAGCGACACGGGCGGCTGGGCCGGTGCCCGCATCGGGTACGCGTCCTCGCTCGACAACGACGGGAACGCGGACCTTCTGGAGCTGTACAACGGCGTCCTCTACAACTACGCCAGTACGGCCGACGAATCCCTGGCCACCGGATGGGGCAAGTACAACCTCTTCCTCGGCCCGGGCGACCTGAACGACGACGGCAAGGGCGACCTGCTCGCCCGGGACACGTCCGGCACCCTGTTCCTCTTCCGCGGCAAGGGCCACGGCGCCTCCCTGTCCTCACCGCTCAGGGTGGGCGGGGGCTGGAACGCCTACAACAAGATCGTGGGCGCCGGGGACTTCACCGGGGACGGCCGTGCCGACATCGTCGCGCGGACCCCGGCCGGCCAGCTGTACCTCTACCGCGGGACCGGCGTCAGCACCTCGCCGCTCGCCGGCAAGGTCTACCTGGGCGCCGGCTGGCAGCAGTACAACAAGCTGATCTCGCCCGGCGACATCGACGGGGACGGCCGTGCCGACCTGCTCGCGGCCAACTCCAAGGGCGAGCTGTTCCGCTACAGCTCCTACACCAACGGGCGCTTCAAGGCCCGCGTGAAGGTGGGCACCGGCTGGAACACCTACCGGGACATCTACTGAGGTAGCGGGAGGGCCCACCGATGAGAAAGGGGGGCTGCCGACACTGACCGTGTCGGCAGCCCCCCTTTCCGTCACCGCGGCCGCCGTGAGCGGCGCCGCGTCAGCGCTCGTAGGGGCTCTTCACCGGGAAGTAGGCCCTCAGGAACGCGTCGACGATGCGGGCCTGCTCCTGCTCCGGCACCTCCGCGTCACGGGACTCGCCGAGGCAGAACACGTCGTGGCCGCGGATCGCCAGCAGCCGCGTCAGCTCCGGGTGGCGGCTGTAGCGGCCCACGTCGATGTACGCGCAGCGGATGCTGCTGGGCACCGCGGCTCCGGTGAGGTAGCCGTAGTGGTGGTGCAGCGAGGACACCATGGAGATGTCCTGCCAGCCGCGCAGCGGGTTGGCCGCCGTGCGGGCCACGCTCTCGGGGAAGTCCGCCTCGATGCTCTCCAGCACGCTCTTGCGCAGCGGGTGCGGCGCGTGCACGAAGCTGTTCGCCACCGTCACACCGAACTTCTCCTCCAGCAGCGCCCGGTTGTTCTTCGCCGCGGCGAAGTAACCCTCGTCCTCCTCGGTCGGCTCACCGATCGGCACCGTCGTCGGCGACCAGAAGAACCGGCTCGTCCCGTTCGGCAGGAAGAACCGCTGCGCGCCGATGGGCCGGCCGATGAACACGTCGTCGTTCAGGTACAGGAACTGCTCGGACAGGCCCTCGATGTGGTGGAGCTGGCTCTCGATGGCGTGGGAGTTGAACGTGGGCAGGCAGTCGGCGTCGGAGAAGATCTCCCGGTGCGAGACGACCTGGATGCCCGGGTGCTCGGTGTCGAGCCACTCGGGGGTCTGGTCGTCGGTGACGAGGTAGACCTTGCGCACCCAGGGAGCGAACATCGCGAGCGAGCGCAGGGAGTAGCGCAGCTCGTCGCGGTTGCGGAACCGGGCGGCCTCGTCGCCGGACGCCTCCGGCGCCAGCCCGAGCCCGGCGCGCCGCTCGGCCCGGCGCTCCTGCCAGCGGGGGTCGGAGTCGTCGACCCAGGTGTAGACGGCGTCCACGGGGAAGGTGATGTCGCTGACCAGCTTCCTGGTCAGCGGCTCGAGCGTGGGGTACTCGCGGTCCCGGACGCGTATCCGGGCGTCGGCGGACAGCGACGGCAGCTTGGGGCCGACGGCGCTCGGCCTGAGCGGTGCGACGAACTGGCCGTCCCCGCCCTCCTCTTCCGGCACCCGGCGCCAGAACTCGATGTCACAGCCGTACGCGGGGCCGAAGCGCAGGGTGCGGCTGGAGCTCACCACGGGACGGAACACCCGCAGACCCGCCACCTCGCCCGCCGCTTCGAGCCGCTCGGCGAGCAGCACGCCCGGAGCGTGGGTGCGGGGCTTGAGGAGCTCCGCGTAGACCGCCTTGCCCTCGTACTGGTCGGCGAGCGCCTTGCGGACCCGCGCCTGCTCCACCGTGTCGACGGCCAGCCGCTGCCGGGGGTTGTCGTCGCGGTCGCGCAGCAGCACGTACGGGATGCCGTGCGCCTCCAGCGCGGCGACGACGGTCTCGAAGTTCCGCTGGATGATCTCCGAGCCCTGCAGGTCGTCGCGGACCTCGGACAGCCGGCCGCCGGCCCGGACCAGGGAGCGGTCGGACGCGCCGATGACCACTTCCCGGGCACGCTGGTCGCCCGAGGAGGGGGCCGTGCGGTCCGCGGCGACGGCGGCGTGGAAACGGCCCGCCCCGCCGTGGGCCACCCGGTAGGCGATGCGGTCGGCGCGCTCGGCCATCCGTCGCGGGTCGTCCCGCCGGGAGACCAGCTCGGTGAACAGCTCCTCCCACTCCTTGACGATCGCCTCGGCGGCGAACCGCGACGATCCCTCGTAGGCCTTCTCGCCGAAGGAGCGCAGCAGTTCCTCGTCACCCATGAGGCGCGAGATCGCCTCGGCCAGGGAGTCGATGTCGTTGGGCGGCACGAGCAGCCCGTCCACGCCGTGCCGGATGATCTCCGCAGGGCCGGTGACGATGTCGTACGCCACCGCCGGGACACCGGCCGCGAACGCCTCCAGCAGCACCAGCGGGAAGGCCTCGCCGTCCTGCGACGGGAGGATGGTCAGGCTGGCCCTGGCCCACTCCTCGGTCATGTGCTGGCTCGGGCCGAGCAGTTCCACGGAGTCGTGCAGGCCCAGGCCCTGGATGAGATTGCGCAGGCGGAACATCTGCGGGCCGTCGCCGAAGATGCGCAGCCGCCACCCGGGGTGGTCGGGCAGTGCCTTGGCGAACGCCTGGATGGCGTGGTCGACCTGCTTGTCGGGCACGAGCCGGCGCGGCATCACGATCGTCTTGCCGGTCAGGCTGGAACGCGGACGGAAGCCCTCGGGAATCGCGTTCGGAATGGCCGCGAGGCGCGGAGCGGCCTTGCCGAGGGACTCCTCCATCCACTGCTTGGTCCGCTCGGTGAGCACGACGACCGCGTCGATGGCGGGGGCCCGGAGCAGCAGCGGTTCACCCGTGCCGCCACGCAGCTGCGAAGGCCGGTGCTCCTGCTGAATGGTGATCACCCGGGAGGGCACCAGATCGGCGGCGGCCGACATCAGCGCGGGCGAGGTGGTGATGAGCACGTCGGTGTCGAGGGTGCGCAGCGCGCGCTGCATCTCGGCGTCGGAGAGCGCGTCGAAGGTCGCCTCCCACACCGGGCTGATCAGCTCGCTCGGCAGCCCGGCGAGGTGCCGGCAGTCTTCGGCGGTGAGGCTGCTCTCGCGCACCGGACGTTCGGTCTTGCCGGTGCGGTCCACCAGGTACCGCACCGGCACCCGCTCGTCGACGGTGAAGAACGGCTCGGCCCGCGTCTTGAAGACGCTCAGCACCTCGACGTCGTGCCGGGGAGCCAGATGGGTCGCCTGGGTGTAGACGGCCTGCTCCGTGCCGCCCATCTCGTCACCCCAGGTGAGGAGAAAGGTGATCTTCATCTGTTATCAACTTCCAGAAGGGATAAGCGCAGCACGGAACGCCAGGCTGCCGATGGGCGTGTAGTAGGGGTTGATCCGCAGTGCCGTGCCGTCGTCCGAGGTCAGCAGTCGGTGCGGCATCCGGAAGACGTCTCCGGGGCTGCGCACGTCGGTCCGCCGCCGGCACAGCTTCAGCGACCTGCCGCGCGGCCGCCGCAGGCGCACGTCCCAGATCTGTTCCTTGGTGCTCAGAGCACCGAAGTCGGTGATCTGCACACTGCAGGTGAAGGTGTCCCCCTCCCACGTGGCCGGCAGGCTCCGGCTGACCTTGCCGTTCCTGCGGATCAGCTCCAGGTCTCCGTTGCACGCCTCCGCCGGCGCGTTGACGAGCCGGCCGCGCAACGTGATCTCCGACCAGCCGATGTGGACGGACAAGACCTCGGCGTCGGCGCCGTCCCTCCCCAGGGAGACGTACGCACGACCGGTGCTCGACGCGATGATGCGGCAGTAGGTGCCGTCGTCCCGCAGGGATTCGGGGAGCGTGGGACCGTCGGACATCATCTTCGGGGCCGCGGCCAGCGCATAACGGCTTTCCCGGCCCTGGATGTCGGTGAAGACCACGGACATCCGCCACTGACCGGCCTCCAGCAGGTACCTGCGGACCCCTCCGGGCATCAGCGGGCCGGCGGAGCTGTCGCCCTCCAGCAGGTCGATGACGGTGGTGCCCTGTGCCTCGACGCGCCCGTCGCTGCGCTGCGCCAGGGTCAGCGGGACGACGACCGGGGAAGAACCCTGGCCCAGGACCAGCGACGCGGACGCGGCGGTGACGTCGTCGGGCACGGCGACACAGATGTTGAGCGTTCTGCCGTCCAGCACGGACAGGTGCTCCGCGGTCACGCGCGGCCAGTCGTCGGGGCTCGGCGGGACGAGGACCAGGCTGTCCAGTCGCGACCGCGCCGAACGCACCACGGCGTAACCCTTGCGCATGACCTGGTGGGGAGTGGGAAGTTGTCTCATCGGTTGTCTGCACCGCGCTCGTAGGGGCTCGGAAAGGGGAAGTACTCGTCCAGGAAGCGGGTCATCACGGTTTGCTGCTGGGCGAGTTCGGCCGCCGTGGACGTCGTGTCGTTCAAGCAGAAGACATGGGCCTCACGCTCGGCGAGCAGCCTGCCGAGCACCCGCTCCGCGCCCGGCTTGCCGACGTCGAGGTATCGGTAGACGAGCCCCTCGCCGGGGAAGGAACGGCCGGTGTGGAACGCGTAGTAGTGGTGCAGCGACGAGGTGACCGAGATGTCGCCGATGCTGCGGAAGCGGCTCGCCGCGGTACGCCGGTGCTCGTCGGCGAACTCGGTCTCGATCGCGTCCAGCACACTGCGGTGCAGGGCGTGCGGCACGTGCTTCATCTTCCGGAAGATGGTGCCGCCGAAGCGCTCGGCGATCAGCCGGCGGTTGTTCTTCCCGGCGGCCGCGACCGGCGGGTCGTCGTCGCTCGGGTCACCGAACGGGATGAGCGCGGGAGAGAGGTAGAACTGGCCGAGGCCGTTGGGGAGGAAGAACTGCTGAGGCAGCACCTCCCGGCCGAGCATCACGTCGTCGTTGAAGTAGAGGAAGTGCTCCGAGAGGCCGTCGATGTGGTGCAGCTGGCTCTCGATCGCATGCGAGTTGAACGTCGGCAGGGAGGCGGGGTTGCTGAATATCTCCTTGTGGCTGACGACCTTCAGCCGCGGGTGGTCCGTGTTCAGCCACTCGGGAGTCTGGTCGGCGGTCACCAGGTAGATGTTGCGGACCCACGGCGCATACAGGTTCAGGGAGCGCAGGGAGTAGCGCAGTTCGTCCCTGCTCAGGTAACGCGCCGCGTTGGCCGCTTCCTCGTGGTACGGCCGGTCGGAGAACTCCGCCCGTGAACGCACCCACTCGGGGTCGGAGCCGTCGACCCAGGTGTACACCACGTCGATCGGGAAAGTACGGCGCTCGACCCTTCCGGCGGCGAAGGCGGGGCGGGTCCGCACGCGCACCGGGGCGGCGGCGTCGTCGGAGCCGTCCTGGACGTCCGGGTCCTCGGCACTCTCCGACGCGGGCAACGGGGCCAGGTCGGTGAAGAGGGACTCGTCCGCCTCCGTCGGCTCCTCGTCGGCCGGGACGGCCTCGGCGACCGGGTTGCGCCGGGGGGAGAGCAGCTCGGTGCCTTCCTGCTTCCAGAACTCCACGTCGCAGCCGTACCGCAGGCCGAACACCAGACGGCCCGTCTCATCGGTGCGGTACCAGGTGCAGCGGATGACCGCGGAGCCGGACACCCGCTTCCACGCCCCGGCTCCGTAGGCGGGCAGGGCGGCCTCGTCGAGAGGCTCGCCCTTGCGTATGGGCACCACGTACCCGGGCCTGGCCCGACACGCCTGGCGCAGTGCGGCGATCACGCGCTCCCGGTCGTCTTCGCGGACCGCCACCGCCGCGGAGGTGTTCGATCCGGAGCACACGCAGAAGTAGTCGATGCCGGCATCCCGCAACGCCGCGGTCACGTCGTCGAGGTTGGCCCGCCGCGCCTCCAGCGGAGTGAGCCCCGGCGCCACGTGAGCGATGCGCGGGGCCTTGCCCACGCTGACGACCCGCCGGTCGTGGCGGGCCAGCAGTTCCCGGTGGCTGCGGGCGACCCGCACACGCTTGATCTGGGCCCGCGCCGCCGCGGCGGCGGCGATGCCTTCCTTGACCTGCTGACGGAAGCCGCTGTCCACGTGCTCGGCGATCACTCGTCGCGCACCCACCGGCACTACGCGACGGTAGACACCGACCAACCGGGGTGCTTCAGGATTTCGCACTGCGGGAGCTCCTCCGACGGGAACGGCCTCGAGAACGGCACGCTCCGCTTGATGACGACTCGGGCGGAATACAGACAGGCCAAGTATGCAACGCGTTCATCTGGCATCCGCCTTCGCGCACCACCCTAGCAACCGTCAAACCTGTGATATAGGGGACAGAACCCTAGGCGACGGTGCCACCACAGTGAGGGATCGCGGTCTGCGTCGCGTTTCCCTCAGAACGGCTCGAAGCCGTTGAACTCCCGCTCCACCTCGTCCCGTTCGGCGTCCCGGTCCCGGCGCCGCTGGGCGGCGGGGCGCGGCGCCTCGAAGCGGTGGTCCTCGCCGCGGCGGCCGAGCATCTCGGCGCCGGCCGTCACCGACGGCTCCCAGTCGAAGACGACCGCGTTGTCCTCGGGGCCGATGGCCACGCCGTCGCCGCCGCGGGCGCCGGCCTTCAGCAGCTGCTCCTCGACACCGAGGCGGTTGAGCCGGTCGGCGAGGTAGCCGACGGCCTCGTCGTTGTTGAAGTCGGTCTGGCGCACCCAGCGTTCGGGCTTCTCGCCGCGCACGCGGAACAGGCCGTCCTCCTCGCGGGTGACGGTGAAGCCCGCGTCGTCCACGGCCTTGGGCCGGATGACGATCCGCGTGGCCTCCTCCTTCGGCCGGGCGGCACGCGCCTTCGCCACCAGCTCGGCCAGCGCGAAGGACAGCTCCTTCAGCCCGATGTGGGCCACGGCCGACACCTCGAAGACCCGGTAGCCGCGCGCCTCCAGGTCCGGGCGGACCATCTCGGCGAGGTCCTTGCCGTCGGGCACGTCGATCTTGTTGAGGACGACGATCCGGGGCCGGTCGTCCAGGCCGCCGTACTCGCGCAGCTCGGCCTCGATGATGTCCAGGTCGGAGACCGGGTCGCGGTCGGACTCCAGCGTCGCCGTGTCCAGGACGTGCACCAGCACGCTGCACCGCTCCACGTGCCGCAGGAACTCCAGGCCGAGGCCCTTGCCCTGGCTGGCGCCGGGGATGAGGCCGGGGACGTCCGCGATGGTGTAGACGGTCGAGCCGGCCGTCACCACGCCGAGGTTCGGCACGAGTGTCGTGAAGGGGTAGTCCGCGATCTTCGGCTTCGCCGCGCTCAGCACGGAGATCAGCGAGGACTTGCCGGCGCTCGGGTAGCCGACCAGCGCCACGTCGGCGACGGTCTTCAGCTCCAGGTGGATGTCCTGGAGGTCGCCGGGCTCGCCGAGCAGCGCGAAGCCGGGGGCCTTGCGGCGCGCGGACGCGAGGGCCGCGTTGCCGAGGCCGCCCCGGCCGCCCTGCGCGGCGACGTAGGAGGTCCCGTGGCCGACCAGGTCGGCGAGGACGTTGCCCGCCTTGTCGAGGACCACGGTGCCGTCGGGCACGGGCAGGATCAGGTCCTGGCCGTCCTTGCCGGAGCGGTTGCCGCCCTCGCCGGGCTTGCCGTTGGTGGCCTTGCGGTGCGGGGAGTGGTGGTAGTCGAGGAGCGTGGTCACCGACTGGTCGACGGTGAGGATCACGTCGCCGCCACGGCCGCCGTTGCCGCCGTCCGGGCCGCCGAGCGGCTTGAACTTCTCACGGTGGACGGAGGCACAGCCGTGGCCTCCGTTACCCGCGGCGACGTGCAGCTCGACGCGGTCCACGAAGGTGGTCATGGGATGTGCCTCCAGTTACTACGGGGTTGTCTCTTGGGTAACACGCGAAAGGCGGACCCGCTTCCCGTCCGGGAAGTGAGGTCCGCCTCGCGAAAGATTCCGATCAGGCGACCGGAACGATGTTCACGACCTTGCGGCCACGGTGGGTGCCGAACTGCACCGCACCGGCCTGCAGCGCGAACAGCGTGTCGTCGCCGCCGCGGCCGACGCCCGCACCCGGGTGGAAGTGGGTGCCGCGCTGGCGGACCAGGATCTCGCCCGCGTTGACGGCCTGACCACCGAAGCGCTTCACGCCGAGGCGCTGAGCGTTGGAGTCACGACCGTTACGGGTGGACGATGCGCCCTTCTTGTGTGCCATCTCTCCTCAGTCCCTTACTTCGCAGCCGCGGGGATCTCAGTGACCTTGATCGCCGTGTACTGCTGGCGGTGGCCCTGACGACGGCGGTAGCCGGTCTTGTTCTTGTAGCGCAGAATGTCGATCTTCTGGCCCTTGTGGTGGTCCACGACCTCGGCCTGGACCTTGATGCCGGCCAGCACCCACGGGTCGCTGGTCACAGCGTCGCCGTCGACCACGAGCAGGGTCGAGAGCTCGACCGTGTCGCCGACCTTGGCGGTGGAAATCTTGTCAACCTCAACGATGTCGCCGACAGCAACCTTGTGCTGGCGACCACCGCTGCGCACGATGGCGTACACGCGGATCTCACTCTCTACGCTCGGGAACGGCACCCCCGCAGTCCAGCCGCCCGGCAGCACGCCGATGCGGCCTCTCCCGGTCGTGGCCGGTGACGGCCTCACCCGGAAGGAAGAGGTTTACGGGGATGTGACGCGTCAGTCGACACGCCGACGGTCAAGATTACGGGGCCTCGCGACAGGGGTCAAACCGGGCCCTGGGGAGAACAGGCGTGTGGCCCTGCCCGGGCGGGCAGGGCCACACATGGTGCGACAGGGACCGGGTCAGCCCTCGTCGGTGGCGGCCGTGACCGAGGACGGCGCCTGCTGCTCGGCCGCCGCGGTCTTCTTCGACGCCGCCTTCTTGGCCGTGGCCTTCTTGGCGGTCGTCGTCTTCGTCGCCGCCTTCTTGGCCGTGGCCTTCTTCGCGGTCGTCGTCTTCTTGGCCGCGGTCTTCTTGGTGGCGGCCTTCTTCGCCGTCGCCTTCTTGGCCGTCTTGCGGGCCGCCGCCTTCTTGGCCGGGGCGGCCTCGTCGCCGGACGCGTCCGGGGCCGGGGTCCCGTCCGCCTCGGGCTCCGCCGCCGCCTCCGCCGAGGCCGACGGGACGACCACGACGGCCGCCTCCTCGGGCGCGGTCGAGGTGGTGGGCTTGCGCACGGCCCGACGGCGCGGACGGGCCGGGGCGGCGCTCTCGGCGGGCGTCGCGGCCTCCGGGGCCTCCTCGGCCGCCGGTGCCTCGGCCACCGCCGGCGCCTGCTGCGCCGGTTCGGCCTGCGCGGTCTCGGGGACCGTCAGCACGGCCGCCTCGGCACCCGCGGGGGAACCGGCCGGTGCGGACACCTTCCGGGTGGCCCGACGACGCGTGCGGCCCTTGGGCGCGGCCTCCTCCACGGCCGGGGCCGGGGTCTCGGCGGCGGCCGGGGTCCCGGCGTCCGGGGCCGGGGCCCCGGAGACCGCGTCCTCGACGGCCGCGGGCTCGGCCAGCACCTCGGCGGCCGGCTGTCGCACGACCGGACGCTCGGCCTCTTCCGCGGCCGTGACGTCCTGCGCGGTCGGTGCCTCGGCCGGGGCCGGGACCTCGCCGCGCGCGGCCCCGTCCTTCGCCGCCTTCGGGGCCCCCGCCGGAGCGGACGCCCGCCGGCTCGCCCGGCGCCGGCCACGACCGCGCGTGGCGGCCGCCTCGGCCTCGGCGGCGCTGCTGTACAGCTCCTCGTCCGGGATGAACTCGGGCGCCGGCAGGGCGACCGGCTCGGCCACCTCCGCGGCGACCTCGGTCTCGGACTCGGTGTCCGCCTCCTGCTCCGCCGTCGGCCCCGTCTCGACGCCGGCGACGGCCTCGTGCTCGTGCTCACCGGCACCCGCACGCGCCCGCTTGCGGCGCTTGCCACCGCCGCCGCCGGCGGAGGCCGGCTGGTCCAGGTGGACGATGACGCCGCGCCCGTTGCAGTGGACGCAGGTCTCCGAGAACGACTCCAGCAGGCCCTGGCCCACCCGCTTGCGGGTCATCTGGACCAGGCCCAGCGAGGTCACCTCGGCGACCTGGTGCTTGGTGCGGTCCCGGCCCAGGCACTCCAGCAGGCGCCGCAGCACCAGGTCCCGGTTGGACTCCAGCACCATGTCGATGAAGTCGATGACGATGATGCCGCCGAGGTCGCGCAGCCTGAGCTGGCGCACGATCTCCTCGGCCGCCTCCAGGTTGTTCCTGGTGACCGTCTCCTCGAGGTTGCCGCCCTGACCGGTGAACTTGCCGGTGTTGACGTCGACGACGACCATCGCCTCGGTCCGGTCGATCACCAGCGAACCGCCGCTGGGCAGCCAGACCTTGCGGTCCAGCGCCTTGGCGAGCTGCTCGTCGATCCGGTACGTGGCGAAGACGTCGACCTCGGAGGTCCACCTGGACAGCCGCTCGGCGAGGTCCGGGGCCACGTGGGACACGTAGCCGTGGATGGTCTGCCAGGCGTCGTCGCCGCTGACGACGACCTTGGAGAAGTCCTCGTTGAAGATGTCCCGCACGACCCGGACGGTCATGTCCGGCTCGCCGTACAGCAGCGTCGGGGCGTTGCCGCTCTTGGCCTTCTTCTGGATTTCCTCCCACTGCGCCTGGAGCCGCTCGACGTCGCGGCGCAGCTCGTCCTCGCTGGCGCCCTCGGCGGCGGTGCGCACGATGACGCCCGCGTCCTCGGGGACGATCCGCTTGAGGATGGTCTTCAGCCGGGACCGCTCGGTGTCGGGCAGCTTGCGGCTGATGCCGGTCATCGAGCCCTCGGGCACGTAGACCAGGTAGCGGCCGGGGAGGGAGACCTGGCTGGTCAGGCGGGCGCCCTTGTGACCGATCGGGTCCTTGGTGACCTGCACGAGCACGGACTGGCCGGACTTGAGGGCGGACTCGATGCGGCGCGGGCCGTGACCCATGCCGAGCGCCTCGAAGTTGACCTCGCCTGCGTACAGGACGGCGTTGCGGCCCTTGCCGATGTCGATGAAGGCGGCCTCCATCGACGGCAGCACGTTCTGCACCTTGCCGAGGTAGACGTTGCCGACGTACGAGGTGGCCTGCTCCTTGTTGACGTAGTGCTCGACGAGCACCCCGTCCTCCAGGACGCCGATCTGCGTGCGCTCGCCGTGCTGGCGGACGACCATGACGCGCTCGACGGCCTCGCGGCGGGCCAGGAACTCGGCCTCGGTGATGATCGGCACGCGCCGGCGGCCCTGCTCGCGGCCCTCGCGGCGGCGCTGCTTCTTGGCCTCCAGGCGGGTGGAGCCCTTGATGGACTGCACCTCGTCGGACGGCTCCGCCTTCGGCCGCGGCTCGCGGACCTTGACGACGGTGCGCTCGGGGTCGTCGGCGGACGTCTCGGCCTCGCCGGAGGCGTCCCCGGCGCGGCGGCGGCGCCGACGGCGGCGGCGGCTGCTGCTGGAGCCGCCGTTCTCGCCGGTGGCGTCCTCGCCCTCCTCGGCGTCCTCCTCCACCTGCTCGGCGGTGTCCTCGGCGTCCTGGGCGGCCTGCTCGGCGGCGGTGTGCTCGGTGTCGTCGTCCGCGGACTCCTCGGCGCCCTCGGCCAGGTCGCCCCGGCGACGGCGACGGCCGCCCCGGCGACGGCGGCGCCGCGAGCCGTACTCCTCGGAGCCCTCGGCGTCGTCACCGTGGTCGTCGTCCGCCTCGTCGACCTCGGCCTCGGCCTCGGCCTCCGGCTCGTCGTCGGCGGCGGCGCGGGCGGGCGTGCGGTCCTCGGCGGTCTCCTCCGGGCCCGCGGTGCGGCGCCGGCGACGGCGGCGCGAACCGGCGGTCTCCTCCGGGAACTCCTCGGTCGCCTCGGTCTCGGGGGCCGCCTGCTCCTGCTCGGCCCCGGCGGCCTCGGCGGCGGCCTCCGCCGCGGCCCGCTCGGGCGTCTGGAACTTGGGCTCCGCGAACACGGGTGCCTGGAACACGGCGACGGCGGGACGCGCCGGACGCTTCGGGGCGTCGGCCTCGTCGGACCCGCCGGCGCTCCGCGCGGGCTCGGCGAACCCGCCGGCGGCCTTGCGGACGGACCGACGACGCGCGCGGCGCGGGGCGGCCTCCTCGACGGGCGCGGCGGTCTCGGAGGGTTCGGCGCTCCGAGCGGTCTCGGGCGCCGGGGCGGCCTCGGCGGCCTGCGCGGACTCGTCCGAGCCCTCGGTCGCGGTCTCGGCCGGCTCGGCGCCCGCGGGCTCGCCGGCCGGGGCCGACACGCGCCGGGTGGCCCGACGGCGCGTACGCCGCGGAGCGGCCTCCTCGGCGCTCTCGGCGGCCTCCTCGACGGGCGCGGCGGCGGCCGGGGCGGCCTCGGGGGCGGCGGTCTCACCCGTGCCGGTCCCGGTCGCGGTCTCGGCCGGCTCGGCGCCCGCGGGCTCGCCGGCCGGGGCCGACACGCGCCGGGTGGCCCGACGGCGCGTACGCCGCGGAGCGGCCT
>NZ_JBVHWR010000001.1:420491-478643 GCF_055564355.1 Streptomyces sp. NPDC029152 | reverse complement strand
CTCCTCGGCGCTCTCGGCGGCCTCCTCGACGGGCGCGGCGGCGGCCGGGGCGGCCTCGGGGGCGGCCTCGGTGTCCGGCGCGGGCGCGGCGGCGGTGGGCGAGGTCACCGTGCGCGTGGCACGCCGACGGGTGCGGCGGGGGGCGGCGTCCTCGGCGGTCTCACCGCTCGCGGCCGGCTCGGGCTCGGTCGGCGTCTCGGCGGCGGGCGCCACGGGGACGACGGTCTCGGCCGTCTCGGCCGACGCCGGGGACCCGGCGGGCGCGGAGGCGCGGCGCACCGCACGGCGCCGCGGACGGCCCGCGGACACCGGCTCCGCGACCGTTCCGGTCGCCTCTGCGGCGGCCTCTTCCGGCTCCTCGGCCGCGGCGGACGCCTCGGCCGGCGCGACGGTCTCCGCCTGCGTGCCCGAGGTGCCGGACGGCGGCCCCGCCGGGCGGGAGGCGGCCCTGCGCCGGCGACGCGGCGGCAGGGTGTCGCTGGGGGTGTTCAACTCGGAGTCCGTCGAGGAAGTCGCGGACTCTGCGGATTCGGTCGGTTCGAGCATGCGGGGGTTTCTCCCGTCAGGCTCCCGGGCGCCGCGCCTGGCCCGGCGTCGACCGCCGGTGACGTCCGCGGCTCGCGCGATGCGCGGTCGCCGCCGTCCGGGGCGCGGGCGCCGCTCGGGAGCTCTCCGTGTCTTGTCTCGCCGGTTCCGTACCCCTTGTCGTGCACGGCCTGGCGAAAGTCTTGTGGTCGGTGCGCTGCCCGACCCAGGTGGCTCCCGAGTTCGAGGGCGGCGCTACGACGCTCGTCCCTGCGCGGAACTTCCTTACGCCGGCGCCTTCGCGGCGGTAGCAGCGCCGGCCGGTTGCGGCTCGGGCGTTGCTGCCTCGCGGTCGGGCGCGAGCGGGTCGGTCACCGCACCGGTCTCTTCATCGAACAGCCCCTGCGCCAGCCTGGTCACCGCTGCGGGGACCGGCGGCGCCAGGTCGGCCACGGCGCGAAGACCGGACAGGACGTCGTCGGGTCGTACGGCAGGCGTCACGTGCCGAACAACCAGCCGCAGTATCGCACAGGGCCGGTCGGTCGGCCTATCAGCCGGCGCATCGTCGGTGGTGGTCACGTTCTCGAGGCTCACGACGGCGGAGCGGGCGTCGAAGGTGCGGACGCCGTTCTTGGTCCGGCGCTGGACCTCGACGGCCCCGGCCGAGGTGAAGGCCGCCACGGCGCGCTCGGCGTCCGCGGACTCCACCCCGTCCAGCCGCAGCTCCCACACGGAAGCCGTCAGCCGGTCGGCGAGCCCGGAGGTCCGGGCCTCGACCGCGTCGACGACGTCGAGCCCTGCGGGCAGCGACTCGTCGAGGAGCAGCCTGAGCCGCTCCGGGTCGCGCGCCTCGGTGAGCGCGATCTCCAGGTACTCCGCCTCGCTGCCCGTGCCGGTGGGTGCGGCATTGGCGTACGACACCTTCGGGTGCGGGGTGAACCCCGCCGAGTACGCCATGGGCACCTCGGCGCGGCGCAGCGCACGCTCGAAGGCGCGCTGGAAGTCACGGTGGCTGGTGAACCGGAGGCGGCCGCGCTTGGTGTAACGCAGTCGGATGCGCTGCACCGCGGGTACGGGCGGCGGGCCTTCGGGCTGTCGCTTGCCCAGTGTCGTTCAGTCCTTCGTGAGAGCGGTCGTACTGCTACCAAGAGTACGTGCCTTCGCCGCGGATGGTTCCCGCCGGGCCACCGTCTGCTTCTTCGCCGGCTCCCCGAACAGGGCCCGCCGCACGTCGGCACGGGCCCGCCGGACGGAGCCGCGGACATCTTCCAGCGCCTGCCGCACGACCCGGCCCACGGCACGGGAGACCTCGGCGGCGGGCCGCCGGACCGCGTCCCGCACGACGTGTCCCACCGGCGTCAGGAGGGTCCGGTACACCCAGCGCGCCGGGTCCCCGACGAGCAGGCGGAAGACGGTCCCGAGGAACCGGCCGACGGCGAGCGAGACATGGCCCGCGATCCGCCAGGCGTGCCCGAGGGCGGCGCCGACCTCCCGTCCGACGACGGCGAGGCCCCTGCCGACGGGCGCCAGAACCCACCGCCACAGGGCGAGGACCGGCAGCACCAGCAGGATCCGGGCGACCCGGTACAGGGCGGCGCCGACTCCGGTGACGACGATGCGTAGGCACCAGGCGAGCCCCCTCCCGCACCAGGCGATCGCGTGGCCGACGGGAGTGAGGACCCACGTGTACAGCCACGCCGCCGGCACGACGAGGAGATACCGCCCGAGCCAGGCACCAGCGGCGTACAGCCCGCGCCCCACCGCGGCGAGCACCGCGCCCACACCCCTGACCGACCACAGGAACCCGTGCCCGACCGGCGTCAGCACCCACCGGTACAGCCACGCCGCCGGCACGACGAGGAGGACGTCGCCGAGCCAGGCGATGCCGCGGGCCAGCGGCACGACGACGTACTTCCACAACCCGACGGCCGGCCACACGAACAGGGCCCGCCCGAGCCGTCCCAGCGCCCGTCCGAAGGGCCGCAGCGCCGTGTCCCGCAGGACGCGTCCGCCGACGACGAGCGCGTCCCACACCAGACGCACCGGCACGACCAGGACCAGGGCGACGATCCGCACCGGGATCCGGATCGCCACGGTGAGACACCCTTCGGCGTCCGGCCGGCGGGCCGGACGCCGCTCGTCCCCGTCGCGGGGCGGCTTCTCGAGATCCATACCCCCAGGGACGCCACCGGGCCCCGTCCGGATCCCTCCCGGACGGGGCCGGCGGTCACTTGACCACGGTCAGCGGCAGCAGCTTCTTGCCGGTCGGGCCGATCTGGATCTCGGTGTCCATCGCGGGGCACACCCCGCAGTCGAAGCACGGGGTCCAGCGGCAGTCCTCGACCTCGGTCTCGTCGAGGGCGTCCTGCCAGTCCTCCCAGAGCCAGTCCTTGTCGAGGCCCGAGTCCAGGTGGTCCCAGGGCAGGACCTCCTCGTAGGAGCGCTCGCGCGTGGTGTACCAGCCGACGTCCACGCCGAAGGGCTCCAGGGCCTTGTCGGCGCAGCTCATCCAGCGGTCGTACGAGAAGTGCTCGCGCCAGCCGTCGAAGCGCCCGCCGTCGTCGTAGACGGCGCGGATCACGGCGCCGACGCGACGGTCACCGCGCGAGAGCAGGCCCTCGACGATGCCGGGCTTGCCGTCGTGGTAGCGGAAGCCGATGGAGCGGCCGTACTTCTTGTCGCCGCGGATCTTGTCGCGCAGCTTGGCCAGGCGCTCGTCCGTCTCCTCGGCCGACAGCTGCGGCGCCCACTGGAAGGGGGTGTGGGGCTTGGGGACGAAGCCGCCGATCGAGACGGTGCAGCGGATGTCGTTGGAGCCGGAGACCTCGCGGCCCTTGGCGATCACGCGGGTGGCCATGTCGGCGATCTGGAGGACGTCGTCGTCGGTCTCGGTCGGCAGGCCGCACATGAAGTACAGCTTCACCTGGCGCCAGCCGTTGCCGTAGGCCGTGGCGACGGTGCGGATCAGGTCCTCCTCCGAGACCATCTTGTTGATGACCTTGCGCATGCGCTCGGAGCCGCCCTCGGGGGCGAAGGTCAGGCCGGAGCGGCGGCCGTTGCGGGTCAGCTCGTTCGCCAGGTCGACGTTGAAGGCGTCGACGCGGGTGGAGGGGAGGGACAGGCCGATCTTGTCCTCCTCGTACCGGTCCGCGAGGCCCTTGGCGATGTCGCCGATCTCGCTGTGGTCCGCGGACGACAGCGACAGCAGGCCGACCTCCTCGAAGCCGGTCGCCTTCAGGCCCTTCTCGACCATCTCGCCGATGCCGGTGATGGAGCGTTCGCGCACCGGGCGGGTGATCATGCCGGCCTGGCAGAAGCGGCAGCCGCGGGTGCAGCCGCGGAAGATCTCCACGGACATGCGCTCGTGGACCGTCTCGGCGAGCGGGACGAGGGGCTGCTTGGGGTAGGGCCACTCGTCGAGGTCCATCACCGTGTGCTTGGAGACGCGCCACGGCACGCCCGAGCGGTTCGGCACGACGCGGGCGATCCGGCCGTCGGGGAGGTACTCGACGTCGTAGAAGCCGGGGACGTACACCCCGCCGGTCTTCGCCAGGCGCAGCAGGAGTTCCTCGCGGCCGCCGGGGCGGCCCTCGGCCTTCCAGGCGCGGACGATCGCGGTGATCTCCAGGACGGCCTGCTCGCCGTCGCCGATGACGGCGCAGTCGATGAAGTCGGCGATCGGCTCGGGGTTGAACGCGGCGTGGCCGCCGGCCAGGACGATCGGGTCGTCGATCCCGCGGTCCGCGGCCTCCAGCGGGATGCCGGCCAGGTCGAGGGCGGCGAGCATGTTGGTGTAGCCGAGCTCGGTGGAGAAGGAGAGCCCGAACACGTCGAAGGCCTTGACCGGGCGGTGGCTGTCGACGGTGAACTGCGGGACGGCGTGCTCCCGCATCAGCGCCTCCAGGTCCGGCCACACGCTGTAGGTGCGCTCGGCGAGGACGCCCTGCTGCTCGTTCAGCACCTCGTAGAGGATCATGACGCCCTGGTTGGGCAGGCCGACCTCGTACGCGTCCGGGTACATCAGGGCCCAGCGGACGTCGCAGCTGTCCCAGGGCTTGACCGTGGAGTTCAGCTCTCCGCCGACGTACTGGATCGGTTTCTGCACGTGCGGGAGCAGAGCTTCGAGCTGCGGAAACACAGACGACACAGACTCGGCGGCTTCGGCAGGCATCTCACGGAACCTTCGTGTGCTGGCAGGGGTGACCATTCAGCGTAACCCGGCCGGCGGGTTCCCCCGCACCGCCGGCCGGCGGCCGCCTACGCCGACATGGGCCGTTGCACGGTGATCGACTGGAGGAGCCCGACCGCTATCCACACGGCGAACATCGACGAGCCGCCGTACGAGACGAAGGGCAGGGGCAGACCGGTGACCGGCATGATGCCCAGGGTCATGCCGATGTTCTCGAAGGCCTGGAAGGCGAACCAGGCGACGATCCCGGCGGCGACGATCGTGCCGTACAGGTCGGTCGTGTCCCGGGCGATCCGGCAGGCGCGCCAGAGCACCACGCCGAGCAGCAGGACGATGAGGCCCGCGCCGAGGAAGCCCAGTTCCTCGCCGGCGACGGTGAAGACGAAGTCGGTCTGCTGTTCCGGCACGAAGCGGCCCGTGGTCTGGGAGCCGTGGAAGAGGCCGGATCCGGTGAGGCCGCCCGAGCCGATGGCGATGCGCGCCTGGTTGGTGTTGTAGCCGACGCCGGCGGGGTCGAGCTCGGGGTTGGCGAAGGCCGCGAACCGGGCGATCTGGTAGTCGTCCAGGATGCCCAGCTGCCACACGGCGAGCGCGCCGATCGTCCCCGTGCCGAGCAGGCCGAACACCCACCGGTTGGAGGCGCCGGAGGCGAGCAGGACGCCCAGCACGATGATGACCATGACCATGACCGAGCCGAGGTCGGGCATGAGCATCACGATCAGCATCGGCACGGTGGCCAGGCCGAGGGCCTGGAGCACGGTCCGGTGGTCGGGGTAGGGGCGGTCGCCCGCGTCCACCCGGGCCGCCAGCAGCATCGCCATGCCCAGGATGATCGTGATCTTCACGAACTCGGAGGGCTGGAGGGAGAAGCCGCCGGGGAGCTTGATCCAGGAGTGGGCGCCGTTGATGGTCGAGCCGAGCGGCGTGAGCACCAGCAGGATCAGGAAGACGGAGGCGCCGTACAGGAGCGGCACGGCCGTGCGCAGGGCGCGGTGGCCGAGCCAGATGGTGGCGACCATCAGGGCGAGCCCGATGCCGGTGTTCAGCAGGTGCCGGGTCAGGAAGTAGTACGGGTCGCCCTGGTTGAGCTCGGTGCGGTTGCGGGTGGCGGAGTAGACGAGCAGGGAGCCCAGCAGGGACAGCGCGAGGCCCGCCAGCAGTATCGGCCAGTCGAGCCGCCGGGCGAGGGAGTCGCGGGCGAACAGGCGGGTCCAGCCGGCCCGCTCGGGTCCGTATCCGGAGACCTGGAAGCTGTTGGCCCCGGTCATGAGCGCGTCCTCCGCTTCCGCCTGCGGGTCTGCCGGTTCCCGGTATCGGGCGGGTTCACGGTCGCCTGCTGGTCCTGGTCCTGGTCCTGCTGTCCGGCGGGGGCGTCGCCGTCCTCCTGAGCGGCCTTCTCGGCTTTCCGGAGGTCCTTCACCGGGTCCTTGGAGACCTTCGGGGAGGTGATGGTGCCGTCCGCCTTGATCTTCGGCAGGTCCTTGGCCGGCTGGGGCAGCAGCGCCCTCCTGGTGTCGATCTCCCCGTCGTCCGAGACGCCGTACAGGGCGTCGTAGATGTTGCGGACGGCGGGGCCCGAGGCGCCGGAGCCGGTGCCGCCCTGGGAGATCGTCATGACGATCGCGTAGTCCTTGGTGTACGTGGCGAACCACGAGGTGGTCTGCTTGCCGTAGACCTCGGCGGTACCCGTCTTGGCGTGCATCGGGATCTCGTCCTGCGGCCAGCCGCCGAACCGCCAGGCGGCGGTGCCGCGGGTGGCGACGCCGGCGAGGGCGTCGTCCATCTTGGCCAGCGTGGTCCTGCTTATCGGCAGCTTGCCGTGCGACCGGGGCGCGATCTCCTCGACCCGCTTGCCGTCGGGGCTGACGACCGCCTTGCCGATGGTGGGGTTCCACAGGGTGCCGCCGTTGGAGATGGCCGCGTAGATGGTGGCCATCTGGATGGGGGTGACGAGGGTGTCGCCCTGGCCGATGGAGTAGTTGATGGAGTCACCGGCGCGCATCTTGTTGCCCTCGAGGCAGTTCTCGTACGCGATCTTCTCGACGTAGGAGCCGTCCTTCTTCCCCGTCTTGCACCAGGCGTCCTTGTTGGCCTTCCAGTAGTCCTGCTTCCACTGGCGGTCGGGGACGCGGCCGGAGACCTCGTTCGGCAGGTCGATGCCGGTCTCCTCGCCGAGGCCGAACTGGTGGGCGGCCTTGTAGAAGTAGTCCTTGGGGTTTTTCGGGTTCATCCCGCCGTCCTTCTTCCACTGCTCGTGCGCGAGCCGGTAGTAGACGGTGTCGCAGGAGAGCTCGAGGGCGCGGCCGATGCTGATCGAACCGTTGTCGGCGGACTCGAAGTTCTTGAAGACCTGGCCCCCCACGGAGTAGGAGCTGGAGCAGGCGTAGCTGCCGTCGAAGTCGTAGCCGGCCTCCACCGCGGCGGCCGAGGAGACCACCTTGAAGATCGAGCCGGGGGCGGCCTGCCCCTGGATGGCCCGGTTCAACAGCGGGTAGTTGGAGTCCTTGCCGGTGAGCTTCTTGTAGTCCTTGGCGGAGATGCCGCCGACCCAGGCGTTCGGGTCGTACGTCGGGTTGGAGGCCATGGCGACGACGCGGCCGGTCTTGGCCTCCATCACCACGACGGCGCCGGCGTCGGCCTCGTAGAGGCGGCCGGTGTTGCGGTCCATCTCCTTGCGGGCGGCCTTCATGGCCTCGTTCAGCTCGTACTCGGCGACGCGCTGGACGCGGGAGTCGATGCTGGTGACGAGGTTGGATCCGGGCACGCCCGGGTCGGACTCGGCCTCGCCGATGACGCGGCCGAGGTTGTCGACCTCGTAACGGGTCACGCCGGCCTTGCCGCGCAGCGCCTTGTCGTACTGGCGCTCCAGTCCGGAGCGGCCGACCTGGTCCGAGCGCAGGAACGGCGAGTCGGTGTCCTGGGCCTTCTGGATCTCCTCGTCGGTGACCGGCGAGAGGTACCCGAGGACCTGGGCGGTGTTGGACTTGCCGGGGGCCGCGTAGCGGCGCACCGCCATGGGTTCGGCGGTGATGCCGGGGAAGTCCTCGGTGCGCTCGCGGATCTGCAGCGCCTGCTTGGGGGTGGCCTCGTCGGTGACGGGGATCGGCTGGTAGGGCGAGCCGTTCCAGCAGGGCTGCGGCGTCTTGGCGTCGCACAGCCGGACCTTGTCCATGACCTCCTGGGGCTGCATGCCCAGGACGCCGGCGAGCTTGGTGAGGACGGCCTTGCCGTCGTCCCTCATCTTCAGCAGCTCGGTGCGGGAGGCGGAGACGACGAGCCGGGTCTCGTTGTCGGCGAGCGCCACGCCGCGCGCGTCCAGGATCGAGCCGCGGGTGGCGGGCTGGACCACCTGCTGGACGTGGTTGCCGGAGGCTTCCTTGGCGTACTCGTCGCCCTGGCGGATCTGGAGGTACCAGAGGCGGCCGCCGAGGGTGCCGAGGAGGGACAGGACGAGGATCTGGATGACGACGAGGCGGGTCTGGACGCGTGTGCTCCGGCCGGTCTCCGGAATGTTCGTCATGGGCGCGGCCCATTTCCGTTGAGGGTGGTGGTGGGCGACGGGTGGGAGTTGGTCACTGCCTCCCCCTCGCGAAGTGCGTGCTGTCCGTGGTGTGCTGCCGCGTCGTCACAGCCGCTTGACCCCCTTGATGCGTCCGGCGCGGGCCACCCGGGCCCGTGCCGCCTTCACGCGCAGTCCGCCGCGCTGCTGCCCGATGCGCAGTCCGGTGCCCGAGGAGAGCCAGCCGGAGGAGATGTCGGTGGCCTGGGCGGTGGAGCCGGCCTCGGCCAGCGGGTCGTTCTCGGCGCGGCGGGCGAGCGCCATGATGCCGGGGACCACGAAGGGGGCGAGCAGCAGGTCGTACAGCGCGGCCGTGAACAGCAGGCCGGGCAGGCCCACATGGCGGGCGGCGGTGTCGCCCACGAGGGCGCCGACGCCGGCGTAGAGCAGGGTGGTGCCGACGGCGGCGGCGACGACCACGGCCATCGGGCCGGTGGCCGACCGGAGCCGGCCGTTGTCCGGCTTGGCGAGGCCGGCGAGGTAGCCGATGACGCAGAGCACCAGGGCGTAGCGGCCGGCGGCGTGGTCGGCGGGCGGGGCGATGTCGGCGAGGAGCCCGGCGCCGAAGCCGACGAGGGCGCCGCCGACGTGGCCGTAGACCAGGGCCAGGCCGAGGACGGTGAGGAGCAGCAGGTCGGGGACGGCGCCGGGCAGGTGGAGACGGGCGAGGACGCTGACCTGGATCACCAGGGCGACGACGACCAGGGGGACGGACAGCAGGATCCGGTTGACGCGCATGGGACGAAAGCTCCTACTGCTCGGTCTGTTCGGACTGCTCGGACTGCGCCTGGCCGTCGGGCGCCTCGGCGGACGGGGTCACGGTCACCGTCACGGTAGGCGTGGGTTTCGGCTGCGGCTTGTCCGGGAGCACCGTGTCGCGCGGATCCTTCGCCGGGGCCTGGACGACGACGCCGACGATGTCGAGCTTGGTGAAGGAGGCGAACGGCGTCACGTAGAGGGTGCGGGTCAGGTCGCCGCGGGAGGGATCGACGCGGGTGACGGTGCCGACCGGGACGCCGGGCACGAAGGGCTTGTCGGCCTGGGAGCCGAAGGTGACGAGCCGGTCGCCCTTCTTGACGTCGGCCTTGCCGTTGAGGAGTTCGACGCGCAGCGGGCGGTCGCCCTGCCCGGAGGCGAAGCCGAGTTCGTCACCGGCCTCCATGCGGGTGCCGACGGTGAAGTCGGGGTCGTTGGCGAGCAGCACGGTGGCCGTGCGGGGCCCGACGGTGGTCACGCGCCCGACCAGGCCGTCGCTGTTGAGGACGGTCATGTCCCGTTCGATGCCGTCGTCGGCGCCGGCGTCGATGGTGATGGTCCAGGAGAAGCCCTGGGCCGCTCCTATGGCGATGACCTGGGCGCCCTTGATGCCGTACTGGCCGGCGCCGGCCAGGCCGAGCATCTTGTCGAGCTGCTTGAGGCGGCTGCGGCCGCGTTCGTCGCTGCCGAGCTTCGCCTTGAGGGCCGCGTTCTGCGTCTCCAGTTCGGCGAGCCGGTCGTGCCGGTCGCCCGAGTCGCGGATCGCGGAGACCGCGTTGCCGACCGGGTCGACCGCGGACGACACCCCGTTCTCGATCGGACCGAAGACCGTGGCCGCGGCCTGCCGGGCACCGTCGACCGGTGAGTCCTCCCCGCCGCGGATGTCCACCGTGATCAGCGCGAACGCGACGGCGATCAGCAGCACCAGGAGCAGCCGGCTCTCTTTCGTGTCCCTCACGTGCGGCGGCCGTGCCTTCCTCGTCGGAATTCGGGAATTACGTGGCGATGTTCAGGAATTCGGGGGGATTCACGGCGGACGCCCCTCCCGTCCGGTGCGGGTACCGCGGGCGTCTCATGTCCCTCTGTCTCATGTCTCTATATCAACGATCCGCCGCACGAGAGGAGATCGTCTCGTACGGCGGAACCGGAGTGTCACGTCATCTGCGCGGCTGGGCGTCCAGCACCTGCTGGAGCGCCTCGAACTCCTCGACGCACTTTCCGGAGCCGAGCGCCACGCTGTCCAGCGGGTCCTCGGCGATGTGGATCGGCATGCCGGTCTCCCGGCGCAGCCGCTCGTCGAGGCCGCGCAGCAGCGCGCCGCCGCCGGTCAGCACGATGCCCCGGTCCATGATGTCGCCGGACAGCTCCGGCGGACACTTGTCGAGGGTCGTCTTGACGGCGTCGACGATCGCGTTGACGGGCTCCTCGATCGCCTTGCGCACTTCGGCGGCCGAGATGACGACGGTCTTGGGCAGTCCGGACACGAGGTCCCGGCCGCGGATTTCGGTGTGCTCGTCGGTGTCGAGGTCGTACGCCGATCCGATCGTGATCTTGATCTGTTCGGCCGTGCGCTCGCCCAGCAGGAGGCTGTACTCCTTCTTGACGTGCTGGATGATCGCGTTGTCCAGCTCGTCACCCGCGACGCGGATGGACTGGGCGGTCACGATGCCGCCGAGCGAGATGACCGCGACCTCCGTGGTGCCGCCGCCGATGTCGACCACCATGTTGCCCGTGGCCTCGTGGACCGGCAGGCCGGAACCGATGGCCGCGGCCATGGGCTCCTCGATGATGTGCACCTGGCGGGCACCGGCCTGGGACGACGCCTCGATGACGGCACGGCGCTCGACGCCGGTGATGCCCGAGGGCACACAGACGACGACCCGCGGACGAGCCAGATACCGCCGCTTGTGGATCTTCAGGATGAAGTAGCGGAGCATCCGCTCGGTGATCTCGAAGTCGGCGATCACGCCGTCCTTCAGCGGACGCACGGCAACGATGTTGCCGGGCGTGCGCCCGATCATCTTCTTCGCTTCGGCGCCGACCGCGAGGATGCCACCGGTGTTGGTGTTGATCGCGACGACGGACGGCTCGTTGAGTACGATCCCGCGACCCCTGACGTACACCAGCGTGTTGGCGGTCCCGAGGTCGACAGCCATGTCACGGCCGATGAACGACATTGAGTTCCCCATCAGGATTCGACTGGCCTTCCCGGAAGCCTTTGAGGGCTTTTCAGGTCGGCGAGGTGGGTGCAGTGACGCGTGGAGGCTTCCATCGTAGACGCGCTTTCGCGAACACTGCGCGAGGGTCTTCGCCATTGTCAGCAGATGGCGCATCGCCTCGCTTGTGGAGACGGTCCAACGGTGGCATCCGTTCCCCCGAACAGGCGCGCATATGCCACAGGGCGGTCGCTTCTACGCGACCGCCCCGGCCGGCCCGCGGCCGTTCGGCTGACGTGCTGTCAGAAAAAAGAAGTCCGGGGAGTGCCGGAGAGGCCTCAGAACCGGCCCGGGAAGAAGATCTTCAGCTCGCGCTCGGCCGACTCCTCGGAGTCGGAGGCGTGGATCAGGTTCTCCCGGACGATCACGCCGTAGTCCCCGCGGATGGAACCGGGGGCCGCGGCGATCGGGTCGGTCGGGCCGGCCAGGGCGCGCACGCCCTCGACGACCCGCTCGCCCTCGACGACCAGGGCCACGACCGGACCGGAGGACATGAACGCGACCAGCGGCTCGTAGAAGGGCTTGCCCTTGTGCTCGCCGTAGTGCTGCTCCAGCGTCTCGGTGTCCAGGGTGCGCAGCTCCAGCGCGGTGATCTGCCAGCCGGCCTTGCGTTCGATGCGGCTGATGATCTCGCCGGTCAGGCCACGACGGACGGCGTCGGGCTTGAGGAGGACGAGGGTGCGCTGGCTCACGAGGGCTCCTAGGGATGTACGGGTGTGCGGTTGTACGAGGTGATGACTGAGGTTACCGGGCGTGTCGCGGCGGCCGTCACGCAGCGTCAGGTGCCGAGGCGTCGGTCTGGGCCGCGAACCTCGCCTTCGCCTCGTCGACCTTCCGCCCGTAGTGCACCGACGCCCACCACAGGGCCGCGAAGACCGCGCCCATGAAGAACATCGTCGGCACGGCGAAACCGGAGGCGATCAGCGCGATCTGCAGCGCCCAGCCGAAGACGACACCGCCCGGCCGGGTCACCAGGCCGCACAGGACCAGGCACAGGAACATCGCGACACCGCTGACCGTCCACACGGTGCCCATGGACAGGTCGGGGTCCTTCATGGCGACCAGTCCGGCGAAGCCGATCAGGAAGAACTCGCCGATCAGGGTCGAAGCACAGAGCGTACGCACGGTTTCTCAGCCCTTCCCCAGCAGCAGCCGGGCCTCGCCTACGGTGATGACGGAACCTGTGACGAGCACGCCGCCGCCCGCGAACTCGCCCTCCTCCTCGGCCAGCGTGATCGCGGCCTCCAGGGCGTCGGGCAGCCGCGGCTCGACCTGGACGCGGTCCTCGCCGAACACCTCGACGGCGATCGCGGCCAGCTCGTCGGCGTCCATCGCGCGGTGGCTGGAGTTCTGGGTGACGACGACCTCGGCGAAGACCGGCTCGAACGCCTCCAGCAGTCCCCGCACGTTCTTGTCGCCGCTGGCGCCGACCACGCCGATGAGCCGGCTGAACTGGAAGGCCTCCCCGACCGCCTCCGCGGTGACCCGGGCGCCCGCCGGATTGTGCGCGGCGTCCAGCACCACGGTGGGCGAGCGCCGCACGACCTCCATGCGCCCCGGTGAGGTGACGGCGGCGAAGGCCTTGCGCACGGTGTCGACGTCCAGCGGCTCGGGACGCTGCGCGCCGACGCCGAAGAACGCCTCGACGGCGGCCAGCGCGACCGCCGCGTTGTGCGCCTGGTGGGCGCCGTGGAGCGGCAGGTAGACGTCGGTGTACTCACCGCCGAGCCCGCGCAGGGTCATCAGCTGCCCGCCGACGGCGACCTCCCGGGCCACGACCCCGAACTCCAGCCCCTCGCGCGCCACCGTGGCGTTCACGTCCACGGCCTTCTTCAGCAGCACCTGCGCCGCGTCCACCGGCTGCTGGGCCAGGACCACGGTGGCGTCCCGCTTGACGATGCCGGCCTTCTCGGTCGCGATCTCGCCGAGCGTCCCGCCCAGCCGGTCGGTGTGGTCCAGGTCGATGGGGGTGACCACGGCGACGTCCCCGTCGATGACGTTGGTGGCGTCCCAGGAGCCGCCCATCCCGACCTCGACGACGGCCACGTCCACGGGCGCGTCGGCGAAGGCGGCGTACGCCATGCCGGTCAGCACCTCGAAGAAGGACAGCCGGTACTCCTGCTGCGCGTCCACCATCTCGACGTACGGCTTGACGTCCTCGTACGTCTCGATGAACCGCTCGGCGGAGATCGGCGCCCCGTCCAGGCTGATCCGCTCGGTGATCGACTGCACGTGCGGCGAGGTGTACCGGCCGGTGCGCAGCTCGAAGGCGCCGAGCAGGGCCTCGATCATGCGGGCGGTGGAGGTCTTGCCGTTGGTGCCGGTGATGTGGATGGACGGGTACGAGCGCTGCGGCTCCCCCAGCACGTCCATCAGCGCGGCGATCCGGGCGACGGACGGCTCCAGCTTGGTCTCGCCCCAGCGGGTCGCGAGTTCCGCCTCGACACCGCGCAGCGCCGCGTCCACCTCGGGATCCTCGGGCCGCCCGGGAACGTCCGCCTGCGGGGGACCTCCCTGGGTGCGCAAGGTGCGGCTGCCTGCCTCGATGACGGCGAGGTCGGGGTCGCGGGTGGTCTCCGCGTCGATGATCTCGTCGAAGGAGTCGAGGGGGTCGGGCTGGTCGTTCTCGCCGGGGATGTCGCTCACGGGCACCAGTCTACGGAGGTCTCCGACGGTGGGGCGGCTGAGGTCGTGCGGCACGTGCGGGTCCGTCGTGGCCGCTCGCGCAGTTCCCCGCGCCCCGGGGACACACAGCCGCCCGGCACACGCAGCTGCGGGCAGTCGTGCCGCTGGGGCGGCACGGGTGGGCGCGGCGGCACCCCGGCAGCGCCGGGTTGCCGCCGCGCCCACCCCCGGCAGCCGTAGGCCCCCGGCGCCAACACGGCACCGGGGGCCTACAGGGACGTAGCGGCGGCTACGCCTGCGGCAACCGCTCCAGCTGCGCAGCGATCCGCGCGATGTCCTCGTCCGCCTTCGCCAGCCGCCCCCGGATCTTGTCCACGACGTGGTCCGGCGCCTTGGCGAGGAACGCCTCGTTGCCGAGCTTGCCCTCGGCCTGCGCTTTCTCCTTCTCGGCCGCGGCGAGGTCCTTGGCCAGCCGCTTGCGCTCGGCCGCGAAGTCGATCACACCGGAGAGGTCGAGGGCGACCTCCGCCCCCGCCACCGGCAGCGTCGCCGTCGCCGTGAAGGACTCGCCCTCCGGCTGGAGCCGCAGGAGCTGCCGGATGGCCGCCTCGTGCGGCGCGAGCGCCGTGCCGTCCACCGTCAGCCGGGCCGGGACCCGCTGCCCGGGCTGCAGGCCCTGGTCGGCCCGGAAGCGCCGCACCTCGGTGATGACGGACCGGACCGTCCCGATCTCCCGCTCGGCGTCCGCGTCCCGGAAACCGCTGTCGGCCGGCCAGTCGGCGATGACGACGGACTCGCCGCCGGTCAGGGTGGTCCACAGCGTCTCGGTGACGAACGGGACGACCGGGTGCAGCAGCCTGAGGGTGACGTCCAGGACCTCGCCGAGGACCCGCTTGGAGACCTCGGCCGCCTCGCCGCCCGCCTGGAAGGTGGTCTTGGACAGCTCGACGTACCAGTCGAAGACCTCGTCCCAGGCGAAGTGGAACAGCGCGTCCGACAGCTTGGCGAACTGGAAGTCGTCGTAGTACGCGTCCACCTCGGCGACGACCGAGTTCAGCCGCGACAGGATCCACCGGTCGGTGGCGGACATCGCCGACGGCTCCGGCAGCGGGCCGTCCACCGTCGCGCCGTTCATCAGCGCGAAGCGCGTCGCGTTCCAGAGCTTGTTGGCGAAGTTCCGCGAGCCCTGGACCCAGTCCTCGCCGATCGGGACGTCCACGCCCGGGTTGGCACCGCGGGCGAGGGTGAACCGAAGGGCGTCGGAGCCGTACTTGTCCATCCAGTCCAGCGGGTTGACCGCGTTGCCGAAGGACTTCGACATCTTCTTGCCGAACTGGTCGCGGACCATGCCGTGCAGGGCGATGGTGTGGAACGGCGGGGTGCCGTCCATCGCGTAGAGGCCGAACATCATCATCCGGGCGACCCAGAAGAAAAGGATGTCGTAGCCGGTGACCAGGACGGAGTTCGGGTAGAACTTCGCGAGCGACTCGGTCCGTTCGGGCCAGCCCAGCGTGGAGAAGGGCCACAGGCCGGAGGAGAACCAGGTGTCGAGGACGTCGGTGTCCTGGTGCCAGCCCTCGCCCGTGGGGGCCTCGTCGTCGGGGCCGACGCAGACGATCTCGCCGTTCGGCCCGTACCAGACGGGGATCCGGTGACCCCACCACAACTGCCGCGAGATGCACCAGTCGTGGAGGTTGTCGACCCAGTCGAAGTAGCGCTTCTCCATCTCCTGCGGATGGATCTTGACCTTGCCTTCGCGGACCGCGTCACCGGCGGCCTTGGCGAGCGGGCCGACCTTGACCCACCACTGCATGGACAGCCGCGGCTCGATGGTGGTGCTGCACCGCGAGCAGTGGCCGACCGAGTGGACGTAGGGGCGCTTCTCGGCGACGATCCGGCCCTCGGCGCGCAGCGCGGCGACGATGGCGGAGCGGGCCTCGAGCCGGTCCAGACCCTGGAAGGGGCCGTGGACGGTGATGACGGCGTGCTCGTCCATCACGGCGATGGACGGCAGGTCGTGGCGCTGGCCGATCTCGAAGTCGTTCGGGTCGTGGGCCGGGGTCACCTTGACGGCGCCGGTGCCGAACTCGGGGTCGACGTGCTCGTCCGCGACGACCGGGATGGAGCGGTCGGTCAGCGGCAGCTTGACGAGCTTGCCGACGAGGTGCTTGTAGCGCTCGTCCTCGGGGTGGACCGCGACGGCCGTGTCGCCGAGCATCGTCTCCGCGCGGGTCGTGGCGACGACGATGGTGTCGTCCCCCTCGCCGTACTGCATGGAGACGAGCTCGCCGTCGTCGTCCTGGTAGTTGACCTCGATGTCGGAGATCGCGGTCAGACAGCGCGGGCACCAGTTGATGATGCGCTCGGCGCGGTAGATCAGCTCGTCGTCGTAGAGCCGCTTGAAGATGGTCTGGACGGCCTTGGACAGGCCCTCGTCCATGGTGAAGCGCTCGCGCGACCAGGCGACGCCGTCGCCGAGGCGGCGCATCTGGCCGGAGATCTGCCCGCCGGACTCGCCCTTCCACTTCCAGACGCGCTCGACGAAGGCCTCGCGGCCGAGGTCGTGGCGGGACTTGCCCTCCTTGGCGAGCTCCCGCTCGACGACGTTCTGGGTGGCGATGCCGGCGTGGTCCATGCCGGGCTGCCACAGCGTCTCGTGGCCCTGCATGCGCTTGCGGCGGGTCAGGGCGTCGATGAGCGTGTGCTCGAAGGCGTGCCCGAGGTGCAGGCTGCCCGTGACGTTCGGCGGCGGGATGACGACGGTGTACGGCGGCTTGTCGCTCTCGGCGTCCGCCTCGAAGTAACCCCGCTCCACCCAGCGCTCGTACAGCGGCCCCTCTACATCGGCCGGCGCGTACGTGGTCGGCAGTTCGGTGTCGGGCGCTGGTGGCTGCTGCTGAGCGTTCTCGGTCACGCGCTTAGTTTAAGGGCGTCACGGCCGTGTCCCGAAACGCCTTTCCTTTGTAACGGTGCGACCCCCCGGTGACCTGCGCACGCCATGTCTGCGTCAGGATGTCAGCACCACGTAAACATCTGGAGGGGACCCCAGGAATGAGTCAGAACCAGCCGGGCCCGTACGGCGGGCAGCCCCAGCAGCCCGGACCGTACGGCCAGCCGGGGCCGTACGGCCAGCAGCAGCCGCAGGCCCCCCAGCCCGGCTACGGCTACCCCCAGCAGACGCCTCCCGCGCAGCCCGGTTACGGCTACCCCCAGCAGCCGCAGGCTCCGCAGCAGGGCTACGGCTACCCGCAGCAGCCCGCGCAGGGCGGCGTCCCGCCGCAGGCCCCCTACGGCCAGCAGCCCTACGGCATGCCCCAGCCCCCGGCACCGGCCGGCGGCAAGAAGAAGACGGGCCTGATCATCGGCGCGGTCGCGGTCGTGGCGGCGATCGGCGTGGGCGCGTACTTCGTGCTCGGCGGCAGCAGCGGCGGCAGCGCGAGCGACATCCCCGACGACGGCCCCCACAAGCTGGCGACTCCGGCGACGGTGCTCGGCGAGTACAAGAAGACCGACGCCGAGGACAGCGGCGGCTTCGACGAGAACGACATCAAGGACGCCGAGAAGCACGGCGTCAAGAACCCCAAGGACGTCAGCGCGGCCTACCAGGGCGGGGACGAGAACAACCCGCTCGCCATGAAGATGGTCCAGTTCATGGGCGTCTACGGCGAGATCGAGGACCCGGAGAAGGTCGTCGACGGCATGTTCTCGGAGATGAAGAAGCAGGCCGCGGAGGACAAGGAGGCCTCGGGCGAGGCCGTCGGCACCCCCAAGGCCTTCAAGCCGGCCGACCTGGACGGCGCCGTCCTGAAGTGCCAGGAAATCAAGATGAAGAACGACGAGGCCTCGTCGGGCGACGCGGCCGCCGGACCGTCGGAGATGAGCGTGCCGGTGTGCATCTGGGGTGACCACAGCACCCTGGGCGTCATCATCAACATGGAAGTGGCCGACGCCATGGCCGGCAAGCCCGCCGACCTGAACAAGGCCGCCGAGCTCACCGCCAAGTTCCGCAAGGAAGTCCGCGTCAAGGCCTGACGCACGCACCGCACCGCACGGAAGGGGCCCGGTCGAGTGACCGGGCCCCTTCCTCATGCGTACTCCGTACGTGTGAGGCGACGGCTACGCCGTCTTCGCCTCGCCCGGGCCGCGGCCCCGCGAATCGCGGGGGATCAGCGTCGGGTTGACGTTGGAGAGGACCACGTCGGCCGTGATGACGACGCGGGCCACGTCCTTGCGGGACGGCACCTCGTACATCACGCCTTGGAGGACCTCCTCCATGATGGCGCGCAGGCCGCGCGCGCCGGTCTGGCGGAGGATGGCCTGGTCGGCGATGGCCTCCAGCGCCTCGCGCTCGAAGTCCAGCTCCACGCCGTCGAGTTCGAACAGGCGCTGGTACTGCTTCACCAGCGCGTTGCGCGGCTCGATCAGGATCTGGAGCAGGGCCTCGCGGTCGAGGTTGTGGACGGAGGTGATGACCGGGAGGCGGCCGATGAACTCGGGGATCATCCCGAACTTCACCAGGTCCTCCGGCATGACCTGCTCGAACTGGTCCTTGGACTCGATCTCTCGCTTGGAGCGGATCGTCGCGCCGAAGCCGATGCCCTTGGCGCCGGCCCGGCCCTCGATGATCTTCTCCAGGCCCGCGAAGGCGCCGCCCACGATGAACAGCACGTTCGTCGTGTCGATCTGGATGAACTCCTGGTGCGGGTGCTTGCGGCCGCCCTGGGGCGGGACCGAGGCCGTGGTGCCTTCCAGGATCTTGAGCAGGGCCTGCTGGACGCCCTCGCCGCTCACGTCGCGCGTGATCGACGGGTTCTCGCTCTTCCGCGCGACCTTGTCGATCTCGTCGATGTAGATGATCCCGGTCTCGGCCTTCTTGACGTCGTAGTCGGCGGCCTGGATCAGCTTCAGCAGGATGTTCTCGACGTCCTCGCCGACGTACCCCGCCTCGGTGAGCGCCGTGGCGTCGGCGATCGCGAACGGGACGTTCAGCATGCGGGCGAGGGTCTGGGCGAGCAGGGTCTTGCCGGAGCCCGTGGGCCCCAGCAGGAGGATGTTGGACTTCGCCAGCTCGATGGCGTCCTCACGGCCCTGGGCGCCGCCGTTCTCGCCGGCCTGGACGCGCTTGTAGTGGTTGTACACCGCGACGGAGAGGGCCTTCTTGGCCGCCTCCTGGCCCACCACGTAGCTCTCGAGGAACTCGTAGATCTCGCGGGGCTTGGGGAGCTCCTCCCAGCGCACCTCGCTGGTCTCGGCGAGCTCTTCCTCGATGATCTCGTTGCAGAGATCGATGCACTCGTCGCAGATGTACACACCGGGCCCTGCGATGAGCTTCTTGACCTGCTTCTGGCTCTTGCCGCAGAACGAGCACTTGAGCAGATCGCCGCCGTCACCGATGCGTGCCACGGTGTGCTTCCCCTTCGCCTGGGAGGCCCCCGGGCGTCGACGTGACGTCGACGACCGGGTGACTCCTGGTGCTGCCTTATGTCCGACGGTACCTTGCCGGGCCCCTCGTCCGGGCCCCCCTTGGCACGGTTCGCTTTGACGTGAACCGCACCAAACCGTGCCAAGGGGCGGCAGACGTTACAGCCTCCCGCCTAGCGCAGGGAGGAGTTGTCCATCTTCCGGGTGGTGATGATCTGGTCGATCAGGCCGTAGCTCAGCGCGTCCTCGGCCGTGAGGATCTTGTCGCGCTCGATGTCCTCGCGGATCTTCTCGACCGGCGTGGTGGAGTGCTTGGCCAGCATCTCCTCCAGCTGCGAGCGCATCCGCAGGATCTCGTTGGCGGCGATCTCCAGGTCGGAGACCTGGCCGCGGCCCGTCTCGCTGTACGGCTGGTGGATCAGGACGCGGGCGTTGGGCAGGGCCATGCGCTTGCCCGGCGTGCCGGCGGCCAGCAGGACGGCCGCGGCGGAGGCCGCCTGGCCCATGCAGACCGTCTGGATGTCCGGCTTCACGTACTGCATCGTGTCGTAGATCGCGGTGAGCGCCGTGAAGGAGCCGCCGGGGCTGTTGATGTAGACCGAGATGTCGCGGTCCGGGTCCATCGACTCCAGGCACAGCAGCTGGGCCATGACGTCGTTGGCGGAGGCGTCGTCGATCTGCACACCGAGGAAGATCACGCGCTCCTCGAAGAGCTTCGCGTACGGGTCGTACTCGCGCACGCCCTGCGAGGTGCGCTCGACGAAGCGCGGGATGACGTAGCGGGACTCGGCGGACGGGCCGGTGTACTCGGCGCGCGTGCGGTCGTACAGGCCGCTGCCGGGGAAGTCGTTCACAGTGTCTCCTGGGAAGAGGCTGGGGCGGTCGGCTCGGGGCGGGACGAGGCTCAGGCGCCCGTGCCGCCGCCGCCCGGCATGCCGGCGGCCGTCGCGATGACGTCGTCGATGAGGCCGTACTCCTTGGCCTCGAAGGCGTCGAACCAGCGGTCGCGGTCCGAGTCACGGGTGATCTGCTCGACCGTCTGGCCGGTGTGCTGGGCCGTGAGCTCGGCCATGCGCTTCTTGGTGTGCAGCAGCCGCTCGGCGTGGATCTTGATGTCCGAGGCCGAGCCGGCGAGGCCTGCGGAGGGCTGGTGGATCAGGATCTCGGCGTTCGGCAGGGCGAAGCGCTTGCCGGGGGTGCCCGCGCTGAGCAGGAACTGTCCCATCGAGGCCGCGAGGCCCATGGCGATCGTCACCACGTCGTTCTTGATGTACTGCATGGTGTCGTAGATCGCCATGCCGGCCGTGATCGAACCGCCGGGGCTGTTGATGTACAGGAAGATGTCCTTGTCCGGGTCGGAGGCAAGGAGCAGCAGCTGTGCGGTGATCTTGTTGGCGATGTCGTCGTCCACGGGCTGGCCGAGGAAGATGATCCGCTCGCCGAGCAGTCGGTTGTAGACCTGGTCGCCGAGGCCACCACCGATGGAGGGCTCGCCGGCGGCTGAGGGCATCAGATTCGTCACGTATCCACCTGCTCGTCTTACGACGGCGCCGGGCCGTCTCACGTTTCCCTGCGGGGCTGGAAGCCGATTCGGAGACTCCCCTGCCCTCGTATTCATGGACCCTAACGCGGGGGGCCTGCGGCGCCATCCCGGTTCTGCGGGTGTTCGCCGGGGGCGTAGCGCTCCGCGGGACTCGGGGACGGCGCCCTCGCCGTCGCGCCGGGCGCCCGCCGCCGGGTGCGGGCCGTCCGTGGCCGGTCCCGCCCGCGCGACGGGGCCGTGCACCGGGTAAGGCCCCGCGCCCCTGGGGGACAACCGCGACGGGCCCCGAGAAGCACACGCGTCTCGGGGCCCGTCGTTACGGCGTACAGGTGCCGTGGGCTGCTCAGCCCTCGGTCTTCTCGTCGGCCTTGTCGTCGCCCGGCTCGGTGGACTCGGCGGCGGCCTCGGCGGCCTCCGTCTCCTCCTCCTCGTCGTCCAGGTCGACGATCTCGCCGTTGGTGTCCTTGACCGTGGCCTTCTCGACCACGGCGGCCAGGGCCTTGCCGCGGGCGACCTCGCCGACGAGGAGCGGGACCTGGCCCTGCTCGACGACGGCCTGGGCGAACTGGTCGGGGGACATGCCGGAGGAGGCCGCGCGCCGCATGAGGTGCTCGGTGAGCTCCTCCTGGCTGACGTTGAGCTTCTCCTGCTTGACCAGCTCGTCGAGGACGAACTGGGTCTTGATGCCCTTGACCGCCGCCTCGCGGGTCTCGGTGTCGAACTCCTCGGCGGTCTTGCCCTGGATCTCCAGGTACTTGTCGAGGGTGAGGCCCATCTGGCCGAGCTGGTGGTGCTCGAGGTTGTGCTTGCGGGTGTTGATCTCGTCCTCGAGGAGCTTCTCGGGGACCGGGACCTCGACCAGCTCGAGCAGCTTGTCCAGCACGCGCTCCTGGGCCTGGGTGGCCTGGTCGTACTGCTTCATGTTCGCCAGGCGCTTGCGGCTGTCGGCCTTGAGCTCGTCCAGCGTGTCGAACTCCGACGCGAGCTGCGCGAAGTCGTCGTCCAGCTCGGGCAGCTCGCGCTTGGCGACCTGGGTGACCTTGACGGTGACCTCGGCCTCCTTGCCGGCCGCCGAGCCGCCCTTGAGCTCGGAGGTGAAGGTGGCCTCAGCCCCGGCCTCCAGGCCCTTCACGGCGTCGTCGATGCCGTCCAGCAGCTCACCGGAGCCGATGGTGTACGAGACGCCGTTCGCGATGCCGTCCTCGAGGACCTCGCCGTCGACCTTGGCCTCCAGGTCGATGGTGACCACGTCGCCGTCCTCGGCGGCGCGCTCGACCGGGGAGGTGGAGGCGAAGCGCTCGCGCAGCTGCTCGACCGACTTCTCCACGTCCTCGTCGGTGACCTCGACGGCGTCGACCTCGACCTCGATGCCGGAGTAGTCCGGGATCTCGACGGTCGGGCGGACGTCGACCTCGGCGGTGAAGTTCAGCGTCTCGCCGTCCTTCAGCTCGGTGATGTCGACCTCGGGCTGGCCGAGCGGGTTCAGCTCGGCCTCGTTGACCGCGTCGGTGTAGAACTTCGGAAGCGCGTCGTTGACCGCCTCCTCCAGGACCGCACCGCGGCCGAACCGCTGGTCGATGACCCGGGCCGGGATCTTGCCCTTGCGGAAGCCCTTCACCGTGACCTGCTGGTTGATCTTCTTGTACGCCGCGTCGAGGCTGTCCTTGAGCTCCTCGAAGGGCACCTCGACAGTGAGCCGAACCCGGGTCGGGTTCAGGGTCTCCACGGCGCTCTTCACGGTTCGGTCTCCTTGTGGCTGACTTCTTCGGTTCTGCCGGAGCGAGGGGCGTCCGGCGGATTTCGCCGCCCGGAGACTGCAGACTCTGAGACACACGGGCGTGCAGCTTGCATAGTAACGGCAGCGACTACACGGCCCAAAGGCGATCACTCCCGATCACCGCCGGTGATCCGCGGGTGATCCGCCGACGGCCCTCCGATGATCGCGGACGACCGGCCGATGGGTGGTCGGGGTGGCGGGATTTGAACCCACGGCCTTCCGCTCCCAAAGCGGACGCGCTACCAAGCTGCGCCACACCCCGTCTGGTGCGACACGTAGGGTACATGCCCCGGGGCACCCGGGACCGCTGTGTTTTCCCGCGCCCTCCTCCCGTGCGACCTCCGCGCCGGCGCGAAGACCCGGCGCGGACGGGAAGGGGTGTGCGGGGAGGGGGGACGACCCGCTACGATGCCTGCAGCGCCGCGGTCGCCGACCTGCGGTGCGCACCGTGCGGGCGTAGCTCAATGGTAGAGCCCCAGTCTTCCAAACTGGCTACGCGGGTTCGATTCCCGTCGCCCGCTCCGAGAGGCCTCCGGCCCGGTCCCCCGAGGGGACCGGGCCGGAGGCCTTTGTGCGCCGGGACGCGCCGGGTGCGCCGGGGTGTGGCCTAGAACTGGATGGAGTTGATCGTCTCCGCTATCGAGTTCAGGAACCGCTGGATGTCGTCGGCCATGCCGGTCGAGGCCAGGAAGAAGCCGAAGAGGACCGCGACGATCGCCGGGCCCGCCTTGATGGAGCCCCCTCGCAGCAGCACCACCAGGATGATCGCCAACAGCAGCACCACTGACAGTGAAATGGCCACAACTGATCACACCCTCGGTCGGTCCGCTCTCCCGGCCCGGGGACGCGACCTCGCGCACCCCGCCAGAACCATCGTGCCACCAACCGGGCCCCGTCATGCGGCGGGTGACACATCGTCTGCAGAATCCGCGCGGCGCGGGGCCCCGGACCCGCGCCGCGCGGACCGTCCACAGTTTCCGCACAGGAATTCGACGAGCCACACGAAAGCGCAATTCAATCGGTTCGTTTCCCCGTCCGCACGCGACGTTCGCGGGCATTTCGAATGTCGAGGGCCGCCGCAGCGGACGGGCCGGCAGACCCCATCACCGTCACGAACGGCGAGGCATTCCCCGCGACGGCTCCCCGGCACCATGGAGCGGTGAGCCGTGAAGAACCGTGACGACCAGGGCATGTTCCCCTCGCGCCAAGCGCACTCCGCGCCCCGCGAATGTGACGGCGATCACTCCTCGATCGCCGTCGACTTCCGCCGAATTCCGGGTACTCGGAGGCGATGCGCAAATGCCGTCGAGGTGGCGCCGATTGTTTTACGGAATAGCGCGGGCGACGTTAGGGTGCCTCCAATGTTCTACGCTGCCGCATCCTCCGACAGCGCAGCGAGTTCCCTGACCTGCTCGCCGGCTCCGCGGTGGGAGGGTCCATGACGAACTCGTTGCGACCGAACGGCCCCAGCGGGACACCGCTCCCCCCGGTGAAGTCGCCCGAGCCGAGAGCGCCGGAACCCGGTCCCGCGCCGCGGGACGGGGACGGCGGCCGGTCGGAGCGGCGGGACGCCTTCTTCGACAACGCCAAGTACCTGGCGATCGTGCTCGTCGGCGTGGGCCACGCCTGGGGCCAGGTCCTCGACGGCGACCGGGCCGTGGAGACGGCCTACCGGGTCGTGTACACGTTCCACATGCCGGCGTTCATCATCATCTCCGGCTACTTCTCGCGCGGTTTCGACCTAAGCCCCAAGCGCGTCGGGCGGCTGATCACCGGTGTCGTCGTCCCGTACCTCGTCTTCGAGACCGCGTACGCGCTGCACCAGCGCTACAGCGGCGACGACCCCGAGAACCCGATCAGCCTGCTGGACCCCACCTACCATCTGTGGTTCCTGTGCGCGCTGTTCGTGTGGCGGCTGACCACCCCGCTGTGGAAGACGGTCCGTCACCCGCTGTCGCTCGCCCTGGTCCTCGCCGCCCTGGCCTCGGTCTCGCCGCAGATCGGCACCGACCTCGACATGCAGCGGGTGCTGCAGTTCCTGCCGTGCTTCGTGCTGGGGCTGCTGCTCGAGCCCGAGCACTTCCGGTGGGTGCGGCGCCGCTCGGTGCGCATCCTGTCGGTGCCGGTGGCCGCCGTCGCGACCCTGGTCGCCTGGTGGTCGGCGCCCCGCATGGAACTGGGCTGGCTCCACCACAACGTCTCCGCCCAGGGCATGGGCGCGCCCTGGTGGTCCGGGCCCGTGATGACGCTCGCGCTCTTCGGCTGCTCCCTGATCCTCACGGCCTGCTTCTTCGCCTGGGTCCCGGGCCGGCGCATGTGGTTCACGGCGCTCGGCGCGGGCACGGTCTACGGCTACCTGCTGCACGCCTTCCTGGTGAAGGAGGGTTCCTACGAGGGCTGGTTCGACCACGGGTTCCTGCACACGCCGCTCGGCGCCCTCGGACTGGCCCTCGTCGCCGCCGCCGTCATCACCGCACTGTGCACCGAGCCCGTCCGGCGCGTGCTGCGGTGCGTGGTGGAGCCCCGGATGGCGTGGGCCTTCCGGCAGGACGCGGACGGGAAGACCCGGGACCCCGGGGCGCGGGAGGCCTCCGAGGCACAGCGGTCGCGTCCGAGGGTCCCGGCCTGACCCGTTCCCCCCTCAGCCGCCCAGGCCGAGGAGCGCGCGCATCCGCGCGTACTTCTCGGTCAGGCGGGCGCGGGTCGCGCCGTCCAGGACCGCCAGCCGCGCCGGGTCCGCGTTGTGGGCCAGGTCCGCCTCCTTGACCAGCAGCGCGCCGGGCGTGGCGAGGATGCGCGCGGCGTACGCCTCGGGCGGCTCCCCCGCGCGCTTGGTGAGGGCGAGCACGATGTCCTTGGTGCGGGGGCTCAGCGCGGCCTCGCGCAGCCACCGCTCCGGCAGCGCGCCGTCCTCGACCGCGTCGTGCAGCCAGGCCGCGGCGATCTGCTCCTCGTCCCCGCCGCACCGCCGGACGCCCTCGGCGACGGCCAGCAGGTGTTCGGCGTACGGCCGTCCGGCCTTGTCGGTCTGTCCGGCGTGGGCGGCGCGGGCGGTGGCCTCGACGTCGGCCGGGGAGAGCGGCTCGGCGGGCCCGGGGGCGGGTGGCTGGGCGGGGGGCACGGGGTCCAGTGTGTCAGTCCGCCGCCGGCGCCGACTGGGACGTCGGGCCGTCCCGGCAGATCAGCAGGAGCGCCCGGTCGTCGTTGACGTCCTTGGCCACCGCCTCGATCAGGTGCCAGGCGGCGCCGTGGAAGCCGCCGGCGACATAGCGGTCCGCCTCGCCGGTGAGGCGGTCGATGCCCTCGGCGATGTCGCGGTCGGAGGTCTCCACCAGGCCGTCCGTGAACAACATCAACACGTCTCCGGGACGCAGCGAGCCCTTCACCGGGTCGAACTGGGCACCGTCGTACACGCCCAGCAGCGGGCCCTCGGCGGTCTTCTCCTCCCAGCGGCCGGTGCCGGCGCTGAGCTGGAGGCCCGGCGGGTGCCCGGCGGAGTACAGCTCGTAGTCGCCGGAGTCGAGGTCCAGGACGAGGTGGATGGAGGTGGCGAAGCCCTCGTCCCAGTCCTGGCGGAGCAGGTAGCCGTTGGCGGCCGGCAGGAAGGCGTGCGGGGGCAGGCTGCCCAGCAGTCCGCCGAAGGCACCCGACAGCAGCAGGGCGCGGGAGCCCGCGTCCATGCCCTTGCCGGACACGTCGGTGAGGACGACCTCCAGGGTCCGGCCGCCGTTCGTGCGGGCCGCGACCACGAAGTCGCCCGAGAAGGACTGGCCGCCGGCCGGGCGCAGGGCCATCTCCCGGTGCCAGCCCGGCGGCAGCTGGGGCAGCTTGCTCTGGACGCGGATGCGTTCGCGCAGGTCGAAGAGCATGGTGCTGCCGCGCCGCCAGGGCACGCCGACCCGGCTGCGGAACTGGGCGAGCAGCAGTCCGAAGAAGCCGCAGGCGGCGACGACGAGGACGACGCCCGGGGTGACTCTGGACGGGCCCTCCGTGTAGGGGCCCAGTTGCACGGACTCCACGATGAGCGCCGTCGCCGCGGCCGCGTACAGGCCGAGCAGGCTCGCGGGACGCAGCAGCAGGCCGCCCGCGACGATGGGCAGGACCAGGACGGCCGGTGAGCACCAGACCGAGTTGGCCATCGTGGTCGCCGCGATCACCGGGATCGTCAGCAGCAGTCCGGCCAGCGCGATCCAGTCCGCGCCGTCGCCGCGGAAGTGGTCGACGGCGGATCTGCGCACGCCGACGCGGGCCCGGTGCCACTGCTTCTTCAACCGGGCCGTGAACGTCTCGGCTTCCGCGCGCCGCTGTCGTCCTGCTGCCATCAGTTCGGGACCCTATCCATCGGACCGGTCGCTCGGCACGGGAGGTCCTGGTTGTCCCCCGTCCGAGGCCGGACTTCACAGTGAACTTCACGAACGGCCCTCGCGCCGCAACCTGGCGGAAATTCCCTCGCCCGTCCGGCGGGGCCCTGGTAGGCATGGGCCCATGGGCTATGACGGCATCGGCGACACCGGAGTATTCGACCCCGCGAGCGGACTGCGCGTTCTGCGGCCGGACGAGTGGGACACGTGGTACGGGACACTGGTCCGCGCCTTCGGCGGCGTTCCGGAGCCGGCCGAGGAGCTGGCGCTGTACCGGGAGCTGACGCGGTGCGACCGTTCCCTCGGCGTCTGGGACGGCGACGAGTGCGTCGGGACGGCGGGCGCGTTCTCCTTCCGGATGACCGTGCCCGGCGGCGCGCCGGTGCCGGCGGCGGGGATCACCATGGTCGGCGTCGCCGCCACGCACCGGCGCCGGGGCGTACTGACGTCGCTGATGCGGCGGCAGCTGGACGACGTACGGTCCTGGGGCGAGCCGCTGGCCGTGCTGACGGCCTCGGAACCGGCGATCTACGGCCGGTTCGGCTACGGAGCCGCGACCTTCCAGGTGAACGCCGAGATCGAGACGGACCGGGTCCGCCTGTCGGTGCCGGACGGGACGGACGACGTACGGCTGCGGTACGCCGAGCCGGCGGACGTCCTCGACGCGTGCGAGGCGGTGTACGCGCGGCTGGTGCCCGGGCGGCCGGGGATGCTCGCGCGGCAGCCCGGCTGGGAGCGGCTGGGGCTGCTGGACCCGGAGGGCTCCCGGGACGGCGCGTCGCCGCTGCAGTGCGTGGTCGCCCGGCGGGACGGGGAGGTCACGGGGTACGCCCGGTTCCGGGTGCGGCCGGACTGGGGGCCCACGGGGCACAACGGCACGGTGGTCCTGCAGGACCTGGCCGGTCTGGATCCGGCGACGGAGGCGGCGCTGTGGCGCTTCCTGTTCGGCATCGACCTGACGACGAGCCTGACCGTGCGGGGGCGGCCGGTCGACGAGGCGTGGCAGTACCAGGTGTCCGACATCCGGCGGTGCCGGCCGCAGCTGCGGGACGCGCTGTACGTGCGGCTGGTGGACGTGGGGGACGCGTTGGCGGCGCGTACGTACCAGGCGCCGGTGGACGTCGTGTTCGAGGTCGAGGACGCCTTCTGCCCCTGGAACGAGGGGCGTTGGCGGCTCACGGGGGACGCGAAGGGGGCGTCCTGCGAGCGCACGTCCGACGCGGCCGATGTCGCCCTGTCCGTGCGGGAGTTGGGGGCGGCCTACCTCGGGGGCGTGACGCTGGGGTCGCTGGGCGCGGCCGGGCGGGTGCGGGAGCTGCGTTCCGGTGCGCTGGCGGAGGCGTCGGTGGGGTTCGCCTCGGACGTGGCGCCCTGGCTGCCGCACGGGTTCTGACGGCCGGGGGCCGCGCGGGCGGCGGTCAGTCCTTCTGGCAGGTCGGGCACCAGAAGAGGTTGCGGGCGGCGAGGCCGGCGGTGCGGACGGCGTCGCCGCACAGGTGGCAGGGCGCGCCGGTCCGGCGGTAGACGTAGACCTCGCCGCCGTGGTCGTCGACGCGGGGCGGACGGCCCATGGCCTCGGGGGTGTGCTCCGGGCGGACGGTGTCGATGCGGTTGGTGCGGACGCCCTCGTGCATCAGCTCGACGAGGTCGCGCCAGATCGCGTCCCACTCGGCGGGGGTGATGTCCCTGCCGGGGCGGTACGGGTCGATGCCGTGCCGGAAGAGGACCTCGGCGCGGTAGACGTTGCCGACGCCGGCGACGACCTTCTGGTCCATGAGCAGGGCGGCGATGGTGGTGCGGCTGCGGGAGATCCGGGCGTAGGCGGTGCGGGGGTCGTTGCCGTCGCCGGGCGGGCGGAGCGGGTCGGGGCCGAGGCGGTCGTGCACGGCCTGCTTCTCGGGCTCCGTGATCAGGGCGCAGGTGGTGGGGCCGCGGAGGTCGACGTACGCGGTGTCGTTGACGAGGCGGAGACGGACGGTGTCCGTGGGCGGGGGCGCGGGCGTCCCGCCGAAGGCGACCTTGCCGAAGAGACCGAGGTGGATGTGGACCCAGTCGGTTCCGGCGGCGCCGAAGCCGAGGAAGAGGTGCTTGCCGTGGGCCTCGGTGCGGGTGAGTTCGGTGCCGGTGAGGAGGGCGGCGGCGTCGGAGAACTTGCCCTGGGGGCTGGTGACGTGCACCGCCGTGCCGGCGAAGGCGGCGGCGTAGTCCTGGGCCAGCCTGTGGATCGTGTGCCCCTCTGGCACGGGGGTTCCTTTCGTGGTCTTCGCCCGCCCGCCCGACCCGGCCGGTCGGGCGGGAAGCGGGCCCTCCCGGGGCTCCGCCCCCGACCCCGGCGGTGACTTCCGTCCCCTGCCCCCTCCCGGGGAGCGCCCCGCGGCCCTCCCCCGGGCTCGCGCACCGGGAGAGGGGCCGCTCAGGCGTTCTCGTTACTGCTGCGGGTGGTGCGGGGGGATGGGCGGGAGGTCGCCCGTCGTCTCGTAGGACGACAGCATGTCGATGCGGCGGATGTGGCGCTCGTCACCGGAGAAGGGGGTCGCGAGGAAGGTCTCGACGAACTTCGTCGCCTCCTCCTGCGAGTGCATGCGGGCACCGACGGCCACGACGTTGGCGTTGTTGTGCTGGCGGCCGAGGGACGCCGTCTCCTCGCTCCAGGCCAGCGCCGCGCGCACGCCCTCGACCTTGTTCGCCGCGATCTGCTCGCCGTTGCCCGAGCCGCCGATCACGATGCCGAGGGCGTCGGGGTCCGCGGCCGTCCGCTCGGCCGCACGGAGGCAGAAGGGCGGGTAGTCGTCCTGGGCGTCGTAGATGTGCGGGCCGCAGTCGACGGGCTCGTGGCCCGCCGCCTCGAGCCACTCGACGAGGTGGTTCTTGAGTTCGTAGCCCGCATGGTCGGAGCCGAGATACACGCGCATGCGTCGAGTGTGACACGCGGGCCACGGGGAAGCAGCGTCGGGTGTCGGCTGTGGAAAGGGGGAAGGCGACCGTGGATCCCCCGGAGAAGCTCGGGTAACGATCCGGAATCAGAGGTTCCAGAATTTGTCCGCCTCCGTTTCACTGGTCCGGCTCGTACGCCGCTCGTACGGGTCGATGCTCGACCGGCGCAAAGGAAAACACCCCATGACTTCGCAGCCGACACTGACCAAGGCCGGGAACGGCCCCTCAGAGCCCGGAGAACCCGGGCCCGGGCTCCAGGCCGGACTCAAGAACCGCCACCTTTCGATGATCGCCATCGGCGGCGTCATCGGGGCCGGGCTGTTCGTGGGGTCCAGTTCCGGTATCGCCACCGCGGGACCCGGAATCCTCCTGTCGTACGCCCTCGTCGGCACCCTCGTGGTGTTCGTGATGCGGATGCTCGGTGAGATGTCCGCCGCCAATCCGACGTCCGGCTCCTTCTCCGCGCACGCCGACCGGGCGCTCGGGCCCTGGGCCGGGTTCTCCATCGGCTGGCTCTACTGGTTCTTCTGGGTCGTCGTGCTGGCCGTGGAGGCCACCGCGGGGGCCAAGATCCTCGAAGGGTGGATACCGGCCGTGCCCCAGTGGGGCTGGGCGCTCATCGTGATGGTGGTGCTGACCGCCACCAACCTCGCCTCGGTCGGCTCCTACGGCGAGTTCGAGTTCTGGTTCGCCGGGATCAAGGTCGTCGCGATCGCCGCGTTCATCGTCGTCGGCGGGCTGGCCGTCTTCGGCGTGCTGCCGGGGGTCCACAGCGACCAGGCGGGACTGTCCAACCTGACCGACCACGGCGGGTTCCTGCCCTACGGCCCCGGAGCCGTTCTCACCGGTGTGCTGCTCGTCGTCTTCTCCTTCATGGGCAGCGAGATCCCCACCCTGGCCGCCGGCGAGTCCGAGGACCCGCAGCGGGCCGTGACCAAGGCGACGAACAGCATCATCTGGCGCATCGCCGTCTTCTACCTCGGGTCCATCTTCGTCGTCGTGACCCTGCTGCCGTGGGACTCCCGGTCCATCGTCGACCTGGGCTCCTACGTCGCCGCCCTCGACTCCCTCGGGATCCCGAACGCCGGCGAGGTCATGAACGTCATCGTGCTGACGTCCGTGCTGTCCTGCCTGAACTCCGGGCTCTACACGGCGTCCCGCATGGCCTTCTCGCTCGGTCAGCGCGGGGACGCGCCGAAGGCGTTCGCCCGGACCACCCGGCGCGGGGTGCCGCAGACGGCGATCCTCTCGTCCGTCGTCTTCGGCTTCGTCGCGGTCTTCTTCAACTACAAGTTCCCCGACACGGTCTTCCTCTTCCTGCTCAACTCCTCGGGCGCCGTGGCCCTCCTCGTCTGGCTGGTCATCTGCTTCTCGCAGCTGCGCCTGCGGAAGATCATCCAGGCCGAGGCGCCGGAGAAGCTGGTCGTGCGGATGTGGCTGTACCCGTACCTGACCTGGGTGACCGCCGCGGTCATCGTCTTCGTGCTGGGCTACATGCTGACCGACACCGAGCACGACGGGCGCACGACCGTGCTGCTGACGCTGCTCGTCGCGGCGATCGTGCTCGTCATCGCCGTCGCCAAGCAGCGGATCGTCGCGCGGAAGGGCTGACGGCGGCCCGGAACGCGAAGAGGCTCGCCGGTCGTACCACGACCGGCGAGCCTCTTGCGTGCGGACTGCTACGGCGTCACCGCCGGCCGGCCAGCTTCCAGGCGGCGGGCAGCACGCCCATGGCCAGGGCCGCCTTGAGGGCGTCGCCGACCAGGAACGGCGTGAGGCCGGCCGCGATCGCGGCGGTGAGGGACATGTCGGCGGCCAGGGCCAGGTAGGGCACGCCGACGGCGTAGATGACCGCCTCGCCCAGCAGCATCGTGCCGGCCGTGCGCAGCATCGAGCGGTCGGCGCCGCGGCGGGCGAGGGCGCCCACGACCGTGGTGGCGAGCAGCATGCCGAAGACGTAGCCGAGGGACGGGGCGCCGGTGCCGGAGCCGCCCTCCGCGAACCACGGCACGCCCGCCATGCCCACCAGCGCGTACAGGGCGAGGGACAGCAGGCCGCGGCCGGCGCCGAGGGAGGTGCCGACGAGCAGCGCCGCGAAGGTCTGGCCGGTCACCGGCACCGGGGAGCCGGGCACGGGGACCGCGATCTGGGCCGCGACGCCGGTGAGCACGGCGCCGCCGGCCACCAGCGCGACGTCCCGGACTCGGGAGGAGGGGAGGAGGTCGGCGAGGACCTGCCCGGTGCGGGCGGGGACGGCAGCGGTGCTCATGGGGACTCCGCGGTGGTGTGGACATGTCGGGACACCGCGACGCTATCCCAGCGGGCCGGAGTCGATCACGAGCAGCGGTCGACAAAGGCTGGATCGGGGGCTTGGTGGGCTCCCGACAAAGAACGCCCGGTACACGCGCTCCGGGGTGACACCGGTCACCGGGGCGGGGAGGCGGGCGTCACCCGGCGCCGCGGACGGGGGCTGCGGGGTGACGCCGAAGACGCGGTCGCGGAGCCCGGAGGACACGGCGCCGACGGGCTACCGGATGGTCACGTTCCGTATCGCGGCCGTCCGTATGGTGGGCAGCCGCTGTCCGGGGGTGACGGCACCGCCGAGACTGTGGGCGTTCTCGCCCCCGTCCCCCAGGTATTGGACGAGCCGCCAGATGTCCAACAGCACCACCACCGAGGCGCCTCCGCAGTCGGACGACGCCTCCCTCTCGCACGGCCTCAAGCAGCGCCACCTGTCGATGATCGCCCTCGGCGGCGTGATCGGCGCTGGGCTGTTCGTCGGGTCCGGAGCCGGTATCGCCGCCGCCGGGCCGTCGATCGTCGTCGCCTACACCCTCTCCGGCCTCCTCGTGATGCTGGTGATGCGGATGCTGGGCGAGATGTCCGCGGCGTACCCCTCGTCGGGCTCCTTCTCCGCCCATGCCGAGCGGGCGATCGGCCCCTGGGCCGGCTTCACCGCGGGCTGGTCGTTCTGGGTACTGCTGTGCACGGCCGTCGGCCTGGAGGGCATCGGCGCCGCGCAGATCGTCCACGGCTGGCTGCCGGGCACGCCCGAGTGGGCGTGGGTGGCGCTGTTCATGGTGGTGTTCTGCGGGACGAACCTGGCCGCCGTGAAGAACTTCGGCGAGTTCGAGTTCTGGTTCGCCGCCCTCAAGGTCGGCGCGATCTCGCTGTTCCTGGTGCTGGGCGTGCTGGCCGTCGTCGGCGTCCTGCCGGGCACCGACTCCCCGGGCGCCTCGAACCTCTCCGACTTCCTGCCGAACGGCGGCAACGGCCTGATCATCGGCCTGCTCGCCTCGGTGTTCGCCTACGGCGGCCTGGAGACGGTCACCATCGCCGCGGCCGAGTCGGAGAACCCGGTCAAGGGCGTGGCGAGCGCCGTGCGCACGGCGATGTGGCGGATCGCGCTGTTCTACATCGGCTCGATGGCGGTCATCGTCACCCTGGTGCCCTGGGACTCCGCGGAGGTCGTCGAGAAGGGTCCCTACGTCGCCGCCCTCGACGAGCTCGGCATCCCCGGCGCCGGCCAGCTCATGAACGTCGTCGTGCTGGTCGCGCTGCTGAGCGCGATGAACGCCAACATCTACGGCGCCTCGCGCATCGGCTACTCGCTGGTCCAGCGCGGCCAGGGCCCGAAGGCGCTGGGCCGGATCTCGGGCGGGGTGCCGCGGATCGCGGTGCTCGTCTCCTCCCTCTTCGGCTTCGGCTGCGTGCTGCTCAGCTACTGGCGGCCGGACGACGTCTTCTCCTGGCTGCTGAACATGATCGGCGCGGTCATCCTGGTCGTCTGGATCTTCATCGCCGTCTCCCAGCTGCGGCTGCGGCGCCGTCTGGAGCGGGAGGCGCCCGAGAAGCTGGTGGTGCGCATGTGGGCGTTCCCGTGGCTGACCTGGGTGGCGCTGGCGGGCATGGCCGCGGTGTTCGTGCTGATGGCCCGCGAGCCGGACACGCGGGTCCAGCTGTACTCGACGGGCGGGATGACGCTGGCCCTGGCCGCCGTCGGTTACGCCCGGCAGTGGCGGCGGGCGCGCGCCTAGCCGCGCCGGACTTCCCCAAAGGGCCCCCGCACGGAGACGGATCCGTGCGGGGGCCCTTTCGCGTGCCCCGGCACACCCGCGCGCCTTCCTGCTGCTAGCGTGCACTTGCAAGCCTTTTGCAATAAGAGGTCGGAGGGGATCCGCCATGTCCGTCTACACGCTTCCTGAACTGCCGTACGACTACTCCGCACTGGCCCCCGTGATCAGCCCCGAGATCATCGAGCTGCACCACGACAAGCACCACGCGGCCTACGTCAAGGGCGCCAACGACACGCTGGAGCAGCTCGCCGAGGCGCGGGACAAGGAGTCGTGGGGCGCGGTCAACGGCCTGGAGAAGAACCTGGCCTTCCACCTCTCCGGCCACATCCTGCACTCCATCTACTGGCACAACATGTCCGGCGACGGCGGCGGCGAACCGCTGGAGAAGGACGGCACGGGCGAGCTCGCGGACGCGATCGCCGAGTCGTTCGGCTCCTTCGCGGGCTTCAGGGCGCAGCTCTCCAAGGCCGCCGCGACCACGCAGGGCTCCGGCTGGGGCGTGCTGGCGTACGAGCCGCTGAGCGGACGCCTGATCGTCGAGCAGGTCTACGACCACCAGGGCAACGTGGGCCAGGGCTCCACCCCGATCCTGGTCTTCGACGCCTGGGAGCACGCCTTCTACCTCCAGTACAGGAACCAGAAGGTCGACTTCATCGACGCCATGTGGGCCGTCGTGAACTGGCAGGACGTGGCGAAGCGGTACGAGGCGGCCAGGTCCCGTACGAACACGCTGCTCCTGGCGCCCTGAGCCCCCGGGCTCCCGGGCCCCTGAGCCCCGAGCCCTCGGGACGTCCTGCCTCGTGATCGTCTTCTCACCCTTCACGGCGGCGGGCGGAACGGGGGAGGCCCCCGCGAGGACGTGACTCGCGGGGGCCTCCCTGCGACCGGCGGGCGGGGGGTCAGGGCTTGCGGGCGACTCCGCCGTGCTGGCCGACGGGCCGCGGGGCCTTGCCGTCCGGGGCCGGGTCCGGACGCCACAGCGGGACGGACACCACGCCGGGCTCGATCAGGTCGAGCCCCTCGAAGTAGGCCTCGATCTGCTCGACGGGCCGCAGGAAGTACGGGACGGCGCCGGTCTCGTTGTACCCGTCCTGGGCCGCCTCGTAGTCCGGGTCGGTGCCCCGCGAGCCGTCGTTGACGCACAGGTGGCTGCCGGAGGGCAGGCCGGTCATCAGGCGGTGGACCAGGTCGCGGGCCCGGTCGTGGTCGGCGACGTGGCCGAGGATGCCGCTGAGGATCAGGGCGGTGGGGCGGGTCAGGTCCAGGGTCCGGCCGGCGGCCTCCAGGATGCGCTCCGGCTCGAAGAGGCTGAGGTCCTCGTACGCGGTGACGCCCTCGGGCGTGGAGGTGAGCAGGGCGCGGGCGTGGGCGAGGACCAGCGGGTCGTTGTCGACGTAGACGATCCGCGACTCGGGGGCGTACCGCTGGGCGACCTCGTGGGTGTTGTCCACGGTCGGCAGCCCGGTGCCGACGTCCAGGAACTGGCGCACCCCCGCCTCCCGCACCAGGTACCGGATGGCGCGGCCGAGGAAGGCCCGGCTGCTGCGGGCGATGGTGACGATGCCGGGGAAGACGGCGGTGTAGGCGTCGCCGGCCTGCTCGTCCACGGGGTAGTTGTCCTTGCCGCCCAGCCAGTAGTTCCAGATCCGGGCCGAGTGCGGCACAGAGGTGTCGATCTCCGTCATGGGGTGGGACTCGCCTCCAGTGGTGGGGGGGTCTCCATGGTCCTCCCCGCGGGGGAGTCCGCGGGGAGGATCGCCGCCTTTGCGCGCGGCGGGCTTCCGGTGGGAGGCGTTCCGGGTGACAGTGGCCCGTATGGGTCTTCCGAACAGGCGGTGTCCCAACTGCGGTGACACGGACCAGGACTTCCGGCCGCTGAACGACGACGAGAAGGCGTACGCACTGGCGGCGGGGCGGGTGCCCAGGGCAGACCTGGGCACCTACCGGCGCTGCGCCCGCGCCGGATGCGTGCGGGTGCAGTCCTACTTCAGCTGGAGGTCCGGCTTCGATCTGCCGGAGTCCTTCCGCACTACAGGTTGCTGAAGTCCGGCTCCTTGGTCCGGGTGCGCTTGATCTCGTAGAAGCCGGGGACCGAGGCGACCGCGAGGGTGCCGTCCCAGAGCTTGGCGGCGTCCTCGCCCCGGGGGGCCGGGGTGACGACGGGCCCGAAGAAGGCGATCTGCTCGCCGTCGGCGCCGGGGACGGCGATGACCGGGGTGCCGACCTCCTGGCCGACCTTGTCGATGCCCTCCTTGTGGGAGGCGCGCAGCTGGGGCTCGTAGGGGGTGGAGTCCCAGTGGTCCATGAGCGACTCGGGCAGGCCGGCGTCCTTCAGGGCGGCGGCGACCGTCTCCCTGCCCGGACCCTCGCCCCGGTTGTGGATGCGGGTGCCGAGGGCCGTGTAGAGGTCGCCGAGCACCTCGGCGCCGTGCTCCTCCTGGGCCGCGATGACGACCCGGACCGGGCCCCACGCCTTGACCTCGAGCATCTCCCGGTACTCGGCGGGCAGCTGGTCGAGCTTGTCCTCGTTGAGGACGGCGAGGCTCATCACGTGCCAGCGGACCTCGATGTCGCGGAGCTTCTCCACCTCCAGGACCCAGCGGGAGGTCATCCAGGCCCAGGGGCACAGCGGGTCGAACCAGAAGTCGACGGGAGTCTTGTCCGGCATGTCTCTCCTCGTGGGGCGTGCGCGACCGAGCGTTCCTCCTGGGCAACGCGGCGGCCGGCCCCGGCCATTCCCGGCTGCCGCACGTCAGGGGCACATGGCAGGATCAGTGCTGTCCGCATGCTGAACACCATCCGAGGGAGTGCCGCCCGTGCCCGGTGAGAATCTGTCCCGCGACGAGGCCCGGGAGCGGGCCGCGCTGCTGTCCGTCGACGGGTACGAGGTGTCCCTCGACGTGCGCTCGGCGATCGGTGAGGCGCAGGGCGCGGGGCCGCGCACCTTCCGGTCCGTGACCACGATCCGCTTCCGCTGCAACGAGCCCGGCGCGAGCAGCTTCGCCGACCTGGTCGCGCCGAGCGTGACCGCCGTGTCCCTCAACGGCCGGGACCTCGACCCCAGCGAGGTCTTCGACGGCTCCCGGATCGTCCTGGAGGACCTGGCCGCCGACAACGAGCTGGTCGTCGACGCCCAGTGCGCCTACTCCCGCACCGGTGAGGGCCTGCACCGCTTCGTCGACCCCGAGGACGGCGAGGTGTACCTGTACACCCAGTACGAGCCGGCCGACTCGCGCCGGGTGTTCGCGGGCTTCGAGCAGCCGGACCTCAAGGCCCCCTTCCGCTTCGAGGTGCGGGCGCCCGAGGCGTGGACGGTGTGGAGCAACGGCGCCGGGGACCGTACGGACGGGGTGTGGCGCTTCGCGGAGACGAAGCCGATCTCGACGTACATCACGTGCGTGGTCGCGGGGCCGTACCACTACGTCACGGACTCCTACCAGCGCGTGTTCGAGGACGGTACGCGGCTGGAGATCCCGCTCGGCGCGATGTGCCGCAAGGGTCTCGCGCCGCACTTCGACGCCGAGGACGTCTTCCTGATCACCAAGCAGGGCCTGGACTTCTTCCACGACCACTTCGACTACCCGTACCCCTTCGGGAAGTACGACCAGGCGTTCGTGCCCGAGTACAACCTCGGCGCGATGGAGAACCCGGGGATGGTGACCTTCCGGGAGGAGTACATCTTCCGCGGGAAGGTGACGCGGGCGTCGTACGAGGGCCGCGCCAACACGATCCTGCACGAGATGGCGCACATGTGGTTCGGCGACCTGGTCACCATGGAGTGGTGGGACGACCTGTGGCTGAAGGAGTCCTTCGCGGACTTCATGGGCGCGTTCGCCAACGTCGGCGCGACCCGCTTCAAGGACGCCTGGATCACGTTCGCCAACCGCCGCAAGGCGTGGGCGTACCGCGCCGACCAGCTCCCCTCGACGCACCCGATCACGGCCGACATCCGCGACCTGGAGGACGCCAAGCTCAACTTCGACGGCATCACGTACGCCAAGGGCGCGAGCGTGCTCAAGCAGCTGGTGGCGTACGTCGGGCAGGACGCCTTCATGGAGGGCGCGCGGCGCTACTTCAAGCGGCACGCGTACGGCAACACGCGCCTCGGCGACCTGCTGTCGGTGCTGGAGGAGACCAGCGGGCGGGACATGACCGCCTGGGCGCGGTCCTGGCTGCAGACGGCCGGCGTCAACGCGCTGACCCCGCAGGTGCTGCTGAGCGCCCGGGGCCGCGTCGACGAGCTGGCCGTCGTGCAGGAGGCCGCCGAGTCGCACCCCGAACTGCGGCCGCACCGGGTGGCGGTGGGCCTGTACCGGCGCAACGCCGGGGGCGCGCTGGAGCGGTACGCGCGCGCCGAGGTGGACGTCGACGGACCGCGCACGGTGGTGGCGGAGCTGGCCGGGGCCGAGGCGCCCGAGCTGGTCCTCGTCAACGACGACGACCTGACGTACTGCAAGACCCGCTTCGACGAGACCTCGCTGGCGACGCTGCGCGAACACCTGGGGTCCCTGACCGACCCTCTGGCCCGTGCCCTGTGCTGGTCGGCGCTGTGGAACATGACGCGGGACGCGCTGCTGCCGGCGCGGGACTTCGCCGGGCTGGTGCTGCGGTTCGCCGGGCGCGAGTCCGACATCGGCGTCCTGCAGATGCTGCACGCCTGGGCCCGGTCGGCGCTGGTGCACTACGTGGCCCCCGAGGGGCGCGAGGCCGTCGGCCGGCTGCTGGGCGAGGGCGCGCTGCGGGAGCTGCGCGACGCGGCGCCGGGCAGCGAGCAGCAGCTGGCGTGGGCGCGGTTCTTCGCGGCGGTCGCCTCCGACGAGGACGAGCTGCGGCTGCTGCGCGGCCTGCTGGAGGGCACGGAGAAGATCGACGGGCTGGACGTGGACCAGGAGCTGCGCTGGGCGTTCCTGGAGCCGCTCGCCGCGCACGGCGAGGCCGACGAGGGCGTGCTGGCGGCCGAGCTGGCCCGGGACGACACGGCCTCCGGCAAGCGGCACCAGGTGCGCTGCCTGGCCGCCCGTCCGTCGGCGGCGGTGAAGGCGCAGGCCTGGGCGCAGGTCGTGGAGTCCGACGCGCTGTCGAACGCCCTGGTGGAGGCGACCATCGCGGGCTTCGCGCAGCCCTCGCAGCGGGAACTGCTCGCGCCGTACGCGGAGAAGTACTTCGCGGCGGTCGAGCGGGTGTGGGACGAGCGGTCGATCCAGATCGGGATGGACGTGGTCCGGGGCCTGTTCCCGTCCCTGCGGGACTCCCAGGACACGCTCGACGCGACGGACGCCTGGCTGTCCGCCCACGAGGGGGCCGCGCCCGCGCTGCGCCGGCTGGTCCTGGAGGCCCGGGACGACCTGGCGCGGGCGCTGCGCGGGCAGGCGTGCGACGCGGCGGCCGCCAGTCGCTAGGCCCGGCTCCGGCACCCCTACCTCTGGCCAATGATTCGGCGTTCCGTCATCGTTACGGAATCCGGTCAACAGCACCCGTAACCCCTGGTCCGCACCTTCGCGGACCAGGGGTTTTCGGCATCCGAACACCCGTCCTTTAGGGCGGGCTTGTCCCGATTCGGCGATGGACGTGTAACAGCGGTTAAGGGACGGACGGGACACGGGAAAGTCCCCGGTCATGACGCACGACACCCCGCTCTCCCCCCGCCCCCTCCACCACCTGTCCCACGGCCGGCGCCGCCTGATGACGGCCGCGCAGCTGCGGGCGCACGGCGTCTCGGCCGCCGAGACCGTCGAGCGGTGCCGCCCCGGCGGGCCCTGGCAGCAACTGCTGCCGAACGTCGTCCTGCTCCACCCGGGCCCGCCGACCGGCGACGAGCGGCTGCACGCGGTACTGCTGTACGCGGCCCGGGAGCGCACCGCCGGCGGGGCCGCCGGGGTGCCGGTCCAGCCCGGCGCGCAGGGCGCGCCGGAGCCCGCCCACGCGGAGGCGGTGATCACGGGCCTGGCCGCGCTGACCCTGCACGGCTTCCGCGCCGCTCCCCCGCTGCCGTCCCTGGACGCCGTCGACGTCCTGGTGCCGCGGACGCGCCGGCTGCGCTCGACGGGCTGCGCGCGGATCGTGCGCACGGCCGCGCTGCCCGCCGCCGTGCAGGTGACCGGGGTGCCGGTGGCGCCGGTGGCGCGGGCGCTGGCCGACGCGGTGGCCGGACTGGCGGACGCGGGTGCCGTCCGCCGGCTGCTCACGGAGGCGGTGCGCGGCGGCCACTGCGAACCCGCCGCGGTGGTGGGGGAGTTGAGCCGGGCCCGGCTGCTGGGCCGGCCGCACGTGGTGGACGCCGTGGACTCGCTGGTGGCCGAGGGGCGGGCGATCGCGGAGCAGCGCCTGTACCGGATGGTGCGCGAGCACGGCCTGCCGGACCCGGTGTGGAACGTCGACCTGCGGCTGCCCGGCGGGCCCCACCTCGGCGGCCTGGACGCCTACTGGCCGGAGCAGGCGGTGGCCCTGGAGCTGGACACCCGCGCCCACCGCCAGGAGGACGACGCGCTGTGGTCGGAATACGCCCGCAGGCGCGAGCACTTGGAACGACTGGGCATCACGGTCGTGCACATCACGCCGCGCAAGCTGCGGGAGTCGCTGGAGCACCAGGCGGCCGTGGTCCGTACGGCGTTGATGGCGGCCAAAGACCGGGAACCCGCCGCACACGTCGTGGTGCTGCCCCGGTAGTGACGGACCGGGGCGGCACCAGGAGGGGAGAGGAGGGACCGGCGGGCACGAGCGCCCCCGGTCCCTCCTCGTGTTCCACGGGATTGTCACAGCCCGTCCCTTACGTCCCCGATGGCGTATGGCGGAAGTACGCCATGGCTCTCTGACGTCACGGACAACTCTCCCCAAACAACGATCCCTTGCGTAAAGCTGAGCGGTCGTCCGGGATCGCATTCCGGACCCTCTCGGCCAGGGCCGATCGGCCCCGGTCGTTCACGCTCGTTCCTTCACCTCCAAGGGATGCCGATGACCCACACCCCCCAGCGCGAACCGATACCGGGCGCGAGACGCGCGGCCCGCATAGCCGTGGCCGCGGGTCTCGTCGCCGCGCTCTCCGCGGCCGGGCCGATACCCCTGGCGTTCGCCGCCGACGGTCCGGGCACCGGGACCGTGCCGCCCGCCGACGCCTCCGTCAAGACCGCGCACGACAAGCTCGGTGCGGACGACGCGGACCGGCTCGCCGAGGCGAAGGCCGACGGCACGAAGAACGTCACGATGATGATCGCCACCGCGCCCGGCCGGACCGAGCAGGTCGCCGAGGAGCTGGAGGCCGTCGGCGGCGGCGTCGTGGGCCGGACCGACGACAAGCTCGGCTACGTCCGCGCCACCGTCCCCACCGGCAAGGCGGACTCGGCCATCGCCGCCGCCGCGAAGCTCTCCTCCGTGCACGGCATCGACCTGCGCGACGAGATCCCGCTGGACGACCCGAGGCCGAGCGCGGACACGACGAAGGGCGCCTCGCGGGAAGCCCGTTCCTACCCGGCGCCGAACCGGAACACGCCCGCCGAGAACCCGTACAACCCGTCCTTCGAGACGGGCGCCGTCGACTTCGTGAAGAAGAACCCGAAGGCGGACGGCCGCGGCGTCACCATCGGCATCCTCGACTCGGGCGTGGACCTCGCCCACCCGGCGCTGCAGAAGACCACCACCGGCGAGCGCAAGATCGTCGACTGGGTCACCGCGACCGACCCGGTCGTCGACGGGGACGCCACCTGGCGGCGCATGGACACCGCGGTCTCCGGGCCCGCCTTCACCTACGACGGCCGGAGCTGGACGGCGCCCGCCGGGTCGTACCGGGTCAACGTCTTCCGCGAGTCCGTCACCGCCGGCGGCGACGCCAAGGGCGACGCCAACCGGGACGGCGACACCACCGACTCCTGGGGCGTCCTGTACGACGCGCAGGCCGGCACGGTCCGCGTCGACCTGAACGGCAACCACGACTTCACCGACGACACCCCGATGAAGCCGTACAAGGACGGCTTCCAGGTCGGGTACTTCGGCACCGACGACCCGAAGACGGACGTGGCCGAGCGCCAGCCGTTCGTGGTCGAGATCCGCAAGGACGTCCCCGTCGGGTCGGGCGCCAGGGCCGACTTCGTCAACATCGGCGTCATCGAGTCCGAGCACGGCACCCACGTGGCCGGACTCACCGCCGCCCACGGCCTGTTCGGCGGCAGGATGAACGGCGCGGCCCCGGGCGCGAAGATCGTCTCCTCGCGCGCCTGCTCCTGGTCCGGCGGCTGCACCAACGTCGCGCTCACCGAGGGCATGATGGACCTCGTCATGAACCGCGGCGTCGACATCGTCAACATGTCCATCGGCGGCCTCCCGGCGCTGAACGACGGCAACAACGCGCGCGCCGAGCTCTACACGCGGCTCATCGACACCTACGGCGTCCAGCTGGTGATCTCCGCGGGCAACTCCGGCCCCGGCGCCAACACCATCGGCGACCCGGGCCTGGCCGACAAGGTCATCTCGGTCGGCGCGTCCATCTCCCGCGAGACCTGGGCCGCCAACTACGGCTCCGCGGTGGAGAAGAAGTACGCCATGATGCCGTTCTCCTCGCGCGGTCCGCGCGAGGACGGCGGGTTCACGCCGACGCTCACCGCGCCCGGAGCCGCGGTCAACACCATCCAGACCTGGATGCCCGGCGCCCCCGTCCCGGAGGCGGGCTACGACCTGCCGGCCGGCTACGGCATGCTCCAGGGCACCTCGATGGCCTCCCCGCAGGCCGCCGGCGCCTCCGCGCTGCTGCTGTCCGCCGCCAAGCGCGAGGGCGTCGACCTCATCCCGGCGAAGCTGCGCACCGCGCTGACCTCCACCGCCGACCACATCAAGGGCGTGCAGGCGTACGAGGAGGGCGCGGGCCTGGTCAACGTGCCCGACGCCTGGCGGGCGATCCAGCGCGGCGCCACCGCGCACGAGTACACGGTCAAGGCGCCGGTCGACACCGCGATCGACCAGTTCCTGAAGACCCCGGGCCACGGCACCGGCCTGTACGACCGCGAGGGCGGCCTGAAGGCGGGCCAGAAGAAGACGTACGAGATCACGCTCACCCGTACCTCCGGCGCCGACAGGGCGATCCGGCACGAGCTGCACTTCGAGAACAACACCGGGCGCACCTTCCGGATCGTCGGCTCCGACGAGGTGAAGCTCCCGCTGAACGAGCCGGTGACCGTCGAGGTCGAGGCGCGGCCGGACTCCGCGGGTCTCAAGAGCGCGATCCTGGAGGTCGACGACCCGCGCACCGAGGGCATCGACAAGCAGGTCATGACCACGGTCGTGGTCTCGACGCCGCTGGAGTACGCCTTCTCGGCGAAGGGCTCCGTGCAGCGCAACAGCACGCAGTCGTACTTCGTGACCGTCCCCGAGGGCGCGAGGACGCTCGAGGTGGCGATGGGCGGGCTGAAGGACAAGAGCCAGACCCGGTTCGTCTCCATCCACCCGTACGGCGTCGCGGTCGACAACACGTCCACGCCGTACTGCTACAACAACTACCTCGACGGCAACGGCTGCCGGCCCGACGTGCGCGCGTACGCCGACCCGCAGCCCGGCGTCTGGGAGGTCGAGGTCGAGTCGCGGCGCACCTCGCCGCTGCTGGACAACCCGTACACGCTGGACGTCAGCGTCCTCGGCGCCGTCTTCGACCCGGAGGTCGTGACCGTGCCCGAGGCGAAGGCGGGCACCCCGGCGACCGCGTCCTGGACGGTGACGAACCGGTACGCCGCCCTGGAGGGCAAGCTGGTCGGCGGCCCGCTCGGCTCGGCCCAGACGTCCCGCCCGACGATCCGGCAGGGCGAGACGAGGAGGACCACGGTCGAGGTGCCCGCGGGCGCCACGTCGCTCGACGTCGCCATCGGGGGCGTCTCCGACGCCGCCTCCGACCTGGACCTGACGGTCTACAAGGACGGCAAGGCCGTCGCCCAGTCCGCCGACGGCGACTCCGAGGAGTCCGTGTCGATCCCGGCCCCGGCCGCCGGCACGTACACCGTGGAGGTCGCGGGCTACTCGGTGCCGTCCGGCGCCACCGCGTACGACTACCGGGACGTGTACTTCGCCGCGTCCCTCGGCTCGGTCACCGTGGACGGCTCGGCGCCGGTGAAGCTCGGCACGGGCGCCTCGGCGACGGTCTCCGGCAGCGTGACCGCGCTGGCCGCCGCTCCGGAGGGCCGTGAGTTCTTCGGCCGGGTCCAGCTGGTCAACGCGCGCGGCACGGTCGCGGGCCTGGGCAGCGTACGGATCGGCGAGGTCGTGCCGTAGTCCGGTGCGGCAGACCTCGAGGGGCGGGCGTCCGGTGGGGCGCCCGCCCCTTTGCGTGCCCTCCCCCGGGTCAGCCGTCGCAGGCGAGGGCGCGGGAGGCGGGCAGGGCGGCGGTGACGGCGGCGCGGGCGGCGGCGATGTCCCGCGCCCCGGTGATCACGGCGTCGGGAGCGGTCCGGCCCCGGGGGATGCCGACCAGCACCCGGTCGCCGGGGCCGAGCCGGGCGACGGCGTCGTCCAGCACGAAGGTGCTCGGTCCGGCTCCCCCGCGCGGCGCGTACGTGCGGGTCAGCCGCAGCGTGATCCGGTGCCGCGCGGCCCCCGGCAGGGGTTCGGCGCCGGTCACCGTGCCCTCGGCGACCAGACGGGCGCAGGCGAGGTAGCGGGGGGTGCCGAAGGCGGCGCCGGTCTTCTGCCCGGGGGGCGGGCCGTCCTGCTCGGCGCCCGACGCGGCGCTGTCGGCCGCCGCGCCGTCGGCACCGCCGGCCGGGCCCTGCGCCACCAGCCACCCCAGGCCGGCGACCACCGCGCCCGCGCAGGCCACGGCGAGCGTGCCCAGGGCGAGGCGGAGCGGACGGTGCCGGGGGCGGAGGCGGGAGGCGGGCCCCGGCGCGGCCTCCGGCTCCGGGGGCGGTTCGCCCAGGACGCGTCCGAGGATCCCCAGCTGCTCCCGCAGCAGCGCCACGTCGGCCGTCGCCGACCGGTACGCGTCGCGGGCGTCCGCGTCCGCACCGGTGCCGGTGCCGGGCGGCAGGGGCTCGCCCGTGATCGCGGCCATCAGGGCGTCGTCCCCGCCCGGGTGCTGTCCGGCGGCCATGTCACACCACCTCGTCCTCGTGCAGGCGGGCCCGCAGCGCCCGTACCGCCGTGTGCAGCCGGCTCTTGACCGTGCCCTCCGGGAGGCCGAGCTCCTCGGCGATGGCGCGCACCGGCAGGTCGGCGTAGAAGCGCAGGACCACGACCTGCCGCTGGGTGTCGGGGAGGCCGTCCAGGCCCTGGGCCACGGCGAGGGAGAGGACGCTGGTGTCTCCCCCGAGGGCTGGTCGGACTGGCGCAGCGCGGCCAGGCGCTCGCCGAGCCGGTCCTGGCGGCGCCGGGCCCGGTGCCAGTCCACGGCCAGGTTGGAGGCGACGACCGCCGCCCACGCGGACACGTCCCGCGGCGCCTCGTCACCGCGCGCGGCCCGCTCCAGCAGCCGCAGGCGGACCTGCTGCACCCCGTCCGGCAGGTCCGCCCGCGGCACGCCGCCGAGTGCGAGCACCGCCCGCACCCGGCGTTCCTGGTCCGCGTCCAGGGGGTCGTCGCGCACGGCGTCCCCCTGGCCGCGGCGGCCCCTTCCGCGCAGCACGGCCACCCCTCCCCTCGCGGCGTTTCCCCTATGACGCCGGTCCGCGGCGGAACGTTCGGCTCCGGTCCGGAGATCTTCCTTCACACCGTCTTCACTGTCACGATGTGCCCCATGACGCACATCATCAAGGGCGCCAACGCCCCTGTCCCCACCGTCCCGTTGCGGGTCGCCGTCGGCCGCAGCCGGGCACCGGGGGTTCCCGCCGTGGAGGCCGCCGCCCTGCTGCTCGACGCGGCCGGATCGGTGCGCGGCGACGCCGACATCGTCTTCCACGGCCAGGTCGCGCACCCGTCCGGCGCCGTACGGCACGTGGGCACCGGGGAGGGCGGCGGACAGCTCGCCGAGTGGCTGGAGCTGGACCTGCCGCGGATCGAGGCGGCCGTCCAGCGGGTGCTGATCGCCGGGTCCTGCGACGACGGGGTGTTCGGGCGGGTACCCGGCCTGTACGCGCAGGTGGTGGGCCCCGACGGCGCGGTGGTGGCGCACTACGACGTGACGGACGCGTCCAGCGAGACGGCCTTCGTGCTCGGGGAGTTCTACCGGCGCGACGGGGCGTGGAGGTTCCGCGCGGTGGGCCAGGGCTACGACTCGGGGCTGGCGGGGCTGGCGACGGACTTCGGAGTGGTGGTCGCGGAGCCCGCGGCGGCCGTGCCGGTGGCGCAGGCGGCCGTGCCGGTGGCACCGGTCGCCGCCGCGCCGGTGTCCGGGCCCGTGCCGCTGACGGGTGTGGGCAAGACGGGGACGGCGCCCGCGGGGGGCGCCGTGTCCGCGGGGCCCGCGCCCACGGTGGTACAGCCCGCGGGGCCCGTGTACCCGGCGTTCGCCCCGCCCGCCGCCGTACCGCCCGCCTCCGCCCCGGCGGCCGTGCCCGCGGCGTCCGCCCCGGCGGCCGTGCCCGCGGCGTCCGTCCCGGCGCCCGCCGCCGCCCCGTACGGCGTCACCGTCCTGACCGACGGCGGCACCCCCTCCTGGGGCGGTGAGCCCTTCGAGTTCGAGCCGCGCACCTTCACCGGGGACAAGGGGAGGACGGTCGTCGTGGACCTGCCGTTCCCGCCGGACTCGGGGCCGGTGATCCTGGAGGCGAAGGTCCAGGAGTACAACTTCATCCACGTCCAGATCCCCGGCCGCGAGGACGACGTCTTCTGCACCGACCTACCCGACCACTACGGCCGCGCCCTGCTGGTGCCGCCGCGCAAGGGCGGCCCGCTGAAGCTGAAGGTGAGGCACTCCGGGAAGTGGGAGCTCACCGTCCTGCCCCTGTCGGCGGCCCGCCGGCTCGGCGCCGGGACCGTCGAGGGCAGCGGCCGAGAGGTCTTCCTCCACACGGGTCCCGCGGCCGAGGTGAAGGTGCGGGCGACGGACCGCCACAGCGGCTGGTTCCAGCTCAACTACCACGCGGGCGACACCCTCGGCGAGCTGAGGCGCCCCGCCGAGGAGCTGGTCCACGCCTGGAACGGCCGCCGGGTCAAGGAGACCGTCCGGATACCCGAGGGCCCCCTCCTGCTCGTGATCGACAAGAGCCGGCACCAGTGGGAGCTCACCGTCGAACCGGAGAAGACCCACAGCCGGTCCGGGCGGCGAGCGGCCGGCGTGTACGAGGGCAAGGGCGACAAGAAGATCACCCTGGTCAGTCCCCGCCCCGGCCGGCCGGCGCTGGTGCGGTACGAGTTCAAGGACGCCGAGCACAGCTACGGCGTCGAGGCCCGCTCCGTGGACGAGTACGGCGACGAGACCGAGTGGGTGAACACCCACGCCCACGGTCTCCGCGGCACCGCGTTGACCTTCGGCGCGGGCGCGTCCGAGAGGGCCGTGCAAGTCAAGCACTCCGGCCCCTGGAGCTTCGAGCTGCTGCCCGAGGAGCAGGCGCCGCTGATCACCGGCCCGGTGGAGGGCAGGGGCACCACCGTGCTGCGCTACCAGGGCCCGCCGACGCTGATGACCGTCCGGCGCACCTCCCGCAAGAAGGAGGGGAGGCTGACGGCGCACGCCTGGAACCATCCGTACGGCAAGTCGACGATCATCGCCGACGTCAGCGACCGGCACCGGCCCGCCCTCGGCCCGGTCTGGGTCGATCCGGGCGGCACCTGCTTCATCCTGGTCGGCTGCCCGGAGTCCACGAAGTGGCGGCTGGAGCCCGCCGCCTTCACCGACGCGCCCCTGCTGGGCGCGCGGACCCAGGGCACCGCGTACGGAGTCGTACGTCACACCGGACCCGACACCGAGGTGTCCATCGTCTCCACGGGCGGCATCCAGCACCTCTTCCAGCTCGACGAAAATCTGTTCCCGCGGCGGAAAGTCACCGCAACTTCCGGTCCGCACCACATCTCGGAAGGGATTCTCCACGTGCGGGCCATGGGCGACTGGGTGATCGAAAAGCGGAGCTGAGAAGGTTGCCCGTCCGTCCCTCGGGCAAACGATTGGACACACCGACCGGGAATCCCCGCATGATGGAAGGGCCCCGCCCGCCCGGCCGGGTGCACGCACGTCACCAGAAGGAGTCACCGTGAGGGTCGGAATCGTCGGAGCCACCGGTCAGGTCGGCACGGTCATGCGCAGGATCCTCGCGGAGCGGAACTTCCCGGTCACCGAGCTGCGCCTGTTCGCCTCCGCCCGCAGCGCCGGCAAGGAACTCGACGGCGTGACGGTGGAGGACGCGGCCACCGCCGACTACTCCGGGCTGGACATCGTGCTCTTCTCCGCGGGCGGCGCCACCTCCAAGGCGCTGGCCGAGAAGGTCGCCTCCCAGGGCCCGGTCGTGATCGACAACTCCTCCGCCTGGCGCCGCGACCCCGAGGTGCCCCTCGTGGTCTCCGAGGTGAACCCGCACGCGATCGCCGACCGCCCCAAGGGCATCATCGCCAACCCGAACTGCACCACGATGGCCGCGATGCCCGTGCTGCGTCCGCTGCACGCGGAGGCGGGCCTCGAGGCGCTGGTCGTCGCCACCTACCAGGCGGTGTCCGGGTCCGGCCTGGCCGGCGTGGACGAGCTGTTCGAGCAGGTCAAGAAGGTCGGCGACGACGCCCCGAAGCTCACCCACGACGGGTCGGCGGCCGAGTTCCCGAAGCCGGAGAAGTACGTGGCGCCGATCGCGTACAACGTGCTGCCGCTGGCCGGCTCGATCGTCGACGACGGTCTGCACGAGACGGACGAGGAGCAGAAGCTCCGCAACGAGTCCCGCAAGATCCTGGAGATCCCGGAGCTGAAGGTCTCCGGCACCTGCGTGCGCGTGCCCGTCTTCAGCGGCCACTCCCTCCAGATCAACGCCCGCTTCGCCCGCCCGATCAGCGTCGAGCGCGCCAAGGAGCTGCTGGCCGGCGCCCCCGGCGTCGCGCTGACCGAGGTGCCGACCCCGCTCCAGGCCGCCGGCCAGGACCCCTCCTACGTGGGCCGCATCCGCCAGGACGAGACCGTCGAGAACGGCCTCGCCCTGTTCGTCTCCAACGACAACCTGCGCAAGGGCGCGGCCCTGAACGCGGTGCAGATCGCGGAGCTGGTGGCGGCCGAGCTGAAGGGCTGACGCCCCCGCGGGCTAGCCCCGCGCGACCTCGTAGAGGAAGCAGCCGTACTCGACGGCCCGGACGTGGACGAACGCCACGGCCGGGTCGTCGAACGCCTCCCGGAGGGCGGGCGCGAAGGCGTCCGGCTCCTCGACCAGCCGCCCGCCCAGGATGCGCCCGTCCGCGGAGTAGCGGCGCAGGGTGCGGTGCGAGTTGGTGAAGGGGAGGCGGTCCGTCTCCGGTCCCGCGCACTCCTCGGCGTGGACGAACACCGGCCCCTGCTCGTCGTACGGGCCCGGGTCGACGCCCGTCGCCGCCGCCCAGCGGCGCAGCGGGGCGTAGGACGCCAGGACGACGCGCTCGCCGGCGCGGCTGTGGCGCAGGCAGCAGCGCAGGGGGGTGCCGCCCTCGTCGTCGGTCACCGGGACGGGGAGGCGGCCCGCGTCGTCGGCGGCGCGCAGTTCCTTCAGGACGGCCGGTGCGACGGGTCGTACGGTGTGACTGCTCATGGCACCAGGCTCGCGCGCCGGCGACGCGCACACCGGCGGGAAACGGACATCGCGTTGCGCGTGGGTCACGTGGAAGGATGGCGCAATCCACACATCACGAGGAGATGACCGCGTGCCTGGCACAAACCTGACTCGCGAAGAGGCGCAGCAGCGGGCGAAGCTGCTGACCGTTGACTCGTACGAGATCGACCTCGATCTCACCGGCGCGCAGGAGGGCGGCACCTACCGGTCCGTGACCACGGTGCGCTTCGACGTCGCCGAGGGCGGCGGCGAGTCCTTCATCGACCTGGTCGCGCCGACGGTCCACGAGGTGACGCTGAACGGCGACGCCCTCGACCCCGCCGAGGTGTTCCAGGACTCCCGCATCGCCCTGCCGGGGCTGCTGGAGGGCCGCAACGTCCTGCGCGTGGTCGCCGACTGCGCGTACACCAACACCGGTGAGGGCCTGCACCGGTTCGTCGACCCGGTCGACGAGCAGGCGTACCTCTACACCCAGTTCGAGGTGCCGGACGCGCGCCGGGTCTTCGCGAGCTTCGAGCAGCCGGACCTGAAGGCGACCTTCCGGTTCACCGTGAAGGCGCCGGAGGGCTGGACGGTCATCTCCAACTCGCCGGCCCCCGAGCCGAAGGACAACGTCTGGTCCTTCGAGCCGACCCCGCGGATCTCGACGTACGTCACGGCGCTGATCGCCGGCCCGTACCACTCGGTGCACAGCGTGTACGAGAAGGACGGCCGGTCGGTGCCGCTCGGCATCTACTGCCGGCCCTCGCTCGCCGAGCACCTCGACGCGGACGCGATCTTCGAGGTGACCCGGCAGGGCTTCGACTGGTTCCAGGAGAAGTTCGACTACCCGTACCCCTTCGAGAAGTACGACCAGCTCTTCGTGCCGGAGTTCAACGCGGGCGCGATGGAGAACGCGGGCGCGGTGACCATCCGCGACCAGTACGTGTTCCGCTCCAAGGTGACGGACGCCGCGTACGAGGTGCGGGCGGCGACGATCCTGCACGAGCTGGCGCACATGTGGTTCGGCGACCTGGTCACCATGGAGTGGTGGAACGACCTGTGGCTGAACGAGTCGTTCGCCACCTACGCCGAGGCCGCCTGCCAGGCGGCCGCGCCGGGTTCGAAGTGGCCGCACTCGTGGACGACGTTCGCGAACCAGATGAAGACCTGGGCCTACCGGCAGGACCAGCTCCCGTCGACGCATCCGATCATGGCGGACATCCGCGACCTGGACGACGTGCTCGTCAACTTCGACGGCATCACGTACGCCAAGGGCGCGAGCGTGCTCAAGCAGCTCGTCGCGTACGTCGGCGAGGACGCGTTCTTCCGGGGCGTGCAGGCGTACTTCAAGCGGCACGCGTTCGGCAACACCCGCCTGTCCGACCTGCTGGGCGCGCTGGAGGAGACCTCCGGCCGCGACCTGAAGGCCTGGTCGAGGGCGTGGCTGGAGACGGCCGGCATCAACGTGCTGCGTCCGGAGATCGAGACGGACGGGGCTGGTGTCATCACCTCCTTCTCCATCCGCCAGGAGGCCCCGGCGCTCCCGGCCGGCGCGAAGGGCGAGCCCACCCTCCGCCCCCACCGCATCGCGATCGGCGCCTACGACCTGGACGCCGACGGCAAGCTGGTGCGCGGCGACCGGATCGAGCTGGACGTGGACGGCGAGCTGACGGCCGTGCCGCAGCTGGTCGGCAAGCGCCGCCCGGCGGTGGTGCTGCTCAACGACGACGACCTGTCGTACGCCAAGGTCCGTCTGGACGAGCGGTCCCTCGCGGTCGTCACCGAGCACCTGGGCGACTTCGCCGAGTCGCTGCCGCGCGCCCTGTGCTGGGCGTCGGCGTGGGACATGACCCGGGACGCGGAGCTGGCCACGCGGGACTACCTGTCCCTCGTCCTGTCGGGCATCGGCAAGGAGTCCGACATCGGTGTCGTGCAGTCGCTGCACCGCCAGGTGAAGCTGGCCGTCGACCAGTACGCCGCCCCCACCGCCCGCGAGGCGCTGCTGGCCCGCTGGACCGAGGCGACGCTGGCCCACCTGCGCGCCGCCGAGCCGGGCAGCGACCACCAGCTGGCGTGGGCGCGGGCGTTCGCGGCGACGGCGAGGACGCCGGAGCAGCTGGACCTGCTGGACGCGCTGCTGGACGGCACGCAGACGATCGAGGGCCTGGCCGTCGACACGGAGCTGCGCTGGGCGTTCGTGCAGCGGCTCGCGGCCGTGGGCCGGTTCGGCGGGTCGGAGATCGCGGCCGAGTACGAGCGGGACAGGACCGCCGCCGGTGAGCGCCACGCCGCCACCGCGCGCGCCGCCCGCCCGACCGAGGCGGCCAAGGCGGAGGCCTGGGAGTCGGTCGTGGAGTCCGACAAGCTGCCGAACGCCGTGCAGGAGGCGGTCATCGCCGGCTTCGTCCAGTCCGACCAGCGCGAGCTGCTGGCGCCGTACACGGAGCGGTACTTCGAGGCGCTGAAGGGCGTCTGGGAGTCCCGTTCGCACGAGATGGCCCAGCAGATCGCGGTCGGTCTGTACCCGTCGGTGCAGGTGTCCCAGGAGACCCTGGACCGTACGGACGCCTGGCTGGCCTCCGCCGAGCCGAACGCGGCCCTGCGCCGCCTGGTCTCGGAGTCCCGCTCGGGCGTCGAGCGCGCCCTGAAGGCCCAGGCGGCGGACGCGGCGGCCGCCGGCGAGTAGGCGGTACGCCGAGCAGGCGGCACGCGACCGAGGGCGCCCGGTGCTATGCCGGGCGCCCTCGGCGTTCCCCGTCGGAAATCCCGTCGTCGTCCCGTCGCTCCCCGTCGGGCTCACCCGCCCCGGCACTCCGCGGCCCGTCGCAGTGCCCCGAGCACCCTGCCCACGGCGCCTCCTTCGCCCGCGCCCCTGCGCACGGCCGCGACGACGTGCCGGACGGGGCGGCCCGCACGCAGGTCGCGCATCACCACGCCGTCGCGGGGCACGGCCGCCATGCGCGGGACCAGGGCGACGCCCATGCCGGCCTCGACCATCGCCAGGATCGCCGTCCAGCCGGCCGCCGAGTGACCCTGGCGGGGCCGGAACCCCGCGGCCTCGCAGGCACCGCGCGTGATGTCCGACCAGGGACCGCTGCCGCCGAAGATCCACGGCTCGGCGGCCAGGTCCGCCAGCCGCAGCCCGGCCGCCCCGGCCAGCGGGTGGTCGCGGGGCAGGGCGACGTCCAGCGGGTCGGCGAGCAGCGGGACGCCGGTGAAGCGGGGGTCGGCGGCGGCCGGCGCCTCGGCCGCCAGGGACAGGGCCAGGTCCACGTCCCGGGCGGCCAGCAGCTCGTACGCCTCCTGCGCCTCGGCCTCCCGCACCCGCACCGTGATGCCGGGGTGCGTCGCCCGCAGCGCGGTCACGGCCGGGACGACGAGGGCGGGCACGGCGGTGGAGAAGGCGCCGACCCGCACCTCTCCCGCCTCCCCGCGGACGTGGGCCGCCAGGTCGGCGTCCGCACGTTCCAGCTGCTCGAACACCGCCTCCGCGTGCCGCAGGACCAGCCGGGCCGCGTCCGTCAGCCGGACCCGCCTGCCGTGGGCCCGGAGCAGTTCCACCCCGAGCTGGCGGGAGAGGTTCGTCAGCTGCTGGGACACGGCCGACGGCGTCATGTGCAGCGCCTCGGCCGTCGCGGTCACCGTGCCCCGGTCCCGCAGCGTCCGCAGGATCTGCAGCTTGCGGATGTCCCATTCGGCCATGGCGGCAACCTACCGGCGCGCCCCCGCGCCGAGGACGACCCCGGTGAGGATCAGCGCCATGCACCCGGCCTGCGCCCAGCCGGTCGGTTCGGCCAGCAGCGCCCAGGAGAGCAGGGCGACGCAGACCGGCTGGAGGTAGTAGACGACGCCCGCGCGGGCCGGGCCGATCAGGGAGATCGCCTTGTTCCAGGCGAAGAAGGCGACGGCCGAGGAGGCGACGCCGACGTAGAGGAGCGGCAGGACGGTGCCGCTGGCCGGGGTGAAGCCGCCCTGGACGGCGAGGCTGACGCCCTGGGCCGGCAGCAGCAGGACGGTGCCGAACAGGAAGGTGGTGAAGAGGAAGGCCACCCCGTCGAGCCCGGCGGGCCTGCGGCGCAGCAGCGCGCTGTAGGAGCCGAAGCAGCAGGCGGCGGCGATCATCCACAGGTCGCCGGCGGAGAAGGACGCCCCGTCTCCCCCGACGAGCAGCAGCACGCCCGCGCAGGCGATGAGCAGCCCGGCGATCCGGCGCGCGCCCAGCCGGACGCCGCCCGCCCGTTCGTAGACCGCCATCAGCACCGGGGACGCCGCCATGATCATGCCCATGTTGGCGGCGGGGGTGGTGACGCCGGCCTGGTTGACGAGGGTGTTGTAGACGGTGACGCCGAGCAGGGAGGCGAGGAGCACGAAGCCGAGGTGGCGGCGGACGAGCTCGCGCTGCCGCCAGGCCCGGCGGGCGCCGAAGGGGGCGACGACGGCGAGCGCGATCACCCAGCGCCAGAAGGCGTGCTGGACGGGCGGGACGCTGTCGCCGAGGGCGCGGGAGGTGACGAAGCTGCCGGACCAGACGAGGGTGGCGAGGACGGCGAGCGCGAGGCCGAGGGCGACGGGTCCCGTCGCCCTCGCCTTCTCCGGGGCGGCGGGCACCGCCGGCCGCGGCGAGGGGCCGGGATCCGCCGGCGCGGCCGGACCGGCGGCGGGATCCGCCGGCCCGGCCGGACCGGCGGGATCCGTCGGCCGCGCCGGGGCGGCGGCGGGGTGGGCGGTGGTCCGGCGGGCGGCTGTGGCCACGAAGGTCCTTTCCTGGTCGGAAGCCTGGCGCGCCTACCGTCGCAGCCCCGGACCCGTCAGGTCCATCGAATCTTTACGACCGTTCTTTGAAGGAGAACTGAAAGGTGTACCGGCGGGCCGCACCCGCCCCCGCCCGCCCGGCGCGAGCTGTCCCGCGACGGTCGCGCCGAACGCCAGTGCCATGCCCGCCAGCTGGACGGGCGTCAGCGCCTGCCCGAGCGCCGCCCAGCCGACGACCGCCGCGGTCAGCGGGGAGAGCGGGCCGAGGAAGGTGACCTGGGTGGCGGAGAGGCGGCCGATGCCGCGGAACCAGAGCCAGTAGGCGACGGCCGTGTTGGCCAGGGCGAGGTAGAGGTAGCCGCCGATCGCCGGGCCGTCCAGCGCCGGGGGCGCGCCCTCGACCAGGAGGGCGAGCGGCGCGATCAGCAGGCCGCCCGCGGTCAGCTGCCAGCCGGTGAGGGCGAGGGGGCCGACGCCGTCGGGACGCCCCCACCGCTTGGTGAGCACGGTGCCGGCGGACATGGAGGCGGTGGAGGCGAGGGCCGCCAGCGCGCCGAGCGGGTCCAGGGCGCCGGCCGCCTTCAGCACGACCAGGCTGACGCCGAACGCGGCGACGAGGCCGGTGAGCACGGACCGGGCGGTGGGCCGCTGCCCCAGCAGCAGCACGGAGAGCCCGACGACGAAGAGCGGGCCGACCGAGCCGACGACGGCCGCCATGCCGCCCGGCAGCCGGTAGGCGGACAGGAACAGCAGCGGGAAGAAGGCTCCGATGTTCAGTGCGCCCAGCACCGCCGCCTTCCCCCACCACAGGCCGCGCGGCAGCACCCGGGCGAGGGCGAGCAGCAGCAGCCCGGCGGGCAGCGCGCGCATCAGCCCCGTGAACAGCGGCCGGTCGGCCGGCAGGAACTCGGTGGTGACGGCGTAGGTGGTGCCCCAGGAGACGGGGGCGAGGGCGGTGAGCGCGATGAGGGCGGTGCGGCCGGTGGCCATGGGGACACCCTTCGTGGCGGCGACGTGGACCCGAGAAGTAACTCGACAGGAAGTAGCTTAGCGCTAAGCAAGTTTCCGTCAAGCCACTTTCTTGCGGGCGACCGGAACGGCCCCGATACTCGTGTCATGACTGAACGCCCCGATCCCCGGCCCGCGCGGCGCCAGGACCCCGTCGACGCGATCATCGACCAGTGGGCGGCGGTGCGGCCCGATCTGGACACGGCCGCGATGGAGGTGTTCGGCCGCATCTTCCGGCTCTCGCGCGCGATGGGCGACCGGATGGAGAAGGCGTACACGCCCTACGGGATCTCCCGGGGCGAGTTCGACGTGCTGGCCACCCTGCGCCGCTCCGGCGAGCCCTACGCCCTCTCCCCCCGGCAGCTCTCGGCCACGCTGATGCTCACCACCGGCGGCATGACGGGCCGTCTCGACAAGCTGGAGCGGGCCGGACTGCTGCGCCGCTCCCCCGACCCGCACGACCGCCGGGCGCTGCGGGTCACGCTCACCGAGAAGGGTCGCGAACTGATCGACGAGGCGGTCGGCGCCGGACTGGCCGTCCAGGCCGAGGCCCTGTCCGCCCTCGACGCCGACCGGGCCGGCCACCTGGCCGACCTGCTGCGCGAACTCCTCGCCGGCACCGAGAAGTAGCGGGCCGCCCGGCCCACGGCCGCTCAGCCCACGTGCGCGGTGACCGCCGCCTCGGTCTCCGCCGCGCCCGCGGCGTCCGCCGCCCAGGCCACGTACCCGTCGGGCCGCACCAGCACCGTCGTGCGGCGCCCGCTCGCCCAGTGCTCCACGGCCAGCCGGTCCTCGCGGCCGGTCCCGGCCCGGTACGCCTCCCGGCCCGGGCCCGCCTCCGGGCCGATCAGCACGAACCGTCCGCCGCGCAGCGCCTCGTACAGCCGGCCGCCGCCCGCGAGGGACACGTCGGGCACGCGGGTGCCGGTCAGCCGGTGGGACCCGCGGGGAGCGGGGTAGCGGAGACCGACGCCGGTGAGGTGGCCGACCGCCCGGCGACGGGCCGGGCCCACGTGGTCCAGGAGGGTGGTGACGGCCGCCCGCAGCGCCAGCGTCCAGGGGCGCTCGGCCATGGCGAGGCGGACGATGCCGCCGCTGCTGCGCAGCACCGCCCTCCCCACGGGGTGCCGCTCGGCCTGGTAGGTGTCCAGCAGCTCGGGACCGGCGTGCCCGCGCAGCACGGCCGCCAGCTTCCAGCTCAGGTTGGCCGCGTCCTGGAGGCCGGTGTTCATGCCCTGGCCGCCGGCCGGGGTGTGCACGTGCGCCGCGTCGCCGGCGAGGAAGACGCGGCCCACGCGGTAGGCGGGCGCCTGCCGTTCGTCGCTGTGGAAGCGGGACATCCAGCGGGCGTCGTGCATGCCGAAGTCCCGGCCCAGGGCGAGGCGGGTGATCTCCTTGACCTCCTCCAGGTCGAGGGGCTCGTCGTCGGGGACGTTCCGGCCGCGGTGCCAGCCGACCACCCGGTAGTACCCGTCGCCGAACGGCGCGAGGAAGGCGAAGGCGTCCCCGACGGCGTTGACGGCCAGCAGCGTCTCCGGCTCCCGGGCGAGTCGCACGTCGGCCAGGACGACGGAGCGGATGACCGAGCGTCCGGGGAACGGCAGGCCGATCGCCTCGCGCACGGTGCTGCGCATCCCGTCGGCGCCGACGACGTAGGCCGCCCGCAGCGTCTCCGTCCCGCCGTCCGGACCGCGGACCTCGACGGCCACGGAATCCTCCGTCGGGTCCTGGCGCAGGCCGGTCGCCTCGGTCTCGTACCGGAACTCCACCCCGGCTTCCACCGCCCGTCGCTCCAGCACCTTCTCGATCTCGTACTGGGGCAGGACGAGGAGGTGGCGGAACCGGGAGGGCAGGGTGGCGAAGCCGACGGTGAGGCGGCCGAAGAGGCGGAGGCGGTCCAGCGGTGTGCCCACGGCCTCCAGGCCGTCCGCGAGCGCACGGGCGTCGAGCTGCTCGAGCGTGCGGGCGTGCAGGACGAAGGCGCGGGAGAGGTTGCTGATCCGGTGCGGACGCTTCTCGACGAGGGTGACGGGGACGCCGGCGGCGGCGAGGTCGCCGGCCAGGAGCAGCCCGGTGGGGCCCGAGCCGACGACGACCACGGAGCGGACGGACTCGTGTCGGATGCCGTTCATCTGGGCCTCCTCGAGGTGCCAACGCTTGTTTGCCAACGCTTGTTGTCACCGTACGACCGGCCGCGACCGTAGTCAACACTTGTTGGCCAACGTGTGTTGGCCTACGCTTTTGGGCATGTCCAGCACAGCACTCCGCGGCGGGACCGGGGACGACGAGTCGCCCGTCCGCCGCTCCGACACCACGCGCGCCGCGATCCTCGCCGCGGCCCGGGAACGCTTCGCCCGCGACGGGTACGAGCGGGCCACCATCCGTGCCGTCGCCCGGGACGCGGGCATCGATCCGTCGATGGTGATGCGGTACTACGGCACCAAGGAGGGCCTGTTCGCGGCCGCCGTCACGGTCGACCTCGCCCTGCCCGACCTGACCGAGCGGCCGCGCGAGGAGGTCGGAAGGGCCCTGGTGACCCACTTCCTCGCCCTGTGGGAGGAGAACGAGGTGCTCACGGCGCTGCTCCGGGTCGGGATCACGAACCAGGCCGGGGCCGAGCGCATGCAGGACATCTTCCGCGACCAGCTCCTGCCGGTCGCCCGGCGGGTGTGCCCGGTCCCCGAGCAGGCTCCGGCGCGGGCCGCGCTCGTCGCGTCGCAGGTGCTCGGCCTGGCGCTCACCCGGTACGTGCTGCGGTTCCCGCCGACCGTGACGCTCCGCCGCGAGGAGGTCGTGGCCTGGCTG
>NZ_JBVHWR010000001.1:329897-420395 GCF_055564355.1 Streptomyces sp. NPDC029152 | reverse complement strand
CTCGTCGCGTCGCAGGTGCTCGGCCTGGCGCTCACCCGGTACGTGCTGCGGTTCCCGCCGACCGTGACGCTCCGCCGCGAGGAGGTCGTGGCCTGGCTGGCGCCCACGCTCCAGCGCTATCTGACGGCACCCAGCCCGTGAAACGGCGAGGGCGCCTGCCCGGTCCGCGTACGGCTGGTGCGTACGCGGACCGGGCAGGCGCCCTCGGTGGAGCAGTGGTGGGCCGTCAGGCCTTCGCGTCGGCCTTGGTCTTCACGTTGCGGCTGGTCACGCGGTGCTTCTCCTGGGACCTGTCCAGAACCATGACCAGACCCGCGATGACCACGAACAGGCCGATCGGGAGCAGGACGTAGAGGCCCAGCGTCTCGATGACGCTCAGGCCCGTGCCGGGGTCGTCGCCGTCGTCGCGGGTCAGCGCGAGCGCGGGGGACGACATGAGCAGCATCATCAGCGTCGTACCGGCTGCCAGGGCGCCGGCGCGCAGGGCGTTCTTCTTGTCCACGGTGCAAAGTTAGCGAACGGCCGAACGGGGCGCGCGCCCGGGGTGCCGTACGGGGCCCGGGCGGTCCCCCTCAGCGTGCGGGGCGGTCCCGCATCACCTCGATCAGGGCGTGCAGGCGCGGGGAGGCGGCCAGTTCCTCCAGGGTCACCGGGCGGCCCCGGGCGTCCGCGACGGGCAGCCGCCAGTTGGGGTACTGGTCCCAGGTGCCGGGGAGGTTCTGCGGGCGGCGGTCGCCGACGGCGTCGGGGAGCCAGAGGCCGACCATGCGGGCGGGGGTGCGCAGCAGGAAGCGGTGGACGGCCTGGATCCCGGCCTCCTCGGAGGAGGTGTCGGCGCTGCCGCCGGTGCCGTGCAGCAGGCCGAGGCGGGCGAGCAGATCGAGCCACTCCGCGGCGTCCGTCGCCGCCTCGGCCCGTTCCTGCTCCAGCGGGCGGGCGAGCAGGCCGAGGCGGTCGCGGAGTTCGACGTGCTCGCCGGTGAGCCGGGCGGCGGTGGACGGCAGGTCGTGGGTGGTGGCGGTGGCCAGGCAGTCGGCGCGCCACCGCTCGGGGGGCAGGGGCCGGCCGTCGCCCGCCCAGTCCCGTTCGAACCAGAGCACCGACGTGCCGAGCACCCCGCGTTCGCGCAGGGTCTCGCGCACGCCCGGCTCCACGGTGCCGAGGTCCTCGCCGATGACGACGGCGCCGGCCCGGGTGGCCTCCAGGACGAGGACGGCGAGCATGGCCTCGGCGTCGTGACGGACGTAGGTGCCCTCGGTGGGCGGGTGGCCCTCGGGGACCCACCAGAGCCGGAACAGGCCCATGACGTGGTCGATGCGCAGGGCGCCCGCGTACCGGAACAGGCCGCGCAGCAGGTGCCGGAAGGGCGCGTAGCCGGAGCCGGCCAGGCGGTCGGGGCGCCACGGCGGCAGGCCCCAGTCCTGGCCGCGGGCGTTGAAGGCGTCGGGCGGCGCGCCGACCGACATGCCGGCGGCGAAGTACTCCTGCTGGGCCCACGCGTCGGCGCCCTGCGGGTGCACGCCCACCGCGAGGTCGTGCACGATCCCGACCGGCATCCCCGCCTCGCGGGCGGTGCGCTGGGCGGCGGTGAGCTGGGTGTCGGTGAGCCAGGCCAGGCGCGAGTGGAAGTCGACGCGGTCCATCAGCTCGCGCCGGGCGCGGGCGGTGTCGGCCGAGCGCGGGTCGCGCAGCCCCCCGGGCCAGCGCCGCCAGTCGGAGCCGTGCACCTCGGCGAGCGCGCACCAGGTGGCGTGGTCCTCCAGGGCCGTGCCCTGTTCGGCGAGGTAGTCGCAGTAGGCGGCGCGGCGGCCGGGTCCGAGGGGGACCTCGCGGAGCAGTTCCAGGGCCTCGCGCTTGAGCTCCCACACGGCGTCCCGGTCGATGAGGGCGCCCTTGTCCAGTACGTCCTCCCGCAGCCGCCCGGCCCGTTCCCGCAGGGCGCGCACGCGCTCGGGGCCGGGGACGTGCGCGAACTCGGGCACGGCCTCGATCCGCAGGTGGACGGGGTCGGGGAAGCGCCGGGAGGAGGGCCGGTAGGGAGAAGGGTCGGTGGGAGCGCCGGGCACGGCCGCGTGCAACGGGTTGACCTGCACGAATCCGGCGCCGAGGGCGCGGCCGGCCCAGGCGGTCAGCTCGTCGAGGTCGCCGAGGTCGCCCATGCCCCAGGAGCGGCGGGACAGGAGGGAGTAGAGCTGGACGAGGAGCCCGTAGGAGCGTCCGGGCGGGGCGGGCAGCCGGTCCGGGGCGACGATCAGGTGGGCGGTGGCGGTCCGGCCGTCGGGCGCGGTGGCGGTCAGGCGGTGGTAGCCGGCGGGGAGCCGGCCGGTGTCGGCGCGGATCTCGCCCTGCTCGGTCTCGACGCGCAGGACGGTGCCCTCGGGCAGCGCGGCCAGGGCCGCCGGTGTGCCGCCGCCGGTGCGGGCGACCACGGTCGGCGGCAGCAGGCGCGCGCGCAGTTCGTCCTCGCGGGCGGCGAGGGCGGCGCGCACCGCCGCGGGACCGCTCGCGTCGACGCCGAGGGCGGCCAGCGCGAGGGTGACGGCGGTGGCCGAGGCGGCGACGGTGCGGTCGGGGGACGGGCTGTAGGAGGTGGCGACGCCGTGCAGGGCGGCGAGCCGGACCAGATCCTCGGGAAGGTCTTCGACGGGGGGCTCGGCCGGCCGGGCGGCTGTCATCTACGACCTCTGGGACCGCGTGGGTTCCGGGACGGCGAAGGAGGGGCCGCCCTGCTCCGGCACGTCCGCCGTGAGCTCGGGGGAGGACTCGCTGGTCAGCGGCACGGCGTCGGTGAACGGCGACTCGCTGGTGAGGGGCTCGGCGTCGGGCAGCGGCGGTTCGCTGGTGAGCGGCGCCTCGGCGCAGCCGCCGGAGGCGCCGAAGACGCAGTAGTGGGGGGCGCCGGAGCCGGCGGAGGGTTCCGCCCAGGGCGTGGACGGCTCCGCCACGGGTTTGGAAGGGTCCGGGAGCAGCAGGGGTGCCGATGCGGCCACGGAGGTCTCCTTGTGCGTCGAGGACGGTTCTGACGGGTTACGGCAGCCCTACCCAGTCGGCGCGCGGACAGACGCCCCCGGGCGGACAACGTGACCCTGACCACATTCTGCCCCGGGAAAACGCCCTGGATCCGGGCGAAAGGCCCACGGGGGCCGTCACTCGTCCGGGCACGTCCCGCTTCCTCCGGCGCCCTGGCAGGTGCGGCGGGCCGCGGCGCCGGAGACCGGGCTCGCCCGCCTGCCGGGCTCGGCGGCGACCGCCTCCTCGGTACCGCTCCTGCTGCGCCCGGCAGGCCCCGCCGACCGTCTTCCCCTCGTCGTCGCGCTCGGCGCGGGCGCGGTACGGCCCGGACCGTCAGGCGGAGATGCCGTCGATCCGGGCCAGCGCGTCGTCCGCGCCGTACGGCTGCAGGTAGGGCAGCCAGCGCGGGTCCCGGTGGCCCGTGCCGATGATGCGCCAGGCCAGGCCGGTGGGCGGGGCCGGTTTGTGGCGCAGGCGCCAGCCGATCTCGCCGAGGTGCCGGTCCGCCTTGACGTGGTTGCAGCGGCGGCAGGACGCCACCACGTTGTCCCACACGTGCTGTCCCCCGCGGCTGCGCGGGACGACGTGGTCGACGCTGGTGGCGACCCCGCCGCAGTACATGCACCGGCCTCCGTCGCGCGCGAAGAGCGCCCGCCTGGTGAGAGGAACGGGCCCCCGGTAGGGGACCCGCACGAATCGCTTGAGCCGCACCACGCTGGGTGCGGGGACGGTGACGGTCGCGCTGTGCAGGAAGGCGCCGGACTCCTCGAGGCACACGGCCTTGTTCTCGAGGACGAGGACGAGCGCGCGGCGGAGCGGTACGACGCCGAGCGGCTCGTACGACGCGTTGAGGACCAGGACATGCGGCACGGATGCCTCCTTGTACGCCGGCGGCGCGTGGCTCGCGCCGGGACGATCCGTAGTCAGTCTCCCCTCATGCCTGGTGGACGCGCCACCATGTCCCGGTAACGGGCTGGGAGTGTTTTCGACCACACCCGATGCATCCCCCGGAGCCTGACCAGTTCAAGCGCGGGTGAGCACCGTCTCTCCTGCGCACTTCACGCCGGTCCCCCGATGGTGCCCCGTTAGTGTGGTTCTCCTGCCCGTCCGGTGACCTTCCCGTGACCTTGGACCAGACCCTTGGACCGTAGTCGCCCGGCCGCGCGCCGCGGACGGGCCGTCGCACCTGGAGGTATCCGCCGTGTCCCTGCCCGCCGCCGTCCTGCCGGCCGCCGGTCCGCCCCCGTCGCCGTCGCCGTCGCCCTCCACGACGGCCCCGGGGGTGCCCACGCTCCAGGACGCCCAGGAGCATGCGACGAACGCCGCCAGCTGGGTCGAGCAGAACTGGTCGACATGGCTCGCGATCGGGCTGCGCGTGGTGCTGATCCTGGTGATCGCGACGGTGCTGCGCACGGTGGTGCGGCGGGCGATCACCAAGCTGATAGACCGGATGAACCGCACCGCCGGGGCCGTGGACGGCACCGCGCTGGGCGGGCTCCTGGTGAACGCCGAGCGCCGCCGGCAGCGGTCGCAGGCCATCGGCTCGGTCCTGCGTTCGGTGGCCAGCTTCCTCATCCTGGGCACCGCCGCCCTGATGATCCTCGGCACCTTCCAGATCAACCTGGCCCCGCTGCTGGCGTCCGCCGGTGTCGCGGGCGTCGCGATCGGCTTCGGCGCCCGCAACCTGGTCACCGACTTCCTCTCCGGCGTCTTCATGATCCTGGAGGACCAGTACGGCGTCGGCGACACCATCGACGCGGGCGTGGCCTCCGGCGAGGTCATCGAGGTCGGGCTGCGCGTGACCAAGCTGCGCGGCGCCGACGGCGAGATCTGGTACGTCCGCAACGGCGAGGTCAAGCGGATCGGCAACCTGTCCCAGGGCTGGTCGACGGCCGGTGTGGACGTGACGGTCCGCTCCGGCGAGGACCTGGACAAGGTGAAGGAGACCCTCGACGCCGTCGCCGAGCGGATGAGCAAGGAGGAGCCCTGGAACGAGCTCCTGTGGGGGCCGGTCGAGGTGCTCGGACTGGACAGCGTCCTGCTGGACTCCATGGTCGTGCGCGTCTCGGCGAAGACCATGCCCGGCAAGTCCCTCACCGTGGAGCGCGAGCTGCGCTGGCGCATCAAGCGGGCCTTCGACGCGGCCGACATCCCGATCGTCGGCGGCGCCACGGTCCCGGCGGACGGGACCGTGGTCCCCGACCCGACGGCGGGCGTCGCGGCGCCGTCGGCGTACGCGAGCACCGTGTCGCCGCAGTCGATGGCCGCCTCTCCGCTCACCCCGCCGAGCACCACCAAGTAGCGGCCCGGCCCCTTCCTCCCGCCCCCGGGGGCGACGCCCGCGTCGCACCCGGGGGCGGCCGCTCGCGCGGCCCCGCCGGTCCCTCCCTTGACGGCTCCCCCGGGCGGGCCTACGTTTCTCGACCGACAGGAAACTTTCCTTACAGTTCCTCGGGGCGGTCCCGTACGGACCCGGTGTGCGGCTCCCCTTCGAGAACCGGGCGGCGAGAGGCAGGTGCGGCCCCGCATGGCAGGAACCGCCGGCACGCCGGGCACCCCACGCGTGCTGCGCGCCATGAACGACCGGGCCGCCCTGGACCTCCTGCTGGAGCACGGGCCGCTGTCCCGCACCCGGCTCGGCAAGCTCACCGGCCTGTCCAAGCCGACCGCCTCCCAGCTGCTGGCCCGCCTGGAGGCCGCGGGGCTCGTGCTGGCCGGCGGCACCACCCGGGGCCGGCCGGGCCCCGGCGCCCGGCTCTACGAGGTCAACCCGGCCGCCGGGTACGCCGCCGGACTCGACGTCACCCCGGCCCGCGTCCTCGCCGCGGTCGCCGACCTCACCGGCCGCACGGTCGGCCGGTACGAACTGCCCGCCCCCGGCCGGCGCGCCGGCGTCCCCGTCGTCCGGCAGGTCACCGACGCGCTCGACGGCGCGGTGAAGGCCGCCGGGCTCGCCCGGGGCGACGTCCGCCGCCTGGTCGTCGGCACACCGGGCGCCTTCGACCCGAACACCGGCCGGCTGCGCTACGCCGTCCACCTGACCGGCTGGCACTCCCCCCGCCTGCTGGAGGAACTCGCCGCCGCCCTGCCGATGCCGGTCGAGTACGAGAACGACGTGAACCTCGCCGCCGTGGCCGAGCGGCGCCTGGGCGCGGCCCGGGGCCACGAGGACTTCGTGCTGCTGTGGAACCAGGAGGGGCTCGGCGCCGCCCTGGTCCTCGGCGGCCGGCTGCACCGCGGCTGGACCGGCGGCGCCGGCGAGGTCGGGTTCCTGCCGGTGCCGGGCGCGCCGCTGGTGCGGGGGGTCGCCCGGACGGGCAGCGGTGGCTTCCAGGAGCTGGCCGGCGCGCAGGCGGTGCCGGGGCTGGCCCGTGAGCTGGGCGTCGGCCCCCCGCCGTCCGGTTCGCCCACCGAGTCGGCGGCGGCTCTGCTCGCCGCGGCCGCCCTGCGCCCCGACGACGCCCCCCACCGTCGCCTGCTGCGGGCCTACGCCACCCGCCTCGCCACCGGTCTGGCCTCCCTCGTCTCCGTCCTGGACCCCGAGCTGGTGGTCCTCGGCGGCACGGTCCTCACCGCCGGCGGTGAGCCGCTGCGCGCCCTGGTCCGGGAGGAGCTGGCGGAGCTGGCCGCGGCCGGGCCCCGGCTCGTCCTCGGCACCGTGACCGAGCAGCCCGTGCTGCGCGGCGCCCTGGAGACCGCGCTCGCCACCACGCGCGACGAGGTCTTCGACACCACCGGCTGAACACCTCCCCGTCGGCGCTCGCACCGCACCGACCGACCCCCGTCCAGGCCGCGACCGGTCCGGTCACGGCCCCGTGATCCGAGTGAAGGGCTGACGTACATGAAACTCACCGTGGTCGGCGGCGGTTCGACCTACACCCCCGAACTCGTCGACGGCTTCGCCCGGTTGCGGGACACCCTGCCGGTCGAGGAACTGGTCCTGGTCGATCCGGCCGCGGACCGCCTGGAACCGGTCGGCGGGCTGGCCCGCCGCATCTTCGCCCGGCAGGGCCACGACGGCCGGATCGTCACCACCTCCGACCTGGACGCGGCCGTGGACGGCGCCGACGCGGTCCTGCTCCAGCTGCGCGTCGGCGGCCAGGCGGCCCGCGAGCGGGACGAGACGTGGCCGCTGGAGTGCGGCTGCGTCGGCCAGGAGACGACCGGCGCGGGCGGCCTGGCCAAGGCGCTGCGCACGGTGCCGGTGGTGCTGGACATCGCCGAGCGGGTGCGCCGGACCAACCCGGACGCCTGGATCATCGACTTCACCAACCCGGTCGGCATCGTCACCCGCGCCCTGCTCCGGGCCGGCCACAAGGCGGTGGGGCTGTGCAACGTGGCGATCGGGCTCCAGCGCAAGTTCGCCGCGCTGCTCGGGGTCGCACCCGCCGACGTCCACCTGGACCACGTCGGCCTCAACCACCTCACCTGGGAGACCGGCGTCCGCCTCGGCGGCCCCGAGGGGGAGGACGTCCTGCCCCGGCTGCTGGCCGAGCACGGCGACACCGTCGCCGCCGACCTCCGCCTGCCCCGCCCGCTCCTGGACCGCCTGGGCGTCGTCCCGTCCTACTACCTGCGCTACTACTACGCGCACGACGAGGTCGTCGAGGAGCTGCGCCACAAGCCCTCCCGCGCCGCCGAGGTCGCAAAGATGGAGCGGCGGCTGCTGGAGATGTACGCCGACCCCGGCCTGGACGAGAAACCGGCGCTGCTGGCCGAGCGCGGCGGCGCCTACTACTCGGAGGCGGCCGTGGACCTGGCGGCGGCCCTGCTCGGCGGCACCGGCTCCCCCTACCAGGTGGTGAACACCCTCAACCGGGGCACGCTGCCCTTCCTGCCCGACGACGCGGTGATCGAGGTGCAGGCGGCGGTGGGCCGCGAGGGCGCGGCGCCGCTGGCCGTCCCGGCCGTGGACCCGCTGTACGCGGGCCTGATGGCGAACGTGACGGCGTACGAGGACCTGACCCTGGACGCGGCCCTGCGCGGCGGCCGGGAGCGGGTGTTCCGGGCGCTGCTCGCCCACCCCCTCGTCGGCCAGTACGCCTACGCGGAAGAGCTCACCGACCGGCTGGTCGCGCACAACCGGGAGCACCTGGCGTGGGCCTGAGCGCGAGCGTGCTCGCCGTCGACGCGGGCAACAGCAAGACGGACGTGGCGGTCGTGTCGGCCGGCGGGGAGGTGCTCGCCACGGCACGCGGCGGCGGCTTCCGCCCGCCCGCCGTGGGCGTCGGCCGGGCGGTGGACGCTCTCGCCGAGGCGGTGACGCGGGCGTTCGCCGCGGCCGGCGTCACCGGCGCGGACCACGTCTCGGCGTGCCTGGCCAACGCCGATCTGCCGGTGGAGGAGGAGGAGCTGGCCGCCGCGCTGCACGCGCGCGCGTGGGGCACGACCGTCGAGGTGCGCAACGACACCTTCGCGATCCTGCGGGCCGGCGTCAGCGAGCCGCGCGGGGTGGCCGTCGTGTGCGGCGCCGGCGTCAACTGCGTCGGCATGCTCCCCGACGGCCGCACCGCCCGCTTCCCGGCCCTGGGCCGGATCTCCGGCGACTGGGGCGGCGGCTGGGCGCTGGCCGAGGAGGCGCTGTGGCACGCGGCGCGCGCGGAGGACGGGCGGGGCGGACCCACGGAGCTGGCCCGGACCCTGCCGGCGCACTTCGGGCTCGACTCCGTGTACGCCCTCGTCGAGGCCCTGCACCTGCGGCGCATCGAGCCGGTGCGGCGCCACGAGCTGGTGCCCGTCCTGTTCGCCACGGCCGCCGCCGGCGACCCCGTGGCCGGGGCGGTCGTCGACCGGCAGGCGGACGAGGTGGTGGCGATGGCCACCGTCGCGCTGACCCGGCTCGGCCTGCTGGGCGAACGGACGCCGGTCCTGCTCGGCGGCAGCGTCCTGGCCGCCCGGCATCCCCGGCTCGACGACCGGATACGAGAGCTGCTGGCGGCCCGCGCCCCCAGGGCCGTACCGCGGGTGGTGACCGCTCCCCCGGTGCTGGGGGCGGTGCTGCTGGGGCTGGACCGGACGGGGGCGGCCCCCGGGGCGCAGGCGCGGGTCCGGGCGCACTTCGGCACGTGAGGTCGCCGCCGGGAACCGAACCGGTCCCGCGGGCGTATTCATGGGCAGGGGCTGAGGGCGGTCGTGCCGGACGGCCGGTGCCGGGAGCGGGGGCCGGGATCCCGCGATCGGAACAAGATCGGGTGAAGGCCGGTGCGAACGCCGGCGCGGGGCGCGATACTTGCGGCGACGGATGACCATGGGGGAGGTCAGCAGTGACTCGACCGCCGGAGAACAACGCGGCGCCGCCACCCGGCACGGGCGTGCCCCCGCTGCCCGCCGTACCGCCGCAGCCGCAGCGGTCCGCCGGCGGCGCACCGTCCGCGTTCCCTCCGCCCCCGCCGTCCCCGCTGCCCCCGCCGCCCCCGTCGGCGCACCGCCGCACCGCGTTCGCCGAGGGCGTGGACCGCCTGCGCGCCGCGGCCGTCACCGAGCCCGGCCGGCTGCGCATCATCGGGGCCCTGCTGGCCGTGCTCGTCCTCGCCTTCGGCGCCGTCACCGCCTGGCAGACGAACGAGCGGTCCGCCGCCGCGGACGACGTGCTGACCCGCAGTCAGCCGCTCAGTTCCGCCGCCGCCGACATCTACCGTTCCCTCGCCGACGCCAACACCGCGGCGTCCAGCGGGTTCCTGGCCGGCGGCCAGGAGACGAAGGCCTCCCGCGACCGGTACGAGAAGGGCGTCCGCGCGGCCGCCGAGGGGCTCGTGGAGGCCGCCGCCGACTCCGACGCCGGCTCCCCCGCCGCCGCGACGATCACCAGGCTGAACCGCCTGCTGCCCGAGTACAAGGGCCTGATCGAGCGGGCCCGCACCTACAACCGGCAGGGCTACCCGGTCGGCGGCGCCTATCTGCGCTACGCCAACGAGAAGATGCAGAAGGAGATGCTCCCGGCGGCGGAGGACCTCTACACGCGGGAGAACCAGCGGCTGAGCGGCGACTACGCCGACGCCGAGCCCTATCCGTGGGCGGCGATCGCCCTCGGCGTCCTCGCGCTCGCGGCCCTGGGCTGGGCGCAGCACCGCGACTACCGGCGCACCAACCGGGTCCTCAACCACGGCCTGGTCACCGCCACGGCCACCGCGGCGGTCGTCCTGCTCTGGCTGGTCGTCGGCCACAGCGTCGCGCGGTCGGACCTGAACGACTCCTACGACCACGGCGTGCGCTCCCTGAACGCGCTGCACGAGGCCCGTATCGCCTCCCTCAAGGCCCGCGGCGACGAGAACCTCACGCTGGTGGCGCGCGGCGCGGAGACGAGGAAGGTCGGCGGGGAGACGCTCGACGCCTACGACCTCGACTTCAGGAAGAACATGGGCGCCCTCGGCAAGGGCCTGGCCGAGGCACGGCGGCTCGCCGACGACGAGGCGGGCGAGAAGCCGGTCGCGGCGGCCGGCGCCGACATGACGGAGTGGAAGAAGCGCCACGACGCCGCCCGCGAACAGGACGACAACGGCAACTACCAGCAGGCGCTGGACCTCGTGATCGGCGGCGAGGGCGCCACGGTCGAGTGCTTCGACGGCGTCGACGCCTCGCTGGCCGAGGCCCTCGCCCACGAGAAGGACGAGTTCGAACGGGCGGCGGGTGACGGTCTGGACGCGATGGGCCTCCTGCCCCAGGGCGCCGCCGCCCTCGCCGTGCTGGGCGCGGCCGGCGCGCTGCTCGGCATCGGCCGCAGGCTGTCGGAGTACCGGTGAGGCGGGGCCGGGGCCCGGCGCACGGGTGGGAGGGGACGACCGTGGGAGGAGGCGTGAGGATGCGCGCACGACGGCTGAGGACCGGCCTGAAGGGCTGGGGCGGGGTGGGAGCGATGGCGGTCGCCTGCGCCCTGGCGGCGCTCTTCGCCCTGCTCCTGCCGGTGGTCCGGTCGCACGGCGAGGGCGGCGGCGCGGGCACCGGCGGCCACGGCGCCGTCCAGGGCCGCCAGGCGCGCGCCGCCGAGGAGTGCACGGACCCGGAGAAGCAGACCCTGCCCCCGAGCGACGCGGACGGCCCCACCGTCGAGGCCATCCGCAGCCGCGAGGGCGCCAAGCGCAAGCTGATCGTCGGCGTCGACCAGAACAGCTACCGCTGGGGCTACCGCGACCCGAACAGCGGCGGTGGAGCGAGGCTGGAGGGCTTCGACATCGACCTGGCGCGCCGCATAGCGCAGGACATCCTCGGCGACCCGGACGCCGTGCAGTTCAGGGCGATCCCCACCAACCAGCGCGAGCAGGCGGTCGACGAGGGCCGGGTCGACATGGTGGTCCGCACCATGACCATCACCTGCGAACGCCTCGCCAAGGTCGCCTTCTCCGCACCGTACTTCAAGACCGGCCAGCAACTGCTCGCCCCCAAGTCGTCCCCGGTCACCGGCTACGACGACACGCTGGCCGGCAGGAGGATCTGCACGGCGGCGAGTTCCACCGCGCTCAGCACGCTGCAGCGGGACCGGAAGGACGGCGTGCTCGCCGCCGACGCCGACCTGAGCACCACCGTGCCCAACCAACTGGACTGCCTGGTGCGGCTCCAGCTCGGCGAGGTCGACGCGGTGGTCACCGACGGCGCCCTCGCCGCGAGCCAGGCCGCGCAGGACCCCACGGTCGAACTCAAGGGCGCCCCCTTCACCACCGAGTACTACGGCGTGGCGATGAAGAAGGACGCCGACGACCTGGTGCGCCGGGTCAACCAGGTCCTCGTCGAGTGGCGCGCGGACAAGGCCGGGGGCTGGCAGCGCTCGTACGGGAAGTGGCTGTCGGAGACCATGGGGGACGACCCGGGGCCGTCGCAACCGCCGGCCCCGCAGTACCTGCGCGGAAGCTGAGCGGCCGCCGCACCGCGGGGAAGAAGCACGCACGAGTCCGCAACAGCGAAAGGTGATCGATGGGCGACACGGGACCCTCCGGGCCGGTGATGGACCGGGACGAGGTGGACCGTGCGCTGGCGCGGCTCGGCGCGGAGCACGAGGCCGTCGAGACCTCGCTCCTCGCCCTCCAGGACCACGCGGGCCGCAGACTCCTGGAGGGTGCCGAGCTCACGGGCGTGACCCAGGAGCGCTGGGCCGCCGCGGAGGCGTCGATCACCCTGCTGTGGTCCTACTTCGACGCGTACACGGGCGCGCTGCGCACCGCCCGGGAGATCCGCGCCCGGCGCCGCTGGTCCAGCCGCGAGGACCTGGTGGAACTGACGGAGCTGCTGCGCGGCGAGGCGGTCACCGTGGCCGGCGCCGCCGCCCACGCGCCCACCCCGCACGGCGGTCCGGGCCGGCTCAGCGAGCGGTACTCGCTGGCCACGCTGGTGGAGCGGATGAACCAGCTGTACGCGGCCTCCCTCGACCTGGTGGTCGCCGCCGACGCGGTGTGGTCGGCGCTGCCCGCGCGCATCGATCTGCTCGCCGCCGAGCTCCGGCGCACCCGCCGGCTCGCGCACTCGGTCGGGGTGCGCCCGGGCGAGCACCCGGCCGGTGACGACCTGGAGCGGATCACCCGCACCCTGACGAGGCTGCGCGAGCGGGTGGTGTCCGATCCGCTGGCGTTCTGGGTGCCCGCCGAGGGCAGTTCGGCGCCGGGCGGCGGCCGGCCGGACACCACGGTCTACGACCGGGAGGCGCGCGCCCTGGAGGACGTGCGCCGGGAGATCGACGCGGTGCTGGCCGTCCGCCAGGACGCCGAGCAGCGGATCGTGCGGCTGCGGGACGTGCTCTCCCGCGCGGACCGCACGCTCGCCGAGGCCCGCACCGCGCGCGGCGAGGTGCTGGCGAAGATCGCCGCGACGGAGGTGCCGGTGGTCAGCGGGCCGCCGACCGTGCTCCAGGAGCAGCTGGCGGCGGCCGCCGAGTACCGCAGACACGCCCAGTGGCACCGCCTGTCCCCGCTCCTGGAGTCCCTGGAGGAGAAGGCGGAGGAGGAACTGCTGCGGGCCCGCGAGTCGCTGACGGCGGTCACCGCGCCGCTCGCGGTCCGCGCCGAGCTGCGCGGCCGGCTGGACGCGTACAAGGCGAAGATCGCCCGGCTGGGCTTCGCGGAGGATCCGGAGCTGGTCGAGAAGTACGAGAAGGCGCGCCGCATGCTGTGGAGCGCGCCCTGCGACCTGCGCGTCGCCGAGCAGGCCGTCCTGCGCTACCAGCAGGCGGCGGCCGAAGTGCTGGGTTCCGCACCGCGCGTGCCCGGGCAGGGCGGGCCGGTGGACCGGACGGGTCCCGGCGCATGAGCGACAACGGGGAGGCGACGGCATGAGCCAGGAGCAGCGGACCTGTCAGCGTCCCGGCTGCGGCGGGTCCTACGAGGACATGGGCGGCGGCGAGCTGTACTGCGACACCTGCGGTCTCGCACCGGTCGTCGAGTCCAACGGCGTGGTGGGCTCGACGCCGACCGGCGTCACCGGCGGCGGGCGGGGCTCGCGCGGCTCGGCGGGCAGCGGCAGCGCGCGCTCCGGCGGCCGCAGCGCGCGGACGTCGTCGCAGTCGTCGAGGTCCCGGCGCTCGGTGTCGGGGCGGCTCTCCCGGTCCGTGTCCGGCCGGTCCACGGGCCGGTCGGTGTCGGTGCGCAGCTCGGGGACGCCCGCCGGTTCCTCCGCGCGGGCGCGGCTCGGCGCCGGCCTGGTCGAGGTCCCGGCGATCCCGCGGCCCGACCCGCGCGCGATGGTCCTGGACCGCCCCGAGGTGCCCGAACGCAAGCGGTTCTGCTCGCGCTCGGACTGCGGGGCGCCGGTCGGGCGGGCGCGCGGGGACCGGCCCGGCCGCACGGAGGGCTTCTGCACCAAGTGCGGCCACCCGTACTCGTTCGTGCCCAAGCTGAAGTCCGGCGACGTGGTGCACGGCCAGTACGAGGTGGTGGGCTGCCTCGCGCACGGCGGGCTCGGCTGGATCTACCTCGCCGTCGACAAGGCGGTCTCCGACCGCTGGGTGGTCCTCAAGGGCCTGCTGGACACCGGCGACCAGGACGCGATGGCGGCGGCGATCTCCGAGCGGCGCTTTCTCGCCGAGATCGAGCACGCCAACATCGTGCGGATCTACAACTTCGTCGAACACCTCGACCAGCGCACCGGTTCCCTCGACGGCTACATCGTCATGGAGTACGTGGGCGGCAAGTCCCTCAAGGAGATCGCCAACGCCCGCCGCACGCCCGAGGGGCGGCGCGACCCCCTGCCGGTGGAGCAGGCGTGCGCGTACGGCATCGAGGCGCTGGAGGCCCTCGGCCACCTGCACGGCCGCAACCTGCTCTACTGCGACTTCAAGGTCGACAACGCCATCCAGACCGAGGACCAGCTCAAGCTGATCGACATGGGCGCCGTGCGCCGCATGGACGACGACGAGTCGGCGATCTACGGCACGGTGGGCTACCAGGCGCCGGAGGTCGCCGACGTCGGCCCCTCGGTGGCCTCCGACCTGTACACGGTCGGCCGTACGCTCGCGGTGCTGACGTTCGACTTCCAGGGCTACACCACCGTCTACGCCGACTCGCTGCCGGACCCCGACACCATCGACGTGTTCCGGCGGTACGAGTCGTTCTACCGGCTGCTGGTGCGCGCCACCGATCCCGACCCGGCCCGCCGGTTCGCCTCCGCGCAGGAGATGGCGGAGCAGCTGACGGGTGTGCTGCGCGAGGTGGTCTCGCTGCAGACGGGCCGCGCCCGGCCCGCGCTGTCCACGCTGTTCGGTCCCGAGGTGCGGGTCACGGACACGGAGCTGTTCCCCCGGCTGGACGGCGAGGTGTCGCGGCTGGGGGCCCGGACGACCGGCAGCCGGAAGCGTGGTGACGGTGCGTCAGCCGCTTCGCCGACGGGCGGCGGCGGGGGCGCCGGCCCCGCGCTGCCGGGCGGTGCGGGGCCGGTCGTCGGGGCGCCCGGCGGAACGGTCGCGGGCACCGCGGTCCACGGCGGGACGGGCGCGAGCGCCGCACTGCCCGCGGGAGCGGGCGCGAGCGCCGCGCTGCCGGGTGCCGTGAGCACGGTCGGCGGTGTCGAAGGCCGTGCCTCCGCCCTGGTCGAGCCCGTCGACGCCCCCGTCGCCGCGCTCGCCCTGCCGGCCCCCCGGGTCGATCCCGGGGACCCCGACGCCGGTTTCCTGGCGGGCCTGACGGCGTCCTCGCCGGGTGAGCTGCTGACCGCGCTGGGCGCCGCCCCGGCGCCGTCGACCGAGACCCGGCTGCGGCAGATACGGGCACGGCTGGAGCAGGGCGACGCGCCGGGCGCGCTGGAGTCCCTGGAAGCCCTGGAGGGCGAGCGGCCCGACGACTGGCGGGTGGTCTGGTACCGGGGACTGGCCTCACTGGTGACCGGCGACCACGAGGGCGCCGCGCTCGCCTTCGACGCCGTCTACGACGCCTTCCCGGGCGAGATCGCGCCCAAGCTGGCGCTCGGCCTGTGCGCGGAGGTGCTGGGCCAGCTCGACAACGCCGCCGAGTACTACCGCCTGGTGTGGTCGGCCGACCCGAGCCACGTCAGCGCCGCGTTCGGCCTGGCCCGGGTCCAGTTGGCCGGCGGCGACCGGCCCGGTGCCGTACGGACGCTGGAGTCGGTGCCGGAGTCGTCCGTGCACTGCACGGCCGCGCGCGTGGCGGCCGTGCGGGCACGGCTGCGCCGGCGCACCGCCGCGCCCGGCGACGCGGCGTTCCTGGACGATCTGACCGCCGCCGCGCGGCAGGTCGAGGCCCTGGACGTGTACGGTCTGGATCCGGCGCGCCGCGAGCAGTTGTCGGTCGAGGTCCTCGGCTGTGCCCTGGACTGGGTACTCTCCGGGGGCCGGGGTTCCGTTCCCTCCGCCGCCGGGGGACGGACACTGCTCGGCAGCGGTCTGGACGAACGCGGCCTGCGTTTCGGCCTGGAGCGTTCGTACCGCACGCTGGCCCGGCTGGCGCGGGGCGGCGAGGAGAGGATCGACCTGGTGGAACGTGCCAATCGTTACCGCCCCCGGACGTGGGTGTAGTTGATGTCGCAGATGCCCCAGCAGGCCGCTGTGCCGAAGTGTCCGAGCTGCGAGGAACCCCTCGAGTCGGACGACCGTTTCTGCGGCGCGTGCGGATACGACCTGTCAGCCGTGCCCGCGCGGCCCGAGGAGGGTCCGGCGCTCGCCCCGAACGGCACGGTGCCCGCCCCGTCGTCGCCGGAGGGCGTCGGCCGGCCCGCCGCGCGGGAGACGGACGGCCCCCCGCTGCCGCCGCGGCCGGCCGCACCGCCGGCACCGCCTTCCGCGCCGCCGCCACCGGTCGCGCCGCCCGCCGCACCACCGGCCGCACCGGGGCCGGACGTGTCCGAGCCGGCCGCGTCCGGTGTGCGGTTCGACCGCCCGGGCGAGCCCGACGAGTACCCGCTGCAGGCGCCCGACCCGCGGTCGGCCGCCGCCCCGGCCCCGGTCCCGGGGACCGCTCCCGCACCGGCCGCGTCCGGCAAGGTGTGCGTGGCCTGCCGCGCCGGCCGCGTCGACGACGACGGGTACTGCGAGAACTGCGGGCACGCCCAGCCCCGCGAACGCGACCACATGGAGCAGGAGGCGGGCCCCGTGGCCGCCGTCAGCGACCGCGGGCTGCGCCACCACCGCAACGAGGACGCCTTCTGCGTCGGCCGCACCGCGCTGCCCGACGGGACGCCCGCGGCCGTGGCGATCGTGTGCGACGGCGTCTCCTCGGCGACCCGCCCGGACGACGCCTCCCTCGCCGCGTCCCGCGCGGCCGGCGAGTCGCTGCTCGCGGTCCTGCCGCGCGGCACGCACCCGCAGCAGGCCATGCACGACGCGATCGTCGCCGCCTCGCACGCCGTCAACGCGCTGGCCGACGAACCCGCCACGGCCCGCGAACAGGCTCCCCACCAGAACGCCCCGGCCTGCACCCTCGTCGGCGCCGTGGTGACCTCGGACCTGCTGGTCGTCGGCTGGGTCGGCGACAGCCGCGTCTACTGGGTGCCGGTGGACCGCAGCACCCCGCCGGCCCGGCTCACCGAGGACGACTCGTGGGCCGCGCAGATGGTCGCCGCCGGCCTGATGAACGAGGCCGAGGCGTACGCCGACGAGCGCGCCCACGCGATCACGGGCTGGCTCGGCGCCGACGCCTACGAACTGGAGCCGCACACCGCGTCGTTCAAGCCGGACCGCCCCGGCGTGGTCGTGGTGTGCACGGACGGCCTGTGGAACTACGCCGAGTCGGCCGAGGAGATGGCCGCGGCCGTGCCCCTCGACGCCGCCGCGCGCCCGCTGCACGGCGCCCGGGTCCTGGTCGGCCACGCCCTGGACGGCGGGGGCCACGACAACGTAACAGTGGCCGTCGTGCCGTTCCCCGCCCCGCCCGCGGGGGCAGGATCCGGCTGAGGCCGCACGGCCGGGCCACGCACGGCCGGACGGGCGGCGGGGCGGCCTCGCGGACCGCAGGGGGCGGTCCGCGCCACCAGCCATCACCCCACCACCGTGGGGACGTAGAGGGGGATGCGATCCGGCATGGCCAATTTCTCGAAGTCGAACGTGCCGCAGTTCTCGGTGGACGTCTACCAGAACGAGTACCTGCCCGAGGGCGGCCGCGACGTCAACGCGATCGTCACGGTCACCGCGACCGGCGGCGGCACGGTCGGAAGCGCGGTGGCCGCGCCCCATCTGTACGCGCCGGGCCAGGGGCCGTCCGCGGCCGTGGCGCTGATGGTCGACTGCTCGGGCTCGATGGACTACCCGCCGGCCAAGATGCGCAACGCCCGGGACGCGACGGCCGCCGCGATCGACACCCTGCGCGACGGCGTGCACTTCGCGGTGGTCGGCGGCACGCACGTGGCCACGGAGGTCTATCCGGGCAACGGCCGGCTCGCGGTCGCCGACGCCACCACCCGGGAGCAGGCCAAGCAGGCCCTGCGCAGGCTGAGCGCGGGCGGCGGCACGGCCATCGGCACCTGGCTGCGGCTGGCCGACCGGCTGCTGTCCACGGCGGACGTCGCCATCCGGCACGGCATCCTGCTCACCGACGGCCGCAACGAGCACGAGTCGCCCGACGACCTGAGGGCCGCCCTCAGCGCCTGTGCCGGAAGGTTCACCTGTGACGCCCGGGGCGTGGGCACCGACTGGGAAGTGAAAGAAGTCACAGCGATCGCCTCCGCCCTGCTCGGCACCGCCGACATCGTCGCCGACCCGTCGGGGCTCGCCGCCGACTTCACGCGGATGATGGAGACGGCCATGGGCAAGGAGGTCGCCGACGTCGCCCTGCGCCTGTGGACCCCCGTCGGCACCACGGTGAGGTTCGTCAAGCAGGTCGCCCCCACGGTCGAGGAGCTGACCGGCCGCCGCACCGAGGCGGGGCCGCGCGCCGGGGACTACCCCACCGGTTCCTGGGGCGACGAGTCCCGCGACTACCACGTCTGCGTGGAGGTACCGGCCGCGGACATCGGCCAGGAGATGCTGGCCGCCCGTGTCTCCCTGGTCGTCCCGGAGCCCGGGGGGAGCGTCCAGAACCTCGGCGCCCAGGGTCTCGTACGCGCCGTGTGGACGGACGACATGGCCGCGTCCACGTCGATCAACCCCCAGGTCGCCCACTACACCGGGCAGGCCGAACTGGCGCAAGTCATCCAGCAGGGGCTGGATCTGCGCAAAGCGGGAGACATCGACGGAGCGACGGCCAAACTGGGCCGTGCGGTCCAGCTGGCCGGAGCCTCCGGAAACGCGGATACGGCGAAACTGCTTGCGAAGGTGGTGGACGTGGTCGACGCGGCGGCAGGTACTGTGCGACTGAAAGCGAAGGTCGAGGAGGCCGACGAGATGACTCTCGAGACCCGGTCGACGAAGACCGTTCGCGTGAAGAAGTGAAGAAGTGACGCGGTGCCGCGGGACGCGCGGTACCGCGGGACGACACAGCGACAAGCTCCGCAAGAGGGGGAAGCTCCGACATGCCGACCTGCCCGAACGGACACCAGTCGGGTTCCGACGACTGGTGCGAGGTCTGCGGTCACCGCATGGCCGGTGCCGTGCCGCCCCCTCCGCCGCCCCCGCCCCCGGGCGGAGGCTACGGCTTCCCGCCGCCCGCCGGTCCCGGTGGTCCGGGTGGCCCCGGCGGACAGGGCGGTCCGGGTGGCCAGGGCGGCCCCGCCGCGGAGCCGCAGCTGTGCCCGCAGTGCCGCACGCCCCGCGAAGGCGGTGCGCCGTTCTGCGAGGAGTGCCGGTGGAACTTCCTCACCAACACCGCCACCTCGTACACCCCGGCGGCCCCCCGTCCGCCGGCGCCCGGCCCGGGACCCCGGTTCCCGCAGCCGCCGGGCGGTCCGTCGTACGGCGGCGACGACGCGTACGACTACCAGGGCTCCCGCCCGTCCCAGGTGAACCGGCCCGCCGAGCCGATCCCGCCGGGCCCGCCCTTCGGCGGCGCCCCGTCGGGCCCCGGTGGTCCGGGCCCGCACGGTCCGGGCGGCCCGAACGGTCCCGGTCCGCACGGTCCCGGCGGCCCGAACGGCCCCTCCGGCTACCCGGGTCCCGGCGGTCAGGGCGGCCCCTCCGGCTACCCGGGTCAGGGCGGTCAGGGCGGTCCCTCCGGTCCGCCGGCCCCGCCCGGTTTCGGTGCCGACCCGTCGCGGCCGGTTCCGCCGCCGCCCGGTCCCGTCCCGCCCCCGCCCGGCCCCGGTGGCCCGGGCGGCCCCGGCCGCCCCGGTGGTCCCGGTGGTCCCGGTGGTCCCGGTGGTCCCGGCGGCCCTCCGCAGGCGTTCCAGCAGTCCGCGCCGTCGGCCCCGCCCGGCTTCCCGCAGGAGACCGGCCGCCCGCAGCAGGGCGGCGGCCCGTCCTTCGGCGGCGGTGACGACGACTGGGTGCTCTCCCCGCCCTCGTCCGGTCCGGGAGGCCCCGGCGGCCCCGGCGGCCCCGGCGGCGGTCCCTCGCAGGGCGGCGGCTACGGCTATCCGCAGCCCGGCGCCGCCCAGACCCCGCCCGGCCACGGCTTCCCGCCGCGGCCCCAGCAGCCGGCGACCTGGACGGCGACCATCGGTCCGGACCGCGAGTACTTCATGGCGATGATGCAGCGCTCCGGCCCCGAGGCCGCGGGCCTGAACCTGCCCGCGTACTCGCCCGAGCAGCAGCGCACGCTCACCGGCAACCAGATCACGATCGGCCGCCGCCGGCACTCCACCGGCGACACCCCGGACATCGATCTCGCGGTGCCGCCGGAGGACCCGGGCGTCTCGCACCAGCACGCGGTGCTGGTGCAGCAGCCGGACGGCGGCTGGGCGGTCGTCGACCAGAACTCGACGAACGGCACGACGGTCAACGGCGGCGAGGAGCCGATCCAGCCCTTCGTGCCGGTACCGCTCCAGGACGGCGACCGGGTGCACGTCGGCGCCTGGACGACGATCACGATCCGCCGCGGCTGAGGCGGGCGCGGGCGGTCAGGCGAAGGGCCAGGCGTACGGGCCCTCGGGATCGTCCAGCCAGGCCCAGGCCCGTTCGCCGCGGACGGTGATGCCGTAGCGCTCGCGCCGGGGGGCGTCCTCGCGCTCCCACAGCGCGTACGCCTCCTGCGGGTCGAGGCCGCCCCGGGACAGGGCCAGCAGGAACCGGAACAGGTCGTCGTCGCGGGCCCGGCGCGGGACCCCGGCGAGGCCCGGCGGCCCCGGCTCGGTCCGCCCGGCGCCGCGCAGCGGCACGAAGTAGGCGGGGGTGTGCAGGAAGCGCCCCTCGGCGTGCCCGGCGTCGTGGACGGTGAGCGCGACCAGGCCGGTGGCGAGCGGCGCCAGGATCCGCCCGCCGGGCCGGCACTGGACGAGCCAGGCGCGGGGGACCTCCGACAGGGCGCAGGTGGCGATGATCCGGTCGAAGGGGGCGCGTTCGGGCACCCCGCGCGCCCCGTCACCGGTGACGACGGCCGGGCGGTAGCCGGCGGCGGTCAGGTGCCGGCGGGCCGACTCGGTGATCTCCGGGTCCAGGTCGACGGTGGTGACCAGGTCGTCGTCGCCGAGCCGGTGGGCGAGCAGGGCGGCGTTGTAACCGGTGCCGGCGCCGATCTCCAGGACCCGGTCGCCGTCCGCCACGCCCAGCTCCACCAGCATCGTCGCCATCAGCGACGGCTGGCTGCTGGAGGAGAGCAGTTCGCCGTCGCGCAGCCGGGTGGCGAGCGGGACGTCGGCGTACGCGCCGCGCACCCAGCGCTCGCGGGCCGCGGGGTCGGGATGCTCGCCCCACCGGCGCTCGTAGCCGCCCCGGACGCCGACGTAGTAGTAGGGCACGAAGAGGTGGCGCGGGACCGTCGCGAACGCCTCCCGCCAGACCGGGTCGGCCGCCCAGGCGCCGCTCAGCTCGATCTCGCGCACCAGCTCCGCCCGCGCGGAGGCGGCGAGGCCTTCCAGGTCCCGGTGCCCGCCCATGCCTCCACAGTAGGGCCCGGCGGCCGCCGTGGGAGGCCGCCGGACGGGAGGTCCTCAGTCCCGAGGCCTATGCCGCGCCGTCTGAGACCATGGACGGCGTGAATGAGATTCGGCGCGGCACGCTTCAGGAGCAGACCTTCTACGAGCAGGTCGGCGGGGAGGAGACCTTCCGCCGGCTCGTCCACCGTTTCTACGAGGGGGTCGCCCAGGATCCGGTCCTGCGGCCGATGTACCCCGAGGAGGACCTGGGCCCGGCGGAGGAGCGTTTCGCGCTCTTCCTGATGCAGTACTGGGGCGGCCCGACGACGTACGGCGAACGGCGCGGCCACCCCCGCCTGCGGATGCGGCACGCCCCCTTCGCCGTGGACCGCGCGGCGCACGACGCGTGGCTGAAGCACATGCGGGTGGCCCTCGACGAGCTCGGTCTGTCCGAGGAGCACGAGCAGACACTGTGGAAGTACCTGACGTACGCGGCGGCCTCGATGGTGAACACCGAGGGCTGACTCCCCGGAGGGCCGGTTCCCGGGGGCGGTGAGCGGATTCCGGTTCCTCATCGCCGGAATCCGGTCACGATCCGGTCAATTCAGCTCCTCAAACGGTTTCCCGCTCCGTGTGCCCTCTGACAGCATCACCGGAAGATCTGGGCGACGGGGCCGGGGGGCCGGGTGGCGGGGAGCGGGGGACTCACGGGGTTCGTGCTGCTGCGCGCGCGGGCGCACCGCCTGCTGCTCGCCGCCGCGCTGCTCACCGTCCTGCTGACCACGGCGGTGCTGGCGACCCTGGCCGCCTACACGGGCGCGATCGGCGACGCGTCCCTGCGGCACGCCCTCGGCGATCCGCGCAACGCCGCCGGCACCGCGCTGGTCGTCAAGGCGGACGTGCCCGAGGGCGGGCGCGACGAGGCCGACGCCACCGTGCGCAAGGGCGCCCGGGCCGTCTTCGGCGGGCTGCCGGTCACCGTCCGCACCCTGATGCGGTCGGGCCCGTACGCCCTGCCGGACGCCCTGCGGCCGCGCGGCGAGCGGCCCCGCGGCGACGGTGGCAACGGCGACAACCCCGACCTGACCTACTTCGCGGCGCTCGACCCGGCGCAGGTGCGGATCACCGGGGGACGGATGCCGCGGGAGGGCGGCCCGGTGACCGAGGCCGCGCTGCCGACGGCCGTCGCCGAGCGCCTCGGCGTCCGGACCGGCGCCCTCCTCACCCTCACCGACCGGTTCGGCGGCCCGGCGGTGCGGGTCCGGGTCACCGGCCTGTACCGGCCGGCCGAGGCCGCGTCCCCGTACTGGCGACTGGACGAGCTGGGCGGACGCGGGATCAAGCAGGGCGGCTTCACGACGTACGGGCCGCTGCTCGCCGCCCCCGGTGCGCTGACCGGCGGCCGGGTGAGCGCCGGACCGTCCGGGTGGCTGGCGACGGCGGACTTCTCCACGGTGACGGCCGGCCGCACGGACGCGCTGCGCGGGGCGGCCCGGGACGGGGTGGCGTGGCTGCGCGGCCGGCCCGTCCTCAGCGGGGCGACGGCGGCGGACACGTCCCTGCCCGAGGTGCTGGACCGGCTCGACCGCTCCCTGCTGGTGGCCCGCTCCACGCTCCTCGTCGTGGCGCTCCAGCTGGCCCTGCTGGCGGGCTGCGCGCTGCTGCTGGTGGCCCGGCTGCTGAGCGCCGAGCGCGCGGGCGAGCTGCGGGTGCTGCTGGCGCGGGGCGCCTCCCGCGCCCGGATCGGACGGCTCGCCGCGCTGGAGGCGCTGCTGCTGGCCGTCCCCGCGGTGGTCTGCGCGCCGCTGCTCGCCGGGCCGCTGACCCGGTTGCTGGCCGGGCGGGGCGCGCTCGCCCGGATCGGGCTGCGGCCGGAGGTGCCGGCCCTCGGCGGGGGCGGGGTGTGGCTGGTCACCGGGGCGGCCGCCCTGGGATGCGCGCTGGCGGTGACCCTGCCCGCGCTGACCGCCTCCCTGACCGCCGGCGGCCGGGCCCGGTCGCTGCCTGCTCCGCTGCGGGCGGGTGCGGACGTCGGACTGCTGGTGGTGGCCGGTGTCGCCTACTGGCAGCTGTCCCGGCAGACCTCGGGCGCGGTGACCGGCGACGGCGACGGCGCCCTGGGCATCGACCCGCTGCTGGTCGCGGCGCCCGCGCTGGCGCTGCTGGCCGGCACCGTGCTGACGCTGCGGCTGCTGCCGCCGGTGGCGCGGCTCGCCGAGCGCCGGGCGGCCGGCGGGCGCGGGCTGGCCTCGGCGCTGGCGGGCTGGCAGCTCGGCCGCCGCCCGATGCGCGGGGCCGGTCCGGTGCTGCTGCTGGTCCTGGCCACGGCGCTGGGCATGCTGGCCGTCGGGCAGGGCGCCTCCTGGGACCGCTCGCAGGACGACCAGGCGGACTTCCTCGCCGGGGCGCCGGTGCGGGTGCTCGCCGCCGGGACGGCGGACCTCGGCCGCACGGAGACGTACGCGGCGGTCCCGGGCGTCCGGGACGTGGCCCCCGCCGCCCGTACGACGCTGCAGATGTCCGGCGACCGGACGGCCACGGTGCTGGCGCTGGACACGGCGGGCGCCGCGGACACGATGCTGCTGCGCCCGGACCTGTCCCCCGAACCGGCCCGGTCCCTGCTGGCCCCTCTCGGACCCGAGGGCGAGGCGGCGGGCGCGAAGGTCCCGGAGGGCACCGCACGACTGGGCCTGACGGCGGCCCTGGGACGTTCGGGCGCGGGCGGGGACACGGGCACGACGGCCGACGTGACCCTCACGGTGCGGGACGGCCACGGCACGCCGTACCGGCTGGCGGCCGGCGCGCTGGACGCCGACGGCCGCAGCCACACCCTGGACCTCGCCGTCGCCGCGGGCCCGCTGACCGTGACCGGCCTGGAGCTGGTCACGGCCCAGCCGAGCGGCCGGGCGCAGCAGCACCGCTTCGTCCTGGAGGCGCTGACCGCCACGGCGGCCGACGGCACCGTGCGGCAGCTGGCGCTGCCCCGCTCGTGGACGGCCTCCGCGCGCGGCGCCGGCCAGGTCTCGCCCCCGGACGCGCCCACCAGCCCGACCAGGCCCCGGCTGCGGGCGTCCGGGCCGCCGGTGATCGAGTACGGCACCGGGTACGTCCCGGCCGAGACGCCCTGGGAGTCGGCGTCGCTGACCGTACGGCTGGACGCCGAGCAGCCCGCGCCGCCGCAGCTCACGGCCGTGGCGACCGACCGCTTCCTCGACTCCGCGGGCGCTCGCGCCGGGCAGCCGGTGGACATCACGCTGGACGGCCGGACCGTCACCGTGCGGGTCACACACGCGGTCCGCGCCCTGCCGACCACCACCGCGACGGAGGCCCCGGAGCGGGACGGCGGTGCGCTCCTGGTCGATCTGCGGTCGGTGAACCGGGTGCTGCAGGCCCGGTACGGGGAGAGCCTGACGCCCACCGAGTGGTGGCTGCGGACGGCGCCGGGGAGGGCGGCCGGGGTGGCCGCGGCACTGCGCGCCGTCCCGGACGTCGATCCCGCGCAGGTCGTGGTGCGCGACGAGCTGGCCGGGCAGTTGCGCGACGACCCGTTCGGCGCGGGCCCCGGGACGGCGTTCACCGCGGCGGCCGGGGCGGCGGCGGCGCTGGCGGCCGTCGGGTTCGCGGTGAGCGCGACGGGGTCGCTGCGGGAGCGGGGCGCCGAGTTCGCGGTGCTGCGCGCCCTGGGCGCCCCGCGCCGCCGGCTGGCCCGCGCGGTCGCCGTCGAGCAGGGCGTCCTGGTGGCGCTGGCGCTGCTCGTGGGCACGGCGCTGGGTGCCGTGCTGGCCCGGGCGGTGGTCCCCCTGATCGTGCTGACCCCGGAGGCCGCCCGCCCGGTGCCCGCCGTGCTCGTCGACCTCCCCGCGGGCCGCGTCGCCGTGCTCCTGGCCGCCGTGGCGGTCACCCCCCTGCTGGTCACGGCGGTCCTCGCCCTGCGCCGGACGGACCCGGCGCCGGCGCTCAGGGAGCAGGGGGGCGAGAGCCGGTGACGACACCCCGCACGGCGGGGGCGGCCGCTGTGCCGCCGCCCCACCGCCCTCACCCGGCACGGGTGGACGTACGGCGCCCGTCACGGGGGCACGGTCCGCTCGTCGTGGAACAAGGAGGTGGGCGGACGTGGACCCCGTAGCCGCCCCGTGGGTGCGGACCCGGCTGCGCACCGCCCCCGGCGCCGCGTGCGCGCTGGCGCTGCTCGTGGCGCTGACCGCGTGTCTGGCCGCCGCCTTCCCGAGGGCACTGGACCGGTACGCGGACGCGAGCCTGCGCCACGATCTCCGCCAGGCCCGCCCCGACCGGACCAGCGTGCTGCTGACGGCCGGGCAGCCCGATCTCGGCTCCGACCCGGAGCAGTGGCAGCGGGACATGCGTCCCGACGCGCTGCGCGAGCGCCACGCCAGCGCGCTCGGCGTCGTCGCCGGCCGGCTCCCCGTCGACCGGACGCAGTCGGCGTACGGGGTGCGCACCACCGAGACTCGCGTGGTCCCGGAACCCTGGCTGTCCCGGCCCAGCGGACTGCCCCCGCAGGTGTACCTCGCCGCCCAGCACGGCCTCGGCGACCACGCCCGGCTGCACGCCGGCCGGCTGCCGCGCACGTCCGGCGCCCCGGTCACCGCGGCCGTCGGGCAGGTGGAGGCGGTCGTCACCACCGAGACGGCCGAGGCCCTGCGCATCGAGGTGGGCGCGGTCCTCCACGTGCCCCGCGCGGCAAGCGCCCCGCTCGCCGTCCGCATCACCGGCGTCCTCGCCCCGCGCGACCCGGACGGCGCCTACTGGGCCACCCAGCCCGCGCTGCGCACCCCGTCGCTCGTGAAGGTGCCGGGGCCGCCCGGCGCGGACACCGACAAGTACTGGGTCGGAGCGCTGCTGCTCGCCCCCGACGCGGGTCCCGCCCTGCTGGGCACGGCCGCCTCCCCCGTGCGCTATTGGCAGTTCGCGCCGGACAGCGACGCGCTGCACGCCCACGACCTGGACGGGCTGAACTCGTCCGTCGCCGCCCTGGAGTCCGGGCCGGGCCTGCGGGAGGTGCGGTCGGCCGTCGCCCCGGACGCCGAGGTGAGCACCGACCTGGACGAGGTGTTCAGCGCCTTCGACCGGCTGCGGTCGGGCATCGGCCCGCTGGTCACGGTCGCCGCCGTCGGCACCGGCACGGTCGCCGGCGTGGTCCTGCTGATGGCGGCCGGCCTCGCCGCCGACCGGCGCCGCGCGGAACTCGCCCTGCTGCGTGCCCGGGGCGCGTCCCTGCGGGGCCTGGTGGGACGGCTGCTGGCCGAGACGGCGGTGGCGGCGGTGCCCGCGGGCGCCCTCGGTCTCGCCGCCGCGCTGCTCGCCCTCCCCGGTGCCCGCCCCGGCCCGGCCGTCGCCGCCGCCGTCGCGGTCACCGTCGTCGGCTGCGCCGCGCTGCCCCTGCGGGCGGCCTTCGCCCACCGCACCGTCCGCGTCCACGGCGGCCGACGGGACGTGGCGTCACCGCGCCCCTCCCGGCGCCGTGCGGTCGCCGAACTCACCGCCGTCGTCCTGGCCGTGGCCGCGGTCGAGACGCTGCGCCGGCGCGGTGCGGCGAGCTCGGCCGACGACCTGGTGTCGCTCGCGCCGGTGCTGGTCGGGGGGATCGCCGCGCTGGTCCTGGTCCGCCTCTACCCGCTGCCGCTGCGGAGCCTGGCCCGCCCGGCGGGGCGGCTGCGCGGCGCGGTGGGACACCTGGCGCTGGCCCGCGCGGGCCGTACCTCCGTCTCGGCGGTGCTGCCCCTGCTCGCGCTGCTGACCGCGCTCACCACGGCGGCCTTCGGCGGCTCGGTGCTGGCCGGCGTGGCGGACACCCGGGACCGGGCGGCCCTGCTCACCATCGGCGCCGACGCCCGCGTCGAGGGGACCGGCCCGCTGCCGTCCGCCCTGGCCGACCGGGTCCGCCGCACCCCGGGCGTGGCCGGGCTGACCGGGGTGAGCATCGCCTACGAGGCCAGGACCAGCAACGGTCGTCAGACGCTGCCCGTGGCGGGCGTCGACCCCGCCGCCTACGCGAAGCTGGCGGCGCGGACGGGTCTGGGGGCCTTCGACGCGGACGAGCTGAAGCAGCCGGACGGTCGGGACGAGCCCCTGCGCGCGCTGGCCTCTCCCACGGTCGCCGAGCGGTTCGGCACCGAGCCGTTCCGGGCGCGCATGGAGGACGGCACCGCCGTCATCCTGCGGATCTCCCTCGTGCGCGACCTCACCCCGGCCGTCTCCGGCGACGAGTTCCTGGTCGTGGACCGGGCCGGGCTGTCCGCGGAGGCGGCCCGCCCGACCGTCCTGCTGCTGACCGGCGACCGGATCGACGGGGGTGCGCTGCGCCGGGCGGCCGGCGACTCCGCCTCCGTGCTCCTGCGGGCGCGGGAACGGGCCCGGTACGTCGACTCGCCCCTCCAGACCGGTGCCGAGCGCGTCTACACGGCGGCCGTGGCGGCCGGCGCCGGTTACGCCGTGCTCGCCCTGCTGCTGTCCCTGCTGCGCGCCGCGCCCGAGCGGGCCGCGCTGCTCGCCCGCCTGCGCACGATGGGCCTCACCCGCGCCCAGGGCCGGCGCCTGCTCGTCCTGGAGTCCCTCCCCCAGGCCGCCCTGGCGGCGGCGGGCGGGGCACTGTCCGGCTGGGCGGCCGTCCGGCTGCTCTCCCCCGGCATCGACGTGACGACGATCGCGCTGGCGACGGCGTCGTCCCCGGGCGGCCGGGCCGGGCTGCGCACGGACCCGTGGTCGCTGGCCGTGCCGACGGTCGCGGTGCTGGTGGTCGCGGTGGGGACCGCGGCGGTGCAGGCGTGGTGGTCGGGCCGGCGCGGGTCGGTCACGGAACTGCGGGCGGGGGACTCCCGATGAACGGCCCCGGCCGCGTGCCTCACCCGGGCCGCCTCGACCACCCGGGCTGCCTCGACCACCCGGGCTGCCTCGACCACCTGGGCCGCCCGGACCGCCCGGACCGCCTGAGCCGCCTGAGCCGCCTGAGCCGCCTGAGCCGCCTGGGCAACACGAGCCCCTCGTCTCACCTGAGCAGCCCGGGTCACGCCCACCGCCTTAGCCCTCCGCACCACCCGCACCACCCGCGTCGCCCGGCCCGGAGACACCCAGGGCATCTGCCGAGGAGGCCCCGATGACGACGAACCCCACCCTCGCCGACCTGGCCGACCGCGCCGCCGCGGCCCGCGACCGCCCGGCCTACGGCCACGACGCCCTCATCACCTGCGACCGCCTGGTCCGCATCTTCAGCGCGGACGGCGTCGAGGTGCAGGCCCTCCAGGGCCTCGACCTGCTGGTGGGGGAGGGCGAGCTGATGGCCCTGGTCGGCGCGTCCGGCAGCGGCAAGTCGACGCTGATGAACATCCTCGCCGGGCTGGACACCCCGACCGCCGGCGCGGCCCGCGTCGCCGGCCGCGACCTGCTCACGATGACCGCGAAGGACCGTCTCTCCTACCGCCGCGAGGTGGTCGGCTTCGTCTGGCAGCAGACGTCCCGCAACCTGCTGCCCTATCTGACGGCGGCTCAGAACGTCGCCCTGCCCGTGCAGCTCGCGGGCGCCCGCGGCCGGGGCCGCGCGGCCCGGCGGGCCCGCTCCGAACGCGCCCTGGAGCTGCTGGAACTGCTGGAGGTCGCCGACTGCCGCGACCGCCGTCCGCACCAGATGTCGGGCGGTCAGCAGCAGCGCGTCGCCATCGCCGTGGCCCTGGCCAACGAGCCCGCGGTCCTGCTCGCCGACGAACCGACCGGCGAGCTCGACTCCCACACGGCGGAACAGATCTTCGCCGCCTTCCGCACCGCGAACGAACGGCTCGGCACCACCATCGTCATCGTCACCCACGACCAGGCGGTGGCCGGCGAGGTCCGCCGCACGGTCGCCATCCGCGACGGCCGCACCTCCACGGAGGTGCTGCGGCGCAGCGAGGTGGACGCCACGACCGGCCACGAGACGGTGGTGGCCCGCGAGTACGCCATGCTCGACCGCGCCGGCCGCCTCCAGCTGCCCGCCGAGTACACCCGGGCCCTCGGCATGCGCGACCGCGTCGCCCTGGAACTGGAGCCCGACCACATCGCCGTGCGGCCGGACGACAGCGGGCACTCCTGACGGGGCGGCTCAGCGCACGCTGAGGCCCAGCGTCCCGGTGCCCGCCCGGCGCAGGGCGACGGATCCGTAGGGGGTGCGCAGCCGCAGCCACGCGCCCGAGGAGACCAGCGCGGGTGCGTCCCCGGCCGTGTCCGCGGGACGCAGGAACCCCAGCGACTGGGCTGCGTGCACGGCCCGCACGGGCAGTCCGGTGTCCCCGACCGTCCGGGACCATATCTCCCGGCCGATCCGGTCGAGTTCGGCCCGGGTGCGCTCCTCGGGGGCCAGCTCCCCGGTCCGTGCCCGGAACTCGGCGACGGCCGCGGAGACGAGGGCGCGCAACGCGTCCGGGGCGGGCAGCCCCGGCTCGGGCCGCCAGCCGCCGCGCGGGGGCAGCACGCCGGCCCACGGCGGTCCGGTGACCGCGCCGGGCACGGCCGCGGTGGCCGCGGGCTCGTCCACCGACTCCAGGAGCTCACCGGCGGACACGGTGACGTCCAGCGTGACGTCGAGCCCGTTCTCGTACGGCTTCGCCAGCCGTACCGCCCGCACGGCCAGCACCTCGAAGGAGGGCGGCCGCCCGAAGACGGCGAGCGCCGTGCCGTGCGCCTGGACGCGTACGGCGGCGCCGCGGTCGTAGTGGAGCAGGCGGGAGAGGAAGGCCGCGAGGTCGGCGGCCTCCCCCTCGTCGGCGAGGTGGAGCACCGTCATGCGGCGACGGCCTCCTCCTCGCCGTCCCGCGCCTTCTCGCCCGCGTCGTCGGCGTCGTCGGCGTCGTCCGTGTACTCCTCGAGGAACTCCCGCTCCTCCGCCGTGATCCGGCGGGGGCGCTGCGCCTCGAAGTCGAAGGGCACGATCACCGTGGAGGCACGGACGTAGATCCGGTCGCCGTCCTTCACCTCGTAGGAGAGGGTGAAGGAGGCGGCCCGGATCTCGGTGACCCACAGCTCGATGTCGACCGGACGGTGCCGGTGGACGAGCTGCCGCTTGTAGTCGATCTCGTGGCGCGCCACCACCGACCCCTGCTGGAAGTCCTTGTCCGGACGGAACAGGAAGTCGATACGGGCCTCCTCCAGGTAGCGGAGGAAGACCACGTTGTTGACGTGGCCGTACGCGTCCATGTCCGCCCAGCGCAGCGGGCAGCGGTAGATGTGCCGCAAGATCGATCAGCCCCGGGTCAGCTTCTTGTAGGTGGCACGGTGCGGACGCGCCGCGTCCGGGCCGAGCCGCTCGATCTTGTTCTTCTCGTACGACTCGAAGTTGCCCTCGAACCAGAACCACTTGGAGTCACCCTCGTACGCGAGGATGTGCGTGGCGACGCGGTCGAGGAACCACCGGTCGTGGGAGACGACCACGGCGCAGCCGGGGAACTCCAGCAGCGCGTTCTCCAGGCTGGAGAGGGTCTCGACGTCGAGGTCGTTGGTCGGCTCGTCGAGGAGCAGCAGGTTGCCGCCCTGCTTGAGGGTGAGCGCGAGGTTCAGGCGGTTGCGCTCACCGCCGGACAGCACGCCGGCCGGCTTCTGCTGGTCCGGGCCCTTGAAGCCGAACGCGGAGACGTACGCGCGGCTCGGCATCTCGACCTGGCCGACGTTGATGTAGTCCAGTTCGTCGGAGACGACGGCCCACAGCGTCTTCTTCGGGTCGATGTTCTCGCGGCTCTGGTCGACGTACGAGATCTTGACGGTCTCGCCGACCTTGATGGAACCGGAGTCCGGCTCCTCGATGCCCTGGATCATCTTGAACAGGGTGGTCTTGCCGGCGCCGTTCGGGCCGATGACACCGACGATGCCGTTGCGCGGCAGCGTGAAGCTGAGGTCGTCGATGAGGACCTTGTCGCCGAAGGCCTTGCTGAGGTTGTTCACCTCGACGACGACGTTGCCCAGGCGCGGGCCCGGCGGGATCTGGATCTCCTCGAAGTCCAGCTTCCGCATCTTGTCGGCCTCGGCGGCCATCTCCTCGTAGCGGGCGAGGCGGGCCTTGGACTTGGCCTGGCGGCCCTTGGCGTTGGAGCGGACCCACTCCAGCTCGTCCTTGAGGCGCTTCTGCCGCTTGGCGTCCTTCTGACCCTCGACCTTGAGGCGGGTGGCCTTGGTCTCCAGGTACTTGGAGTAGTTGCCCTCGTAGCCGTGCAGCCGGCCGCGGTCGACCTCGCAGATCCACCCGGCGACGTTGTCCAGGAAGTACCGGTCGTGGGTCACGGCCACGACGGTGCCCTCGTACTTGGCGAGGTGCTGCTCCAGCCAGTTCACCGACTCGGCGTCGAGGTGGTTGGTGGGCTCGTCGAGCAGCAGCAGGTCGGGGGCCTCCAGCAGCAGCTTGCAGAGCGCGACGCGGCGCTTCTCACCACCGGAGAGGTTCACGACGGGCCAGTCGCCGGGCGGGCAGCCCAGCGCGTCCATGGCCTGCTCGAGCTGGGCGTCGAGGTCCCAGGCGTTGGCGTGGTCCAGCTCCTCCTGGAGCTTGCCCATCTCCTCCAGCAGCGCGTCCGAGTAGTCGGTCGCCATCTGCTCGGCGATCTCGTTGAACCGGTCGAGCTTGCCCTTGACCTCGGCGACACCCTCCTGGACGTTCTCCAGGACGGTCTTCTCCTCGTTCAGCGGGGGCTCCTGCAGCAGGATGCCGACCGTGTAGCCCGGCGACAGGAACGCGTCACCGTTCGACGGCTGCTCCAGCCCCGCCATGATCTTCAGAACGGTCGACTTACCGGCGCCGTTCGGACCGACCACACCGATCTTCGCGCCGGGAAGGAAGTTCAGCGTGACGTCGTCAAGGATGACCTTGTCGCCGTGCGCCTTGCGCGCCTTGCGCATGGTGTAGATGTACTCAGCCAAGAGAAACCGTCCGGCAGCTTGATCAGGCAGTGGGCAGATACACCCCATCTTGCCGCACCGCCACCCCTGGGCGGAAACGCGTCCGGCGCGGCGGCCCTGACCTGGTGTTTCCCTGCGGCCGCTCCAGGCTCGCCCGTCCCTGCCGGTCTCACCGGCCGGCCCCGGACACCTCGCACGGCCCAAAGACCGAGGCTGCCCGCCGCGCAGCGGCCGGACGTCGATCGTCGGCAACCGGTGTCAGCCGCCGCACGCGGTCTCGTCCAGGGCTGTCTCGTCCGATCGCCGTCGGGCCGGGATCGGAGTCTGGATGCCGGGGCGGGGCCCGGGAGTGCGTGTGGCAAGGTATGCCGACAGCTCACGCCGGCCATGTCTCGCCAGGGAGGCCGACCCATGGGTGCTTCCCTGGTCGCGGCATCCCACGGCGACGCGCGGAGGGCGGACTGCCGACTGCCGGGCGGAAGCGTCTCCCGTCCGGTTCCCGTGTGACATCGCAGGAGTACCGCCGTGAACGGAAAGCGCCGCAGATTGCTGCTGGCCGCCATCGATCCCATGCTCGAGCCCGGGGAGCAGGTCGAAGTGGCGACCATCGTGAACCTGAGTTCGGTCCCGGTGCGCCGGACAGCCGCGTTCGCGGCGGCCTCGGCCCTCATGAGCGGTGGCGGGATGGCCGTGATCCCGACGCCGACTCCCATGTACCTGGCCATGACCGACCGCCGCATCTTCGTCTTCCGGGCGAACCCGACGTTCGCCCGGCCGGAAGAGCACCTGATGACGATTCCGCGCGCCGGTCTCGTTCGCTCGGAGATCAAGGAGCGCCTGCTCAACTCGTCCTTCGTCGTTTCCTCGCCGGACAACGAGCAGGGCTTGAAGATCATCTTTCCGCTGGTGAGCCGCAAGGACCGGAACGCGATAGCGGCTGCCCTGCCCCTGGCGGGCTGACCGCCCCGGACGCGGGTCGAAGTCGAGTGGTCGAGTGGCTGCCACTGCACGGCGCTCGGCCACCGCCCGCCCGATGCACGCCACCGACCCGGCTCGGCCCACCGCCCTCCCCCGCTCCCCTCCCGGCGGCGGTCGCGGGCCCCGCCCCGCGGACGCGCGACGCCCGGTAAGGTGGCGATCTTCGAACGGCGTAGGCCGTACGGAGTCCTCGAAGGCGGGCACACCATGCACCTCGCCGACCACCATGCCGCACGCCGCCGGCTCGGCGACGCCCTGGACGGCCTCGCCGTCACCTTCCGGGGCATGACGGCGCGTCCGGACGAGCACAACTGCGAATGCCACTGGGGCGGCCCGGAGGAACTCGCCCTCCTGAAGACGCCGGACGTGGAGCTGGAGCCGGACCTCCTGCGCCGGACCTGGCAGGCGACCGACTGGAGCGATCACGCGGCCGTGCTGCGCCGCATCCTGCCGCAGTTCGCCAGGGCCCTGGTCGCCGGCCGGGCGGAGCCCCTGTCCGGACTGGAAGAGGCCGGCTACTCCCTGGCCCGCGGCCGGTGGCAGCGTTGGCCCGACGACCACGCCGGCCCGGTACGCGAGTTCCTGCACGCCTGGTGGGCGCAGAGCCTCACCGACCCGGACGCGGCCGTACCGGCGCACGAGGTCTTCGCGCTGTGCGCCGAGGCGTCCGGAACGCTCGGCCCCTGGCTCGCCGCATGGGAGGAGCGGACCGACCCCCTCGGCGACCGGCGTCTCGCCGAGGCGGCGGCGGAGTGGGAGTACGAACTCCTCGGGGACGGCCTGCCGTGGCACGTCCACTGGTACGAGCACGACGAGGAGGAGATGCGCGCCGAACTGGTCGCCTGGCTCCTCGGCCACGGCGCGGCGCGGCTCCGCGAGTCGGGCGCTCCGGCGGACCTGCGGCACCGGATACGGCTGCTCGGGGTCACCGGCGAGGACCGCTGGACGGACCCGCACTGGCCCGGCCACCGCTACTGACGGTGCCGCGCGAGCGCGCCGGCGCCGGTCAGACCCCGCCGCGCTCGTCCTTCCTGCGGACGAGCAGCAGGACCGCCCCGCCGATCACGACCAGGCCGATGGCCGTGCCGCCGATCAGGGGTGTCGCGTCGGAGCTGCCGGTCTCGGCGAGGTCGGTGTCGGGGGCGGGGTCGACCACCGCGACGGGGGCCGGCTCGCCGAGGGTGCGGGTGGCCCGGCCGGCCGCGCCGCTCTGCGTGCGGCAGTCGAGGACGCCGGTGAAGCGCCGCTCGAAGCCGTCGGAACCGCGGACGGCGAAGTCGTAGGCGCGGTCCTCCGGCAACGGGATCGTGACCGTCCGGGTCTCGCCCGCCGCGATGACGTACTCGCTGTCCAGCACCTCGAAGGTGAACGCCTTGTCACCCTTGTTGACCGCGGTGATGTCCAGGCCGCCCTCGGCGCAGTTCTTCGCCCCGGACAGTGCGGGAACCGCGCCCTGGCCGGCCCAGGTCGCGCTCGCCGTCGCCGACACCGTCGACTCGCTGGAGCCGGCCAGGATCTGCGTCTGGCTGCGGCTCTCGGAGGCGAAGGCGCGGCCGACCGGCACGGTGGTCGAGGCCTGGACGGTCAGTCCGACGGTGTCCGCCGCGGCGTCCTTCGGCACGTCGAAGAAGATCTGGGTGCCGTCGGTCGCGGAGGTGACGGGCCTGCCGTCCTTGTCGACGAACCGCACTCCGCGCGTGGTGGCGTCCGCCGGCGGGACGACCGTCGCACTGTCGGCGTTGGTGTGCACCGTCACCGGGCCGAGCCGTCCGCCCGGGCGTCCGGAGACCGCGGGCGGGTCCAGCGTGAGCGACGCCGCGGGCTCGGGCAGGTCGCGGGCGTGCTTCTCCAGGTAGTCCGCGAGCCGCTCGGCCTGCGGGTCGAGGGCCTCGACGTCCGTGTCGTCCGAGTAGCGCCAGATGGCCACCTGCGTGCCGGCCGCCGCGTCCTGCTCGGTGAGCCCGCCGCGCACCCCGGCCTTCTTCGCGAGCGCCGCGAGGTCGTTGACCTGGGGGTAGGAGTTCTGCAGGATCCAGCGGATGCGGCCGGCGTCCTTGTTGGTGCCCAGCGAGGTCCCGCTCCAGGGCGTCTCGTGGTACTTGGCGTCCTTCTGCGTCGGGTTCTGGACGTCGACGCAGTAGGTCTGCAGCATGCCGCCGCCGTCGACGGACATCTCGAACAGGCCGGCCGACACCTCCTGGTCACCCTTGGCCCCGTGTATGACCGCGGTGCCGTAGGTCTTCAGGCCGCCTATGGTGGCCGTGGCTCCGCCCTCGCCCCGTGCCTCCCCCCGGGCGGCGGCCGGGGCGGCACCCGCCGCCACTCCGGCCGCGGCGAGCGTGGAGACCAGCACCGTGGTGGCGAGCCGCGCCGCCGCTCCACGGCCGGGCCACAGGAAAGAGAGCGAAGAAAGCACCAAATTCCCCTTCGAGCAGGACCCGTTGACGTGGGGGCACGGTCCCACCAGCAGAATCAGCAGTCCCTCAGGACATGTTCGGCATCCTAAGGACCTGACGCACCGCGCCCCTCGGCGATGCCGGTCCGAGCGAAGATCCGACTCGGAATCGTTATGGCCGAACCCCCTTGCGAGCAGGGCTTATCGACAAATCCACCCGGGCTGATCCGTACGCTCTCGTCGATAAGCCGCACTTCGGTCACCGATGCCAGGACGCCCGCGTCACGCCACCGCGACGGGTTCCGGCCGCTGTTCACCGTTCGCGGGCGGCGACTCCACCGGTGGCGTCTCCCAGTTGGGCTCCGGCCGCGGCGGAGAGGCGGCCGGCTCGGCCCTGTTGGTGCGCCGGAACGCCGCCGTCCCGCGCGAGAGGTCGTGCCCGATCGCCACCGCGTCGATGTCCGCGGAGGTCCGGTTCTGCCCCTCGCGCACGTCCGTGCGCACCTTCAACCGGCCGTGCACGACGACGGGCTCACCCACCGCCAGCGACGCCGACGCGTTGGTGGCGAGCTGCCGGTTGGCCCACACCGTGAAGAAGTTGGTGTGCCCGTCCGTCCACGCGTTCTTCTCGCGGTCCCAGTAGCGTGCGGTGACCGCCAGCCGGAACCGCGCCGACGGCCCGCTCGCCAGCTCCCGGTACACCGGCTGCGTCGCCACGTTGCCCACGGCACAGATCATGGTCTCGTTCATCGCGAGTCCCTCCCTCCACGCGTACGGGCCCGGCCCGTACGGCTGCTGCGTCTGCCTGCCGGCGACCGCTTCCGCCGCGATCGCCGCGAGGCCAGACTGCCTCCGCCCGGGCCGGGCCCGCAGAGCGCTGTGGACCCTCCCCCGCCTGTGGAGAACCCCGCCGCCCGAACGGGTGAGGGCCCCGCCGGCCTCCGCCCGCTACCTCGCCCGGGTCCCCACCCCCGCCCCCGTGCCGATTCCCGTCCCGGCCCCGGTCCCCACGCCCGGTCCCGCGACACGTCCGTACTGCTCCCGTACCTCCCGGTACCGCAGCAGCTCCGCCGCCAGCGGATCGAGCACCCGGGCCCGGCCGCACCCCGCGGCCGCCTCGCGCAGCCTGCGCTCCGCCTCGTACCCGTAACGCCGCGCCGGTCCGCGCGCCGCCATGCGGCAGCTCCACTCGATGACCGGGCCGCCGATGATGCCGGACACCATCAGCAGCACCGGAACGCCCAGGTTCGGCGACATGAGGCCGATGATCTGGCCGAGCAGCCACAGGCCGCCCACCACCTGGAGGAGGGTCATGGACGCCTGGGCCAGCACGGCCACCGGCCACCACCCGGGCCGCGGCGGGCGCCCCGTCGGCAGACCCTGCCGCGCCGCCAGCTCGTCGAGCGCCTCGGGCAGCCCCTGCGCACCGCGGACGGCCGCCTCGCGCACCGCCTGCGCCCACGGCGCCGGCAGCCCGGCCGACGCCTGGTGGGACACCGTGCGCACCGCCTGCTCGACGCGCTGGCGGGCCGTGGCCTCCTCGTCCGCCTGGGCGCGCAGCGGCAGCCGCCCCGTGGAGGACACGCGCCGGTCAAGGTACCAGTGCCACAGCCGCAGCCAGGGCGTGCCGCAGGCGCGATTGGCGTTGCGCAGCCAGGAGCGTTCGGCCGCGTCACCCGCCGCGGTGGCGCCCACCGCGTCGGCGAGCCGGTCCGCGAACTCCTCCCGGGCCTCCTCGCTGAGCCCGGTGCGCCGCCCCGCGACGTACACGGGCCGCAGGCGCCGGGCGGCGGCGTCCACGTCGGCCGCGATGCGGCGCGCCGGCGCCTGCCGTTCGACGACGAACTGACCGAGCGTCTCGCGCAGTTCGCCCATGCCCTCCCCGGTGAGCGCGGACAGTGCGAGCACGGCCGCGCCGGGTTCGCCGTGCTCCCCCAGGGCGATGCCGTCCTCGTCGAGCAGGCGCCGCAGGTCGTCGACGACCTGTTCGGCGGCCTCCCCGGGCAGGCGGTCGACCTGGTTGAGGACGACGAAGGTGACCTCCGCGTGGCCCGCCATCGGCCGCAGATAGCGTTCGTGGAGCATGGCGTCGGCGTACTTCTCGGGGTCGACGACCCAGATGACGGCGTCGACGAGCCCCAGGATGCGGTCCACCTGTTCCCGGTGCCGCACGACCGCCGAGTCGTGGTCGGGCAGGTCGATCAGGACCAGTCCGCGCAGCGGCGAGTCGGCGTCCGGGGGCTGGAGCGGACGGCGGCGCAGCCGGCCGGGGATGCCGAGCCGGTCCAGCAGGCTGGCCGCGCCGTCGCTCCAACTGCACGCGATGGGTGCGGCGGTGGTCGGCCGGCGGACGCCCGTCTCGGAGATCGTCACCCCGGCGAGCGCGTTGAACAGCTGCGACTTGCCGCTGCCGGTCGCGCCGGCGATGGCGACGACGGTGTGCTGCCCGGAGAGCCTGCGCCGCGCGGCGGCCTCGTCGAGGACCCGTCCCGCCTCGGCCAGCGTCCCGCCGTCGAGCCGGGCACGGGAGAGCCCCACCAGTTCGCGCAGCGCGTCCAGCCGCGACCTGAGGTGCCCGTCGTAGGCCAGCGGCATCAGGGGCGGGGAGCTCGCCGGCCTGCTCGGCACGGCGGTGAACCGTTCCGGGCCGCCGTTCTCGTCCACCCGACGCGCGATGAGCCCGTCGCCCCAGGCCTCCTCGTCCCGGGTCCCGGATTCGGCCGCCGGGCCGCCCCGGGCGCCGTCCGTTCGCTGCTTGCGGTCCGTACGCCGAGGGGTGCCGTCGTCCGCCACGCGCGCGTGGGAGCGGGACTCGCGTGCGCGCTCACCGTCACCGCGCGCCTCACGCTCCCTCCCCCCGCTCCGCGCGCGCCCGTCCTCGCCCCTCCCCGCGCGCTCGCCCTCGGCAAGCCCCGCGCGCTCGCTCCCGCCCCCTGCCTCGCGCTCGCGCTCGTCGTCGCGGGCGCGTCCGCCCCGGCCCGCGTCCGCGGCGGCGCGGTCCTCCCCGGCGCGCCTCTCGCCGGGGCCCGCCCCGTGTGCGCGCTCCTCGGCTTCGCGTTTCCCGCCGAGGCCGCTTGGGGAATCCGCCTCCTCCGTGTGGTCGGTGTGCTCGGTGGGGTCCTGGTCAGTGACGGCGGTCACCGGTCACCTCTCCTTCTGCAGTACGGACAGCGCGGCGATGAGCTCGGCCTGCGGCTCGGGGTGGACCTCCAGCGCGTCCAGCGGAGCGAGCCGGCGCTCGCGCTCCGTGTGCATGACGCGGTCCATGTGGGCGGCGAGCAGTCGTCCGCCCCGGTCGCGCAGCCGCAGCGCGCCATGGGCGCCGAGGCGTTCGGCGAGCCCCTCCCCGGCGCTGCGCGCCCGCCTGCCGCCGAGCAGCGCGGTGGCGCCGAGGGCGGCGACCGTCTCCGGGTCCGGTGCCAGGCTCCGGTCGAGCCGCCGCACCTCCTCCTCGGCGTACTCCTCCAGCTCCCGCCGCCACCGCCGTACGGCCACCCCGATGCGGTGCTCGGCGCCCTCGGACGAGGACGCGCGGACCGCGAGTTCCGGGGCGTCCGCCGCGGGCTCGCGCCGCCAGGCCTCGTCGACGTGTTCGTCGGCGGCGGTGACGGCGCACAGCAGCAGCGCGCCGAGGCTCTCCACCAGCGAGTCGAGGAGTTCGCCGGGAGTGCAGTCGAGCGGGAAGGACCGCCACCGCTTCAGGGCGTCGCCGGCGAGTACGGCCCCCGCCTGCAACCGCCCCCGCACGCGCGCGTGCTCGGCGTCGTACGCCCCGTCGACGGCGGCGGTGAGGCGCAGCGCCGCGGCGTACTGCGCGGCGGTGGCACTGGCCAGCTCGGGCATCCGGGCCTTGAGGGAGTCCAGGACGCCGTAGGCCGTACGGGCCATGGCGTCGTGCCGGGCCGCGAGGTCCTGGGCCCGGTGGACGAGCCAGGCCCGCAGCGGCGCCACGGCGGTGGCCGGCAGCAGCCCGCCGCCCCAGGCCGACTCGGGCAGTTCGGGGACGGTGAAACGGGGGACGTCGCCGAGCCCGGCCTTGGTGAGCAGCGCCGCGTACTGCCGTGACACCTCGGCCACCACCTGGTGGGGCACCCGGTCGAGCACGGTGACCAGCGTGGCGTCGTACTCCTTGGCGGTGCGCAGCAGTTGCCAGGGGACGGCGTCGGCGTACCGGGCGGCGGTGGTGACCATCACCCAGATGTCGGCGGCGCAGATCAGCTCCGCGGCCAGGACGCGGTTGTCGGCGACGAGGGAGTCGACGTCGGGCGCGTCGAGGAGGGCGAGACCGGGCGGCAGGGTGTCCGCGGTCTCGACGCGCAGCACGCGCGCGGGGTTCTCGCCGGGCAGGAGCAGGTCGTCGTCCGGGGAGCGGTGGGGCGCCCATACGCGCGTGAGGTCGGGCAGCACGCGCATCCCGCTGAACCAGTGGTGGTCCTCCGGGTGGCACACCAGCACCGGGGTCCGGGTGGTGGGCCGCAGGACGCCCGCCTCGCTGACCCGCCGGCCCACGAGCGAGTTCACCAGTGTGGACTTCCCGGCGCCGGTGGAGCCTCCCACGACGGCCAGCAACGGCGCTTCGGGATCTCTCAGCCGGGGCACCAGGTAGTCGTCGAGCTGGGCGAGCAGTTCGTCGCGGTTGGCACGCGCGCGGGGAGCCCCCGCGAGGGGCAGCGGGAACCGTGCGGCCGCGACACGGTCGCGCAGGGCGGAAAGTGCGTCGAGCAGCTGAGGCCGTACGTCCAAGGTCACCACATGGGAAGAATGCCCAATTTTAGGGGAATTCTGAAGCATATGAGCATGTCTGCGCGCCGACCGGACATTGCGGACGGAAGGGACTACTGGGGCGCGAGGGCAGTCCAGGCATAACGAGTGCACAACACCCGATGCGTGAGACGTCAAAAGCGATGCACGATTCGCACCTGCCTGCGATTATCGGGACCGCTTCACCGAACCTCCACATCGAGCCACGGAGGCGAAGCGTCAGGGACACGGAACCGGGAGCCCTATCCTTGTCCCCGGCAACGTCGCGGATCGGCCCACCCGGCCCCCACGACCGAGGTCACCACACCAGGCCCCCGTAGCTCAGTGGATAGAGCAGGCGCCTTCTAAGCGCTTGGCCGCAGGTTCGAGTCCTGCCGGGGGCGCCCAGCAAGTACGCCGGGTGTCCGCGCCCCGGCGGTCCCGTCGGCAGAGTGTCCGGCACGATCCGTCACCGTAGGGTGACCTGGCGTGCAACACCCGGTCGGGATCGCCCACAATTGAGTGATTACCTCGGCATTGATGAGGCGCTGGTAATGATGGGACGGTTCGCCACTCTTCCGTCCTCACCGGAGCCGTCCATGCGCACTGCCGTCACCAACGCCCAGGAACCCACGACAGGGTGGTCCGGTCCCGTTGCTGCTGCACCGGGGCAGGTGGAGGAACGGAGCCTCGTTCTCGACGGTTTCGCGTACCACTGCCGCATCGTCCGCCAAAGCGCGCCGCAGACGGTCCCGTTGGTGCTGCTCGGGGGGTCCTCGCAGAACAGGTACTCGTGGCAGGGCCACGAGAAGTGGCTGGCGCCGCTGTGCACGTTGGTCACCGTGGACCTTCCCGGTTACGGCACTTCCGACTTCCTGCCCGCCGAGTACGGCATCGACTTCCTCGCCGCCGCGGTCAAGCACATGCTGGTGGAGATCGACATGCCGGAGGTCAACCTCTTCGGCGGCTGCTTCGGGGAGGTCGTCGGGCTCCGCTTCGCCCAGCTCCACCCCGGGTTCGTCCGTCGCATCGTCTTCTGCGGTGCGGCCAAGCGCCTTCCCGACCTCTACACCGAGGCCGTCCCGCGCCTGTCGGACGCACTCGAACGCGGAGAGATCGAGAAGGCCGCCGAAGGGCTGGTACAGCTGTTCATGTCGAATCCCGGCGCCGGGCAGGTGCGCAAGCACGCGGCCGTCGCGCGTCTTCTCCAGCGGCAGTTCATCAGCCAGACGCCGGACGAGGTCAAGAAGGCCGTCGAGCACAACACGAGGTTGGTGACGCACGGCTGCTACCGGCCCCTGCCGGTCCCCGACGTGCCGTCCCTGGTGTTCACCGGAGAGCACGACACCCTGTGCACCCCGCAGATGGGCCGCGAGCTCGCCGCGATCATGCCCGGAGCGCGCTTCACCACCATCAAGGAAGCCGACCACCTGGTCACCGTCGAGCGCAGGGAGGAGTCGGCGGATCTGATCGGCCGGTTCTGCACCGACCGGCCCATCGACGGACTGCCGTACTGCACCCCCGTGGAGTGACCTGGCGTCGACCCCTGGGGGCGGCCGGCGATGCCGGATCGCCCCCCTGATGCTGCGCCCCCACCACCGCCGAAGGCGCCTGCCCCGGCCCTCGCGTTCGTCCGGATAGCCGGAACGGGCAGGAGCAGTTCCTCCTCCGCGAGCCCACGACAGAACGCCAGATGGCCGACCCCGGGTGAACGGGTCCGGCCATCTGGCATGCGGGGCAGCCGACGCCCCTGACGCTGCGGCGGGAGCCAGGTGCAGATCAGCGGAAGGACGGCTGCGTCGAGTGGGCGCAAGTGCCTCAGTCGGATCAGGGGTGCTTGATGGAGCAGTCCACGACGCCGTTGCCCTTGACCGCGCAGTCTTCGCGCGTGATCACGATGTGCGCCTGACCGTCGTCGGTCGTGTACTGGTACTCGCGCTTCTGCCCGCAGTGGCCGTCGCTGGCCTTCTCGTCGCAGACGGGGACGTTGACTCCGTGGGCCTGGGCGGTACCGAGCCCCATCAGTACGGAGCCCCCCAGGACTCCCGCCACCACTGCGATCTTCTTGAACTTCTGCATCCGCCTCGTCCTTTGCGGTAGTCCCCCCAGGCGCTGTGCTTCTCGAACCATGCGGCCACTGCCCGTGTGCCCTTGAAGATATGTCACGAGATCAACGCTCGGGATAGTGAAAAAATGTCAGGGAGAGGTCCCGGGACTCGCGTCCCGGGACCTGTCCGCAGTCGTCTACAGGCGTCAGCCCGTGAAGCCCTTGACCGAGCAGTCGACGCGCGAGCCCGGGTCGTTGCTCTGGTTGCCGTGGTCACCCTCGTTACCGAAGGTCAGGAGGCCGCCAACGACGTCGTTGATGACGTTGACGTTGCCGATGAGCTGGTTGTTGTCAGAGGAGACGTTGCAGCCGCCACCCTTGACATCGAAGCTCGCGCCCTCGCCGGCCACCGCGGTGCCGGCGCCGATGGCGCCGACCGTGCCGAGCATCGCGACGACGACAGCAGCCTTCTGGATCTTGCGCATTACCTCTCCGTTTCTCTGATGAGCAACACGGTCCGTGTTTGACCGGTCACTGTTAGTGCTTACTTTAGAGGACGTTCCAGACTTTTGGCGAATGAAGCGCCCATCGTCGTAAATTTCTCGTGAAAGCCCGCTCTGTGGTGCTGTTACGCAGGAGTCGGGCAGAGCACCCGGCGTGTCGCAGCGGTTGCTCGAGCCCGTGGGATCCCTCCTGCATCGCCGCCATCACGCGTACCGGTAGATCCGGGCGACGTCCTCGAGCTCGTCCGGTGTCACGTCCCAGGGCGGCAGCTTCTGGTGGCGGGCGACGACCCGGCCGTGCTGCGCCTCGCCGGAGCCCGGCGGTGTCGCCGGGAGGTAGCGGGCCCCGCCGTGCCGGCGCTGCCAGCGGTACCACTGCAGGTCGACGAAGGCGTGGTGCAGCCAGAAGACGGGGTCGTTGACGGAGGCGGCGCCGAGCATGGTGCCGCCGACCCAGCGGTGCACCCTGTTGTGGTTGCGCCAGGAGGCGCTGCCCCGGCCGGTGCCCCAGCCCTCCAGCTTGTTGCGGAAGCCCCGCGTAACCGTCGAGTCCCAGGGGGACACGTCGTACACGGCGTCCTTCAGCGCCCACTCCAGCTCGTTCTTCGTGGGCAGGTCGATCGGGCCGCGGCTGCGGCCGAGGTCCCGGGTGAGGAACTCCGTGTCGGTCACACCCTCCCTGAGGGGCCAGTTCCCCGCCCGGTGGGCGAACGGGCCTGTGGTCACCTGCCGGTCGGAGGGGCGTCCGTTGCCGCCGAGGAGGTCGGCCGTCCACGGTGCGGAGGTGGCCGTGCGATCGCGTGTCCAGTCCCAGTAGGGGATGGTCACCGAGGAGTCCACCCGTCGCAGAGCGCCCTCCAGATCGAGCAGGAGGCGGCGGTGCCAGGGCAGGAAGGACGGCGCCATGTGCGCGGCGCGCAGTCCGCTCTCGCCGTCGGGGGAGAAGTACGCGAGGTGCATGCGCACGAACTCGTCGTACTCGCCCCGCCGCTTGAGTGCGAGCAGGGCCTTGACGAACCGGCTCTTCTCCGCCCGCGTGAGGGTGCCGGCGTCCTTACGCACGTACACCATGGCGGCCTCCCCCGTGCGGGTGTCCCTCGTCCGGCCCGGTCGCGGCGCGCAGCCGTTCGCCGGGGCCGAGTTCGTCGATCGCGGCGCGGGCCGCCTCGAGGGGTGTCGGGTACGAGCAGTAGTGGTCGACCATGCTCAGCCAGGTGCCGTCGGCGCGCCGCATCAGAGGGAGGGGGCGGCCGTCCACGGTGACGTGCCACCGGCCGTCTCCGGCCGAGCCCCGCACGGGCCTCCACACGCCGCGGATGTGGCGGCCGCAGTAGGTCTGGGCGAAGCCGGTGCCGTCCGGGAGGCCGACGGGCCCGGTCCGGGAGCGTGGCGGCGATGCCGCGGCGACCATCGAGGTCAGGGCCGCGGCGAGCACGGCCCCGCGCACACCGCGCGCCAGGTCCCTCCGTGTTCTGCCCGCCGGTCCGGGCGCTCCGTCCTCGGTGTTCGCAGGTACGCCGCCGGTGCTGATGGCCATGGTCCACTCCTCGTCCGTTCGGTTGTCTGCAGCCGTAACCGTCGGACGTTCCGCGCGGTCACCGCCGCGGGGCTGGAACGGTGAAGCCGTACGGAAAAGGGCGACCCCCGGTGAAATCGGGGGCCGCCCTTTCCCGGGGCGTGGTCTCAGCCCTGCATCGGCAGACCGCGGTGCAGCGACCCGGGGTTCGCCAGCACGTTGCCGGCGTTCTGCATCTTGCGGAGCGGCGAGTCCGCGTTCTCGGCGTCGAGCAGGGCCGCCGGGTCGTCCACCGGCGTGTCGAGGAGGCGCACGCTCCCGAACGGCTTGGCCGGGCTGTCGGTGATGCTGTGGGGCATCGGCTCGGCGGCGAACGCGGGGGCGGCGGCGCCGGAGGCGATCAGGGACCCGACGACGACGGCGGCGGCCTTCAGGGACTTCATCGTGTTCCTTTCTTCGGCAACGCGGGTCGCCGGAGTGGGGTTGCTGTCGCCGTGTCCAACGAGTCCGGGGCGGAGCGGAACCGGGGATGCCGGAGATCGGCAAGTCCTCATATGAGAACTCCGGAAGACCGGTTACCGGGACGGGGGCGTTCCGAGGACTCAGGAGGCCGGCAGCAGCACCGGTGCCGGAGGCGTGAGCGCGGGGAGCGTGACGGGCGGCAGCGAGGGCAGCACCACCGTCGACGGCGACGTGCTGGACGGCGTCGCCGGGGCGGGCAGGGTCGACGCCGTCGGGTCGCTGACGGTGAGCGCGTCGACGAGCTTGCTCACCTCGGCCAGCAGCTGGTCGAGCGAGGGCGCCGTCAGGCCGGTGGCGTCCGCGGTGCCCGCGGTGTCCTGGGCGAAGATCGAGTCCAGGAGGTCGTCGACGGCCTTCCGCACGGCGTCCAGCGCGTCGCCGACGAGGTCGGCGCCGGTGGCGGGCACCAGCAGGCTCGCCGCCGGGGCCTGCGTGGCGGCCTTGGTCGCCGCGGCCTTCGCGGCCGCGTCCTCCAGTGCGTCCTTGGCCGCCTCGCCGAGCTCCTTGGCCTCGGCCGGGGGGAGGGCGCGCTTGTCCGACTCGACCGCGGCCGTCAGCAGGTCGGCCACGGGGGCGAGCCCGGCGCCACGGGCGTTGAGGCTGTTGACCTCTCCGAGGAGCGTCTCCGCGGCGGGGAGCGGCGTGTCGTGCGACACCGCGCGGTTGTGCCCGGGTGCGTGACCGGCCGCCGTGGCGACGGGGCCGGTGATGCCGGCCAGGAGGGCGGCGCACAGGGCGCCGAGTGCGATGGGCCGTGCGGACAGGGCACGCATGGGGGTCCTTTCGACGGAGATCGGAGCTTGAAGCCCACCGTCGGTGCGCCCTTGACGGCCCGCAACCGGTGGTACGCCGCCGGGGTCCCGCCGTTCACCCTGCTGCCGAGGCGTCCCTGATGGGGCACTGTGCCGGGCCGCCGCGCCGCCGTCCCCGTCCGGCGGTCCGCGGGCGGCCGTCCGCGGCGGACGCGGACCGGCTCCTGGTCCGCTTCATCCGGTCGGCAACTCCTTCACGTTTCCAACACAGGTCGCACTATGCCCCGAATTTCGGTGAATTCGTCCGCTTGATGACTAGAGTTGCGAAACGCTGACGCACCCCTCCAGGCGGACGTACCGCACCTCGTGCCGCCGTCTGCTCCTCCCCCGTTCCGAAAGGGCACCGACGGTCATGCGCCATTCCCCGGGCCAGCTGCTTCGCCATGCGACGGTGGGCGTGCTCGCCCTCGCCTCGATGTGGGCCTCCGGCGGTTACGCCTCGGCCGCGCCGCCCGCGCCCGAGGCGGACAGCGTCGCGTTCGCCCAGCGGTACACCGCGCTCCAGCACGGCGGCATCGTGCGCGCCGCCAACACCTCCGTCACCTGCCGCGCCCAGGCACCCGCGTGCCCCAGCGCGCAGACGGGCGGATCAGGGGTGAACGGGGACTTCGACATGTACTACGTCGACGTCGACCGCGACCCCAACACCTACAACTCCTCCCGCGCCGAGGTCCGCCTGCCCGCGGGCGCCCGCGTGACGTACGCGCGCCTGTACTGGGGCGGCAACCTGCGCGTGGGCGAGCAGAAGCCGTCGGCGGACAACGGACGCGTGCTGATCGCCGAGCCCGGCGGGGAGTACAAGGAGGTCCTCGCGGACACGGTCGTCGGACACCGCGTGACCGACAGCGCGGACGCCTTCCAGGCCTCGGCGGACGTGACGGGCCTGGTGCGGGACAGCGCGCCGGGCCTGTACACCGTGGCGCAGGTCAACGTGGCCGCCGGCGGTTCCGCGGCCGGCGCGTGGGGCGGCTGGACGCTGGTGGTGGCGTACGAGGACCCGGCGGAACCGCTGCGGTACCTCTCGCTCTGGGACGGCTTCGCCCCGCTGCGGTCCCGCGCGGCCGAACTCCGGCTGAGCGGCCTGGACTTCGCCGCCGGGGCCGGAGGCCGGGTGGGCATGGTCGCGTACAACGGCGACCGCGGCACCACCGGCGACTCGCTCACCCTGGCCACCGGATCCGTCGCCACGCCGCTCGGCGGGCCCGCCGACCCGCGCGGCGACGTCCTGAACTCCACCATCAGCGGGCCCGCCGGGGCCTCCCCGGCCCGGGTGCCGGCGTACGGCAACACCCTCGGTTACGACTCGGACGTCTTCGACGTCCCGGGCGGCATGCCGCGCGCCGGCGACCAGGCGACCGTCCGGCTCGCCTCCGAGCGCGACGCCGCGTGGGCCGGCGTGCTCTTCGCCGCCGTCGACGCCCGGCGGTGAGCACACCGCCACCCGTCCCGAGCACCTTCGTGAGTGAGGAAACCGTGTCCGTGGCCCCGTCGCCCCGCGGCCGTCCGCCGCGGGTCCTGCACCTCACCCAGCCGGTGGACGGCGGGGTCGCGCGCGTCGTGACGGACCTCGTCCGGGCCCAGCTGGCCGACGGCCTGGACGTCGCGGCGGCCTGCCCCGACAGCGTGCTCGCCGACCGGCTGCGGGCGGCGGGCGCGCGCGTCCGGCGCTGGCGGGCGACGCGGTCACCGGGCCCCTCGCTCCTGCGGGAGGTACGAGACCTCGCGCGGGTGATCGACGACGTACGCCCCGACCTGGTGCACGCGCACAGCGCGAAGGCCGGGCTCGCCGGCCGGCTCGCGGTGCGCGGGCGGATCCCGACGGTCTTCCAGCCGCACGCCTGGTCGTTCGAGGCGGTCGGCGGGAGCACCGCGGCCCTCGCGCTCCGGTGGGAGCGGTGGGGGGCGCGCTGGGCCACGCGGACGCTGTGCGTGAGCGAGGCGGAACGCGCGACCGGCGTCCGGGCCGGGATCACCGGCAGGTGGACGGTCGTCCCCAACGGCATCGATCCCGCGCGCTACCGCCCGGCCGCGGCCGGCGCCGTGCGGTCCTGTCTCGCACCGCTCGCCGGCCTGCGCCCGGGGACACCGCTCGCGGTCTGCGTGGGCCGGCTGTGCCCGCAGAAGGGGCAGGACGTCCTGCTGCGCGCGTGGGAGGCCGTCGTGCGCGGGGTGCCCGACGCCCGCCTCGTCCTGGTCGGCGACGGACCGGACCGCGACCGGCTGCGCCGGGAAGCCCCCCGGTCCGTGCTGTTCGCCGGTGCCGTCACCGACACCTCCGTCTGGTACCAGGCCGCCGACCTCGTCGTCCTGCCGTCCCGCTGGGAGGGCATGGCGCTGGCCCCGCTGGAGGCGATGGCCTGCGGTGTGCCGGTGCTGGTCACGGATGTCGACGGTGCCCGCGAGAGCCTGCCGCCCTCCCTCACCGCCCGGTGCGTGGTCCCGCCGGAGAACCCGGGGGCGCTGGCCGCGGCCGTCACCGGACTGCTGCTCGACGCGCCGCTGCGCGAGTCCCTCGGCGCCCGGGGCCGCCGGCACGTGCTGTCCCTCCACGACGTACGACACACCACCGAGGCGGTCGCGGACGTCTACCGCGACCTCCTCGGCCCATGGCCCGCCTCACACGGTGAGCACCCGTTCGGAGCGAACGAGCGCGCCACGGCCCGCGGCGCCGGGCGGGGCCGACCGCTCGGCCCGGGCCGGGGCTCCGAGGCGGACCGGACCACCCAGGACGCCGAGTCCACCGAGCACAGGGAGTCCCTCCACTCGTGACCGCCGAACGTACCGTGTCCTCCCCCGGTGTCACGCCGCGGGACCACGGCCCCTCACCCGTCTCCGTCATGCCGCCGCCCGGCACCGCGACCGGTGTGCGGATCTCCGCCCCCCGGTCCCCGGCGCCTTCGGCCTCACCGCTGCCGCTGCTGCTCGCGGACGGAGGCGCCGCCGTGCTGGGCACGCTGGCGCTCGCCGGCGCCCAGCGCCAGCCGTTGCTGATCACCCTGCTGATCGTCGCGTCCCTGCTGCTGCGCGCCCGCGGCAGCCGGCCGCCGGTGCCGGCCCTGCTGGAGGAGCTGCCCGCCGTGTGCGGCCGCACCGCCGTGGCCTGGCTGGGGACCGCGGCGCTGTGGGCGGCGTACCGGCCGGAGCACGCGTTGTCCGCCGGCACCGTGCTGACGGGCGTCGTCCTTCAGGCGGGGGCGTGCTGCGCGCTGCGCGCGGCCGTGCACGGGCGGCGGCGCGCCGCGCTGCTGCGCCATCCGCACACCGCGCTCGTCGTGGGCCCGCCGGCGACCGCGCAACGCGTGGCCGCGGCCCTGCTGCGCCACCCGCGGTGCGGGGTGCGGCCGGTGGGTGTCGTCGCCGAGCGGCCGGAGGGCGCCGAGGGGATCCCGGTGCTGCGGACCGGCGAGGAGGTCGAGCGGGCGGTCATCCAGAACGGGGTGCGCGCGGTGCTGACCGTCCATCCCTCGGTCCGCGCCGAACAGGCGCCGCTGCTGCGCGCACTGGCCGGGGCGGGCTGCGCGATCTGGGAGCTCGACGCCGACTCCCCGTCGTACACCACGGGGGAACGGCTGGCCGGGTTCGCCTGCCGGCGCCTGGACCCGTCCCCGGTGCGCCGCGACGGCGCGGGCAAGCGGATGCTCGACATCCTCGTGTCGGGCGCGCTGCTGCTGCTGGTCAGCCCGCTGCTGCTGGTGTGCGCGACGGTCCTGCGCCTGAGCGACGGGCCGGGCGTGGTGTTCCGGCAGGAGCGGATCGGCAGGGACGGCAAGCCGTTCACGCTGCTGAAGTTCCGCACCCACCGTCCGGTGAACGAGCACGAGTCGGCGACCCGGTGGAGCGTGGCCGGCGAGATCGAGATGAGCCGCTTCTGCCGGCTGCTGCGGCGCACCTCGCTCGACGAGCTGCTCCAGCTGTGGAACGTGCTGCGCGGCGACATGAGCCTGGTCGGGCCGCGTCCCGAACGCGCCTACTTCGTCGCGCAGTTCAGCGGGGCCTACCCCGGCTACGCGGCCCGCCACCGCATGCGGACCGGCATCACCGGTCTCGCCCAGATCCACGGGCTGCGCGGCGACACCTCGATCGAGGACCGCTGCCGGTTCGACAACGCCTACATCGACGACTGGTCGCTGTGGCGGGACGTCTGCATCCTGCTGCGCACCGCGGCCACGCTGGTCCGCCCGACGGGGAGCTGACCGACGTGAGCCACGCTCTCGCACCTCTGCCGCGCCGGGCCGCCGCGCTCGCACCGGTCCTGCCCCTGGTGGCGGTGCTCGCCCTGCTGGCGCTGCCTCCGGCCGGGCACGGCGCGGGACCCGCCGACGTGGCCTCGGGGCTGGTGGTGGGGTACTGCGTGATCCGTCTGCTGCGGGAGGGACGGCGCCCGCTGTCGCCCGCCGCGGCCCTGGTGCTGGGCCTGCCGGTGGCGGGGATCGCGCTCGCCGCGCTGGGGGCGTCCTCGCCCGAGGCGGGGCTGGCCGGCATGGGCCGCTACCTGCAGGTCTTCGTGCTGGTCCCGGCGGCGGTGCTGTCGCTGCTCCGGGGCCGCTCCGACTTCCGGTTGCTGGCCTGGTCGTTCGTGGGCCTCGCCCTGTGCGAGGGCGCCGTCGGCGTCCACCAGTACGTCACCCGGACCGGCGCCTCCTACCAGGGCGAGGACATCCGGGCGGTCGGCACCTTCGGCGCCCAGGACGTGATGGGCATGGCGTCCGTGGTCTCCCTCGGCCTGGTGTGCGCCGCCGGGATCGCGCTGGGCCGGGCACCGGTGTGGCAGCGGGCCACCGCCACGGGATGCGCGCTGGCGCTGCTCGCCCCGCTCGCGCTGTCCTTCAGCCGGGGCGCCTGGATCGCGACCGTCCTCACGTGCGCCCTGCAACTGGCGCTGACCGGTCTGCGCCGGACCCTGGGGGTGGCCGCCGCCCTGGCCGCCGCGGGGGTGGTCCTGGTGGGCGGGTTCGGCGTCGGCACCGCACAGCTGCAGGAACGGATGGACAGCATCGCGCAGGTCACCGACGCCCCCGACCAGTCCGTCGTCGACCGGTACGCCCTGTGGACGTCGGCGGCCGGCATGTGGCGCGACCACCCGCTGACCGGCGTGGGCCTGAAGAACTTCCCCGAGTACCGCGACGGACACGCCACGCTGGCCCTGTCGTCGGGCAGCGACGTCGAGGGCGCCGGAGCGGAGTACCACCGGCAGGCGCTGCTGTCGCCGCACAACATGTACCTGCTGGTGCTGAGCGAGCAGGGGCTGATCGGGCTGCTCGCCCTCGCCGGGAGCTGGCTGGCGCTGCTGGTGTGCGGGGTGCGCAGGCTGCTGCGCGTGCGCCGCCGGGGGCCGGGGCTCGACTGCGCGCTGGTGGCCTGCGGGCTGCTGGTCTGGATGCTGACCGACTTCCTGTACGGGGACATCGGCGGCCCCTCGACCCTGGTGACCGCCCTGGCCCTGGGGCTCGCGGCGTGGTGGGCGCTGGCCGACGGCGAGCGGCGGGACGCCCTGCCGCACGGTGGGGCACGGGACCGCGTCGAGGAGGCGGTGGCCCGATGACGGTGGTGCCTTCGAAGATCCCCGGGTCCGACGCCGACGAAGCGGCGTCCGTGCCCGCGGCGCGTGCGGCCACCCCGGCACCGGCCGGGTCCGAGCAGGCCCAGGCCTCCCGGAAGTTCCTCGCCCGGGCGACGCTCGTCACGGCCTCGCTGTCCATCGCCGGCTCGCTGCTCGGTCTGGTGCGCGACCAGTCGCTGGCCCGGCTGTTCGGCGCCGGGAGCGACACGGACGCCTTCCTCGTCGCGTGGACCGTGCCGGAACTGGCCGCCACGCTGCTGATCGAGGACGGGCTGGCACTGGTGCTGGTCCCGGCGTTCAGCCTGGCGCTGGCCCGCCGCGCCCGGGGCGCCGCGGGGGACCCGGTGCGGGACCTGGTCGCCGCCACCCTGCCCCGGCTGTGCCTGGCCCTGGCCGCGGTGGCCGCGCTGGTCGCCGCCGCGGCCCCCCTCCTGGTCCAGGCCCTGGCGCCCGGCCTGCCCGACCCCCGCCTCGCCGTCGACTGCACCCGGCTCACGGCGATCAGCCTGCTGGCCTTCGGGCTCGCCGGGTACTGCAGCGCCGCGCTGCGGGCACACCGGCGCTTCTTCGCGCCCGCGGCGATCTACGTCGCCTACAACACCGGCATCATCGCCGCGATGTTCCTGTTCGGCGGCCGGTGGGGCGTGCGTTCCGCCGCGGCCGGCGTCGCGGCGGGCGGCTGCCTGATGGTGGCGGTGCAACTGCCGTCGCTGTGGCGGCAGCTGACGGCGCGCACACCGGCGTCCCGCGCGGCCGAGGCCGGGGCGGAGGCCGGGGAGCGGCCGATGCGTTTCGCCCTGGTCGCCGCCGTGCTCCTGTTCGCCCTGTGCCGCCAGTCGCAGGTACTCGTCGAACGCTTCCTCGCCTCCTCCCTGCCGGCCGGGGCCATCTCGCACCTGAACTACGCGCAGAAGGTGGCCCAGATCCCGATGACGCTGTCGCTGATGGTGGTCACGGTCACCTTCCCCGTGGTGGCGCGGGCCCTCGCGGACGGCGACACCGAGCGGGCCCGCAGCCGGGTGCAGCGGGACCTCGTACTGGCCTCCTGCGTGGTGCTGATGGGCATGAGCGCGGTGATGGCCTGCGCCCCGCAGATGATCGGACTGCTCTTCCAGCGGGGCGCCTTCACCGGGGGCGACACGGTGGCGACGGCGGACGTGATGCGCGTGTACGCCCTCGGACTGCTGGGCCAGACCCTGGTGGGCGCCCTGATCCGCTCCTACTTCTCGGCGGGCCGGCCCCGCTGGTACCCCGTCGGCGTGATGGCCGCGGGCATCGGCGTGACGTCCCTGATCGGCGCCGTGGCGGTGCGTGCCTGGGGCGTGGCGGGGATCGCCGCCGCCAACGCCGTCGGCATCACCGTCACGGCCGCCCTGCTGCTCGCCGGACTGCGCGCGGACCGGTCCGGCGGCCCGCCCGGTGTCACGGTCCGCGTCCGGCAGGTCCTGGCCCAGCTGGGCGGACCCGTGCTCGCGGCGGGCGCCGCCACCGCCGCCGGGGCGTTCGCCGCGAGCCGGTTCGCGTCACCGGCGGGGGGCCTCGCGGCCGGCTGCCTGACCGTGACCGCCGTCTTCGTCCCGCTCGCCTGGGCCTCGGGGGCCTGGGGTTCCACATCCGCCGTGCGTTCCGTGCGCACCGTCACACGAAGGCTCACCCATGGCCGCTTCCGTTGATTCCGTCCGGTCCGCCGGATCCGCCGCCCCGCGCCCGGGCCCGCTGCCCTGGGTGGCGATGTACCACTCGGTGGGCGACTGCTCGGACGACCCGTACCGCATCACGGTCACTCCCGAGCGGCTCGGCGGGCAGCTGGCCTGGCTGCGCCGCCGGGGGCTGCGGGGCGTGTCCGTCGCCGACCTGCTCGCCGCCCGCGCCCGGGGCGGGGGACGGGGCCTGGTCGGGCTCACCTTCGACGACGGGTACGCCGACTTCGTCACCGCCGCCCTGCCGGTGCTGCGCCGGTGGAACTGCGGCGCCACCCTCTTCGTGCTGCCCGGACGGCTCGGCGGCGACAACGCCTGGGACCCGCTGGGCCCGCGCAAGCCGCTGCTGACCGCCGACGGCATCCGGCAGGCGGCCGCGGAGGGCGTGGAGATCGGCTCGCACGGACTGACCCACGTCGACCTCACCCGGGCGGACGAGCTGGAGCTCAAGACCGAGGTCGTCGAGAGCCGCGAGCGGCTGGCGGAGGTGACCGGCGTCCGGCCCGAGGGCTTCTGCTACCCGTACGGCACCGTCGACGCCCGCGCCGTCGAGGCCGTGCGCGACGCCGGATACGCGTACGCCTGCGCCATCGACCCCGGACCGCTGACCGGCCCGCACGCCCTGCCCCGCGTCCACGTCGGCCAGAACGACACGGCCTGGCGGCTGTACCTCAAGCACCGGCTGCACCGGCTGCGCCGGCGTCCCGTGGAAGGCCTGTGAGATGAGGGCCCTGCACATCATCACCGGCCTCGGCGTCGGCGGGGCCGAGCAGCAGCTGCGCCTGCTGCTGCGCCACCTGCCCCTCGAGTGCGACGTCGTCACGCTCACCAACCCCGGCCCGGTCGCCGAAGGCCTGACCGCCGACGGTGTCCGCGTCGTGCATCTGGGCATGGCAGGCAACCGGGACCTGACCGCGCTTCCCCGGCTGGTCCGGCTGATCCGCGCCGGCGGCTACGACCTGGTCCACACCCACCTGTACCGGGCCTGCGTCTACGGCCGGCTCGCCGCGCGCGTGGCCGGGGTCCGCGCCGTCGTCGCCACCGAGCACTCCCTGGGCGACTCGCAGATGGAGGGCCGCAGGCTCACCGCCGGGGTGCGCGCGCTGTACCTCGCCAGCGAGCGGCTCGGCTCGACGACGGTCGCCGTCTCCTCGGCGGTGGCCGGCCGGCTGAAGCACTGGGGCGTGCCGGCTCCCCGCATCGAGGTCGTCCCGAACGGCATCGAACTGGACCGCTTCCGTTTCGACCCCGAGCGGCGGGCGCACACCCGTCGGCGTCTGGGCCTGCCCGAGGAGGCGTTCGTCGTCGGCGGTGTCGGCCGGCTCACGCGGGGCAAGCGGTTCGACGTCCTCGTCCACGCGCTCACCCGGCTGCCGGAGGACCACTGGCTGCTGCTGGTGGGCGGCGGTCCCGACGAGCACGTCCTGCGCCGCACGGCCCACGAGGCCGGCGTGTCCGGGCGTGTGCTGTTCACCGGCGAACGCCCCTACCTGCCCGACGGCTCCGCGGGCCCCGACCTGCCCTCGCTCACCTGCGCGATGGACCTGTTCGCGTCCCCTTCTTCGGAGGAGGCCTTCGGCCTGGCGGCGGTGGAGGCGCTGGCGTCGGGCCTGCCCGTGCTCTACGCCTCCTGCCCGGCGATCGAGGACCTGCCGCCGTCGGCCGCCGTCGGCGCCCGGCGCGTGCGCGGCGGCCCCGACGCGTACGCCCGCGCGATCGCCGAGGTGCGCGCGGCGGGCACCGGGCCCCGCACGGTCCCGGAGGCCGCGCACCGCTACTCCATCACCCGCAGCACAACCCGTCTCGTCGACGTGTACGCGGCAGCGGTCTCCCGTTCGTCGTCGTCCCTCTCACCCCTCGGAGCAAGCCCGTCATGACCGACACCCCGGCCCACCGGCGTCTTCCGTCCGCGGCTCGTGCCAAGAAGCTGCCGTCCTGGTCCGTGCTCGCGGCGGGCACCCTCGCCGGCGGCCTGCTCGGCGGTGCCTACGGCCTCCTCACGCCGGACACCTACACGGCCACCAGCTACGTCGTCGCCGTACCGACGGCGAAGTCCACCCCGGAGGCCGCCCGCGGTTTCGCGCAGGCGTACGGCCGTGTGGCCACCCAGCTCGCGGTGCTCGGGGACGCCCAGGTGTGGGCGGGCGTACCGGCGCGCACGCTGCAGGAGAAGGTGCGCGCGGCGACCTCGCCCGACGCGCCGATGGTCGCCGTCTCGGCCACCTCCTCGCGGCCCGGTCTCGCCGTCGACATGGCCAACGCGGTCTCCCGCGCTCTGACGCAGCACGCGGAGCACACCAAGGACAGCACCCAGGTCCGGCTCGTGCAGTTCTCCCGTGCGGTGAAGCCGAGCGGCCCGACGTCCGCGTCGACGGCGGTGACCACGGCGGTGGGCGCGAGCGCGGGCGGGCTGCTGGGCGGCCTGGCCCTGCTGGCCCGGCCGAGGCGCCCCCGCCGGGACGACGACCCCGCCCCCGTCCCCTCGGTGCCCGGACCGGCCACGGCCGCCGACGTGCACGGACAGCGGTGACGGCGGTGCGGTGCCCGGCGGTGGCGGCGGACCCCGGGACGGGCCGGCCGCCACCGGCCGGGACGGTGGCGGCGCTAGTCGCCGGGCGACCACCACTCGAAGCGGAGGCAGAGCTTGCCCCCGAGCCAGTACTCCGCCCAACTGCCCAGGTCCAGCGGCGAGCATCCCTGCGGGGGCTGCGGCACGGTGGGCGCGGGCGGCGTGGGGACGGGCGTGGTGGGTGTGGGAGCGGGAGGAGCGGTGGGCGTCGTCCCGTCGGCGAGGCGGGAGACGACGGACCGGTAGACGCGGGACGCGTCCGGGTTGGCCCCGCACTGCCACACACCGTGCGGGCAGTAGTCGGTCAGCGTGTTGTACAGCGGCCCGTGCTCGGCGATCCATCCGAGCATGCGCCGCATGTACTCGGGATTGTCGCCGTTGCGGAAGAGCCCCCACTCGGGGTAGGAGACGGGCTTGCCGTGCGCCTTCGCGAAGTCCACGTGCGCCTGAAGCCCGTAGGGCTCCTTCACCTGCTGGTCGAAGGACATCCCGGACGGCTGGTCGTAGGAGTCCATGCCGATGACGTCGACCGTGTCGTCGCCCGGGTAGCACTCGGTCCACGCGACGGCGTCCCGGCCGCGGCTCGGGGTGAAGTCGAACCGGAACTTCTGGCCCGGCACCGCGCGCATGGTGGTGACGATCCGGTTCCAGTACTTCTTCCAGGACTCGGGGTCCGGCCCGCAGCGGTGGGTGTACGTCGTGCCGTTCATCTCCCAGCCGAGCACCAGGACCGTGTCCGGCACCCCCAGCCGGACCAGCCGCTCGGCCAGGGCGCGGAAGTGGTGGTCGAACTCCCCGGCCGCGCCGCGCCGCAGGAGGCGGCGGACCTCGTCGTCGGAGACGTCCTCCTCGTTGCGCTCCTGGAGGGGCACGTTCAGGACGAGCATCCGGTCGTCCTTCGCGTTGCGCCAGCGCGCCCACGGCTCGAGGAACCCGACGTCCCCCTCGATCTCCCTCCAGCGGTTGCCGGGCAGGTAGGTGTGGCCGACGCGGAGCTCCGCGCCGCCGAGCCAGTGGCTGAGCTGCGCCATGCGGGCCACACCGCGGGCGTCGGAGGCGAGGAAGGCGCCGAAGGCCGGAACCTCCGGGCCCGGCGCCGGGGTGGCCGCCGGTGGTGTCGCCGACGGCTCGGGAACGGCCGGACGCGGGCCGGCGGGCACGGTCGGGGCCGGCGACGGAGCGGGTGGGGCGGTGCTCCGCACCACTGCCACCCCCGCCGCGGGTCCGGACGCCAGGGCGGCCGACGCGGCCACCGTCACCGCGCCCACGGCCAGCCTGCCGAACCGGATCCGCTTGTGCTGTGGAGCCATGCCTGCTCCTTTCTTCGCTCTCGACCGACCTCTGCCGCTGTCCGTCTCCGCCGTTCCCGGTGTTGACGGGCAGTCATATGAATTCAGGCACAGGACATTCCGGGGCGCCACCGCCTCGGGGCTTTCGAGTGCCGCACTCGCCCGTGCGGGTGAACAGATGCAAAAGAAAGAGAGATTTCGTGTCGCTGCTCGACACCCGTGTCCCCGCGGTACTGCTGCGGATCGACCCGAATCCGTTCCACCACGGAACGCTGGGCGCCGTGCGTTCGCTCGGCAGGGCGGGAGTGGAGGTGCACGTCGTCGCCGACTCGGCCGGAAGTCCCGTCCCGAAGTCGCGGTACGTACGGCGGATGCACTCCCCGCCGCCTCCGGGGGCGTCCGCGGACGACATCCTCGCCGTGCTGCGCCGGGTGGCCGGGGACCTCGCGTCCCCCGCCGTCCTGGTTCCGATGGACGACGCGAGCGCGATCGCCGTGGCCCGCATGCGCAACGCCCTCTCCCCCTCCTACCTGCTGCCCGCGATGCCGGGAGCGCTGGCCGAACGCGTCGCCGACAAGGGCGAACTGGCCGCCGTGTGCGCCGCCGCGGACGTTCCGCACCCGGTGACGCTGGTCCCGGACAGCCCTGCGGAGGCCGCCGACGCCGTGCGACGGCTCGGAGCCCCGGTGGTGGCGAAGTGGAGCCGCCCCTGGCTGCTGCCGGCGGACAGCGGGCTGCGCAGCACGCTGCTGGTGCGGTCCGCGACGCAGGCGCGGGAGCTGTACCTGCGCACCGCGCGGGCGGGCAGCCCGCTGCTGCTCCAGGCCTACCTGCCGCCGGGGACCGACCGGGACTGGTTCTTCCACGGCTACGCCGACGGCTCGGGCACCGTGCGCGCGGGCGGTGCGGGCCGCAAGCAACTGGCCTGGCCGCGGGGGGCGGGACTGACCGCGGTGGGCCGCTGGACACCCAACCCCGAGGTGCGAGAGCAGGCCGAACGGCTCGTCCGCGAGCTGGGCTACCGGGGCGTCCTCGACCTCGACTTCCGCCGCTGCGGCACGACGGGCCGCTACCACCTGCTCGACTTCAACCCGCGTCCCGGCGCCCAGTTCCGGCTCTTCGCGGACAGCGCGGGACTGGACGTGGTGCGCGCCCTGCACCTCGACCTGACGTGCCGTCCGCTGCCGGTCGGGGCCCCGCTGGCCGGGCGGGCCTTCGTGGTGGAGAACTACGCCCCGCTGGCCGCGCTGCGTCCGGCTCCGGAGGGCCGCGAACTCGCCTGGTACGCCCCGGACGACCCCGGCCCCGGACGGGCGATGTGGTCCCTGTGGGGCCGTCACGTCTCCGGCCGGCTGCGGGAGCGGATGCGGGAGCGGCTGGGCGGGAGGACGCCGGCACGGACGTCACCGGCATCACCCCTGATCCCCAGGGCGGCCTCGTCCTCCCTGACCGACAACGAGAAAGCGAGCAAGTGATGATGTACGACCTCCTGGTGGTGGGCGCGGGTCCGTACGGCCTGTCGATCGCGTCGCACGCCGCGGCCGCCGGGCTGAACCTGCGCGTGTTCGGCCGGCCCATGGCGTCCTGGCGGGACCACATGCCCGGCGGCATGTTCCTGAAGTCGGAGCCCTGGGCGTCCAACCTCTCCGACCCGCAGGGACGCTGGCGCCTGGACGCGTACTGCGCGGAGAAGGGCCTGACGGCACGTCACGCGCAGCCGATCCCGGTGGAGGAGTTCGCGTCGTACGGCCTGTGGTTCGCGCGTCACGCCGTGCCGGAGGTGGACGAGCGCATGGTGGCGCGGGTGGCGGCGGGCCCCGGCGGCTTCACGGCGGTCACCGAGGACGGAGAGGTGCTGCACGCGCGGACGGTGGCGATGGCGGTGGGGGTGATGCCGTTCATCGAGGTGCCGCCCGCGCTGCGCGGTCTGCACCCGGCGCTGGTGACGCACAGCAGCCACCACAGCGACCTCGCCCCGTTCCGCGGCAAGGACGTGACGGTGATCGGCGGCGGCCAGGCGGCGCTGGAGACCGCGGCGCTGCTCGCCGAACAGGGCACCCGGGTGCGCGTGCTGGCGCGGGCGGAGCGCGTGCGGTGGAACGACGTGCCGCCGCCCTGGGAGCGCCCCTGGACGCAGACGGTCCGTTCGCCGCACAGCGGCCTCGGTCCCGGCTGGCGGAACTGGTTCTACTCCGAGCGCCCCGGTGTCTTCCGGCGGCTGCCGGAGTCGACCCGGACCCGGATCGCGGCCACGGCACTGGGCCCGGCGGGCGCGTGGTGGGTGCGGGACCGGGTGGAGCGCGCGGTGGAGCTGATGCCGGGCCACGAGGTCACCGCGGCCTGCGCGGTGCCGGACGGCGTGCGGCTGGACACGGTGAGCCGCGGGGGCGCCGTGCACACCCTGGAGACCGAGCACGTCATCGCCGCCACCGGGTTCAAGCCGCGCTGCGACCGGATGGGGATGCTCGCCCCCGAGCTGTGCGGCACGCTGGCGGTGCTGCCCGACGGCTCCCCGGCCACCGGCCGGGAGTTCGAGTCGTCCCACCCGGGCCTGTTCCTCGCCGGCCTGGTGACGGCCTCCGGTTTCGGCCCGGCCATGCGGTTCGTCCACGGCGCCACGTTCACGGCGCGGACCCTCGTCCGGGGGGTGCGCCGCCGGCTCGGGTCGACCCCGGTCCGGGGGACGGTCCCCGTCCCGGGGGTGCCCGGCCGGAGCGCGGCGCCGTCGCCGGTGGGCCACTGACGGGGAGCGCCGGCCGACTGCGGGCCGCTGCCGCGAGGCGGATCGGCGGCCCGCCCGTGCGCCGCCGACGGGGGCGGACGGCCACGGGACGGCACAGCGACACGCCCCCGGTCCGCCCGGCCACCCGGTGGGGTGGGACGGGTCGGTCCGGGGGCGTGTCGCCAGGGAGGGGAGCGGGTGCCGGACGGGGCGCGTCCGGCACCCGGAAGCGGCTAGCGGCGGGCGGCGACGCGTCCGCGGCGGTACAGCATCGCCCCGCCCCCGAGCAGCGCGGCACCCGCGAGCGAGGCCGTCAGCATGCCCGCGCTGCCGGTCTCGGCCAGCTGGGGCGTCGTGCCGGGCTCCTCGACGCCGACCGACGGCGGCTCTTCCACCGTGCGCGTGGGAGGAGTCGCGGGAGTGGTGGGAGTGGTGGGAGTGGTGGGAGTGGTGGTGGTCGGAGGCGTCTCTTCCTCGGTGCCGTAGCCGGGCTCGGACCCGTACGCGGTGTTGCCGCACGTGTTGCCGTACGTGCCGTTGAACGCCGCGAGCACGTCGACGGTGTTGCCGCACACGTTCACCGGCACGTGGACCGGCGCCTGGACGTTGTTCCCGGACAGCAGACCGTAGGAGTCCTCGGTGTGCCCCACGGCGCGCGCGCCGTAGGCGGAGTCGTCGGACGAGGACGTGGACGACCCGCCCGCGTGCGAGACGTTGCCGCACGTGTTGCCGTACGTGTCGTTGAACGCCGCGAGCACGTCGACGGTGTTGCCGCACGCGTTCACCGGCACGTGGACCGGTGCCTGGACGTTGTTCCCGGACGCGATCCCGGAGGCGTTCTCGGTCTGCCCCACGGCCTCGGCACCGGCGGCGGAGCCGGACTTGCCCGTGTGCGAGACGTTGCCGCACGCGTTGCCGTACGCGTTGTTGAACGCCGCGAGGACACCGATGGTGTTGCCGCACACGTTCACCGGCACGTCGATGGGCGCCTGAACGTTGTTCCCGGACAGCAGACCGGAAGCATCGTCGGTGACTCCCACCGCGGTGCTGTCGGCGAGTGCCGGGGTGCCGGACAGGGACAGAATGCCCGTGGCGGCGGCCGCCGCGAACACTCCCCTGCTCAGGGTCTGTCGCAATGTCGTGATCTTCCTGCTTGAAGTACTGCGCGAATTCCTGCGGGAAAGGCCCGTGTACCGCGGATGGAGCAGGCGACGGCGTCGGTGCCCATTGCCTTCTCGGGCACTGCGCGTTCCTTTCTCGTGGCGTCGCATGCCTACGCTTCATAAACCCGACACGAGGGAATCGGTTGCGCAGGTTCACCCGGTTGGCCCGCACGGCGTGCGGAAAGACCCGGAAAGGAACGGGCGGCTCACGGCCGCTCAGGACACCACGTCCTTGCGGGCGAAGCCCCGGAAAGCCAGTGCGAACAGGACGAGCGCGTACGTCACGGAGATCGCGGCGCCCTGGAGCATGCCGGACCACTCGGGGTGCGGCTGGACGGCGTCCGCCCAGGCGAACTGCCAGTGCGCGGGCAGGAAGTCGCGCCAGTGGCCGAGGGCGGTGACGGCGTCCAGGACGTTGCCGACGATGGTGAGGCCCACCGCGCCGCCGACCGCGCCGAGCGGGGCGTCGGTCCTGGTGGACAGCCAGAACGCCAGTCCGGCCGTGACCAGTTGGGAAACGAAGACGTACGCCACGACCACCACGAGCCGCAGCGCGGCCGTCCCCGGGGCGAGCGAGCCGCCCGTCGGGATCTCCAGCGGACCCCAGCCGTAGGCGACCGTGCCCACGGCGAGGGCGACCAGCGGCAGCAGCACCATCGCGGCCAGGCTGAGCCCCAGTCCGACGGCGAGCTTGGAGGCGAGCAGCCGGGCGCGCGGCACCGGGGCGGCGAGCAGGTACCGCAGGGAGGACCAGCTCGCCTCGGAGGCCACGGTGTCCCCGCAGAACAGGGCGACGGGGACGACCAGCAGGAAGCCCGCCGAGACGAAGAGGTTGACCGCGGCGAAGTTGACGCCGGAGGAGGTGGCCGTGTCCATCAGGGTGACGCGGTCGCCGGGGCCGTCCGGCTCGCCGCCGACCGCGAAGGCGACGACCAGGACGAACGGCAGGACGGCGAGGATCGCGCCCATGACCAGGGTGCGGCGCCGCTTCAGCTGGCGCACCAGCTCCACCCGCAAGGGCAGGGTGCGGCCCGGCCGGTAGTCGTGGGCGGACTCGGCCGGTCCGGCGGACCGCCGGGTCCGCCCGGTGAGGGTGCTCATGCGGAACCTCCGATCAGGGTGAGGAAGGCGTCCTCCAGGCGTCGGTGCGGGCCGACCGAGGCCACCGGCACCTCCAGCCGGACCAGTTCGGCGACCAGGCGGGGCGCCGTGCCGTCGGCGCCGAGCCGGATCAGGAGCCCGTCGTCGGTGCGCACGACCGAGGCCACGCCCGGCAGCGCGGCGACCTTCTCCACGGCCGGTTCGTCCACGGGCGTGTCGGTGCCCACCAGGAGGGTGTCCCCGGAGCCGGTGATCTCGGCGACCGGGCCGGCCTGGACCAGGCGCCCGCGGTCCATGACCACCAGGTGGGTGCAGGACTGTTCGACCTCGGCGAGCAGGTGGCTGGAGACGATGACGGTGCGCCCGGCCGCCGCGTACCGGATCATCACCTCGCGCATCTCGCGGATCTGGGGCGGGTCGAGGCCGTTGGCCGGCTCGTCCAGGATGAGCAGGTCGGGCAGGCCCAGCATGGCCTGGGCGAGGGCGAGGCGCTGGCGCATGCCCTGCGAGTAGGTGCGCACCGCGCGGGCCAGCGCGTCGCCGAGGCCGGCGATCCGAAGGGCCTCGTCCAGGTGGGCGTTCTCGGGCGGACGGCCGGTGGCCCGCCAGTACAGCTCCAGGTTCTCCCGGCCGGACAGGTGCGGCAGGAAACCGGCCCCCTCGACGAAGGCGCCGACCCGGGAGAGCACGGGGGCGCCGGGCCGGACGGCGTGGCCGAAGACCCGGATCTCGCCCTCGTCCGGGGTGATCAGGCCCATCAGCATGCGCAGGGTGGTCGTCTTGCCGGCGCCGTTGGGGCCGAGCAGGCCGAGGACCTGGCCCTTCTCGACGCTGAAGGACAGCTCCCGCACCGCGTACCGGTCGGCCGCGCCGGCGTAGCGCTTGGTCAGGCCGGTGATCCGGAGCGGCACCTCGGCGAGCGCGGGGTCCGGGGCGGGCGCGGCGGTGCGGCGGCGGCCGGTCAGCAGCAGGGCCAGGGCGACGGCGAGACCGGCGAGCGGCAACCACCACACCCAGGCGGGCAGCGGGGCGGCGGCCGTGGTGACGCCGGGAGCGGTCGGCACCGTCAGGCCGCCCGCGAGGGAGACCGTGTACGTCGCCGGGGCGGCCGGGGAGGCGTGGCCGAGGTCGGTGGAGGCGAGGACCAGGCGCAGCCGGTGGCCCTTCTCGACCTCGTGGTCGATGGCCGGGAGGGTGATCGTGACGTCCTTGCCGGCCTTCGCTCCCCCGACGCGGACGGGCGTGACGAGCTGGGCGGGGAGCACCGGGGCGGCGCCGCCGGGGCCGACGTCGTACACCTTGCCGAAGAGGACGGCGTCGTCGGAGGTGGAGCGGACGTGGACGGTCGCCGTCGGGGAGCCGGTGATGCGCAGGTCCTCGGTCAGCGAGGCCGACTGGAAGGCGGCGTGCTGGCCGGGGACGTCCAGGGAGACGCCCACGCCGAGGGAGGACAGCCGGGCGAGCCCGCCCGCGCCGCCGATGCCGGGGAGCGCGGAGACGGCGGGCGGGGCGGCGCCGGCCGGGTTGGCGAAGCGCTGCTCGCGTCCGCTCAGGGGGACGGAGGCGGGCCCGCCGCCCAGGCCCGGGTACCGGTCCGCGCTCGCGCCCCGCAACCGGGCCCGTCCGTCGGTGGAGTCCACTCCGCCGGTGCGGGTGACCCGGAAGGCGGGGCCGGTGGCGGCGCCCTCGTCGTCCTTCAGGTAGCGGTCGAACCAGGAGTGCACGCGTGCTTGGACGCGGTCCGTCTCCATGTCGCCGCCGTCGTGCCCGCCCGCGATCCAGTCGACGTCGACCGGTGCGCCGTTCGCACGGATCGCGCGGGCCGCGGCGTCGGCCTGGCCGAGCGGGAAGAGGGAGTCGGTCTGTCCCTGCGTCAGCAGGGTGGGGACCCCGATGCGGTCGCCCACGGCCTGCGGGCTGCGTTCCCGGAGCAGCTCGACGGCCCCGGGATCCGGCACCCCGGACTCGGCGACCCGCTGGTACATCCGGCACAGCGTGTCCTCGAAGCGGTCGCAGCCGCCGCCGGTGTTGACGAAGACGCCCGCCCACAGCTTCTTGAAGACGCCGTTCGGGAACAGCGCGTCCGCGAGGTCCCAGTAGGTGAGGGCGGGGGCGATGGCGTCCACGCGGTCGTCGTGACCGGCGGCGAGCAGCGCGACCGCGCCGCCGTAGGAGGCGCCGGCCACGCCCACGCGCGGGTCCCCGGCCGCGTCGAGCCGCACCTGGGGCTGCCGCGCCAGCCAGTCGATCAGCCGGGAGACGTCGGCGACCTCGCCGTCCGGGTCGTTGAGCCCGATCCTCCCCGTGGACCGGCCGAAGCCGCGCGCCGACCAGGTCAGGACCGCGTACCCGTCCCGGGCGAGGCTCTCCGCCTGCTGCCGCAGGTCGGCCTTGCTGCCGCCGAAGCCGTGCGCGAGCAGGACGGCGGGGCGGCGGCCGCCGGAACCGGCCGTGAAGTAGGAGGTGTCCAGACGCACCCCGTCCCCCACGGGCACGGTCCGGTCGGTGCGGTGCACCGGCGGCGGGTCGTCGGAGGCGACCGCCGTCCACGTCCCCGCGCCGGCGAGCACGACGACGGCGGCCGCGGCGGAGAGCATCCGCCGCGGCCGCCGCAGCAGCCCCCGCATGCGGGGCAGTCGAAGATCCATGCGCCAACGGTACGGGCCGCCACCGGCATCGGCGGCCCTCCAGGGACTGAACCGCCGCCCCTCCCGCGGGCGTACACGGTCCCGCCGCCTACCGCGGACGCGGTACGGGCGGCGGGCCGGCCGGGATCACGCCTCGGCGGGCTCCCGGGCGTCCTCCGGGAGGGTCACCAGCCAGCGGGTGTCGCGGCGCGGGCGCAGGTACAGGGCCCAGTACAGGGTGGCGACGGCGGTGATGCCGCCGGTCCACAGCAGGTAGCCCGTCTCCTGCTGGGTCAGGATGTAGGCGAGGACGACGATCAGCAGGACGGGCACGGCGGGCCACAGGGGCATGCGCCACGCCTGCGTGTGCCGGTGGTCGCCGCGCCGGCACAGCAGGGCGGCGATCGCGACCAGCAGGTACATGCCGGTCACCGAGACGCCGGTGACGCCGTACAGGGTGTCGAGGTTGACGAAGCAGAGCACCGCACCGGGCACGCCGACCGCGAGGGTGGAGACCCAGGGGGAGCCGAACCGGCCGAGCTTGGCGAAGAGGTCGTTCACCGGCGCGGGCCACGCCTTGTCGCGGGCGGAGGCGAACAGCACGCGCGAGTTCTGGATGACCATCACGATGCCGGCGTTGATGATGGCGAGGGCCACGCAGAGGCTGACGAACGTGCCGACGGCCGAGTTGGACCAGGCGGTGACCATGGAGCCGATGTCGCCGCCGGTCAGTTCGGTGAGGCCGGAGGCGCCCAGGGTGATGGCGACGACCGGGACCAGGATGATCACCGTGGAGATGGCGAGGGTGGCGAGCACCGTGCGGGCGACGTTGCGGCGCGGGTTCTCCAGTTCCTCGGAGAGGTAGACGGCGGTGGAGAAGCCCTGCGTGATGAACAGGGCGATGGCGAGCCCGGAGACGACCAGCATCGCCGTCACCGCGTCCGTGCGGCCGTCGGCGCCGGCCACCTCCATCGAGGCGAGGCTGCCGGGGCCGCGCTCGCCGTGGGCGAAGCCCAGCACCGCGACGACGGCCGCGGCGATGACCTCGAGGACCAGGAAGACGCCGGTGATCCAGGCGTTGGCGCGCAGGTCGAGCAGGCCGGCCAGGGTGGCGAGCACCATGACGCCGGCACCGGCCACCGACGGGTCGAGGTGCACGATCGGTTCGAGGTAGTCGGCCGTGCCCATCGCGATCACCGGCGGGACGATCATGACGACCAGCAGGGACAGCACGAAGACCAGCCAGCCCGCCAGCCGCCCGGCCATGGTCGACACCATGGCGTACTCGCCGCCCGCGCTGGGGATCATGGTGCCCAGCTCCGAGTAGCAGAACGCCACGGCGATGCAGAGGAGGGAGCCGATGGCGATCGTCAGGGCGGTGGCGGTGCCGAGCGAGCCGAACAGGTCGGGCACGACCACGAACAGCGTGGAGGCGGGGGTCACGCACGAGAGCGTCAGGAGAGTGCCGCCGACGACCCCGATGGACCGTTTGAGCGTCCGGGACTCCGGGTGGTCCGGCTGGTCCGGGGGCGCTGCTGCGGCGGTCTGGGCGGGGCGGAGCGTGTCGGTCATGGAGCGGTTCCGATCGACTCGTGCTGTGGGGTTCGGGCGGGAGCGCTATCGCCTCCGGCGGCTTGGTCGTACGTGGTTCTCGTCCGCTCCCGGCGCACGATAGAACCCCGACGAAAACCAGCACGTCAATGGTCGTTTACCTACGGAATCCGTCGATCACAGCCGGCATGACTACGGGAAAACGCATCACAGGCCGTCGTTCGAGGGAAGTTGAGGCGTACGGGAACCGTAGCCGGGGCGGCAAAAAAGACGGTGGCCTTCCGGTATCCGGACGCCACCGGTGGCGCCCGGTGGAGTCCGGTGGAGTCCCGCGCGCAGACGGATCACAGGATCACGACAACGGGTGGGGTCCATGGAGCCCGTGCGCGTACCGGCCCGGGCCGGGCCGGTACGCGCACGGACACGGCGGTGCCCCGTCCCGCACGGGTGGGACGGGGCACCGCCGTGTCTCTCCGGGGCTTCGCCTCAGTGGTTGCGGGGGAAGCCCAGGTCCACGCCCGCCGGGGCGTCGGCCGGGTCCGGCCAGCGGGTGGTGACGACCTTGCCGCGGGTGTAGAAGTGCGTGCCGTCGTTGCCGTAGACGTGGTGGTCGCCGAAGAGCGAGTCCTTCCAGCCGCCGAAGGAGTGGTAGCCGACGGGGACCGGGATCGGGACGTTCACGCCGACCATGCCGGCCTCGACCTCCAGCTGGAAGCGGCGGGCCGCGCCGCCGTCCCGGGTGAAGATCGCGGTGCCGTTGCCGAACGGCGAGGCGTTGATGAGGGCCAGGCCCTCCTCGTACGTCTCGGCGCGCAGCACGCACAGGACGGGGCCGAAGATCTCGTCCCGGTAGGCCTTGGCCGTGGTCGGCACCCGGTCCAGCAGGGACAGGCTGATCCAGTGGCCGTCCTCGTAGCCGTCGACGGTGTGGCCGGTGCCGTCGAGGACGACCTCGCAGCCCTCGGCCGCCGCGCCCCGGACGTAGGAGGCCACCTTGTCGCGGTGCGCCCTGGTGATCAGCGGGCCCATCTCGGACGCCGGGTCGTCGCCGGGGCCGATCTTGATCTTCTCGGCGCGCTCGCGGATCTTCTCGACCAGTTCGTCGCCGATCGCGCCGACCGCGACGACCGCGGAGATCGCCATGCAGCGCTCGCCGGCCGAGCCGTAGGCCGCGGAGACGGCCGCGTCGGCCGCCGCGTCGAGGTCGGCGTCGGGCAGCACCAGCATGTGGTTCTTGGCGCCGCCCAGGGCCTGGACGCGCTTGCCGTTGGCGGAGGCGGTGGTGTGGATGTAGCGGGCGATCGGGGTGGAGCCGACGAAGGAGACCGCCTGGACGTCCGGGTGCTCCAGCAGGCGGTCCACGGCCACCTTGTCCCCGTGCACGACGTTGAAGACGCCGTCCGGCAGACCGGCCTCGGAGAGCAGCTCGGCGATCCTCACGGCGGCCGACGGGTCCTTCTCGCTCGGCTTGAGCACGAAGGTGTTGCCGCACGCGATGGCGACGGGGAACATCCACATCGGCACCATCGCCGGGAAGTTGAACGGCGTGATGCCCGCGACGACGCCGAGCGGCTGCCGGATCGAGGACACGTCGACGCGGGTGGCGACCTGCGTCGACAGCTCGCCCTTGAGCTGCACGGTGATGCCGCACGCCAGGTCGACGATCTCCAGGCCGCGCGCGACCTCGCCGAGGGCGTCGGAGTGCACCTTGCCGTGCTCGGCGGTGATCAGCGCGGCGATCTCGTCGCGGTGGGCGTCCAGCAGCGCCCGGAACCTGAAGAGGATCGAGGTGCGCTGCGCCAGCGAGGACTGGCCCCAGGTCAGGTACGCCTCCTTGGCGGCGGCGACCGCGGCGTCCACCTCGTCCACCGAGGCGAAGGCCACCTTGGTGGTGACCTCACCGGTCGCCGGGTTCGTCACCGGCCCGTACGTGCCCGAGGCGCCTTCGGCGGTCTTGCCGCCGATCCAGTGGTTGACGACGTTCGTCATGACCGAGAACTCCTTCACAGTTGGCGGCGACGGGTCGTAGCGTGCCGTTCGTCCAGCTCACGGGCCGTTGCCGGCGACGGTCGGGTCGCACTCACGGCCATGGGTCCATCCCAGCAGCCGGGCGGCCGCTCGCGCGCCCGACACTGTGTATGCGGTTCGGGTGTCCGAGTGGACACGTGGGGCAGTGCGGCGGAACCTCCGGCGCGGGGCCGAGGCGGGCGGGGAGTCGTCGCGCGCCCTTCGCTCCTGCCAGGGCGAAGCGGCCTTCCCGCGCCGGAGGCGTTTCGTGGGGGTGGCGGCGACAGCGGGAACGGGCTGCCGCCCCCGGTGATCGGGTCGTGCGCCATCGCGTTCCCTCCGTACCCGGCCGTGGGTCCTCCCCGGTTTCTAGCCCCGCGCACGGAGCGTGTCAATGTTTTGTCCGGACATTCGGACGACGTACTCCGGGTGGCGGGCCGTCCGCGCGCATGCGGCGGTCCGCCGCCCCGGGGCCGGCCCCGCTCGCCCGGGGCCCGGGGCAGGCCTTTGCGGCATTCGTGTCACGAACACCACCCCCGTGTCACAGGTGTCACGAGCGTGCGGTCCTTCGGTCACACCCGGGAACGGGGCCTGACCACCCGTCACCGGACGTCGTTCACCCGGAACAGGCTTGGTGATCGCCAGCGCAGCACCCGGCTCCCCCCGGCGGCCGTCCCCGGCCGCCGCCGCGGTGCGCGCGGGGAGGTGCGTTCCGTGACCGACCGAAGGCTCTGGTCCTACAAGGACATCGCGGCCCACATCCGGGTCCAGCCGGACACCGTGCGCTCGTACCGCAAGCACGGTCTGCTGCCCCCGCCCGACCACGTGGAGGGCGGAAAGCCCTACTGGTACGCCGACACGGTCCGGGCCTGGGTGGCGTCCCGGCCCCGCAACCGGGGGCGGTAGGGCGGAAAACCGTTCCGTGCCCCACGGCCGCGTGGGGCACAGTGCCGTCCATGGACTTCTCCGTGAAACCCGTGCTCACCGGCGAGAGGACGGTCCTGCGGCCGTTCACCGAGGCCGACGCCGAGCGCATGTGGGAGATCGTCAACGACCCCGAGGTCGTGCGCTTCACGTTTCCACCGGACAGCGAGCTCACCCCGGAGCGGCTCCGCGGCTGGTACGGCTCGCGCGGTGCGCAGCCCGACCGCCTCGACCTCGCCGTCACCGACCCCGCCGACGGCGAACTCCTCGGCGAGGTCGTGCTGTACGAGTGGGACCCGGCGAACCGCTCCTGCACCTTCCGCACCCTGATCGGACCGCGGGGGCGCGGCCGGGGCGTCGGCACCGAGGCGACCCGGCTGATCGTCGGGCACGGCTTCGAACGGCTCGGGCTGCACCGGATCCAGCTGGAGGTCTACGGGGACAACCCGCGGGCCCGGCGCGTCTACGAGAAGGCCGGTTTCGTGGTGGAGGGCGTGCGCCGGGAGGCGGCGTGGCGGGACGGCGCCTGGGTGGACGAGGTGCTCATGGCCGTCCTCGACCACGAGTGGGCCGTCCACCGCGGCCGGCCGGAGGCGGCGGGCGTCAGGGCTCGATGACCGTCACTCCCGCGCCGGGCGCCGTCCCCATCGCCTCCAGGGCGGCCGGTACGGCGTCCAGCCCGATGGTGGAGGTCACCAGCAGGTCGGGGCGGAGCACGCCCGTGCGGACCAGTTCCAGCATCGGCGGGTAGGCGTGCGCGGCCATGCCGTGGCTGCCGAGCAGTTCCAGTTCGAGGGCGACGGCGCGGGCCATCGGGACCGGGGTGGTGCCGTCCGGCGAGGGCAGCAGTCCGACCTGGACGTGCCGGCCGCGGCGGCGCAGGCCGTTCACGGACGCGGCGCAGGTGACGGGCGAGCCGAGGGCGTCGAGGGAGAGGTGGGCGCCGCCGCCGGTGAGGTCGCGGACGGCCGCCGCCGGGTCCCCGGTCCGGCCGGCGTCCACGCACTCGGCCGCGCCGAACGTCCGCGCCAGCTCCAGCGCCCGGGGCGCCACGTCGACGGCGACGACCCGCGCGCCCGAGGCGGCGGCGATCATCACCGCCGACAGGCCCGCCCCGCCGCAGCCGTGCACGGCGACCCACTCCCCCGCCGCGACCCGGCCCTGCTGCACCACGGCCCGGAACGCGGTGGCGAACCGGCAGCCGAGGGAGGCGGCCGTCGCGTACGGCATGTCCTCGGGGACGGCGACGAGGTTGACGTCGGCGTGGTCGAGCGCCACGTACTCGGCGAAGGACCCCCAGTGGGTGAAGCCGGGCTGGGTCTGGCGTTCGCACACCTGCCGGTCGCCCGCCGCGCAGGCGGCGCAGCTTCCGCAGGCGCAGACGAAGGGCACGGTGACCCGGTCGCCGGGCCGCCATCCCGTCACCCGGTCGCCGGCCGCCTCGACGACACCGGCGAGTTCGTGGCCGGGCACGTGCGGCAGCGTGATGTCCGGGTCGTGGCCCTGCCAGCCGTGCCAGTCGCTGCGGCACAGCCCGGTGGCCCCGACGCGGACCACCACCCCGTGCGGCGCGGGCTGCGGATCGTCCACCTCCCGCACCCCGGCCGGTTCCCCGAACCTCTCGAACACGACCGCGCGCATCCGCTGTCCCCGCTTCCGTCTCCCGTGCGTGCCGCCACGGCTCCCGTGCCCGCCGTGGCCCGCGTCCGCGGCGGTCCCGCCGCCCGACGGGAGCCTGAGCGGTTTCCATACCCCCTAGGGGTACAGTGGGGATTACGTGGTCCGCCGCCGGACCACGGTACTCGCGGGTACCCGCCCACTCACGGGTACCCGACCCCGCACGGCCCGACGAGGAGTACGACATGACCGCCCAGACCGACACCCAGGGTTCCGTCACCACCGTCTACAAGGTGAGCGGCATGAGCTGCGGACACTGCGAGGGAGCCGTCTCCGGCGAGATCTCCGAGATCCCCGGCGTCGGCTCGGTGCAGGCCGTCGCCGCGACCGGCGAGGTCACGGTCGTCTCCGAGGCCCCGCTCGACGACGAGGCGGTGCGCGCCGCCGTGGACGAGGCGGGCTTCGAGCTCGTCGGCAGGGCCTGAGCACCACCACTCACCTCGACCCCAGCAGCACCCACAGCCCCGCCGACCGGGCCGCCCGCACCGGCTCACGGGCCGCCCGCACCCGGCCCGGTCGGCCCCCTGGAGCCCGGACATGACCACCACCGCGGACACACCCACGGCCGCCGAACCGGACCTCGCCGAGGTCGAGCTGCTCATCGGCGGGATGACCTGCGCCTCCTGCGCGGCCCGCGTCGAGAAGAAGCTCAACCGCATGGACGGCGTGAGCGCCACGGTGAACTACGCGACGGAGAAGGCCCGGATCACCTACCCGGCGACCACCCCCGTCGCCGACCTCGTCGCCACCGTCGTCAGGACCGGCTACACCGCCGAGGAGCCCGCGCCGCCACCGGAACCCGCCGCCGAGGACGAGCCGCGGCGAGGCGGGGAGGACGACGACCCCGAACTGTCGGCCCTGCGCCGGCGCCTCGTCGTCTCGGCCGTCCTCGCCGCCCCCGTCGTCCTGCTCGCGATGGTCCCGGCGCTCCAGTTCGACAACTGGCAGTGGCTCTCGCTCACCCTGGCCGCCCCCGTCGTCGTCTGGGGCGGGCTGCCCTTCCACCGCGCCGCCTGGACCAACCTCCGGCACGGCGCGGCCACCATGGACACGCTGGTCTCGCTCGGCACGCTGGCCGCGTTCGGCTGGTCGCTGTGGGCGCTGTTCTTCGGGGACGCGGGCATGCCGGGCATGCGGCACGGCTTCGACCTCACCGTCTCCCGCGCCGACGGCGCCTCCGCCATCTACCTGGAGGCCGCCGCCGGAGTCACCGCCTTCCTGCTCCTCGGCCGCTGGCTGGAGGCCCGCTCCAAGCGCCGCGCCGGCGCCGCGCTGCGGGCCCTGATGGAGCTGGGCGCCAAGGACGTGGCCGTGCTGCGCGACGGCCGGGAGGTGCGCGTGCCCGTGTCCCGGCTGGCGGTCGGCGAACGGTTCGTCGTCCGGCCCGGCGAGAAGATCGCCACCGACGGCACCGTGACCGAGGGCTCCGGCGCCGTGGACGCCTCCCTGCTGACCGGCGAGTCGGTGCCGGTGGACGTGACCGTCGGCGACACCGTCACCGGCGCCACCGTCAACGCCGGGGGCCGGCTGGTGGTCGAGGCCACCCGGGTCGGCGCCGACACGCAGCTCGCGCGGATGGCGAGGCTGGTGGAGGACGCGCAGAGCGGCAAGGCCGAGGTGCAGCGGCTCGCCGACCGGATCTCCGGTGTCTTCGTGCCCGTCGTGCTGCTGATCGCGGCCGGCACCTTCGGGGGATGGCTGGGCGCCACCGGGGACACGGTCGCCGCGTTCACCGCGGCCGTCGCCGTGCTGATCATCGCGTGCCCGTGCGCGCTCGGCCTCGCCACGCCGACCGCGCTGCTGGTCGGCACGGGCCGCGGCGCCCAGCTCGGCATCCTGATCAAGGGCCCGGAGGTGCTGGAGTCCACCCGGCGCGTCGACACGGTCGTCCTGGACAAGACCGGCACCGTCACCACCGGCCGCATGACCCTGCACGAGGTGTACGCCGCCGAGGGCACCGACGAGAAGCAGCTGCTGCGGCTGGCGGGCGCGGTCGAGCACGCCTCCGAGCACCCCGTGGCCCGCGCGGTCGCGGCCGGCGCCGAGGAGCGGGCCGGCGCGCTGCCGGACGTGACGGACTTCGTGAACGTCCCCGGGCGCGGCGTGCGCGGGCGCGTGGAGGGCCACGAGGTGGCCGTGGGGCGCCTCCACGACGACCTGCCCGACGAGGTGGCCCGCGCCAAGGAGGAGGCCGAGCGGGAGGGCCGTACGGCCGTCGTGGTCGGCTGGGACGGAGAGGCACGGGGTGTCGTCGCCGTCGCGGACGCCGTGAAGGGGACCAGTGCCGAGGCGGTCGCCGAGCTGCGCCGGCTGGGCCTCGCGCCCGTGCTGCTGACCGGGGACGACCGGCGGGTCGCCGAGTCGGTCGCCCGGGCCGTCGGCGTCGACGAGGTGATCGCGGAGGTCCTGCCCGAGGAGAAGGTCGACGTGGTCCGGCGGTTGCAGGCCGAGGGCCGTACGGTCGCCATGGTCGGGGACGGCGTCAACGACGCCGCCGCGCTCGCCACCGCCGATCTGGGCCTGGCGATGGGCACGGGGACGGACGCGGCGATCGAGGCGGGCGACCTGACGCTGGTGCGCGGGGACCTGCGGGCGGCGGCGGACGCGATCCGGCTGTCCCGGCGGACCCTGGCGACGATCAAGGGCAATCTCGTGTGGGCCTTCGGCTACAACGTGGCCGCGCTGCCGCTGGCCGCCGCGGGGCTGCTGAACCCGATGATCGCGGGCGCGGCGATGGCGTTCTCGTCGGTGTTCGTCGTCACCAACAGTCTCAGGCTGCGCACGTTTCGCTGAGGTCGCGGGCGAACTGCGGCGAAGTGCCTCTGGAGTCCGGCTCCCACCTCACATAAGCTCTTCACAAGGCTCACGCATCTTCCTTACGCTGGGTCCCGTCGACGTGACGGGCTCTTGCGTAGTTAACGGACATATGCAAGAGACGCAGATCACAGTGACGCGAACGTAACCATCGAAGGGGTTCGAGGGTCTAAGTTGGCGATGTCAGGCAGCGTCTTGGGGGGCGCCACCTGACGTCTGGGGATGTCTTGGGGGACCTTCCCAGAGATGCGTTGCCGGGACACGTACACCGGGAAGCTTTGAGCGGCCCTCCCGGGCGTGCGCTGTCCCGGCAGACCGCAGCACGTTTGCAGCACGTACACAGCGATTCAGGCGCTGTCCTCACAGACGCCCGGCCGGATCCCGTGGGGGGAATCCGCACCGGGACATGGGAAGGCGCCCTGGTCGCCGGCCCGTGGGGGGACCGGCGCCGGGGCGCCTTCTGCTGCGCGCGGCCGGTGAACACGAAGGCCCCGCGCCCGACGAGGAGTCGAGTACGGGGCCCACGGACCTCGAAGAGGGCGCTCAGCGCTCCTCGACCGGGACGAAGTCGCGCTCGACGACGCCCGTGTAGATCTGGCGCGGGCGGCCGATGCGGGAACCCGGCTCCTTGATCATCTCGTGCCACTGGGCGATCCAGCCCGGCAGGCGGCCGAGGGCGAACAGGACCGTGAACATCTCGGTCGGGAAGCCCATGGCCCGGTAGATCAGGCCGGTGTAGAAGTCGACGTTCGGGTAGAGGCTGCGCGAGACGAAGTAGTCGTCGGAGAGCGCGTGCTCCTCGAGCTTCAGGGCGATGTCGAGCAGCTCGTCGGACTTGCCGAGGGCGGAGAGCACGTCGTGCGCGGCGGCCTTGATGATCTTGGCGCGCGGGTCGAAGTTCTTGTAGACCCGGTGGCCGAAGCCCATCAGACGGACGCCGTCCTCCTTGTTCTTCACCTTGCGGATGAAGGAGTCGACGTCGCCGCCGGAGTCGCGGATGCCCTCCAGCATCTCCAGCACCGACTGGTTGGCGCCGCCGTGCAGCGGGCCCCACAGGGCGTTGATGCCGGCGGAGATCGAGGCGAACATGTTCGCCTGCGAGGAGCCGACCAGGCGGACCGTGGAGGTCGAGCAGTTCTGCTCGTGGTCCGCGTGCAGGATCAGCAGCTTGTCCAGGGCGGCGACGACCGTCGGGTCGAGCTCGTACTCCTGCGCCGGGACGGAGAAGGTCATGCGCAGGAAGTTCTCGACGTAGCCGAGGTCGTTGCGCGGGTAGACGAACGGGTGGCCGATCGACTTCTTGTACGCGTAGGCCGCGATCGTCGGGAGCTTGGCGAGCAGCCGGATCGTGGAGAGGTTGCGCTGGCGCTCGTCGAAGGGGTTGTGGCTGTCCTGGTAGAACGTGGACAGCGCGGAGACGACCGAGGACAGCATGGCCATCGGGTGGGCGTCGCGCGGGAAGCCCTTGTAGAAGTTCTTGACGTCCTCGTGCAGCAGGGTGTGCTGCGTGATCTCGCCCTTGAACGCGGCCAGCTGGTCGACGGTGGGCAGCTCACCGTTGATCAGCAGGTAGGCGACCTCCACGAAGGAGGAACGCTCCGCCAGCTGCTCGATCGGGTAGCCGCGGTACCGGAGGATGCCCGCCTCGCCGTCCAGGTACGTAATGGCGGATTTGTAGGCGGCGGTGTTGCCGTAACCGCTGTCCAGCGTCACCAGACCGGTCTGGGCGCGGAGCTTCCCGATGTCGAAGCCCTTGTCACCGACGGTGCTGTCGATCACCGGGTAGGTGTACTCGCCGTCGCCGTACCGCAGTACTACCGAGTTGTTGGTGTGCTCGCTCACGTCTTCCCTCACCGACGTAGTGCCTCATCTTCGAGGTGCCCTGACTGTCTCTACCATCCCCCACTTGGCTCAGGAGAGTGCACTCGGGGTCGACCATCGGGCCTATCGGCGGCACTGAGTGCCGCCAACTTGCCCATCCTGCCCCCTCTCCTTCCCTTCCGGAAGGGCTCTGTGACCTTTGCGACTCATTTGATCGATCATTTTTTTCCCGGCGGCGGACGGGCGGGGCGTGGACCTTCCCGGTCAGGAGCCCGCGAGCCGGAAGTCGAGCGCCGTGCAGCGCCTCCCGGCGGAAACCGTGCGCACCGCCTGCCCGATCGCCCTGCGCGAGCCGACGAGGACGACCAGCTTCTTGGCCCGGGTGACCGCCGTGTACAGCAGGTTCCGCTGGAGCATCATCCAGGCGCCGGTGGTCACGGGGATCACCACCGCCGGGTACTCGCTGCCCTGGGAGCGGTGGATGGTCACCGCGTAGGCGTGGGCCAGTTCGTCCAGCTCGTCGAAGTCGTACGCGACCTCCTCGTCCTCGTCCGTCAGCACGGTGAGGCGCTGGTCCACCGGGTCGAGCGAGGTGACCACGCCCACGGTGCCGTTGAAGACGCCGTTCTCGCCCTTGTCGTAATTGTTACGGATCTGGGTGACCTTGTCGCCGACGCGGAACACCCGGCCGCCGAACCGCTTCTCGGGCACGTCGGGGCGGCCCGGGGTGACGGCCTGTTGGAGCAGCCCGTTCAGCGTGCCGGCGCCCGCGGGGCCGCGGTGCATGGGGGCGAGGACCTGGACGTCCCGGCGGGGGTCGAGCCCGAACCTGGCCGGGATGCGGCGGGCGGCCACGTCGACCGTGAGCCGGCCGGCCTCCTCGGTGTCGTCCTCGACGAAGAGGAAGAAGTCCTTCATGCCGTCGGTGACGGGGTGCTGCCCGGCGTTGATCCGGTGCGCGTTCGTCACCACACCGGACTGCTGGGCCTGGCGGAAGACCCGGGTGAGGCGGACGGACGGGACGGGGCTGCCGTCGGCCAGCAGGTCGCGGAGCACTTCCCCCGCGCCGACGCTGGGCAGCTGGTCGACGTCCCCGACGAAGAGCAGGTGGGCGCCCGGCGGCACGGCCTTCACCAGCTTGTTGGCGAGGAGGAGGTCCAGCATGGACGCCTCGTCGACCACGACGAGGTCGGCGTCGAGGGGGCGGTCCCGGTCGTAGGCGGCGTCACCGCCCGGCTTGAGCTCCAGCAGGCGGTGCACGGTCGACGCCTCGGCGCCGGTCAGCTCGGCGAGGCGCTTGGCGGCGCGGCCGGTCGGGGCGGCGAGGACGACCTTGGCCTTCTTGGCGCGGGCCAGCTCCACGATCGACCGGACCGTGAAGGACTTGCCGCAGCCGGGACCGCCGGTGAGGACGGCGACCTTCTCGGTCAGCGCCAGCTTGACGGCGGCCTCCTGCTCGGGGGCGAGGTCGGCGCCGGTACGGCCCCCCAGCCAGCCGAGCGCCTTGTCCCAGGCGACGTCCCGGAAGGCGGGCATCCGGTCCTCGTCGGTGCGCAGCAGGCGCCGCAGCTGGGAGGCGAGGGACAGCTCGGCACGGTGGAAGGGGACCAGGTAGACGGCGGTGACGGGGTCGCCGCCCTCCGGGCCGGGGACCTTCTCCCGGACGACGCCGGGGTCCTCGCCGTCCGCCTCAGGCTCGGCGGCCAGCTCGCCGAGGCACTCGATGACCAGGCCGGTGTCCACCTGGAGCAGCTTGACCGCGTCGGCGATCAGCTTCTCCTCGGGGAGGTAGCAGTGCCCCTGGTCGGTGGCCTGCGACAGCGCGTACTGGAGGCCGGCCTTCACCCGGTCCGGACTGTCGTGCGGGATGCCGACGGACCGGGCGATCTTGTCGGCGGTGAGGAAGCCGATGCCCCAGACGTCGGCGGCGAGGCGGTAGGGCTGGTTCCTCACGACGGAGATGGAGGCGTCGCCGTACTTCTTGTAGATGCGCACGGCGATGGACGTCGACACCTCGACGGTCTGGAGGAAGAGCATGACCTCCTTGATCGCCTTCTGCTCCTCCCAGGCGTCGGCGATCTTCTTCGTCCGCTTGGGGCCGAGGCCGGGGACCTCGATGAGCCGCTTGGGCTCCTCCTCGATGACGGTGAGGGTGTCGAGCCCGAAGTGCTGGGTGATGCGGTCGGCGAAGACCGGGCCGATGCCCTTGACGAGGCCGGAGCCGAGGTAGCGCCGGATGCCCTGCACGGTGGCGGGCAGGACGGTCGTGTAGTTCTCGACGTGGAACTGCTTGCCGTACTGGGGGTGGGACCCCCAGCGGCCCTCCATCCGCAGGGACTCCCCCACCTGCGCCCCGAGCAGCGCGCCGACGACGGTCAGCAGGTCGCCGGCGCCCCGGCCGGTGTCGACGCGGGCGACCGTGTAGCCGTTCTCCTCGTTGGCGTACGTGATGCGTTCCAGGACGCCTTCGAGAACGGCGAGCCTTCGTTCGCCGGGGGCGGCGGCTGCGGGCTGGTTGGGCATGGTCCGACGGTACCCGTGGGGTGTGACAGGGGGGCGGCCGGTCCGGCAGGATCATGCGCACCTGCGGTTCGGTCCGGCCCGGCGGAGGGGGAAGCATGGGACTGTCCTACGGCTACGACATCTACCTGCGCCCCCGGAACGTCGCGAGGGCGCTGGCCGCCCTGGCCGGGCTGGCGCCCCCGTCCCGTGACGTGCCGCCGCTGGACGTCACGCTGCCCGGCGGCGACCGGATCGTCCTCCCGTTCACCTCCGGCGGCCGCGGCGAGCCGGTCGACTGCTCCACGAGCGACACGCTCGACCTGGACACGTCCCTCATGTTCGGCGTGGACGACGCGGTGCGCGCCTACGGGGAGTCGTACGGCCTGCCGGCCGAGGAGAACGGACGGGTCCGGATCGGGTACGTCTACCTGACGGTCCGGTTCGCGTCCTTCCTTCACCCCCGTTACACGGCACTGGAGTTCTGGGCGCCGACGTCGGGGATGAGCCGCCTGTTCGCGCGGTCGGCGAGCATCAGGGAGACGTTCACCGGCCTCACCGCCGCGGCCGGCGGTGTGTGCTGCCTGTTCGACTTCGGCGACGGGGGTCCCGAGGAGGTGTGCTGGCTCAACGGGGAGGCGGCGCGGGAGAGGATCGGCGGCCCCCGGTTCCCGGACCGGCAGGACCTCGTGGCGACGTGGCCGGACCCGGACGCCCCGGCGGCTCCCTGAACACCTCGGGGAAGCCGTTGCCGCGGACGGCGGCGTGAGCGGCCGGCGTGCGGCCGCCGCCGATCAGCCCGTCGTGGAGAAGAAGATCGTGTCCTGGGTGTACCAGCCGGTGTTCTCCGTCGCGTACTCCCATTCCCCGTGCTCGGTCTCCAGCATCTCGATCACCACCTCGACGTCGTACCGGAAGCCCTCGTCCACGCGGTCCAGGACCGCGCGGTAGGCGTCGGCGGCCGGTTTCGCCCTGGCCAGCGGGAACATGCCGATGTGCGGCCCGTCCACGGGGTGGGGGACGGAGAAGGGGATCTCCTCCGGCGGCCCGGAGAAGAGGTGGTCGTGCAGCAGGAGGTCGGCGCTCACGCCCAGACGGCGCAGTTCCTCGTCGAGCAGGCCGAAGAAGGTGGAGGGCCTGGAGTACACGCCCAGCTCGGCGGGGTCGGACGCGTTGTGGTCGATGATGTGCTGGAGAGCGCGGTGGTAGGCGCTCGCCGCGTGCTCGGCTTCCGAGCTCGCGTGGCCGGCCACCAGGTGGTCGAGCGCGTCGGGTACGGACAGGCCCAGGTCGATGCCCTGGTCCTCCAGGCCGCGTTGGTGCTCCTGCGCCTTCTCCCGCATGGCGCCGAGACGACGTCGCCGGTCCGCCGTCAGGCCGTCGGCGGCTCCCAGGAAGGCGAGGACGTCGGCCTTGTCGGCCGTGCTGTACGAGATGATCCGGCTCATGATCGTCATACTGCCTGCCGCCACTGACAACGGGAGGGGACCCGCGGCCGGACCGTCGGGCAGGTGGTCGCAGACCGGCGGGCGGGCGGTCAGAGACCGGCGAGCAGACCGGCCAGCGGGGCGGGGACGCGGCCGGGGTCGAGGGCCTCGGTGAGGACGCGGCCGTAGTGGATCTTGCGGCCCTTCTTCGTGCCGAGGAAGCGGCGCACCTGCTGCTCGGCGGTGCGGCTGCGCTGCGCGGGCTGGCGGAGGAAGGTCCGGAGGGCGCGCAGGTCGCCCTCCGCCTCGACGAGTTCCGTCACCCGTGACACGCCGAGCGCGCGGATGAGCTCGTCCTCCAGGTCGGCCGCGCAGACGAAGAGGTCGTGCGGGGCGGCGTTCGCACGGTCCAGGGCGCGCTCGTAGTAGCCGCGCTCCCGTTCGTCGCACAGGCCCGTGAGGCGGAGGTCCAGGCCGGCCGGGCCGAGGAGGCGGGCGAAGCGGCCGACGTTCATCGCGCCGCCCATCGGCAGGACGCAGACCCCCTCCGCCGCCAGGTCCCGTCCCCGGCGCTCGGCCAGCGCGTCGACCGCCGCCGCGTCGCTCAGGCCTTCGAGCAGGACGGCCGTCCGCACGGACAGCCGCCCGGCCAGCTCGCGCGCGGGCCCGCCGGGGGCCCCGGCCGCCCACGCGGTGACCGCGTCCCGGAACGACCCCATGTCCGCCATGGACCCGAGTCTGCGTCCTGCGCGGCCGCCGCGGTAGGGATTTTCCCGCGGAGCGCCTACGCGTCCGGGGCCGCGTACACGCGCCGGCCCGCCACGAAGGTCTCCAGGACGCGGGTGGCGGCGATCTCCTCGGGCGGCCCGGCGAACGGGTCGCGGTCGAGGACGACCAGGTCGGCCGCCTTGCCGGCCGTGATGCTGCCGGTGATGTCGTCGAGGTGGTTGGCGTGGGCGCTGCCCGCCGTGTACGCGGCGACGGCGGCGCCCAGGTCGATGCGCTGCCCGGGGAGGAAGACCGGGGTGCCCTCGGGCGCCTCGGGGACGACGCGGTTCACGGCGACGTGGACGGCCTCGAGCGGGTCGGGGCTGCTGACCGGCCAGTCGCTGCCCGCGGCCAGTGTCGCGCCGGCCCGCAGCAGGTCGCCGAACGGGTACTGCCGGGTGCCGCGTTCGGCGCCGAGGAAGGGCAGGGTCAGCTCGTCCATCTGCGGTTCGTGGGCGGCCCACAGCATCTGGAGGTTGGCGGTGGCGCCCAGGGCGCGGAACCGGGGGACGTCGGCGGGGTGGACGACCTGGAGGTGGGCCAGGTGGTGCCGGGTGTCCCGCCACCCGTTGGTCTCCCGGGCGGCCTGCACGGCGTCGAGCGCCTCGCGCACCGCCCGGTCTCCGAGGGCGTGGAAGTGGACCTGGAAGCCGGCCGCGTCGAGTTCCGTGACGTACTTCCTGAGCTCCGCCGGTGGGACGAAGCTGATGCCGCTGTTGTCCGAGGCGCAGCCGCAGCCCGTGAGGTACGGATCGAGCATGGCCGCCGTGTGGTTCTCCGCGATGCCGTCCTGCATGACCTTCACGGTGGTCGCCCGGAAGCGGTCGCGGGTCAGCTCCTCGCGGCGGGCCACGAGTTCGGGGATCTGCTCCGCGCCGCGCTCGCGGTCCCACCACAGGGCGCCGACGACGCGGGCCGTGAGCAGGCCCCGGTCCAGGGCCGCCCGGTAGGCGGGGGCCGGGTCGGTCATGTTGGTGTAGGCGCCGACGATGGCGTCCTGCCAGGCGGTGACGCCGTGGGAGTGCAGGACGGACTGGGCGCGCAGGAGGGCGGCGAGCTGTTCGTCCGGCGTGGGGTCCGGGACCAGCCTGCCCACCAGGTCGGCCGCGCCCTCCTGGAGCATCCCGGTGGGGTTTCCCGCGGCGTCGCGTTCGATCCTGCCGTCGGCGGGGTCGGGGGTGCGGCCGTCGACGCCCGCGCGCTCCAGCGCCCGGCTGTTGACCCAGGCGCCGTGGTGGTCGCGGTTGGGCAGGAACACGGGCCGGTCCGGGACGACCGCGTCGAGCGCGGCGGCGGTGGGAGTGCCGCCGGGGAACGCCTCCATGGACCAGCCGCCGCCGGTGATCCACTCGGCGTCCGGGTGCTCGTCCGCGTACGCCCTGATCCTGCGCAGGTACTCGTCCGGGTCGGTGGTGTCGCCGAGGTGGCAGCGGCCGAGTTCGAGACCGGCGCCCTGGGGGTGGACGTGGGCGTCCTGGAAGCCGGGCAGCAGCAGCCTGCCCGCCAGGTCGACGACCTCGGTGCGCGGCCCGATCAGCTCGCGCACCTCGTCGTGGCCGACGGCCGCGATCCGCCCGTCGCGCACGGCCACGGAGGTGGCGCGGCTGCGGGCGGGGTCGACGGTGTGGACCGGTCCCCCGGTGAGGACGAGGTCGGCGGGTCCGGTGCCGGAGGAGGGGGAGGCGGTGGGCCGGGTCTGTGACATGGGGCGTGGACTCCGTGGGAGGGGAGGGGGCGGAGGGCGGGAAGGGCCATGCGGCAAGGTGATGGAACAACCGGCGCGCTGTTGCGTCAATCCCGTTGACATAAGGCCGGAGCGGTCGTTCACTGCGGGCGGAGGAGCGGTGGCCGGCCGGTGGTGGTGCGCGCACGGCCGTGACGGGAGGGAGCCCGCAGTGACGTCCCGTGTCCCGCGGGAGCGCCGCCGCCGGCCCACGCGTTCCGGAGTCCTGCTGTCGGAGGACCTGATCGTCGAGACCGCGCTGCGGCTGATCGGCCAGCACGGTCCCGACGCGCTCAGCGTGCGCCGGCTCGGCGCCGCCCTGGGCTGCGACCCGAGCGCCCTCTACCGGTACTTCCACGACACCGACGACCTGGTGCTCGCCATCGCCGACCGGATCATCGGCGACGCGATGGCCGGATTCGCGCCCGGCGACGACTGGCTGGCCTCGCTGCGGGAGATGGCCCTGCGGGTCCGCGCCGGGTACCTCGCCCACCCGCGCGCGGCGGCCATGGCGTCGTACCGGATCACCCGGCGCCCGCACGAGATCCGGGCCGTCGACACGGGGATCGGCCTGCTGCTGTCCGCGGGCTTCGGGCCCGTCCCGGCGGCCCGGCTGTATCTGGCGTTCATCGACACCGTGCTCAGTCACGCGGCCACGGAGGCGGCCTTCCAGGCGCTCCCCGGGCAGCAGCGCGAGGCCGACCGAGCGGCATGGCGCAACGTCTACGCGGACCTCGACCCCCGGTCGTACCCGGCGCTGACGGCGGCGCGGGACGGGCTGCCCGCGCTGGCGGAGAGCTCCTTCGAGGAGGCGGTGGAGCTGATGCTGGAGGCGCTGGCGGCGCGGGCTCCGAAGGGGCGGCGGGGCGGCTCCGGCGACACCGGCTGAGCGCACCGGTGCCGCCGGTGCCGCCGGTGCCGTCCTGCACCGGCACGCGCTCAGCGGTGCAGCGCGGTCTCCCGCCGCATGCCCATCAGCTTCTCGGGGTTGCGGACGGCGTAGAGCCCGGTGATGCGGCCGTCGTCGAAGCGCACCGCCATCACGGTGTCGAGTTCGCCGTCGAGCCGGAGGATCAGGGCCGGGTGGCCGTTGACCTGGGCCGGTCCCAGGGAGACGGCGGCGCCCTGCTTCATCAGTCCGCCGATCATCAGACGGGCCACCTTGTCGGCCCCCGTGACCGGCCGCAGGACGGCCTGCTTGATGCCGCCGCCGTCGCCCAGCAGGACGACGTCCGGGGCGAGGATGTCGAGCAGCCCCTGGAGGTCGCCCGTCTCGACCGCCCGCCGGAACGCGTCGAGCGCGTCCCGGCCCTCCGTCGGCGACACGGCCCCGCGCGGCCGGCGTGCCGCGACGTGCGCGCGGGCCCGGTGCGCGGTCTGGCGGACGGCGGCCGGGCTCTTGCCGACGGCATCGGCGATCTCGTCGTAGTCCAGGTCGAAGACCTCGCGGAGCACGAACACCGCCCGCTCGGTCGGCGTCAGCGTCTCCAGGACCAGCATCATCGCCATCGAGACGCTGTCGGCCAGCTCGACGTCCTCGGCCACGTCGGGCGTGGTGAGCAGCGGCTCGGGCAGCCAGGAGCCGACGTAGGACTCCTTGCGGCGGCCGAGCGCGCGCAGCCGGGTCAGCGCCTGCCGGGTGGTGATCCGGACCAGGTACGCACGCGGGTCGCGCACCTCGGTGAGGTCGACCCCCGCCCACCGCAGCCAGGTCTCCTGGAGGACGTCCTCGGCGTCGGCGGCCGAGCCGAGCATCTCGTAGGCGACGGTGAACAGGAGGTTGCGGTGGGTGACGAAAGCCTCGGTGGCGGCGTCCGCGCGCACGCCGCCGAGCCGCTCGGCCGCCGCGTCCCCGCCCTGTCCGTCCCGGCCGTTGTCCTCGCTCATGACCAACCGCTCCCGTTCGTTCGCCTCCGACGGTGTCCTGCGCACAGGACGCCGGTCACCGCCGGCCCGTGACGCCCGCACGCGGTGACATGGGTCACACGGCGGTGCTGTCACGCGGAGCGGGGCGTCGGCGTCCTGTGTGCGTTCCGTACGCATCACAGTGAGGACGAGACCATGGACACCCGGTTCAACCTCTTCGAGAACGAGTTCGGCACCCGGTTCGCCAAGCGGTTCGCCGGCGCGGGCATGCTGGTCCACCAATCGGCGCTGCCGCGCTCCATGCAGGAGCTGGTGTCACTGCGGGCCAGCCAGATCAACGGCTGCGGTCACTGCATCGACATGCACGTCAAGGAGGCCGCGGCCGCCGGGGAGAGCCAGGTCCGGCTCCACCTGGTCGCCGCCTGGCGCGAGTCCACGGTCTTCACCGAGGCCGAGCGGGCCGCACTCGCGTTCACCGAGGAGGGCACCCGGCTCGCCGACGCCCACGAGGGCGTGTCCGACGGGACCTGGGCCCTGGTGCGCAAGCACTACGACGACGACCAGACCGCCGCGCTGGTCTGCCTGGTCGCCCTGATCAACGCGGCCAACCGGATGGCCGTGATCACGCGTCAGAAGGGCGGCTCCTACGAGGCCGGCATGTTCGCCGCCGCGATGGGCTGACCGCCCCGCGGCGCACGCCTCCGGTCCGGCCCGGCCCGGGATCCTGCGGTCCCGGGCCGGGCCGCCGCGCGTCCGGGCCGGCCTCCGCGCACCCGGCCGCGCCGCCGGACCTCGGTCACGATTGGGTCTCAGCCGCCCCTCCGCCCCTTGCCATCCACCCGTGTAATCGATTCCAATCCTCCGTGTAATCGATTCCACAAGGAGGTGGAACGGCGATGGCGAGCATCAAGGACGTCGCCGCCGAGGCGGGCGTGTCCGTCGCGACGGTCTCGCGCGTCCTCAACGGCCACCCGTCCGTCAGCCCGGACGCCCGCACCCGCGTGCTGGCCGCCGTCGAGGCACTGGGCTACCGTCCGAACGCCGTCGCCCGGTCCCTGCGCACCGCGCAGACCCGCACCCTCGGCCTGGTCATCAGCGACGTGCTGAACCCGTACTTCACCGAACTGGCCCGCTCCGTCGAGGAGGAGGCCCGCGCGCTCGGCTACAGCGTCATCATCGGCAACGCCGACGAGCGGCCCGACCTCCAGGACCACCACGTCACGACGCTGCTGGACCGCCGTATCGACGGGCTCCTCGTCTCCCCCACCGACGGCGGCTCCCCGCGCATGCTGGACGCCGCGCGCGCCGGGACGCCCATGGTGTTCGTCGACCGCTGGATCCCCGGCGTGGACGTGCCCGTCGTCCGGTCGGACGGGCGGGCGGCGGTACGGGACCTGGTCGCGCACCTGCACGGGCTCGGGCACCGGCGGCTCGCCATCATCGCCGGGCCCGCCGCCACCACGACCGGCCGCGAGCGGGTGGACGCCTTCCGCGAGGCGCTCGGCGCGTACGGGCTCCCCCTGCCCGACGCCTACATCGGCCAGGGCGACTTCCAGGCCGGCAGCGGCCGCCGGGTCACCGAGGGCTTCCTCGACCTGCCCGAACCGCCCGAGGTCGTCTTCGCGGCCGACAACCTGATGGCGCTCGGCGCCCTGGACGCCGTACGCGCGCGGGGCATGCGCGTCCCCGACGACATCGCGCTCGCCGCGTTCGACGACATCCGCTGGTTCGTGCACACCGATCCGCCGATCACCGCGATCGCCCAGCCCACGGGCGACCTCGGGCGGGCCGCCGTGCGCGCGCTGGTCGACCGCATCGAGGGAGGGGCCGGCGAGTCCGTCACCCTGCCGGCGCGGCTCGTCGTCCGCCGTTCCTGCGGCGAGGCCGTCTCCCCGCACGACCCGTCCCCGTCCCCGTACGAAGGAGTACGCCGTGAGCAGCCGTGATCCCGGCGAGTTGCTGCGCATCGAGGGCATCCGCAAGACCTTCCCCGGTGTCGTCGCGCTCGACAGCGTCGACTTCGACCTGCGCCGGGGCGAGGTGCATGTGCTCCTCGGCGAGAACGGCGCCGGGAAGAGCACCCTCATCAAGATGCTCTCCGGCGCCTACACGCCCGACGCCGGGCGCATCCTGGCCGGCGGCGAGGAGGTGCGCGTCAACGGCGCGCAGGACGCCGAGCGGCTCGGCATCGCCACCATCTACCAGGAGTTCAACCTCGTCCCCGACCTGACGGTCGCCGAGAACATCTTCCTGGGGCGCCAGCCGCGCCGGTTCGGGATGATCGACCGGAAGAGGATGGACGCCGATGCCGCCGTCCTGCTGGAGCGGGTCGGCGTGAACGTGTCGCCGCGGGCGCGGGTGCGCGAACTGGGCATCGCCCGGCTCCAGATGGTGGAGATCGCCAAGGCGCTCAGCCTGGACGCGCGCGTGCTCATCATGGACGAGCCGACCGCCGTGCTCACCTCCGAGGAGGTCGAGAAGCTGTTCGCCATCGTGCGGCGGCTGCGCGAGGACGGCGTCGGGATCGTGTTCATCACCCACCACCTGGAGGAGATCGCCGCCCTCGGCGACCGGGTCACCGTCATCCGGGACGGGCGGAGCGTCGGCCAGGTGCCCGCCTCCACGCCCGAGGACGAGCTCGTGCGCCTCATGGTCGGGCGGTCGATCGAGCAGCAGTACCCGCGCGAACGCGGCGCCGCCGGCGAGGCCTTGCTCAAGGTCGAGGGACTGACCCGGGACGGCGTCTTCCACGACGTCGGCTTCGAGGTGCGGGCCGGCGAGGTCGTCGGCATCGCGGGCCTCGTCGGGGCCGGGCGGACCGAGGTCGTGCGCGCCGTGTTCGGCGCCGATCCCTACGACGCCGGGACCGTGCACGTCGCGGGCGCGCCGCTGCGCCGCCACGACGTGAACGCCGCGATGGCGGCCGGGATCGGGCTCGTCCCCGAGGACCGCAAGGGGCAGGGTCTCGTCCTCGACGCCTCCGTCGAGGAGAACCTCGGCCTGGTGACGCTGAGGTCCGCCTCCCGCGCCGGGCTCGTCGACCTCAAGGGCCAGCGCGAGGCGGCCGGGCGGATCGCCGGGCAGCTCGGCGTGCGGATGGCCGGTCTCGGCCAGCACGTGCGGACCCTGTCCGGCGGCAACCAGCAGAAGGTCGTCATCGGCAAGTGGCTGCTGGCGGACACCAGGGTGCTGATCCTCGACGAGCCGACCCGCGGCATCGACGTCGGCGCCAAGGTCGAGATCTACCAGCTCATCAACGAACTGACGGCCGCCGGTGCCGCCGTGCTCATGATCTCCAGCGACCTGCCGGAGGTGCTCGGCATGAGCGACCGGGTCGTGGTCATGGCGCAGGGCCGGGTCGCGGGCGAGCTCCCCGCCGAACGGGCCACGCAGGACGCCGTGATGGCGCTCGCCGTCAGCACCCCCCACGGCGACTCCCCGCACAGCGATTCCCCGCACAGCGATTCCCCGCACAGCAACGGAACGGAGGCCTCCGGTGGCCACTGACACGCTCAAGAGCAAGCCGGGCGCGCAGGGCGCCACGGGCGGTCTGCGCCGCCTGCTGCTCGACAACGGCGCGCTGACCGCGCTGATCGTCCTCGTCGTCGCCATGTCGGCGTTGTCGGGCGACTTCCTGACCGCCGACAACCTCCTCAACGTCGGCGTCCAGGCCGCCGTGACCGCGATCCTCGCCTTCGGCGTCACCTTCGTCATCGTCTCGGCGGGCATCGACCTGTCGGTCGGCTCGGTCGCCGCGCTGTCGGCCACCGTGCTGGCGTGGAGCGCCACCGAGGCCGGGATGCCGGTCGTGCTCGCGGTGGTGCTGTCCATCGCGACGGGCATCGCCTGCGGCCTGGTGAACGGTTTCCTCATCTCGTACGGGAAGCTGCCGCCGTTCATCGCGACGCTCGCCATGCTGTCGGTGGGCCGCGGTCTGTCGCTGGTCATCTCGCAGGGCTCGCCGATCGCCTTCCCGGACTCGGTCTCCCACCTGGGCGACACGCTGGGCGGCTGGCTGCCCGTGCCGGTGCTCGTGATGATCGTGATGGGGCTGGTCACGGCGTTCGTCCTCGGCCGGACCTACATCGGCCGTTCCATGTACGCCATCGGCGGCAACGAGGAGGCCGCACGGCTGTCCGGCCTGCGCGTGAAGCGGCAGAAGCTCGCCGTCTACGCCTTCTCCGGGCTGTTCGCCGCGGCCGCGGGCATCGTGCTCGCCTCCCGGCTGTCCTCCGCGCAGCCGCAGGCCGCGCAGGGCTACGAGCTGGACGCCATCGCCGCCGTCGTCATCGGCGGTGCCTCGCTGGCCGGCGGCACCGGCAAGGCGTCGGGCACGCTGATCGGCGCGCTGATCCTCGCGGTGCTGCGCAACGGCCTCAACCTGCTGTCCGTCTCCGCGTTCTGGCAGCAGGTCGTCATCGGTGTCGTCATCGCGCTCGCGGTGCTGCTGGACACGCTGCGGCGCAAGGCGGGCGCGACCACTCCCGCGGCCGGGGCGTCCGGTGACGGGGGCAGGAGCAAGCAGGCCCTCACCTATGTGATCGCCGCGGTCGTGGCCGTCGCGGTCGTCGGCGCCACCTCGCTGCTGCACAGCGGCTCGTCGGCCGGCAAGACGCAGAAGATCGGCCTGTCGCTGTCGACGCTCAACAACCCGTTCTTCGTGCAGATCCGGGCGGGCGCGCAGGAGGAGGCGAAGAAGCTGGGCGTGGACCTGACGGTCACCGACGCGCAGAACGACGCCTCGCAGCAGGCCAACCAGCTCCAGAACTTCACCAGCGGCTCCCTCTCCTCGGTCATCGTCAACCCGGTGGACTCCGACGCCGCCGGCCCCGCGGTGCGCGGCGCGAACAAGGCCGGCATCCCCGTCGTCGCCGTGGACCGCGGCGTCAACAAGGCGGACACGTCCGCGCTGGTGGCCTCCGACAACGTCGAGGGCGGCGCGCTGGGCGCCAAGGCGCTGGCCGAGAAGCTGGGCGGCAAGGGCACGATCGTCATCCTCCAGGGCCAGGCCGGCACCTCCGCCAGCCGGGAGCGCGGGGCGGGCTTCGCGGCCGGTCTGAAGGCCTACCCGGGCGTCGAGGTCGTCGCCGAGCAGCCCGCGGACTTCGACCGCACCAAGGGCCTGGACGTGATGACGAACCTGCTCCAGGCGCACCCCGGCATCGACGGTGTCTTCGCCGAGAACGACGAGATGGCGCTCGGCGCGGTCAAGGCGCTCGGCTCCAAGGCCGGCACGTCGGTCCAGGTCGTCGGCTTCGACGGCACTCCGGACGGGCTGAAGGCGGTCGAGGCGGGCACGCTGTACGCCTCCGTGGCGCAGCAGCCGAAGGAACTGGGCAGGATCGCCGTGCGCAACGCGCTGCGGGCCGCCGAGGACAAGAAGGTGGAGAAGATGGTGAAGGTGCCGGTGAAGGTCGTCACCAAGGAGAACGTGGCCGGCTTCGAGGGCTGACACGGGCGCACGGCCGTGCGCGGGCGGGCGGTCACGAGGACCGCCCGCCCGACTCGGATTCACTCGGATTCACTCGGATCGGGGAGCGATTCATGTACGACTACGACCTGCTGGTCGTGGGGTCGGCCAACGCCGACCTCGTGATCGGCGTCGAGCGGCGGCCGGGCGCCGGCGAGACGGTGCTCGGCACCGACCTGGCCGTCCACCCGGGCGGCAAGGGCGCGAACCAGGCGGTGGCCGCCGCCCGGCTCGGTGCCCGTACGGCCCTGCTGGCCCGGGTCGGCGACGACTCCTACGGCCGGCTGCTGCTGGACTCGCAGCGGGCGGCCGGTGTCGACACGGTCGGCGTGCTGGTGGGCGGTGCCCCGACCGGCGTCGCGCTGATCACCGTCGACCCGTCCGGGGACAACAGCATCGTCGTCTCGCCGGGCGCGAACGGCCGCCTGACCCCGGGGGACGTCCGCGCCGCCGCCAGCCTCTTCCACGCCTCCCGGGTCGTGTCGGTGCAGCTGGAGATCCCGCTGGAGACGGTCGGGGAGGTGGTCCGGAGCCTGGCGCCGGACAGCCGCCTCGTGCTGAACCCGTCACCGCCGCGGCCGCTCCCCCAGGAGGTGCTGGCGGCCTGCGACCCGCTGATCGTCAACGAGCACGAGGCGAGGGTGGTCCTCGGCGACGCGTGTGTGAGCGAGCGTCCCGAGGACTGGGCCGGCCTGCTGCTGGCCAAGGGGCCGCGTTCGGTGGTCGTGACCCTGGGCGCCGAGGGCGCGCTGGTCGCCTCGGCGGCCGAGGGCGTCTCCCGCGTCCCGTCCGTGAAGATGGACGCGGTGGACACCACGGGCGCCGGTGACGCGTTCACGGCGGCGCTGGCCTGGCGGCTCGGCACGGGTGCCTCGCTCGCCGAGGCGGCGGCGTACGCGGCGCGGGTGGGCGCGGCGGCGGTCACGAAGGCGGGGGCGCAGGCGTCGTACCCGACGGCGGCGGAGGTCGAGGCGCTGTGAGCGGGGAAGCCGGACGGGAGGGCGCGTCGTGAAGAAGGCCGGGATACTCAACCGCCACCTCGCCGGCGCCCTCGCCGGACTCGGCCACGGCGACGGCGTCCTCGTCTGCGACGCGGGCATGCCGGTCCCGGACGGCCCGCGCGTGGTCGACCTGGCCTTCCGCGCCGGGGTGCCGTCCTTCGCCGAGGTCCTGGACGGCCTGCTGGCCGAGCTGGTGATCGAGGGCGCGACGGCGGCGACGGAGGTGCGGGAGGCCAACCCAAAGACCGCGGCGCTGCTCGACGAGCGCTGCCCCGCCCTGGAACTGGTCCCGCACGAACGCCTGAAGGACCTGTCGGCGGGTGCCCGCCTGGTGGTCCGCACCGGCGAGGCCCGCCCGTACGCGAACGTGCTGCTGCGCTGCGGGGTCTTCTTCTGACCGGGCGCGGGGGGGGGGGGGCGGGGGGGGGGGGGGGGGGGGGGAAGAGGGGGGGGGGGGGGGGGGGGGGGGGGGGGGGGAGGGGACCCTCGCCTTTTCTTCCGTCGCTCACACAC
>NZ_JBVHWR010000001.1:0-329887 GCF_055564355.1 Streptomyces sp. NPDC029152 | reverse complement strand
CCACCGAACCCCCCCACCCACACCCTCCCCCCCCCCCCCCTCTCCTCCCCCCCCCCCCCCCCCCCCCCCCCCCCCCCCCCCCCCCCCCCCCCCCCCCCCCCCCCCCGCGCCCGGTGGGCGGGGCCGGGCGTCAGGGGCGGCGCTCCCGCGCGTCCGCTCCCGGGGCCCGGATGCCGTCGATGATGCGGGTCCAGTTGTCCTTCCCGTGGCCGTCGGCGGCAGCGCGGCGGTAGTGCTCCCGGACGGCGCGCGGGAGCGCGAGGTCGATGCCGACGGCTGTGCTGGTGTCGACGATGTGGTCCGCCGTCGCGCCCATCATGGTCACCGTGCTCAGGTGGCCCGGATGCTCGCCGGCGTCGATCTGCTCGCCGACGTTCTCGCCGGCCCGGAGCATCGCCGGGATGTCGGTCAGCGTCGTCATCAGTTCCGGCACCGCCTCCGTCGCGGTGATCCCGGCCGTCCCCAGCAGCGCGGTGGCGTGCATGAGCGCGGAGAGGGTGGTCAGGAACACGTCGAGGTGGGCCTGGTACATCAACTGGGCCAGCCCGGGGTCCGCACCGAGGTAGCGCGGCGCCCCGACCCGCGTCAGCACCGGGCGGTGCGCCTCGAAGGCCTCGGACGGTCCGCTGTAGTAGGCGTACGCCGCCTCGGTGCCCACCATCGGCGCGGGCACCATCACACCGCCGGTCACGAAGCTCGCCCCGTGCCCGGCCACCCAGGCCGCGGCCTCGCGGGCGCGGTCCGGGGTGTCCGAGCTCAGGTTGACGACCGTGCGGCCGGCCAGCTCCGTGGTCGCGGGCCGGAGGACGTCGTACATCGCCCCGTAGTCGGTGAGGCTGAGGATCACCAGCTCGCTCGCGGCGACCGCGTCGGCGGGCGTCGCCGCCAGGGTGGCGCCGTCGGCCACGAGGCCTTCGGCACGGGCGGCGGTGCGGTTCCAGACGGTGACCGGATGACCGGCGGCGAGCAGCGTCCGGACCATGGCCCGGCCCATCGGGCCGAGACCGATGAGCGTGACGGGCGTGGCGTTCACGCGGCGGCTCCTTCGTGGGATCCGGCGGCACGGTCGACGGCGCGGAGGCTCTCGTAGATCCTCGCCAGTCCCTCCGAGCCGTGCCCGGCGGCGATCTGCCGGCTGATCAGCGCCTGGACGGCGGCGATGGGAGCGGGATCGACCCCCTGCTCCTCGCTGGCCCGCACGAGGTGCGACAGGTCGGAGAAGTCCAGGCTCTGCTGTCCCGGGACGGTGTAGTCGCCGCCGTCGACGACCTTGGCGTAGCCGGCGAGCTCCTGGGTCATGGCGGCCAGGAACGGGGTCTGCCGGGCGGCGAAGTCGGCCGCGCTCATCCCCATGGTGGCGACCATCGCCGCGCCGTGGAAGAAGCCCGCGAACATCTGGTACATCCCCGACAGCATCGCCAGGTCCACCAGGGACGCCCGGCCGGCGTCCTCGCCGTGGAACTCGCTCGTGGCCCAGAGGTCGAGGGTCGGCAGGAGGCCGTCGTACGCCGCCCGCGAGCCGCTGTAGAAGATCTGGCCCTCGCGGGCTCCGATCATGGCGGGCACGGCCATGACGGCGCCGTCGAGGTGGACGACGCCGTGCTCGGCCGCCCAGGAGGCGAGTTCGCGGGACTCGTTCGGCGTCGTGGTCGTGAGGTTGACGAGGGTACGGCCGCGCAGCTCGTCGACGACCGGGTCGAGGGTCTCCCGGACCGATGCGTACGTGAACAGGCAGACGACGACCACCGGGCTCGCCGTCACGGCCTCGCGGACCGAGCCGGCGGCACGGGCGCCACGGGACACCGGTTCCGCGGCGCGGGAAGGGGTGCGGTTCCATACGGTCACGGTGCGGTCGGCGCCGAGCAGCGCGGCCGTCAGCGCGCTGCCCATCGCGCCGAGGCCGAGCATGGTGACATCGGTCGACTGGACGGGATTCTCAGTGGCTTCGCTCATGACCACCATCCTGCGAACCGCTGTATCGTCGCGGAAGTACCCACTATTTACTGCGGTACTTACCTCTTGGTAAGCATGGAGGAGCCATGGCTCGCACGCCCCGCAACGGCCCGTACTTCTGTGGCATCGACGCCGCGCTCGATGTCGTCAGCGGCAAGTGGAAGGGGCTCGTCCTCTGGGAGCTGCACCTCCACGGCGTCCGGCGCTTCGCCGAACTGCGCCGGTCGCTGCCGGGCGTGAGCGAGAAGATGCTGACGCAGCACCTGCGCCAGATGGAAGAGGACGGTCTCGTCCACCGCACGGTCTACGCCGAGGTGCCGCCGAAGGTGGAGTACTCGCTGACCGAGTCGGGCGCGGCGCTCAACGAGGCGCTGCAGCCGCTCGGCGAGTGGGGCCGGGACCGCATCCGCCGGGACCGCCTCGACGTCGTCACGGTCCCCGGCACCTCGGTCCAGGCGGCCTCCTGACCCACGGGGCCGGGGCTTTTGGCCGGCCGGCGCGCGGGCGGCGGGAGCCGCCGGTGCGGGCGAGCCGGGGCCGGGTGCCGGAAGCGGACTCCCGGCACCCGGTGTGCGTCCGGGCGGGCGTGCCGCACGGCGGGGTCCGTTCGCCGTGCGGCACGGGGACCGCGTGCCTCTCGCCGCGGGAGGTGTGCGGACGACCGCTCCCGCGCCGCGTGTCGCGCCTGCCGCCGGGCCGTTCCCTCCGGCGGATCACCGCGCGACGGTCCTAGGCCGTGGGGACCTCGGCGAGGACCACCACGCAGGAGTAGGCCACGGCGTCGTTCTGCTCGGCGACGACGCGGACCCGGGCGCGCCCGGCCAGGTCGTCGGGAAGGGGCTCGGCCAGGAGCCAGCAGGGGCTGTCGAGTTCGACGTAGCGGGCGAAGGCCGAGTCCATGCCGGCCACCACGCTCGGCCGGGGGTGGGTCATGGCCTGGGCGCACTGGCGCGCCGCTTCGAGCAGCAGCATGCCCGGGGCGTGGTCGACGGGGTGGTCGAAGAGCACCGGGTGGGCCGTGTCGGCGCGCAGCTGCCACCGGTTCGCGCTGTCGGTGTTGGACAGCACCACGTCGTCGAAGCGTTCACGGCCCACCGGTGCCGCGGAGGCCGGCGGGGACAACGGGATCGACCGGGCGTTGGCCTGCGCGATGTCGGCGTAGCGGCCGCGCAGACGCTCGTAGACGGAGCGTTCCTGGATGGAGAAGCTGGTACGGGCGACGGCCAGCCGGGCGCCGTCACGCAGGGCCTCGACGTGCATGGTGACGGCCGCCGCGCGGTTCCTGCGGTAGGTGACGTCCGTGCATCTGATGCGCAGTTCGATCTCGGCGTCGGCCTCTTCGGCGGTGAGCGCCTCGGGCGCGAGGCTCCAGTGGAAGTCGCGCCACAGGAGCTGGTGACCGAGCGGTACCCCGTAGGCTCCGTGGGACAGGAGCGGCAGGGTCTGCCGAATCGTTTCGCTCAGCAGGAGCGGGTCGTGCAGTCCGTGGCGCGTGAGGTAGAAGCTGTGCGAACGCGGCCAGCGGGCGGTGACCGTGAACTCGTCGGGACCGGTCTTCCCCCACCGCTCCAGGAGCACTTCGTCCTGGTTGGCCTTGTGTGTCCAGGCCTGCGGAACGCCCGTGGTCCGGTCCTGAGCAAGGTGCAACGACATGCCTGACTCTCCCCCAAGGGTCGGTGACGCGATGCGACCGCGGCACATGGTGGTGTGGCGAGGCGCCTGGGCATAACATAGAGGTCATTCTTTTTGTTTGTCGAGCGGTGTCGAGAGAACAGGGAACGAAGCATGGCGCGCCAGATGCAGGAACGGGCCCAACGAACGCGTGAGGTACTGCTGCGCGCCGCTGCCGAGGTGTTCGACGAGGCGGGTTACGCCGGGGCCAGCATCAACAAGATCCTCGACATCGCCGGGGTGACCGCGGGGGCGGTGTACTTCCACTTCAAGTCGAAGGAGGGTCTGGCCCGTGCGGTGATCCTCGAACAGGCCGCCGACCTGCGGTTCCCGCAGGAGCGGGACGGCCTGCAGCAACTGGTCGACATGACCCAGTACCTGGCCCTGGAGATGCAGCGCAACACCCTCCTGAGGGCGGGCGTACGGCTCGCGGTCGAGCAGAACGAGCCCGACCTGCAGGACTACACGATCTACGACTGGTGGACCGAGCACTTCCGCAAGCAGCTCGTCCGGGCACGCGAGTTGGGCGAGCTGCTGCCGGACGTGAGCGAGGCGGAGTTCGCCCAGCAGCTGGTCGGTTCGTACACGGGAACGCAGATCATGTCGCAGATCTCCTGCAAGCGGGCCGACCTCCCGCAGCGGATCGCCACCATGTGGCGCTACCTGCTGCCCGCCGTCGCGCCCGCCGAGGTGGTCGCCCGCCTCGACCTCTCCCCCCGGCGGTCCTCCCGGGGATCGGACGGGCGGGCATGAGCCCGCTGCGCGTGGTCCTCACCGGCGCGACCGGCTTCGTCGGCTCGGCCGTGCTCCGCGAACTCCTCGCCACGCGGCCGGCGGAGGGGGGCGTACAGGTGCGCGCCCTCGCACGCGGCGTGTCCGGCCGCCCCGCGCCGCCGGGGCTCGTCTGGGAGAACGCCGACCTCACGGCGCCCGCCTCCCTGCGGGGCACCTGCCGGGACGCGGACGTCCTGATCCACCTCGCCTCGCTCGTCAGCGGGGACGACGCCACCTGCGCGGCGGTCAACGTGCGCGGCACCGGCGCCCTGATGGAGGAGGCGCGGCGCGCCGGCGTCGGGCGGATCGTGCACCTGTCCACCGCCGCGGTGTACGGCCCCGGCCCCCACAGCGGCCCCGGCGTCGGCGAGATCGACCCCGCGCCCACCTCTCCGGCCAGCCGTACGCGGCTCGAGGGCGAGGCGGCGGCCGTGGGGGCGGGCGCGACCGTGCTGCGGCCGGGGCTCGTCCTGGGGCGCGGGGACCGCTGGGTCGTCCCGGCGCTGGCCGAGCTGAGGGCGCGCGTCCCGGCCCGGTGGGACGGCGGACGGGCCCTGCTGTCCATGGTGGACGTCGAGGATCTCGCACGGCTGATCGCCGCCCTGGCGTGTGCGAGGGGGACCGGTCCGGCGGGGGTGTACCACGCCAGTCACCCCGTTCCCGTGCGGAACCTGGACCTGATGTCCCGCCTGACCGCCCTCGGAGTGCTCGACCCGGTGACGGAGGACTGGACCTGGCAGGAGTGCCTGGACCGCTTCCGCCGCACACCGGGGCGGCTGTCCGAGCGGCAGTTCTCCCTCCTGGCCCGCGATCACTGGTACCGCAGCGAGGAGATCTGGCGGGTGGCCGGCTGCCCCGAGGGCCCCGGGCCGCTGGCGCGGCTCGACGGCGCCGGCGCCTGGTACCGGGAGCGGAGCGGCGAGTTGCCAAAGCCGCAGGCGATATGGCCGACCGGCGGCATCCCGGACGCGAAACCGGGTTAACTTCCGGTTACCGCCGCACCACCGCCCGGAGGAGACGTGCAACCGTCCGCCCGAAGCCCTCTGCGCCTGCTTCCCGCGCTCTTCGCCCCGATCCGCCGCTGCCTGCGTCCGGAGCCCTGGTGAGTCAGGAACGAGCGGCAAGGACCCGCCGTGCCCTGATCACGGCGGCTGCCGCGGAGTTCGCGCGCAACGGCTACGCGGGCACTTCCCTGGCCCGCGTCTGCTCCGCCGCGGGCGTCACCATGGGGGCGCTGACCTTCCACTTCCCCTCCAAGACCACCCTGGCCGCCGCCGTGGACACCCGTGGCGCGGACCTCACGCGCGAGGCGCTGCGCGCCGTGACGGCACGCCCCGTCCGAGGCGTCGGGACCCTGGTCGAGCTGACCGCGGCCCTGGCCCGCCTCCTGGAGGAGGACGTCGTCGTACGGGCGGCCGCACGCCTCGGGCAGGAGCGCGCGGACACCGGGGCGAACAGCTGGCACGCCGCCTGGTTGCCGCAGGTGCGGGAACTGGCCGCCGAGGCCGCCTGCGACGCCGAGGGGTGCGGCGATCCGGCCGACCTCGAGCTCCTGGTCCTCTACCTGGTGACCGGCGCGGAGGCCGCGGTACGGGCGGGGTGGCGCGACGGAAGCACCGAGAAGCAGGTGCGCCGCCTGTGGGAGCTGCTCCTCAGCGGCTTCGGGAGCCAGCCCTCGCCGGCGTGACCCGCGCGGCGCCACCCGGACGCCCCTCGGCCCGTCCGCCGCCCCTCCGCGGCACGCGCAACCTCTCGAAGTAGCGCTCCGGGCGCTTCCTGACGAGAAAAAATAGCGAGCATTCTCTATTCTTTACGAGGGGAACGCCCCTGAGTGGGCCAGTACGAGGGAGGGAACGGGCATGTTGGTACAGCAGGGGGCTCGGAAGTCGGCGTCGCCCTCGGCCTTCGCCGAGGAGGTGTTCCGCCGGTTGCCCCGGGCGGACCAGCGCAGGTGGGCCCAGGCCTACCTGCGGGCGCTCCTGGTCACACCGGGCAAGAAGACGATGCGCCGCCTCGCGGCCTCCGTCTCCGACTCGCCCACCGCCTCCCAGGCCCTGCACCAGTTCGTCAACGCCAGCCCCTGGCTCTGGTCGGACGTACGCGAAGAGCTGATCGCGCAGGTGAACAGGTACGCCCGGCCCCGCGCCTGGACCATCGCGCCGGTGGTGCTGCCCAAGCGGGGCACCAAGTCCTGCGGGGTGCACCGGCGTTTCGTCCCGGAGCTCGGACGCTCCGTCAGCTGCCAGCTGGCCGTCGGCGCGTTCCTGTCGACCGGGGTCGGTCAGGTCCCGGTCGACTGGTTCCTGCACCTGCCCGGCGCGTGGCTGGACGATCCGGTCCTGTGCCGCCGGGCCCGCATCCCGGAGACGGTGGCGGCGCGCTCGGTGGCGGGCGGTGTGCTGGACCTCGCCGACGACCTCGTGTCCCGCAGTCCGCACCGTCCGCTTCCGATCGTGGCGGACCTGGCCGGGCACGGCGACTCGCACGAGCTGCTGCGGGGACTGAGCACGCGCGGCAGGGAGTTCGTCGTCGCCGTGCCCGCGGCGCTGCCCCTCGTGCCCGACGGCCCGCCCGGCGGCCCGCGGTGGAACGGGTCCGCTCCGGCACTGCCCGCCGGGCGACTGCTGTGGGGGCGGGGCAGGACGGCGGCCCGGGGCGGACGGACCGGCAGCGCGTGGGTGCGGCCGGCCGGGGAGCGGGGCGCGGACCCGCAGCTGTGCCGCCTCTTCGCCGAACCGCGCCGGGGGCCCGGCGGGCCGCGGACGGGACAGCTGTGGATCACCAACTCGATCCACCGGCCCATCGAGGAACTCCTCGGCCTGGTCGGTGCGCAGGCGGCCACCGCGGACACACTGGACAGCCTGGCGGCGGACTTCGGTCTGTACGACTTCGAGGGCCGCTCCTACCCGGGCTGGCACCACCACATGACCCTGGTCTCGGCGGCCTTCGCCTATCACAGCCTCACGGCGGACCGGGCCCCGTCCACCGAGCTGCGGTCGGCCTGAGGCCGGACGCCGTCGACCGTGCACCGGGCCCCGGGCCCGGGACGACGCGCCGCTGCGCGTCGTCCCGGGCCCGGGGCCGTGTCACGCGGCGACCTCCGGCCGCCCGCGCGCGGCGCCGTCGCGTCCGGTCCGCGCGGCCGAGGCGTCGCGGTGGACGCGTACCGCCTTCGTGTGCACCGTCTGCACCGCCTGCGCCGTCTGTGCCGTCTGTGCCGTCTGGGTCCGGGCCGTCCGCGTGCGCGCCTCCTTCGTGTGCGCCGCTCGCGTGAGGCAGCCCGCCACGTCGTCCAGGCAGACGCCGAACCACCGCAGGTAGTCGCGCGTCCTCGCCGCGTCCGGGTAGTGACGGCACACGAGGTCCGCGCCGGACACGCCCCGCGCCCCCATCAGGCGCAGGGCCGGGGGCCGCAGCGCGCTGACCGTGCCCCGCGTCACCAGCTCCTCGGCGTAGCAGGCCGACCGGGACGCGGTACGCGCGGCGGTGACCCACAGCGGCCTGGGCTCCGGGACGCCGGCGGCGGCGAGCGCTCCCCAGCGGGCCGAGCCGAAGGTCATGTCGTGCGTCTGGTGGGCGAGCCGGGCCGCCGCCAGGCCGGCGCGGCCCCGCAGCGCCTTGGCCTCGTCGGAGCCGATGAGGTCGAGACGGGAGTCGACCCGCTCGTCCACGTCCGCCACCCCGAAGGCGAGCAGCGACACGGGACCGCCCGGTACGCCCTCCCCCCGGCCGGGCCCCGCCTCGAGGCACTGTTCGAGACCGTCCATCACCGCGTGGGCGACGTCCGCGTACTGCCGCGGGGAGTGGAGGCCCGCCGCCTCCACCCCGATGCCCTCGGCCAGGCAGCCCGTGACCGCCGCCGGCAGACCGGGCGCTCGGGGCAGCCGCACGACCAGGTTGGGCCGGTCCACGGCCGAACGCAGCGCGCGTGCCCGCGCGATCAGGGCCGGGACGTCCGTGTCCGCCCCCACGTCGACCGGAACGGACACGAGCCCGTCGCGCCCCCCGCTCGCACGGTGCGCGGGCGCCAGCCGATCGCACAGCTCCCGGACCGCGCCGGGACGCCGCGAACCGTCCGGTCCCAGCCGCACCCCGGTCGCCCCGCTCTCGTCGAGCAGCCGCAGCAGACGGCCGGTGCCCGGCGTGCGCCCCTCGTCCGAAGCGGGCACCTCCACCTCGCCCTCGGCGTCCACCCACACGCTGACGCCCGCCCTGGACAGTTTCCTCACCGCGTTCTTCATGGATGTCCTCCCCTCCTGCGCCGACGGCGATGTCAGAGTCGTTCGAGAACGGCGCAGGTCCAGCTGAAACCCGCGCCGACGCCCACCAGCAGCACCCGGTCGCCCGGCGCGAGGCGGTCCTGCTGCAGGAGCTTCGCCAGCCCGGCCGGCTGGTCGCCCGCGCCGAGGTGACCGGTCGTCAGCCCCCACTCCTGGAGCGTGTCCTCGGGCCGGATGCCCAGCGGTTCCAGACACTGCAGCCGGGACAGTTTGGCGCCGAAGAACGGCACGACGACGACCGCCATGTCGGACATCGCGGCGTCGGCCGCCGCCAGGCAGTTCTCCACCGCGGTGCGCATCCCGGTCTCGTTGCGGGCGGTGACCTCGTCGACGGCGTGGTGCCGCAGGAAGCCCTTCTTGCGCGCGACCAGGTCGAGCGGCCCGGCCTGTCCCGCGCTGTCGCCGAAGGGCTCCTCCCCCCGGTGCAGTCCTTCGAGCAGCGGCTGCGACCAGGAGGCCGTGGCCACCAGGCGCAGCGCGCCGGGCCGCCGGGACAGCACCACGGCCGTACCCGCGTCGCCGAAGGCGAGGCCGCGGTCGGTCGTCCAGCGCGGGAAGGCCGGCCCGGCGAAGCGGTCACCGGTGGTGACCAGGGCCGCGCCGGTGTCGGGAACGGCGGTGAGCCGGGCCGCGGCCGTCTCCAGGGCGCTCACGCCGCCGTTCGACATCTGCCGCAGCTCGAAGGCCACGCAGGCGCCGTGGCCGAGCACCTGCTGCTGGACGTAGGCGGCCGTGTTCCAGAACTCCAGGCCCTGGTACCAGCAGTCGGCGTGGATGAGCAGTCCTACGTCCAGCGGGTCGCGCCCGCACGCGGCGAGCGCCTTGCGGCCCGCGTCCACGGCGAGTTCGGGCCCGCTGCGGTCCCGGCTGACCGACACCGACACCTGCCGGCTCGTCTCGGCCTCCGCCGCGTCGAGCAGGCCCGCGGCCACCGCCTCCCGGCTGCTCTGGGGCGTGCCCAGTGTCACCGCGGCGCTCTCCACGTAGACGTCGTGCCAGCGCACGGCTCCGCGCGCCATCAGCGATCGCCCCACCGCGGGCTGGGACCGAACCTGCGGGCCGCGGTCTCCTTCTCGTACGGCATGCCGGGCGGCATGTTGAGCACCTCCAGCTGGAAGCCGCCGACCCCGCGGAAGTAGACCCAGCGGTCGCCGTCGATCGGGCCGCCGTCCTCGATGAGCTGGGGTTCGCCGAGCACCTCGGCGCCGGGCACCTGCGCGAGCCAGGCCGCGGCGCGTGCCACGTCGTCGACGAAGAAGGCCAGGTGGTGGCCGCCGACATCGCTGTTGCGCGGGCGCTCGACCCGCTGCCCCTCGATCTCGCAGCTGCTCAGTTCGAGGTTGGTGACCGGACCGAGCCGGATCACGGCGGTGTCGATGCGGAAGGGGCGGTCGACGCCGTACTGGCGTGCCGCGAGGGCCTGGTCGACGTCCCGTGCGGCGCGGTGGACGAGTTCGCCGCCCATCGGCCCGGTGAAGAAGGCGACCGCCTCGTCCAGGTCCTCGACCGTGTAGCCGACGTGGTCCACGCCGCGCGCGGTGGGCAGGCCGGGGCCGCTCCAGTCCGGGGCGGGCCGGTACAGGCGGGCCTCGGTCTCCTTCTCGTACGGCAGCTCGGCCGCGACCTCGCGCAGTTCGAGGCGCAGGCCGCCGTCGGTCAGGACGTGGATCCAGCGGTTGCCCGCCGTGGGGCCCTCCGTCTCGGTGCGCGGCTCGCCGAGGACGCGTATGCCCTCCTCCTCGCGCAGCCGGCCCAGGGCCCGCTCCAGGTCGCCGACGTGGATGCCGATGTGGTGGCCGCCGACGTCGGTGAACTCCGGCATCCGGACGCGCTGCCCGGGTGCGTCGTACTGGAACAGCTCCAGGTTGCTCACCGGGCCGAACCGCAGCATCGCGATGTGCGCGCTCGCCCGGGGGTGGACGCCGAGCTGGCGCGTCATCCAGTCGCCGTCCGGGTCCTCGACCGGGCCGAGGCGGTAGAGGAGTTCGGCGCCGAGGACGCGGGTGAAGAGGTCCACCGCCCGGTCCAGGTCGGGCACGGTGTACGCGTAGTGGTCCACGTTGCGCAGGGTGGGGATGACGGCGGCGCCGGGCGCCTCGGTGGCCAGGGGTGCTGACACGGTGTGCTCCAGAGGAGAGTGGGTGGGGTGCGGGACTCAGACGCTGCCCGCGTGGGCGGCGTTGGCGACGGCGGCGGTCAGTGCCATGCCGCCGTCGATGAGGACCGACGTGCCGGTCGTGTAGGCGGCCTCGGGCGAGGCCAGGTGCGCGACGAGCGCGGCCACCTCCTGCGGCCGGCCGGGACGCCCGGCCGGGATCGCCGGGCGGGCGATCTGCGCGGCGTCCAGGCCGGCGGGGACGTTGTTCATGGGGGTGGCGGTCTCGCCGGGCGCGACGGCGTTGACCGTGATGCCGTACGGGGCGAGGTCGAGGGCCATGGCCTTGGTCAGCGCGCCGAGTCCGCCCTTGGCGGCGCAGTAGGTGCTGCCCTCGCCGATCGGCAGGTGCTCGTGGACGCTGGTGATGTTGATGATCCGGCCGCCCCTGCCCTGCGCGATCATCCGCCGCGCGGCGACCTGGGACAGGCGGAAGGGGCTGGTCAGGTTGACCGTGAGGACGCGCTGCCAGTCCTGGAGGGTCTCCTCGGTCACGGACGCGCGCCGGTTGACGCCGGCGTTGTTGACCAGGACGTCGATGCCGCCGGCGGCCTCGGCCGCCTCCTGTAGCGCCTCGCCCGCGGCCTCCGGGTCGGACAGGTCGAGGCCGAGGGTGCGGGTCTGCACCCCGTGCCGTACGGCGATGGCGTCGGCGAGCTCCTTCGCGGCCGCGGCCTGCCGGCCGTAGCCGACCACGACGTCGTGGCCGGCCGCGCCCAGGGCCCGGGCCACCTCGGCGCCGATGCCCGAACTGGCTCCCGTGACGAAGGCGATGGGTCGGGACATGGGAGGGACCTTTCTGCAGAGGTACGGGGGATGGTGGTCGGTGCGGGGGGCGAGCCGGCTCCGCCCTCGCCCCCGCCTCCCGGCGCCGCGCGGGGCCGGGAGGCGGGGGCGGGTGGGGGCGGGGCCGCCCCGGCCGGGGACCGCCCCGGCTCAGGGGCGCGAGGTGACCGAGAGGGCGACCTTGGGCGCGGCCCTGCGGCCCTTCTCCAGGAGCTCGAAGGCCTGGTCGGCGGCGGCCAGCGGGAAGACGTCCGCGATCATGCCCTTGGCGGTCAGGACGCCCTCCTCGAAGAGCCGCAGCGCGCGCTCGTAGTAGTCGAGCCCGTGCCGTACGCCGACCATGGTGACGCCGCGCAGCACCATCTCGGCCGCGTCGACCGAGGGCAGCGTCGCGTTCGGTACGCCGACCGCGGCGATGCGGCCGCCGATGTCGGCGACGCGCAGGGCCTCCAGCAGGGCGGACACCGCGCCGGACGCCTCGATGACGACGTCGTAGCGGCCGTCCTTGGCCTCGCCCGGCAGGAAGGCGTGCTCGGCGCCCATGCGCAGCGCGGTGCCGATGCCGGCGTCGTCGACGCCGACCACGTCGACCGTGCCGGCGACCCGGCGGGCCATCTGCACGGCGAGCAGCCCCATGGTGCCGGTGCCCAGGACCAGGACGCGTTCGCCGGGGAAGACGCCGACCTTGTCGAGCGCGGCCAGGACGGTGACGGCCGGTTCGGCCAGGGCCGCGGCGAAGTCGTCCACGCCCGGCGGGACCTTGGTCAGCGACTGGGCGGGCAGCCGGATGAACTCCGCGGCCGCGCCCTGCTGGCCGTACAGGCCCACCTCCTTGAGCTGGGAGCACTCGTTGCGGTGGCCGCGCTGGCAGGCCCGGCAGCCGCCGCAGGAGAGCATGGTCTGGCCGACGACGCGGTCACCGATCTCCAGCTGCCGCGAGTACTGGCAGTTGCCCGCGATGGCCACGACCCGTCCGACCCACTCGTGGCCGAACACGTGCGGCATGACGGCGCGGCCGTCCTTGACGTAGGAAGCGGTGCCGTGCAGCAGTTCCAGGTCGGTGCCGCAGATGCCGACCGTGGTCGGCGCGACGAGTACGTAGCCCAGTTCGGGCCCCGGTATCTCCAGTTCCACCTGACCGACCTTGCCTGCCTCCAGGACGGCCGCGGCGGTCATGGAGCCGTTCGGCCAGCGGCCGCACAGCAGGTCGTCGGTGGGTGGCAGCACCTTGTCGTGGTGTGCGCTCAAAGGATCCCCTCCTGGGTCAGGGCCCGTCGGATTCCGGGCGGAAGATCGCGGTCTGCTCGTGGGCCGGGAGCTCCGGCACACGGGCGGGCAACTCGGCGGTGACCTCACTGGGCAGGACGCGTACGACGGCGAGGTTCAGGCCGTCGGGTCCCGCGGTCACCCGCAGCGCGGAGCGGGCCGGAACGAGCAGGACGCTCCCGGCGTCCAGCGGGCGCTCCCCCGCCCCGTCGTCCGCCGCGCCCCGCCCGGCGACGACGTAGAGGGCCACCTCGGTGCCGTGGTCGGGTTCGTGGGTCCAGCCGGCGCCGGGAGCGAGCCGTATCTGCTCGAAGGCCTCGCACTCGCTGTGCAGCATGCCGCGGCGGGCGAGGCACCTCCAGGTGGTGTCCGGTGCGCCGGGCCGCAGGAAGCGGGCGGGCAGGTCCTGGTTGTTGACGATCACCGGCCCGGCCTCCCCGCGGGGACGGCGAGTTCGGCGTGGAAGAGTTCCAGCTCCGCGCCGCGGTCGGCGCCGACCCGGGCCCGCGTGCCGAGCGGCAGGGTGACGGCGGTGCCCGGGCGCAGCTCCGCGGTGCCCGCGCCGGTGTCGACCCAGCCGGTGCCGGAGAGCACGAACACCATGTGCTCGCAGCCCTCGGAGGCCAGTCCGGTCGTACCGGAGGCGGGGACGGTCTCGATGGCGACGGTGCGCAGGGGTCCGGTGAAGACCCCGGACGGGTCGACGGAGCGCTCGGCTCGCAGGTCGTGGATACGGGCTCGCACGGCGGTCTCCTTCAGCGGGATCGGGGGCTTCGCGGGGCTGCGGTGTCCTGCGGCGGGCGCGGTGCCGCCGGCGGCGAGTGCGGCGGCGAACCGGGGCGAACGCATCTCGATCACCAGCCAGTCGAGATCACCGGGGCCGGTGTTGCGCAGGCCGTGGACGGTGCCGAGGCCGGTGAGGACCAGCGATCCCGGCCCGACGGGGCGCCCGACGCCGTTCAGGTACATCTCGCCGCTGCCGGAGAGGATGAAGTAGATCTCCTCGGTGCGGGTGTGCCGGTGTTCGCCGCTGACGCCGCCCGCCGGGACGGAGGCCCATTCGACGGCTTCCCAGTCGCCGCGCAGGTCGGCGCCCGAGGCCAGGCACTTCCACCAGGTGATCCCGGTGGTGCCGTGCACTCCGTGGATCTCGGCGGGGCCCGTGATGTCGCCGACGACGACGGCGTCGCGGGTGCCGGCCGGCGCGTACAGGAGGTCAGACACGGTCCTCCTCCTGCTCCCGCGCGAGGGACCCCAGGTCGGCGACGGCGTCCAGCAGTTCCCGCTCGGTGAGGTCGTTGACGAAGACCGCCTCGCCGATGCCGCGGGGCAGCGGGAGGCGCTGGAGGCCGTCGCGGTGGCGGACGGTGTCGCGCAGCGCGGCGGTCAGCAGCTCGGACTGGTTCAGCAGGTCGTTCCAGGCGGGCAGTTCGAGGGAGCGCATCACGGCGAGGACGCGGTCGCGGTCCACGGTGTCGACGAGACCGCGGTGGTGGGCGATCACGGTGGTCAGCGCCATGTCGACGCTGACCGCCTCGCCGTGCAGGAGCTCGGGCAGGGCCCGCATCTCCACGGTCGGGCTGAAGGTGTGGCCGTAGTCGACGCAGCGCTCCAGCGTGGTCTCCCACAGGTTGGGCTGCAGCTCTTCGAGCATGCCGTGGATGGCGCGGCGCACCACCTCGCGGGCCACCTCGTCGCCCTGCTCGCTCTCGCCCTGGAACTTGTCGTCCAGGAGCATCGGACCGTGTTCCTCCAGGAGCCCGAAGAGCCGTACGTCCTTGATCAGCGCGATCTTGAGGATCTCGGCGAGCCCGTTGCCGATGTGGCGGCGGTCGAGGGTGGAGAGGAAGGACCGGTCGAGCAGGGTGAGGTCGGCCGGGAAGTACGTGCCCAGACGGTTCTTGTGCCCGTTGAAGTTGACCCCCGTCTTGGCGCCGACCCCGGCGTCGACCAGGCCGATCAGCGTGGTGGGCACCCGGACGAAGGGGGTGCCGCGCCGGTAGAGGCTGCTGGCGAGGCCGACGATGTCCATGAGGACGCCGCCGCCGATGACGATGACCGGCTCGCGCCTGCGGTCGATCCCGAAGGCGTCGAGCTCGCGGACGATCCGGGCCACGACGTCGAAGTCCTTGACGGTCTCGTTGGCCGGGACGACGCACAGGCTGTACTCGACGTCGTGGTAGTCGAAGTAGGCGCGGATGCGGTTGCCGTGCAGCAGATCGACGTTGGCGTCGAGCACGACGAATCTGCGGACGCGCTGCCCGGGGGCGCCGGCCGGTTCCAGCAGGTCGGTCCGCGTGAGGTCGAAGAGCCCGTCCGTGACCCTGACCTCGTAACTGACCGGCTTGGACGCGCGGACCGTCCAGGAGTCGATGCGCTCGCTGTAGGCGTACAGGCCGGGGCCGGACAGAGCCCGCGCCGAGCCGTCGGACAGGCCCACGAGCCCAGAGCTGGACACAGACATGGAACACCTCTCGTTGATGCGGACTTGGGGGGGGATCTGCCAGGAGCGTGGCGATCATTTATATGCATTGTCAAGCATGCACTTCCCAGAGTGCGTCTTCCGGATCCCGACTTGGCCAAGTAGCAAGTGGCTTGCATCAGGGGCGGACCATCGGTAGATAACGAATGCTATTTTCTTCCGCAAGCAACGGCCAGGAGGTCGTTCGCGGTCGAAGCAGAAGCGGCAGAAGAAGGAGTTGCGTCGTGCGTGCCAACGTTCTGCACCGGTACGGCGGTCCCGAGCAGTTGACCGTCGTCGAACTCCCGCGCCCCGTCCCGGGACCCGGCCAGATCCTCGTCCGCGCGGCCGCTTCGGCTGTGAACCCGGTCGACATCGAGGTGCGCTCGGGCCAGGCCGCGAGCCGGGTGAGCCACCCCTTCCCGATGGTGCTCGGCTGGGACCTGTCGGGCACCGTGGTGGAGTGCGGTGACGGAGTGACCCGGTTCGCCGTGGGCGACCAGGTCATCGCCATGTCGGCCCAGATGGCCACGGGCGTCGGCACCCACGCCGAGTACGTCGCCCTGGACGCGGCCCTGGCCGCGCCGGCGCCCCGCGGCGTCGACCTGGTCCACGCGGCGGGCCTGCCGCTGGCGGGGCTCACCGCCGACCAGGCCCTGGAGGCCCTCGCGCCGGCGCCCGGCAGCACCCTCCTGGTCACCGGCGCGGTCGGCGCGGTCGGCGGATTCGCCGTTCAACTGGCCGCGGACCGGGGCCTGAAGGTGCTCGCCCTGGTCCGGCCCACCGACGTGGAGGCGGCACGCGCGCTGGGCGCCCACGAGGTGTTCACCGCCGAGCACCCGGTGCCGCACGGCGTCGCCGACCACCTCCTGGAGACCGCCGGGCAGCCCGCCGCCCTCGACGGCGTGCGCGACGGCGGCAGCGCCGTGTCGATCGTGCCGACCGCGCCCCCGGTGGCCGAGCGCGGCATCGACGTGCGCATGTCGTTCGTCGAGCAGGACGGCGACCGCCTGGCGCGGCTCGGCCGCCTGGTCGGCGAGTCGGTGCTCACCCTGCGGACGGCCCGGGTGTTCTCCCTGGACGAGGTGGGCGAGGCGCACCGCAGGCTGGCGGCGGGCGGAAGCCGCGGCAAGCTCCTGGTCGCGGCGGAGTGAACGGGCCACGCCCGACGGACGGCCCCCTCATGACCGCCTACGACTTGGACTAGCCATGCCGCTGCCCCTGTTCTCCCTGATGCTCTGTGTCTTCGGCGTCGGCACCGCCGAGCTGGTCGTCGCCGGCATCCTGCCCGCCGTCGCGGGCGACCTGGACGTCTCGCTCGCCGACGCGAGCCTGCTCGTCACCGCGTACGCTCTCGGCGTGGTGATCGCGGGCCCCGTGGTCACCCTGGCGGGCAGCCGGGTCCCCCGCAAGCCGCTGCTGCTCGGGCTGATGACGCTCTTCGTGGTCAGCAACGCCCTGGCGGCCCTGGCCCCGGGCTACGGGGTCCTCATGACGGCCCGCGTGCTCTCCGCCCTCACCCACTGCACGCTCTTCGCGGTGTGCATCGTGGTGGCCAGCGGCATGGCCGCGCCGGGCAAGGAGGCGTCCGCGGTCTCGAAGGTCGCCGTCGGCCTGAACCTCGCCACCGTGCTCGGTGTGCCCCTCGGCGTGCTCACCGAGCAGCACCTCGGGTGGCGGGCCGCCTTCTGGGGCATCGCCGGGCTGAGCCTGGTGGCCCTGCTCCTGGTCGCCTCCCTGCTGCCGGCCGACGCCGCCAGGGCCGAGGGCGGGGCCGCCGCCGAACTGCGGGTCCTGCGCGGCCCCCGGGTCCGGCTGGCCATCCTGATCACCGCGTTGGCCATGGCCGGGGTGTTCACGGCGTACACCTTCGTGACCCCGATCCTGACCGACCTCGGCGGCTTCGACCCGTCCACCGTGAGCTGGCTGCTGCTCCTGATCGGCGGCGGGTCCCTGATCGGCAATCTGATCGGCGGCCGGCTCGCCGACCGCGCGCTGATGCCGTCCCTGGTGGGCGTGCTCGCCGTGCTCGGCGCCGACCTCGTCCTGATGGCGCTCGGGGCCCGCGTGCCCTGGCTGGTCATCGTCCTGCTCGTGGTGTTCGGCGCCGCCTACTTCGCGGTCATGCCCGCCCTGCAGGCCCGCATCCTGACCTCCGCGGGCGACGGCGCGCCCACGCTGGCCGTCGCCGTGAACATCGGCGCCTTCAACCTCGGCATCGCCTTCGGCGCCTGGTTCGGCGGCCGGCTGCTCGGCCTCGGTCTCGGCCTGCGCGTCGTGATCACCGCCGCCGCGCTGTTCTCGTGGGCCGCGATGCTGCTGGCCGTGCGCGAACTGTCCGTGGACCGGCGCGCGGAGGGCCTCGCGCCGTCCGACACGGCCACCGCCACCGCCACCGCGGACACCGTCAAGTCTTCCGAAACCCCCCGGCAGCCCGTTCCGTCCGACGCCACCGCCGCTCGGACACCGGCGGCCGACTCTCCCTGGAGCGCAACCGATGAGTGAGCCCACCCGGCGCCGCATACTGCGCCAGTCCGCCCTGGCCGGCGGCACCGCCCTGGCCGTCGCCTCGGCCGACGTCGTCCCGGCCTTCGGCCGCGCACGTCCTGCCGCGGCCGCCGACGGGGCCACGGCGGCGGAACTCGACGCCATCACCGTCCGCCCGGCGGACACCCGCTACCCGGAGCTGGTCCGCGGCACCAACCAGCGCTGGGTCGGCCGTCCCGACTACGTGCGCCTCGTCTACACGGCCGACCAGGTCGTCGACGCGGTCCGCGAGGCGGTCCGCGAGGGCAAGCGCGTCGCCGTGCGCAGCGGCGGCCACTGCTACGAGGGCTTCACCACCGACCCCGAGGTCAAGGTCGTCATCGACCTCTCGGAGCTCGCGGACATCTCGTTCGACGCCGCGAGACGGGCCTTCGTCGTGGAGCCCGGCGCCTGGCTCTCGGACCTGTACTGCGCGCTGTTCAAGCGCTGGGGCGTCACCCTGCCCGGCGGCTCCTGCCCCTCGGTGGCGGCCGGCGGTCACATCGTCGGCGGCGGATACGGTGCGCTGTCCCGCATGTTCGGGCTCACCGTCGACCACCTGTACGGCGTCGAGGTGGTCGTGGTCGGCAAGGACGGCACCGTCCGCAAGGTCCTCGCCACCCGCGACAGCGACGACCCGGACCTGCGCGACCTGTGGTGGGCCCACACCGGGGGCGGCGGCGGCAACTTCGGCATCGTCACCAAGTACCTGCTGCGCACCCCGGGCGCCACCGGCACGGACCCGGCGAAGCTCCTGCCGCGTCCGCCGGCCGAGCTCCTCACCTCCACCGTGACCTGGTCCTGGGAGGGCATGACGCAGGCCGGGTTCAAGCGCCTGGTGAAGAACTACGGCGACTGGTTCGCCGCCCACGGCGCTCCGGACTCCTCCTGCCTCGACCTGTTCAGCCAGCTGAAGGCCGCGCACCGCTCGGGCGGCGCCATCACCATGGTGACGCAGATCGACGCCACCAGGCCCGGCGCCGAGCAGGACCTGGAGGCGTTCGTCGCCGCGGTGGGCCAGGGCGTCCCCGTCACCGCCCAGGCCGTCACCCAGCGGCTGCCCTTCCTGCACGCCACCAAGTGGCCCGGTTTCGCGGGAGGCGATCCGACCCTGCGCTTCGAGGACAAGTCCGCGTACATGCGCGCCTCCTTCCCCGACGACCAGCTCACCGCCATGTACAAGCACCTGACCCGCACCGACTACAGCAACCCGGCGGCCCTGCTCCTGATCGCCGCCTACGGCGGGCGCGTCAACGCCGTCGACGCCGGCGCGACGGCGGTGCCCCAGCGGGACTCGGTGATGAAGCTGCAGTACCTGGCCTTCTGGCAGGACGCGTCCGGGGACGACGAGAACATCGCGTGGGTACGGGAGTTCTACCGCGACGTGTACGCCGCGACCGGCGGCGTGCCCGCGCCCGGCAGGGTCACCGACGGCTGCTTCGTCAACTACGCCGACGTCGACCTGAGCGACCCGGACCACAACAAGTCCGGCGTCCCCTGGCACACGCTGTACTACAAGGACAACTACCCCCGCCTGCAGCGGGCGAAGGCCACCTGGGACCCGCGCGGCGTGCTGCGTCACGCCCAGTCCGTCGAGCCGCGGTCCGACCGCCGCTGAGGTCCCTCCCCGACCACGTGGCGCGGTCCCCCTTCCCGCGCCACGTCCCCCGCCCGCACGGCCCGGGCCGCGCGGGCGGACCCCTGAGTATCCGCACAGTGACAAAGGAGAACGGCATGCCCACAGTCTCGACCTCCGACTCGGTGGTGGAGTACTTCGTCACCGGCACCGGAACCGGCCTCGCGCTGGTCCACGGGACCGGCGGTGACGCGGCCGGCTACGAGCACCTGCTGAAGAAGTTCGACGACCGCCGTACCGTCATCACCCCCAACTACTCCGGCAGCGGTGCCACCAAGGACGCCGGCGCCCCGCTCACCCTGGACCTCCTCGCCGAGCAGGTCGTCGCGGCCGTCGAGGACAGCCCCGCCGAGGGGCCGGTCGACCTCGTGGGCTGGTCCCTCGGCGCGGTCGTCGCGGCCAAGATCGCCGCGGACCGTCCCGAGCTGGTGCGCCGCCTGGTCCTGCTGACCGGGTGGGCCTCGCTCGACGAGCGCCAGCGGCTGTTCTTCGACCTGTGGCACCGCCTCGACCAGCTCGACCATGAGACCTTCGGCCGCTTCCTGCAGCTGCACGGCTGGACCGACGAGCAGCTGAACGTCCTGGGCACCAAGGGCGTCGAGGAGCTCGTCTCGGGTGGCATCCCGGCGGGCATCGGCCGTCAGATCGCGCTCAACCTGACGACCGACATCACCGGCCTGCTGCCGAAGATCACGGCGCCGACGCTGGTCATCGGGGCCAAGCACGACCGCATGGTGCCCGTGCGGCACTCGCGGGAGCTGCACGCCTCGATCGCCGGCAGCACGTACGTGGAGATGGAGGCGGGCCACTTCGCGCTCTTCGAGAAGCCGGACGAACTGGCCGAGATCATCAACGGGTTCATCCACCAGGACGCGGCCGAGGCGAGTGCCGCATGACCCCGTAGGCCTCCCGGCGCGCACGGGCCCGGTGAGGGGGACGGATCCGCTCCGTCCCCCTCACCGGGCCCTCGTCGTGACCGGCCCGGCTAGCGGGCCATGGGGTCGCGCCGCAGGCGGTTCACCAGGGACGCCGTCGCGGGCTCGTACGCCGCGGCCTCCAGGGCCAGGTCCAGCTCCTTGGTGAACGTGCCCTGGGCCCCGGAGACCAGCTTCCTGCCGTCCTCGGTGAGGTGGGCGAACATCACCCGCCGGTCCTCCTCGCCCGCCGTGCGCGCGGCGAGCCCCGCGCTCTCCAGGCGGGTCACCAGGCGGCTCATCGTGGACTGGCTCAGGCCCACCGAGTCGGCCAGCTCCTGCATCCGCAGGGCGCCGCCGGCGAGGATGGACAGCGTGGTGAACTCCGACGACGTGATGCCGTGCCGGCGCTGCAGCTTCTTGTCGAGCGTCGACCCCACGCCGTTGACGAGCAACAGCAGCTGCCGCCACAGCTCCTGCTGACCGCCCAGCCGTCCCCGTCCGCTCACCGCCATGTCCCTGCACCACCTTGTCCCGTGCTCGGCGCCCGCCGCGGCACGACTCCGCCGAACGATGAACTTGCTTCTGCAAGCATAGAGCAACCCCCCGGCACGGGAACCGGCCGGTGCGCGCCCCCGTGGGACGCGCACCGGCCGGCGACCGCGTGGACCGTCAGGACCGGACCCTCGCGCGGGGCTTGCTGAACCTCCGCATCATCGGCATCTCGACGCCCTTGTGCAGCAGCCAGGCCACGGCGAGGCACAGCGCGAAGTAGAGCGCGATGACGCCGACGCCCCCGGGCACGCCGTAGAGCCGGCTCTCGCCGATCAGCGAACGCACCCACACCATCAGGACGTTGTGCACGATGTAGAAGGCGAACGACACCTCGCCCAGCCAGATCAGGACCCGGCCGCGGAAGGGCGAGCGCTCCCCGCGCAGGTCGGTGGTGGCGGCGGCGGGGATGAGCAGCGCGAACGGCACGAGGGCCGCGGCGTTGAGGCCGAAGAGCCAGGGCACGGCGTTGGCGACGGCGTAGCCCACGAGCACCAGGACGCAGGCCGGCAGGAGTCCGAGGCGGATCCAGCGGCCGCTCATCACGATGCGCGCCATGATCATGCCCAGGGCGAAGTCGAGGGTGCGCACCGGCGGCAGCATGTAGACGGCCCAGTACTGGACCTCGGAGACGGGGAAGCCGTTGGACATCGTGCCGTCGGGCAGCAGGAGGTAGGCGAGCGCGGGGACCGCGGTGATCGCGACGACCAGACCGCCCGCCCACGCCCACAGCCGCTCGGGCCGGATCCGCTTGATCCAGTGGTGCAGCAGGGGGAAGCAGAGGTAGAAGAAGACCTCGCAGGAGAGCGACCAGCTGGGCGGGTTGATGCTCAGGTAGGTGTGGTAGTCGGGTATCCAGGTCTGCAGGAGGAGCAGGTTGGGCAGCCACTGCTGCCACGTGGCGGTGGCCGCGGCGAAGAGCACCATGGCACCGGCCCACCCGGCGACGTGGCTCGGGTAGAGCTTGACCAGCCGCCGGCGCCAGAAGCGGCGCCGGGTGTCGTCCGGCCGCGCCGAGTAGGTGAGCACGAAGCCGCTGAGCAGGAAGAAGAAGGTGACGCCCATCCACCCGGTCTTGGTGAAGGCCGCGTGGTAGAGGTCGGAGGCCGTGCCGCTGAAGGGGTTCAGCGGCGGTTCGGTGGTCAGCGAGGAGTGGAACAGGAAGACCATCATCGCGGCGACGAACCGCATGCCGGTCAGCGAGGGCAGCCGCGAGAACCCCGGTGGTGACGCGTCGAGCTCCGGCGCTTCGGCGGGTCTGGCGTGCGTGGTCATGGAAGCTCCTCAGGAAGGCGACAACAATGCTTGATCAAGCATTTATTCGGACGTGGAGACGGAGGTAGGAGTCGGCGGGTGAGCGCGTGGGGAAGTGCGTGGGGGAGCGCCCGCGACGGCGGCGCGGGCGGGCGCGGCGGCGGCGCGGGCCATGAGCTCCTCCTGGATCGCGGCGAACGGCCGGTTCTTCGTCTCGGGGACGTACCGCAGCACGAACCACAGAGCGGCCAGCGCCACCGCCGCGAAGAACCAGAAGACGACCGACTCCCCCACCAGGTCCGCCGCGGGCAGGAAGAGCTGGCCCACGAGGAAGTTGGCGGCCCAGTTGACCAGGGCGCACAGTGCGGCGCCCCAGGCCCGCAGGGAGGGCGGGAAGACCTCCGCGGCCAGGATCCAGAAGACCGGGCCGAGCCCGATGGCGAAGGACGAGACGTACACGCCCATGCAGACGAGGGCGACGACGTGCGAGGCGGGGCCGAACCCGCCGTCCAGGGCGAAGCCCAGCGGAACCAGGGCCGACGCCATGCCGGTCAGGGACAGCACGAGCAGCGGACGCCGGCCCGCACGGTCGATGAGGGGGACGGCGGCCACCGTCATCAGCAGGTTGACCACGCCGATCACGACGGAGTACTGGATCGAGTTGGTCGCGGGCAGTCCCGCGCGCCGCATGATGCTGGGGGCGTAGTAGATGATGGTGTTGATCCCGGCGAACTGCTGTACGGCGCCCAGCGTCAGCCCGATCAGCAGCGCCCGGCGCACGGTGGCGTCGGTGAGACGGCCGCGCCGGCCGGCCCGGCCCGCGCCCTTCCGCTCCCGTCCCCGCTCCTGCCCGCGGCCGCTCAGCCACACCGGGCTCTCGGGCACGAGGAACAACCCGGCCAGCATCAGCAGCGAGGGCACCAGGCCCACCCCGAACATGGCCCGCCAGTCGGCTTCGTCCGCGAACCACAGGTTGACGAGGTAGGAGACCAGGATTCCGGCGGTCAGCAGGATCTGGTTGACGGTGATGAGGCGTCCGCGCAGCCGGGGCGGCGCGATCTCGGCCAGATAGAGCGGGACGACCGTCGACGCGGAACCCACCGCGAGTCCGAGCACCACCCGTGCCGCGATCATGGTCCAGAAACCGACGGCCAGGGTGGCCATGGCCAGGCCCAGGGTGAAGGTGGCCGCGACGACGATCAGGGTCCGGCGCCTGCCCCAGCGGTCGGCCGGCCGCCCGCTGCCGAACGCACCCGCCGCGGCGCCCAGCAGGAGGGAGGAGATCACCGTGCCTTCCTGGAGCGCGGACAGGTGGAAGTCCGTCTTCAGGAAGAGCAGGGCGCCGGAGATCACTCCCGTGTCGAAGCCGAACAGCAGCCCGCCGAGGGCCACGACGCCCACGGCGAAACCGAGTCTGCGCGGCGGCGGGTCCGGCTCCGGCCCGTCGTCGCCGGGGGCGGTCGTCACCGTCGTCGCTCCTTCGTCGTCGTCGGACGTCTCCAGGGCCTGTGTCGTCATGGGCGGCACCTCTGCTTCTCCCTTCGGCCCGGGGGCCGGATCGTGATGCGCTTCAGGGGTTCTCAGGAGGCCGGTCCCAGGGGGCCGGTCTCGGGGGCCGGTCCGGAAGGGGCCGGTCCCAGGGGGTTCAGACGCCGTACGTCGTCCGGTACACGGCGAAGCGGCCGTCGAGCCGGCGGCGGGAGAGGCCGAACTCCTCGGGCCGGAAGGGGCGCGCGGCACGCGCCGCCCTGCTCGACCGCGCGGCCAGCTCGGCGGCGGCGCGGTCGGTCAGCGGGGTGGGCGTCACGCCGGCGAACCGCTGGACGCGCCGTACCTGCCGGACGGGATCGGCCACCAGCTCCGCGTGCCGGACGTCGAGGAGACGGGCCCGGGGCAGTGCCGTCCTGGCCTGCTCCGACGCCGCGAAGTGCCGCTCCACACGCTCCGTCCACTCGGTGCCCACCGCGCCCGGGTCGCCCACCGGTGCGGTGCGCAGCCTCCGGGCGGCGCTGATCCCGGCACAGGCGCTCACGACGTCCGCGGGGCTGCGGTGCACGTGGACGATCCTGGCGTCCGGGTACGCGTGCAGCAGAGCGCGCAGATGGCGGGAGTGGAAGGGGTCGCGGAGCACCAGGGGGGAGCCGGGGATCCGCCAGGTGATCGCCTGCAGCTGGGCGCGGTGGAAGGCGTAGGCCTCGGTGAGGTCCGCCTCCTCGAGCCAGGCCCCGTAACCCGGCACGCGCCAGGCGAGCGTGGCCGTCATGCTGTGGAACGCGTTGGCGAGGAGGCGGTGGCAACCGCCGGGGCGGGTGTGCCGCAGCAGCTGCCCCGTACCTCGCCCCAGGGTCGACCGGGCCGCTTCCTCAGCCTCGGTACGGGCCCGCCGCATGGCGGCCCGCCGCTGCCGGATGCCGACGAGTTCGGTACCGGGGTCCGCCAGTTCCCACAGGGCGGGAGCGTCGAGGCCCGGGTGCTCCGCCAACAGGTTGTGGAGCAGTGCCGCGCCGCTGCCCGGCAGACCGGTGACGAACACCGGGGCCCTGATGTCGGTCAGGGCGATCGCCGGGCGGTCCCGCAGCAGCCGTACCAGCTGCCGTTGGCGGACCAGGGCCTCCACGAGTTCGCGGCGTACGGCGGCACGCCCCTGCGCGTGCAGGCCGGCCTCGGTGTCGAGCGACGAGACGAGCCGCTCCAGGGCGGGAAGGAAGCGCAGCCGTGGCGCTTCCTCCTCACCGTCCTCGCGCACCCGCTCCAGCAGGTCACCCACCGCGAGCCGGTCCTGCGGCGCGGGCCGCCCGCGGCGCGGGAGGGACGGGTTCGAGGCGCCCCAGGCCGGACCCCCGCCGCCGCAGCGCCAGGGCAACGAGGATTCCCGCACCGGGGCCGACCGCACGTGCTGCTCGCTCATCGGGTTTCCTTCTGGGTGCGTCCGAACACCAGGACGACCTGGACGCTACCGCCGCCCCCGCCCTCCGCACGGCCTCGGGCGCCGCCACGGGTACGCCTTTGGCAACTTGCCACAATCGTCGGCCGGAGGGAGGAGGGAAGGGGCAGGAGCAGGAGCAGGAGCAGGAGCAGGAGCAGGAAGGCTACGCCGCGTGCCGTGCGAACCGCGCCGCCGTCTCCGCCAGCACCTCCCGTCCGTCGCGGGCCCACAGGGCGTCGTTGAAGAGTTCGACCTCGATGGCGCCGGTGTACCCGGCCGCCTCGACGTACCCCTTCCACTCCCGCATGTCGATCGCGCCGTCGCCGATCTGGCCGCGGCCGTTGAGGACGCCCTCGGGGAGGGGGGTGGTCCAGTCGGCGAGCTGGAAGGTGTGGATGCGGCCGCCCGCGCCGGCCCGGGCGATCTGGGCGGGGGCCTGGTCGTCCCACCAGACGTGGTACGTGTCGACCGTGACGCCGACCTGGTGGGCCGGGAAGCGTTCGGCGATGTCCAGGGCCTGGGTGAGGGTGGAGACCACGCAGCGGTCGGAGGCGAACATGGGGTGGAGCGGCTCGATGGCGAGGCGTACGCCGTGCCGTTCGGCGTACGGTCCCAGCTCCGCCAGCGCGTCCGCGATGCGCTCGCGGGCGGCGCGCAGGTCCTTGTCACCGGCGGGGAGGCCGCCCGAGACCAGGACCAGCGTGTCGGTGCCGAGGGCGGCCGCCTCGTCGACGGCGCGGCGGTTGTCGTCGAGGGCCCTCGCGCGCTCGCCGGCGTCGATGGCGGTGAGGAAGCCGCCGCGGCACAGGGTGGTGACGGACAGGCCCGCGTCGCGGACCAGCTTGGCCGTCGCCTCGACGCCGTGGGCCCGGACCGGCTCGCGCCACAGGCCGACGTTGCCGACGCCCAGGTCGCGGCAGGCCGCGGTCAGTTCCGGCAGGGACAGCTGCTTGACCGTCATCTGGTTGATGCTGAAGCGGGTCAGGTCGGGCGCGGGACCGGTCATCGGTTCACCCCGTACAGGCTCAGCAGGGCCCTCATCCGTTCCTCCGCCAGCTTCGGGTCCGGGAACAGGCCCAGTCCGTCGGCGAGTTCGTAGGCACGGGCGAAGTGCGGCAGGGAGCGGGCCGACTGGAGGCCGCCGACCATCGTGAAGTGGTCCTGGTGGCCCGCGAGCCAGGCCAGGAAGACCACGCCCGTCTTGTAGAAGCGGGTGGGCGCCTGGAAGAGGTGACGGGAGAGGGGGACCGTGGGGTCGAGGAGGGCGCGGAAACCCTCCGTGTTCCCCGTGTCCAGGACGCGGACCGCCTCGGCCGCCAGCGGACCCAGCGGGTCGAAGACGCCGAGCAGGGCGTGGCTGAAGCCCTGGTCGTCGCCGGCGATCAGCTCGGGGTAGTTGAAGTCGTCACCCGTGTAGCAGCGCACGCCCTGCGGCAGGCGGCGGCGCAGGTCGACCTCGCGCCGGGCGTCCAGCAGCGAGACCTTGATGCCGTCGACCTTGTCGGGGTGGGCGGCGATGACCTCCAGGAAGGTGTCCGTCGCCGCGTCCAGGTCGGACGAGCCCCAGTAGCCCTCCAGCGCCGGGTCGAACATCGGGCCCAGCCAGTGCAGGATCACCGGCTCGGCGGCCTGGCGCAGCAGGTGGCCGTAGACCTCCAGGTAGTCCTCGGGGCCCCGGGCCGTGGCGGCGAGGGCGCGGGAGGCCATCAGGATGGCCTGGGCGCCCGACTCCTCCACGACGGCCAGCTGTTCCTCGTAGGCCGCGCGGACCTCGGCGAGGGTGCCGGCGGCGAGCTGGTCGGTGCCCACGCCGCAGGCGATGCGGCCGCCGCACGCCTTCGCCTCGGCGGCCGAGCGGCGGATCAGCTCGGCCGCGCCGGCCCAGTCCAGGCCCATGCCGCGCTGGGCGGTGTCCATGGCCTCGGCGACGCCGAGCCCGTGCGACCACAGGTGGCGGCGGAAGGCGAGGGTGGCGTCCCAGTCGACGGCGGCGGGGCCGTCGGGCGTGGTGTCCGCGTACGGATCGGCGACGACGTGCGCCGCGGAGAAGACCGTGCGGGAGGTGAAAGCGCTTCCCGAAGATACGGCCAGGGGTTCGGTGCGCGGCTCGTAGGCACGCAGGGTGCCGTTCGCGTCGGGCAGGTGGAGGGTCACAGGGAGATCTCCGGTACGTCGAGGCGGCGGCCCTCGGCCGAGGACCTCAGGCCCAGTTCGGCGAGCTGGACGCCGCGGGCGCCGGCCAGCAGGTCCCAGTGGTAGGGGGCGTCGGCGTGGACGTGGCGCAGGAACAGCTCCCACTGGGCCTTGAAGCCGTTGTCGAACTCGCCGTTGTCCGGGACCTCCTGCCACTGGTCGCGGAAGACCTCGGTGGCGGGGATGTCCGGGTTCCAGACCGGCTTCGGGGTGGCCGAGCGGTGCTGGACGCGGCAGTTGCGCAGCCCCGCGACCGCGGAGCCCTCGGTGCCGTCGACCTGGAACTCCACCAGCTCGTCGCGGTTGACGCGGACCGCCCAGGAGGAGTTGATCTGCGCGATCACGCCGCCCTCGAGCTCGAAGACGCCGTACGCGGCGTCGTCGGCGGTGGCGTCGTAGGGCTTGCCGTCCTCGTCCCAGCGCTGCGGGACGTGGGTGGCGGTGAGGGCCTGGACGGACGTCACCCGGCCGAACAGCTCGTGCAGCACGTACTCCCAGTGCGGGAACATGTCGACGACGATGCCGCCGCCGTCCTCCGCGCGGTAGTTCCACGAGGGGCGCTGGGCGGACTGCCAGTCGCCCTCGAAGACCCAGTAGCCGAACTCGCCGCGCACGGACAGGATCCGGCCGAAGAAGCCGCCGTCGATGAGGCGCTTGAGCTTGAGCAGGCCGGGGAGGAACAGCTTGTCCTGGACGACGCCGTGCTTGATGCCGGCGCCGTTCGCCAGGCGGGCCAGCTCCAGGGCGCCGTCCAGGCCGGTGGCGGTCGGCTTCTCGGTGTAGACGTGCTTGCCCGCGGCGATCGCCTTCCTGATCGCCTCCTCGCGGGCCGAGGTCACCTGGGCGTCGAAGTAGATCTCGACGCTCTCGTCGGCGAGGACCGCGTCCACGTCCGTCGAGACGTGTTCCAGCCCGTGCCGCTCGGCCAGCTCCCTGAGCGCGTGCTCGCGGCGGCCGACCAGGACCGGCTCCGGCCACAGCACGGTGCCGCCGCCGAGGTCGAGACCGCCCTGCTCGCGGATGGCCAGGATGGAGCGGACGAGGTGCTGCCGGTAGCCCATGCGTCCGGTCACACCGTTCATGGCGATACGCACCGTCTTGCGTGTCACGTCGTTCCCTTCGTACGCGGTCCGCGCGCCGCGTACGCCGAGGATCGGGACAAGGCGATACAGCAAGCGCTTTCTATTCGCTATGAAGCTAGCCTGTGGACGGCGGTCCGGACAAGACCGCGGCCGGGGGCGAGTTGTTCGAGGGGGCGAACAGCGGCGGCCGGTGGCCGTAAGGTCGGCACGGGACCTGGCCGGATCCGGGCCCGGGTACGAGGGCGTACGACGAGAGCGCGACCGGAGGACGAGGACATGACGGTGACACTGGCGGACGTGGCGGCCCGCGCCCAGGTCTCCCCGGCGACGGTCTCGCGCGTGCTGAACGGGAACTATCCCGTGGCCGCCTCCACCCGGGAGCGGGTGCTCAAGGCGGTCGACGAGCTGGACTACGTGCTCAACGGCCCCGCGAGCGCGCTGGCCGCCGCGACGTCCGACCTGGTCGGAATCCTGGTCAACGACATCGCCGACCCCTTCTTCGGGGTGATGGCCGGTGCGATCCAGTCCGAGATCGGGGGGCCGGGCGGCAGAGCAGGCGGCGAGAGACTCGCCGTGGTCTGCAACACCGGCGGCGCCCCGGAGCGCGAGCTGACCTACCTCACGCTGCTCCAGCGGCAGCGCGCGGCGGCCGTCGTGCTGACCGGCGGGGCGATGGAGGACGCGGCGCACCAGGCGGCGGTGGCGTCGAAGCTGCGCAAGCTGTCGGAGGCCGGGACGCGGGTGGTGCTGTGCGGGCGGCCCCCGGCACCGGGGACCGGGGCGATCGCGCTGACCTTCGACAACCGCGGGGGCGGCCGGGAGCTGACCGAGCACCTGATCGGCCTCGGTCACCGGCGGCTCGGCTACATCGCGGGTCCCGAGGAGCGGACCACCACCCGGCACCGGCTGGAGGGACACCGGGCCGCGCTCGCCGCGCACGGCGTCGAGGAGGACCCCCGCTGGACGGTCCACGGCCGCTACGACCGGCGGTCCGGCTACGAGGCCACGCTCGAACTCCTGCGCAGGGACCCGGCCCTGACCGCGGTCGTCGCCGCGAACGACACCGTCGCGCTGGGGGCGTGCGCGGCGCTGCGGGACTCCGGGCTGCGGATCCCGGCGGACGTGTCGGTGGCCGGCTTCGACGACCTGCCGTTCAGCATCGACGCGGTGCCCGCGCTGACGACGGTCCGGCTGCCGCTGGCGGAGGCGGGGGCGCGGGCCGGGCGGATCGCGATGGGGCGCGAGGAGGCGCCGCCCGGGGACATCGCCACGGTGCGGGGGGAGTTGATGGTGCGGGGGTCCTCCGGGGTTCCCCGGAAGTGACGGTGCCGCTTCCCGGCCGGTGCGCGGCGTCCGTGCCGGCGCCGTCCGGGGACGGCGCGCCCGGGCACCCCGGGACGGCTCCGGCCACGACATCTTCGTGGCGCGGGAATCGGCGGGCCGATCGCGGGTAGGGTCCCCGGGCATGAAGCTGGCGTTCTCCACCCTCGGTCTGCCCGGACTGCCGCTGCCCGACGTGCTGCGGCTCGCCACCGCCCACGGATACCACGGCGTCGAACTGCGCGCCCACCCCGAGGAGCCGGTCCACCCCGGCCTCTCCCCCGGCGAACGGGCCGACGCCGCCGCCGCGTTCAAGGCGGCCGGCGTCGAGGTGCTCGGCGTCGCGGGGTACGCGCGGGTCGCCGCGCCCGGTGACGACGACGCCGTCGTCGCCGAGATCCGCGACCTGCTCGGCCTGGCCCGCGACCTGGGCGCCCCGTACGTCCGCGTCTTCCCCGGCGGCGGTAGCGGCCAGAGCCCCGAGGAGGCCGACGCGACGGCAGCCCGGCGTCTGGGCACCGCCGCCGAGTACGCCACCGACGCGGGTGTGCGCATCCTGCTGGAGACCCACGACTCGCATCCCACCGGCGCCGACGCGATGCGCGTGCTCGGCCTGGTCGGCCACCGCCAGGCCGGCGCCCTGTGGGACGTCCTGCACACCTGGCTGGGCGGCGAGCAGCCCGCGGAGACCTTCGCGGCGCTCGCCCCGCACCTCGGCTACGTCCAGGTCAAGGACGTCGCCTCGCCCGACGACACCACGCCGCTGCCGCTCGGCGCGGGCGTGCTGCCGCTGGCCGAGTGCGTGGAGGTGCTCTCCCGCGGGGGCTGGGACGGCTGGCTGTGCTGGGAGTACGAGAAACGGTGGTACGAGGCGGCCGCCCCGCTGCCCGGTCTGCTGGACGAGGGCCGCCGTCACCTCGCCCGGCTGCTCAACGAGTCGGCCTGACGGCCGGCGCGCCGGGGCTGCGGGAAGGGACCGGGCGGGCGCCGGGCCCGGTCCCGCAGCGGCCGGTTGTCGCTGATCACGTACGTCTTCGCCGTGGGCTCCGACGGCCGTCGGCCGGCGGCGGGCCGGGCGCCCTCGCGCCGCGCGCCCGGGGAGCGGGGGCCCGGGGCCGGCGCCGGGCCGGGCACCCGCTCCGCGCCGGCCCCTTCCCGGGACGAGGGCCGCAGACGGTGCCGGGGCGCGGTGCGCCGGGGCGGGCGGGTCAGGGTGATCTGGCGCACGAGCTGCTGGAAGCAGGTCAGGGACGCCAGGCCGGGCAGCGCGGCGGCGGCGACGTCGATGACGGACCCGGGCGTCTGGGCGGCCACGCACAGGAGCATCGCGATGAGCGAGAACGCCAGGACGACGCACCAGGAGTGCACGGCACGGCGCCGGTGCAGCGCCGCCCGCAGGACGGACAGCGACGCCGCGAGCCAGGGACCGTAGACGAGCAGGGGCCACCACGACACGGCGCCCGTCTGCAGGCGGGTCAGGGCGACGACGCGCAGGGGGTCGTAGGCGACCATGCCGCCGAAGAGGCTGACCGCGGAGGTGATGACGGTGATGGCGGCGGCGATGACGTAGCTGACCGCCTGGAGTCCTCGCGGGCCGCGTCGTTCCCGCACCTTGCGGTGGCTGCGGGCGGACGCCCTCAGCGGCGGCAGCTCGGCCGTGATGTCCTGGAGGTCCTGCGGGGGGCCGCCCGGCGCCGGACCCGTGGCCGGCGCCTCGTCCCGGGGGGACGGTGGCTCGGGGAGCTGCTCCTCCAGGGCGTCCTGGAGCATGAAGGCCAGTTCCTCGGCCGGGTCCCAGGACATGTCGGGGAGGGGCATCGAGAGGTCGTCGTCGGGCGCGCGGTGACGACCGTGGCCCGCTTCGTACCGGGGTGTGCCGTAGAGGGAGGGATCCGGTCCGCCGTACAGTTCTTCGTCGTGCACGGTCCGGTCACTCGGCTCGCGAGAGGACGGGCCGTTCCTTCGTCGCGGCCCACCGCCCGGCGAGATCTTCCTGGAGCTCGCCCATGACGTTCAGGAAATCACGCAGAATCGGCTCGGTCTCCCTGAGGGCGGCGGGTGCTCCGCCCTGGTCCCCCACCACGTTCTTCCGCTCGGAATCCCAAGGGAGACACTTCCCCCCAGTTACCTTGGTCATGCCCTCACTAACGTCGGCCGTCTCAGCCGGATGCGCGGCAAACGAGTGAAGGAATATCCCGACTATTACTCTGTATTGGTGTCCGCCTGTCCGTCCTTCCTCGTTCCGGAGTGATTATGCGCGGGGGCGTTCCCGGTGCGAGTGGGCCGCGACCCGGCTCTCCGGCCGCGCCCGGCACCCGGGCCACTCCCCCGCCGTGACCGAGTGGACCGCGCAGTCGCGCAGCCGTCCCTCCTCGCCCGGCACCCGGGAGCGGGACCAGTGGCGCAGGACGCCCTCGAAGCGGGCGCCCGCCGGCTCGATCGCCGCACGGGAGCGGCTGTTGCGGGCGTCCGTCTTCAGGCCGACCCGCGAGACGCCCCGGACCTCGACGGCGTGCCGGAACAGGAGCAGTCCGGCCTCGGCGTTGACGCCGAGGCCATGGGCGGAGCGCGCCGGCCACGTGAATCCGGCCTCGACGGCGTCGAACCGGTCCCCGGCCGGCCACGACCGCGGCTCCCGGTACGCCGTGGCGCCGGCCGCACGCCCCGTGGCGAGGGAGATCCGCGCGAACGGCGCCGGCCGTCCCGTCGCCGCACGGGCCGCCTGGACGTCGAGGTACGCGCCGATCCCTTCGGTCCGGGGCACCCGGGTGAACACGTAGGTGCCGCGTTCCTCCTCCGCCGCCAGGGCGAGGTCAGCCGCGTGCCGCGGACCCGACGGCGCCGGCCGTACCGGCGTGCCTTCGAGGACCGGTGCCTCCGGCGTGCACGTCACCCGCCGGATCCTCCCGCCCGGGACCGTCGCCGTCGAACGGGTTCTCCCCGCGGCGCGGGCGGGTCACCGACGTCAGCGCCACCCCGCCCACCAGCAGGGCCGCCGCGCACCACCGCAGCGGGCTCACCGGCTCGCCCAGGAACAGGGCCGCCGACGTCATCCCGAAGACGGGGACCAGGAGGGAGAACGGCGCGACCGTCGAGGCGGGGTGGCGGCGCAGCAGCCAGCCCCAGGCGCCGAAGCCGAAGACCGTCGAGACCCAGGCGACGAACAGCAGCGTGCCCGCGCCCTGCCAGTCCAGGCCGCGCAGGGCCGCGAGGTCCCGGGAGGAGCCCTCCGTCAGCAGGGACAGGGCGAGGAGCGGCAGGACGGGGACGGTGGACACCCACACCATGAAGTTCAGCGCGTCGGGCGGGGAGGCCTTGCGGGTCAGGACGTTGGACACGCCCCAGGCGGCCGCCGCGCCGACCACCATCGCGAAGGCGCCCAGCGGGCCGGAGGCGCCCTCGTCGACGGCCGCCACGCCGATGCCGGCGCAGGCCACCAGCATGCCCAGCACCCGGACGCCGGTGGGGCGTTCGCCCAGTACCGCCGCCGCGATCACCGCCGTGAACACCGCCTGGATCTGCAGCACCAGCGACGACAGGCCGGCCGGCATGCCCGCGTCCATGCCGACGAAGACCAGGCCGAACTTGGCCACCCCCAGCACCAGGCCCACCGCCACGATCCACTTCCAGGCCACCTTCGGGCGGCCCACGAGGAAGACGGCGGGCAGGGCCGCCGCCAGGAAGCGCAGGGCGGAGAAGAGGAGGGGCGGGAAGTGGTCGAGGCCGATCTCGATGACCGTGAAGTTGACGCCCCAGACGGCGGCGACGAGCACGCCGAGGGCGAGGTGGGAAGGTCGCATGCGTCGAGGATCACCCGGCCCGACCATGTAGCACCAGCGATGATTGCTGCATGGTTGGATGAAGCAACGCTAAGTCCTCGTCCCCCGGGAGCCGCCATGCTCGACCTGCAGCGTCTGCGCGCCCTGCACGCCGTCTCCGTGCACGGCACCGTCGGGGCGGCCGCCGCCGCGCTCGGCTTCACCCCGTCCGCCGTCTCCCAGCAGATCGCCAAGCTGGAACGGGAGACCAGGACCGTGCTCCTGGAACGGGAGGGCCGCGGAGTGCGGCTCACCGACGAGGCGTGGCAACTCGCCTCCGCCGCGCGCGAGTTGATGGCCCTCGTGGAGCGCGCCGAGACCGAGCTGGAGGAGCGGCGCGGAGTGCCGGCGGGACGGCTGGCCGTCGCCGCGTTCCCGTCGGCGGCGCGCGGGCTGCTGCCCCCCGTGCTGGCCGACCTGGCGGCGCGCCACCCCGCGCTCGACACCCGGCTCAGCGAGGCCGACCCGCACCTGTCCGTGGACCTGGTGGCGAAGGGCGCCGTCGACCTCGTCGTCGCCCACGACTGGGACATCGCGCCGCTGCCCGCCGCGGCCGGCGTGGAACAGGCCCCGATCGGCGAGGACCTGTGCGACCTGCTCGTCCCCGAAGGGCACCCCTTCGCGGGGCGCGAAGGGGTGCGGCGGGAGGATCTGGGCGGGCAGCGCTGGATCTGCCAGCCGCCCGGCCGGGTCTGCCACGACTGGCTGGTGCGGACCCTGCGGACGGCCGGGCACGAGCCGGACATCGTCCACCAGGCCGACGAGAACCCCACGCTGGTGGCCCTGGTCGCCGCCGGCCTCGGCATCGCGGTGATCCCCCGGCTGGGGCGCGGCCCGCTGCCCGCCGGGGTGGTGGAGGTGGCGCTCGACCCGATGCCCGTACGGCGGCTGTACGCGCTGTGGCGCACGGGGGCCGCCCGGCGTCCGGCGATCGCGGAGACCGTGCGCGCCCTGCGTGCGCACTGGCCGGCCGTCTCCGCGCACACCGGCCCGTCCTCGGCACGGGCGCCCCGCTGACCCCACCGGCACCGACTTCGGAAACCGCGCCCGGGCCGGGAACCGGGGCCGGGCCCCGCTCGTCCAACCCGCACGTTGCCGGAAGAGTCACCACGGTGCGGTGTCGGCCTCGCTGCTGGCTGCGATCGCTGACCACCCTCCCCTCCGCACCGCGGCCGGCAGCACGCCGCCATCGGCGCGCCCCCCTCCCGAGCGCCGGTGGCGGCCCCGGCCCCTCCCCCGCCCGGCCCGCGGGACGACTCCTGTGCGCTCCCTTGACTGGCAGAAACTTCCCGGATATTGGTGGCTCCTTGGAAGTTTCCTTCAGCAGCTCTCCAGCGATCCCGCAGCGGATCACTCCGGAAGGAGCGCACGTGCACCACAGCAGCACGGCCGGCCCGGGAAGCACCGCACGACCCTCCAGACGTACCGTCCTCGCCGCCACCGCGGGCGTCACCGCGGCGCTCGCGGCAGGCGGCACCGCGTACGCCGGGCGGCACCGGCCCGACGACGCCGGGCTCCGCGCCCTCGTCTCCCGCATGACGCTCGAGGAGAAGGTCGGCCAGCTCTTCGTGATGCGGGTCTACGGCCACTCCGCCACCGCGCCCGACCAGGCCGACATCGACGCCAACCTCAAGGAGATCGGCGTCCGCACGGCCGCCGAGCTGGTGGCCAGGTACCGGGTCGGCGGCATCATCTACTTCGCCTGGGCGCACAACACCCGCGACCCGCAGCAGATCGCCGGTCTGTCCAACGGCATCCAGAAGGCGTCCCTGTCGCTGCCGCGCGGGCTGCCGGTGCTGATCTCCACGGACCAGGAGCACGGGACAGTGGCCCGCGTGGGCGAGCCGGCGACCCTGTTCCCCGGCGCGATGGCCGTCGGCGCGAACGGCTCGCGGTCCGACGCCCGTACCCTCGGGCAGGTCTCGGGCGCCGAGCTGCGCGCCATGGGCATCCGGCAGGACTACTCCCCCGTCGCCGACGTGAACGTGAACCCGGCCAACCCCGTGATCGGCGTGCGGTCCTTCGGCGCCGACCCCGCGGCGGTGGCCGGGCTGGTGGCCGCCGAGGTGACGGGGTACCAGCGCTCCGGTGTCGCCGCGTGCGCCAAGCACTTCCCCGGGCACGGGGACACGGCCACCGACAGCCACACCGGTCTCCCGGTCATCACGCACAGCCGCGCCCAGTGGGAGGAGCTGGACGCGCCGCCGTTCCGCGCGGCGATCGCGGCCGGCATCGACTCGATCATGACCGCCCACCTCGTGGTCCCGGCGCTCGACGACTCCGGCGACCCGGCCACCCTCTCCCGCCCGATCCTCACCGGCATCCTGCGCGAGGAACTCGGCTACGACGGCGTCGTGGTCACCGACTCCCTCGGCATGGAGGGCGTACGGACGAAGTACGGCGACGACCGGGTGCCGGTGCTGGCCCTGAAGGCCGGCGTCGACCAGCTCCTCAACCCGCCGAACCTGGACCTCGCGTGGAACGCCGTCCTGACGGCCGTGCGCGAGGGCGAGCTGACCGAGGCGCGGCTCGACGAATCGATCCTGCGCGTGCTGCGGCTGAAGGCCGGACTGGGCCTCTTCGAGGACGCCTACACCACGAGCCGGGACGTCGACCGCACGGTCGGCACCCGGGGGCATCTGGCCGCCGCCGACCGGATCGCCGAGCGGAGCACGACGCTGCTGGTCAACGAGGGGCGACTGCTGCCGCTGTCCCGGCGCCGGACGCCGAGGCTGCTGGTCGTCGGCGCCGATCCCGCCTCCCCGTCGGGCACGACGGGCCCGCCGACGAGCACGCTCGCGGGCGCACTGGGCGAACTGGGCTTCACGGCCACCGCCCTGTCCACGGGCACCGCGCCCACCGCCGCGGTCATCGACCGGGCGGTCGCCGCCGCCGGGGACGTGGACGCGGTGGTGGTCGCCACGTACAACGTCACCGCGGGCAGCAGCCAGCGCACGCTGGTGAACCGGCTGCTGGCGACCGGGAAGCCGGTGGTGGCGGTCGCCGTCCGCAACCCGTACGACGTGGCCCAGCTCCCCGGCGTCCCCGCCTTCCTGGCCGCCTACTCGTGGACGGACGTCGAGGTGCGGGCGGCGGCCCGGGTCGTCGCCGGGCGGGTGCGGCCGCGCGGGAAGCTGCCCGTGCCGGTGGTGCGGGCGGACGATCCGGCGACGGTGCTGTACCCGGTCGGCCACGGCCTGTCGTACCGGGCGTAGCGCGGCCTGCGCAACGCGCCGGGAGCGCAGCCCCTCACCGTGCGCAAAGCACCCCGCGCGTCTGGCGTGCGCCCGCCGCGACGGGTCACGCTGGACGGGGGACCCGGGGGGCTGCGATGCGTGGGAGACGGTTCACGGGCGTGCTGTGCGCGCTCCCGGCGCTGTGCGCCGGGCTGGTGGCGGGCTGTCAGAGCCCTTCGCCCGGCGGGGCGGGGGCGGCCGGGCGGGGCGGCGAGCGGACGCCGGCGGCGGTCGTCCGGCCGTCCGGGTACGGGGCGGTGTTCCTGGCGGTCGACGAGTGCAGTTCGTTCGGGACGGTCAGCTTCACCGAGGTGCCGTGCGCGAGCGAGCTGGCGGCGGCCCGGGTCGTGGCCCGGCACGACCCGGGCCGCCCTGCCCGGCGACCACCGACTTCGTCCTGCACATCAGCGAGCAGCGGCCCTCCGCCGACGAGGACGGGGACGGGGCCGTGGCCCGGGGCTACGCCTGCATGCGCTCGCTCCAGCCCCCGCACCCCGGTGACCCGGGGGGCGGGGGCGGCCCGCGCACCATCGTCGGCGACTGCGTCCACGACGCCGGGAGCGGAAGGGTCCGCGAGACCGCGTGCGACGGCGAGGGCGAGCGGAAACCCCGGTACGAGGTGGTCGAGGCGGTCACCCGCCGGGACCGGTGCCCCGCCGGGACCGCCCTGTTCGTCCGCCTCGGGGACGACGAACGTCCGGTGGGCTGCGCCCGGCCGCTGTGAACGCCTGCGCGCTCGGCGGCCGGACGCGGCCGGGGCGTGACGCGGTGCTACGGGCGCAGCGTGGACTCGTGCCGCACGTCCCGCTTGTCCAGCCTGGCGTCGAACGCCGCCAGCGGCCTGGCCGCCGACGGGTCCTGCCGGACGGTGGCGGGGGCGACGCCGGCCCACTCGAGGATGCGGGCGGTCGCCAGGGCCTTCTGCTCGGGCACCAGGCCGGCGACGTTGGCGCCGTGGTTCATGCCGGGGGCGGTGAACACGTAGGAGTCGCGCGCCCCGTGGCCGAGGCGGAACGGCTCGGCGCCCCACGGGTCGTTCTCGCCGTACACGAACAGCATCTGGTTGGCGTGGTGCCGCACCCAGGTGTCGACGTCCCGCATCGCCCACGGCTGGAACGTCATCGGGATGTCGCGGGGCACGAAGTTGCGCGGCGGCTGGTAGCCGTAGCGGATGTACTTCTTCTCGATGTGCGGGAAGTGGATCGTCGGCGCGCCGAGCTGCGTGCCCGCCTGGTAGTAGTACGGCGTGTACGTGGTCAGGCCCTGGTCGGTGTAGGCGGAGAAGCCGGAGATCGTGTCCACCGACTCCCAGATCGCGTCGTCCGTGGCGTTCTGGGCGTCGGCCGGGATGTCCGCGCAGTCCTTCAGGGTGCTGTACTGCCAGAAGCCCCACACGTAGTCGAGGACGACGGCCTCGTAGGCGCGGTCCAGGCTGCCGATCGTGTCGAAGGTGTAGCCGTTCTCGGCCGCGTACGCCGCGTACTTCTTCTCCAGCGGCGCGCGGCGCACCAGCGCCTCGCGCTGCACGCCGTTCAGGCGGTCGCGGCACTCCTTGGTGCCGACGGTCGCGAAGAAGCGGTCGTAGGCCGAGTCCTCCTTGTTCACCACGTCGTTGGGGGCGACGTAGGCCACGACGCCGTCCATGTCGCGCGGGTAGAAGCGCTCGTAGTAGGTGGCGGTCATGCCGCCCTTGGAGCCGCCCGTGGAGATCCAGTTCTCGGAGTAGAGCGGCTTGAGGGCCTGGAAGATGCGGTGCTGGTCGCTGGCCGCCTGCCAGATGTCCAGCTTGGACCAGTCGGCCGGCTGGGGCCGGGACGGGGTGAAGTAGCGGTACTCCATGGAGACCTGGTTGCCGTCCACGATCTGGGTCGGCTCGCGGCGGCTCGGGTTCGTGGAGACGTTGTAGCCGCCGGTGTAGAACACCGTCGGGCGGCTCACGTCCTTGTGCAGCACGGTGATCCGCTGCTGGAACGTGCCCTTGGACGGGTGCCGGTGGTCGACCGGCTGCGTGTAGTTCAGGACGAAGAAGCGGTAGCCGGTGTACGGCTTCTCCTCGATCAGGCTCATGCCCGGTATGGACAGCAGCCGGTCCTTGATGTCGACGGCCTTCGGCTCGGCGGCGGTGGCCGCACCCGCCGTGCCGGCGGTGCCCACGAGCACCACGAGCGCCAGCAGCCATCTGAGCGCCTTGCGCATGCACCCTCCCTGTGAAACAGATGTGCGCCGGAAGCTATCGGAGCAACACACCCGTACACCAGGGGAGATGAGGAAATGGCCGGCGCGGGCCGTCTCAGCAGAGGATCCAGCCGGAGCTGACGGCGCCCCGGTCCACGCCGCCCCGCACCCACACGCACCGCCGTCCGGCGGGCACGGTCACCGGCCCGGCCCGGTAGGCGTAGCGCCCCTCGTCGACGACCGGCCGGCCGCCGCGCGCCTGCACGCTGACGAACATCTTCCGCTTGGTGCCGGTCCTCTTGGGGACGGTGACGGCGCAGACGCGGCCGCCGCGCTTGTAGACGAGCACGAACCCGGTGGGGAACGGCAGCGTGCGGACCTTGCGGCCCGCGCACGGCGCGGCGGCCGCCTGCACCTCGTGGGGCGCCGCGACCGCGAGGAGTCCCGCCGCGGTCAGCACGGCCGCGCCGGCCGCCAGCCGCCGGCGCATTCCGGAACCACCCCTGTCCACGACGGCCCCTTCCGTACGGTGATCGCTGACGTACGGATGTACGGACGCGTGAGTCGGTTCGAATGGTTGCGCGAGTGTGCGGGGCCGTCAGCGGGAGGCGCCGACCGGCTCCTCCGGCTCGGCCGCCCCGGTGAACGTCCGCCACAGCCGGGCGTACCGCCCGTCGAGCGCGAGCAGTTCGTCGTGCGTGCCGTCCTCGACGACCCGTCCGTGGTCCATGACGACGACCCGGTCCGCGCGGGCCGCCGTGGTCAGCCGGTGGGCCACGACCAGGGTCGTGCGGCGGCCCGCCAGCCGGTCGGTGGCCTGGTTGACCTGGGCCTCCGTGGCCAGGTCCAGGGCCGCGGTGGCCTCGTCGAGGAGCAGGACGTCCGGGTCGACGAGTTCGGCGCGGGCCAGTGCGATGAGCTGGCGCTGCCCGGCGGAGAGGTTGCGGCCCCGCTCGGCGACCTCGTGGAGGTAGCCGCCCTCCAGCGTGGCGATCATCTCGTGGGCGCCGACCGCGCGGGCCGCGGCCTCCACCTCGGCGTCGGTGGCCTCCGGACGCCCGTAGGCGATGGCGTCCCGGACGGTGCCGGGGAAGAGGTACGCCTCCTGCGGGACGACGCCGAGGCGGTGCCGGTAGGAGGTGAGGTCGAGGTCGCGCAGGTCCCGCCCGTCGGCGGTCACCCGTCCCTCCGTCGGGTCGTAGAACCGGGCGACCAGCTTGACCAGGGTCGACTTGCCCGCACCGGTCTCGCCGACGAACGCGACGGTCTGCCCGGCGGGGATGCGCAGGTCGATGCCGGTGAGGGCCTCCTCCTCGCCGCCGTACCGGAAGTGCACGTTCTCGAAGGCGATCTCGCCGCGCAGGGAGGTGACCTCGGCCGGCTTCTCGGCGGCCCGGGTCGAGGTGGGCTCGCGCAGCAGCTCCTGGATCCGGCCGAGGGAGACGGTCGCCTGCTGGTAGCCGTCGAAGACCTGGGAGAGCTGCTGGACGGGCGCGAAGAACAGGTCGATGTAGAGCAGGTAGGCCACCAGCGCGCCGGTCGTCAGGGTGGCGTCGTCGATCCGGGTGCCGCCGACGACCAGCACGGCGGCGGCCGCCGCCGAGGACAGCAGCTGCACGAACGGGAAGTAGACCGAGATCAGCCACTGGCCCCGGATGCGGGCCCGGCGGTAGCTGTCGCTGCGCTCGGCGAAGCGCCGCCCGCCGTCGCGCTCGCGCCGGAACGCCTGCACGATCCGCAGCCCGGCCACCGACTCCTGGAGGTCGGCGTTGACCGCCGACACCCGCTCGCGGGCCAGCTCGTACGCCTTCACGCTGGCCCGGCGGAAGAAGAACGTGGCGACGACCAGCGGCGGCAGGGTCGCGAAGACGACCAGGGCGAGCTGCACGTCGATCACCAGCAGGGCGACCATGATGCCGAGGAAGGTGACGACCGAGACGAAGGCGGTGACCAGGCCCGTCTGGAGGAAGGTCGACAGCGCGTCGATGTCCGTGGTCATCCGGGTCATGATCCGGCCGGTCAGCTCGCGCTCGTAGTAGTCGAGGCCGAGCCGCTGGAGCTGGGCGAAGATCTTCAGGCGCAGGGAGTACAGGATCCGCTCGCCGGTCCGGCCGGTCATGCGGATCTCGCCGGTCTGCGCCGCCCACTGGGCGAGCACGGCGAGCAGGCCCAGCAGCGAGGCCGCCCAGACCGCGCCGAGGGCGAGCCGGGTGACGCCGTCGTCGATGCCGTGCCGGATCAGGACCGGCAGCAGCAGGCCCATGCCGGCGTCGACGGCGACCAGGGCGAGGCTGACGAGCAGCGGGCGCCCGAAGCCGCGCAGGAGGCGTCGCAGGCCGTAGGACTCCTCCGGCAGCACGGCGCGGGCCTCGTCGACCTCCGGGGTGTCGGTGGCCGGGGGCAGGGCGTCGACCTGGGCGAGCAGCTCGGGCGTGGCGGGGGTGCCGGCGAGGGCGGTGTCCTTCGGCGCGCGGTCGCCGGTCCACAGCCGCGGGGTGACCCCGCGCTCGGCGTCGAACTCGGCGTCCAGCTCGTCGCGGACGGAGGTGTCCTCCCGCGCCTCGGCGGGGCGGGCGTGGCCGGGCGAGACGCCGCCGAGCTCGTCGGGGTCGGTGAGCAGGCGGCGGTAGAGCGCCGAGCGTTCCTGGAGCTCCTCGTGGGTGCCGATGTCGGCGAGGCGGCCGCGGTCGAGGACGGCGATGCGGTCGGCGAGGCCCAGGGTGGAGCGGCGGTGGGCGATCAGCAGGGTGGTGCGGCCCCGCATGACGTGGGCCAGCGCCTCGTGGATCTCGTGCTCGACGCGGGCGTCCACGGCGGACGTCGCGTCGTCCAGGACCAGCAGCCGGGGGTCGGTGAGGATCGCGCGGGCGAGCGCGACGCGCTGGCGCTGGCCGCCGGAGAGGGTCAGGCCGTGCTCGCCGACGGTGGTGTCGTAGCCGTCGGGCAGCTCGGTGATGAACCGGTGGGCCTGCGCGGCCCGGGCGGCGGCCTCGATCTCCTCGTCGGTGGCGTCGGGGCGGCCGTAGGCGATGTTGGCGCGCACGGTGTCGGAGAACAGGAACGAGTCCTCGGGCACGAGCCCGATCGCCGCCCGCAGCGAGTCGAGGGTCAGCTCGCGCACGTCGTGGCCGCCGACGAGGACGGCGCCGCGCGACACGTCGTAGAAGCGCGGCAGCAGCAGGGAGACCGTGGACTTGCCGGAGCCGGAGGAGCCGACGACGGCGAGGGTCTCGCCGGGCCGGATCTCGAAGGAGAGGCCGTCGAGGACGGGCCGGCCGGGGTCGTAGCCGAACGACACGTCGTCGAACTCGACGGTGGCGGGCGCGTCGGGCGGGAGCTGCCTGGTGCCGTCGGTCAGGGACGGCTCGGTGTCGATCAGCTCCAGGACGCGTTCGGTGCCGGCGCGGGCCTGCTGGCCGACGGTGAGGACCATGGCGAGCATCCGGACCGGGCCGACGAGCTGGGCCAGGTAGGTGGAGAAGGCGACGAACGTGCCGAGGGTGATGTGCCCGCGCACGGCCAGCCAGCCGCCGAGGGCGAGCATGGCGACCTGCCCGAGGGCCGGCACGGCCTGGAGGGCGGGGGTGTAGGTGGCGTTCAGCCTGATCGTCCGCAGTCGCCCGGCGAACAGCCGGCGGCCGACCTCCCGGAGCTTGCCGGTCTCCTGCTCCTCCTGCCCGAAGCCCTTCACCACGCGCACGCCGCTCACCGAGCCGTCGACCACGCCCGCGACGGCGGCGGCCTGGGCCTGGGCGTACCACGTGGCGGGGTGCAGCCGGGTGCGGCTGCGGCGGGCGATGAACCACAGGGCGGGGGCGACGGCGACGGCGACGAGCGTCAGCGGCGGCGACAGCCACGCCATGATCACCAGGGAGATCAGGAAGAGCAGGATGTTCCCGATGGTCATCGGGAGCATGAACAGCAGGCCCTGGATGAGCTGGAGGTCGCTCGTCGCCCGCCCGACCACCTGGCCGGTGGACAGCTCGTCCTGGCGCCGCCCGTCGAGCCGGGTGATCGTGCCGTACATGTCCGTGCGCAGGTCGTGCTGCACGTCGAGGGCGAGCCGGCCGCCGTAGTAGCGGCGGACGTAGGTGAAGCCGTAGACGGCGAGCGCGGCGCCGATCAGGAGACCGGCCCAGGTGGCCATGGACCTGGTCCCGTCGCCGATGACGTCGTCGATGATCACCTTGGTGATCAGCGGGACGAGGGCCATGACGGCCATGCCGCCGAGGGAGGACCCGAGGGCGAGGACGACGTCCTTGGGGTACCGCCAGGCGTACCCCGCCAGTCGTCGTGCCCATCCCCGTTGCGCGTCCACGCGGTGTCCTCCGGTCGGTCGTCCTGCTCACCTGATCTACCGCAAGGCACCAACACGGGCGAGCGGGGATTTCATCCCGCCGCAACAATCGGGCGGCCGGCGTGGGGGCCGGCGAGGAGGACGGGCGTCCGTCACGCGATCGCCACCTTCCCTTCACGCCACTGATCGCATGTCCATGTCACTCTCTGCGGTATCACTCGGGCATCAACCCGCGTAGACCCCGCGTAGATCGGACACCCCACATGCTCGCGATCCGCATGTCCGCAGGCCGGCGCCGCAAGGCGGTGGCGCTCGCCGCGGCCGCCGTCCTCGCCGGCCTCGCCGCCCCGTCCCTGGCCGCGGCCCCCGCCACGGCCACCACGAACGACTACGACACGACGTACTACAAGAACGCGGTCGGCAAGACCGGGGCCGACCTCAAGGCCTCCCTCCACACGATCATCAGCAGCCAGACGAAGATCTCCTACTCGGCCGTCTGGAACGCCCTCAAGGTCACCGACCAGGACCCGGCCAACAGCAACAACGTGGTCCTGCTCTACTCCGGCGTCTCCCGAGCCAAGTCGCTGAACGGCGGGGACACCGGCGACTGGAACCGGGAGCACGTCTGGGCCAAGTCGCACGGCGACTTCGGCACCTCCACCGGGCCCGGCACCGACCTGCACCACCTGCGCCCCGAGGACGTCCAGGTCAACGGCGTCCGGGGCAACAAGGACTTCGACGAGGGCGGCAGCGCCGTGAGCAACGGCGGCGGCAGCCTCACCGACTCCGACTCCTTCGAGCCCCGCGACGCCGTCAAGGGCGACGTGGCCCGCATGATCTTCTACATGGCGGTCCGCTACGAGGGCGACGACGGCTGGGCCGACCTGGAGGTCAACGGCAGCGTGAACAACGGCAGCAACCCGTACATCGGCAAGCTCGCCGTGCTGAAGGCGTGGAACGACGAGGACCCGCCGGACGCCTTCGAGGAGCGCCGCAACCAGGTCATCTACGACACCTACCAGCACAACCGCAACCCGTTCGTCGACCACCCGGAGTGGGTCGAGGCGATCTGGTAGGCCGTCAGTCCACGAAGCCGGCGTAGACGATGATGTTGTCCGGGCGGTGGCCGTCGGTGATCTCGCCGCCGCAGGTGATCAGCCGCAGTTCGGGGCCATCGGTTCTGCCGTAGACCTTCTGCGTCGGAAAGGCACGCTTGTCGACCTGCTCCAGCGCAGTGACGACGAAACGTGCGCGGGTGCCGTCCTCGCGGGTGACGTCGATACGGTCGCCCGGTTTGATCCGGGCGACGTTCTTCATCACCGCGGGGCCGTTCACCGTGTCGAAGTGACCGACGAGGACGGCGGGACCGGTTTCTCCCGGGGTCACCCCCTTCTCGTACCAGCCGATGCGGTCGGCCTGGGCCACGGAGGGGACCTCGATGGTGCCGTCGGCGTTCAGCCCGAGCCGGAGCAGGGGGGCGGCGTCGACCCCGGCGGAGGGGATGGTGACCCTGACGGGCGCCGAAGCGGGCATTCCCGCCGGCGTCTTGCCGAGTGCGGGGAGAGCGGCGGGTGCCGCGGCGGACGTGGAGATGGCCGGGGCCGGAGCAGCCGCCCGCCCGTCCGCCCCGCAGCCGCCGAGCGCTACGGCGAGGGGGAGGACGAGCAGGGCCGCGGCCAGTCGGCGGTCGGCGGACAGGCGCATGGTGGTCGGTCTCCTGGAGGCCCTGGGCCGGTCCGGCGGTGCACTGCGTGGGGGCCGGCTCAGGGCGGGGGCTTGCGGCTTCAGCGAGGGGTGACGGCCGAACCGCGCCGGCGCAGCGCCACGAAGGCGACGCCGGTGGCGCCGAAGGCCGCCGCCCCTCCGACCGCGAGGAGCACGGACTCGCCGCCGTCCGGGCTCTCGTAGCCGGCCGCGACGCCGCCCTTCGGGATCACGGAGGTCTGGGCGGCCCCGCCGGAGTCACCGGAACCGGCCGAGTCACCGGTCGGGTACTGGAAACTGCATCCCTCAGGCAAGCGGGGGAACGAGTGGACCGACGCCGGGTGACCGCCGCCCTCCATGTTCGTCCGCAGCTGCGGAGCGGCACTGTTCGGGTGGAGGATCTCCGCGAGGAAGCCCGCGCTCGCCGGCAGCTTCGGATTGGTGCGGGTCAGCGACAGACCCGGTATCGGCTTGTCCTCGCCCGCTCCCTGGAACTGGACGGACGGTCCGTTCGGGCTGATGGTCATCAGCGCGGTGGTGCCCGCGCCGATGCTCTGCCCGACCGTCACCACACACCGGTCGGAGGTCACCGGGCCCTGTCCGCCGGAACCATGGTCATCGTCCGGGGCCGACGGGCTCGGGGAGGCGGGGGCCGGCGTGGAGGCGGGGGCGGACGCCGACGCGGCGGGCGCGGGCGTGACGGAAGCCGGGTCGGACGCCGTCGCCGACGGGGACGCGGAGGCGGGGGCCGACGGGGACGCGGAGGCGGAGGCGGAAGCCGACAGCGCGGGAGTGTCGTCGGCGGAGGCGCTCACAGCGGAGGCGAACACCGCACCGGTCACGGCGAAGGACCCGACGGCTCCACGCAGCACCCGACGGCGGCGAGAGGACTCGGAGGAGTCGGCGAGGGCGGAGAAAGCGGCGGTCAGTCTCAACGGATGTGCACCTTTCCGGTTGACGGTGTGAAAAGACTATGAACCGCCCGCCCTGGAACCGTGCATTCCCTGTCCCGGAACTGTCACAGGCCGTTGCCCACCTCGAGTGGCCCTGCTCGCACCGCGGTTCAGCCCAGGTGCGTCGGCGCGAACATCCGCAGCACGGCCGGGAGGACGACCACCGACGGGCCCGGTGACGCCAGCGCCCGCGCCAGGTCCGCCTCCAGGGTCTCCGGGGACGTGCGCACCCCCGGTACCCCGAACGACTCGGCCAGGGCCATGTAGTCCGGGCGGGTCAGTTCCGTCGCCGTCGGCTGTCCGAAGGCGTCGGTCATGTACTCGCGCAGGATGCCGTAGCCGCCGTCGTCGACGATCAGCCACGTGACGTCCAGGCCGTACTGGCGGGCCATGGCCAGCTCGGCGACGGAGTACAGGGCGCTGCCGTCCCCCGAGACCGCCAGCACCGGGCGGGTGGGGTCGGCGGCCGCCGCTCCCAGCGCCGCCGGGAAGGCGTAGCCACTGACGCAGCAGCAACTCGCGGACATGACGGTGATGACGCGTTCACACATCGCCCATATCGAGGCGGGCCGCCGCATTCCCTCCACGGAAGACGCGCCCGGCGGCCGCTGGGAGCACGCCGTTCACCGGGTCGCCTCCGCAGCCGATCGAACGATCGGCATCGTACGGACGCCGTTCCCCGACGGCTTCAAGGACCGGCGGCCTCACCCGTGGGCGGCGCCGCCCGGACCTCGGCGCACCAGGCGCGGGCCGCGACGGTCTCGGGGTGCTCCTCGCCCAGGATCCCGGCCCGCTGCTCGGCCACCTCACGCGCGCTCTCCGCGGCCTGCTCCCGCTTGCCCTGCGCGTACTGGGCCCGGCTGAGCTGGATGAGCACCCCGAGGACCAGCGGATGGCCGTCCCCGTACCCGGCCCGCTGTCCGGCGAGCACCCGGCGGAAGAGGTCCTCGGCCTCCGCGCCCCGGCCGGAGCGCAGGAGCCCCCGCGCCAGTGCGTCGCGTGCCCACACGGTCACCAGGTGGTCGGGGCCGAGACGGCGTTCGCAGTCCCCCACCAGTTCCCCGGCCGCCTCCGTGTAGTGGTCGGACTCGTGCTGGGAGAGACGGAGTTCCAGCATCTCGCAGCGCGTCTTGAGGGTGGCGACGTGGTCCTCGCCGAGCACGTGGCGGCGGCCTTCCAGGACCGCTTCCAGCAGCGTACGGGCCTCGGCCAGGTCACCCAGGCGGTGCAGCACCCGCTGCAGTTCGTAGGCCGCGTCCAGGGTGCGCGCGTCATGGGGGCCGAGCGTGCGCAGCGCGTCCTGGTGCACCGGCCGCAGGAGACGGGCGGCTTCGGCGTACCGGCCGAGCCGGAACAGGACGGGGCCCTGGCCCGACCGGGCCTCGATGGCGGCCGGGGCCTCGTCCCCCAGGTGCTCCGCGGCCGTCTCGGCGGCGGTGGAGGCCAGGGCCAGCGCGGCGGTCCAGTCCCCTGCCTCGTACACCAGCCGCGCGACACGCACCGCGATCCGTACGGATTCCGCCGTCACCAGGCCGTGGCGGTGGGACCGGTGCAGCAGGCCGGTCGCGTGCGGTGCCAGGAGCCGCACCTGGGAACGCGCCCGCGGCGTCGCGGCGCCCTCCTGCGGCAGTGCCGCCCGCAGCAGCAGGCCCGCCGACTCCGCCAGGAGCTCGCGCTCCGCGTCGGGCACGCCCGCGGCGACAGCGTCCAGCAGTACCCCGTGGGCTTTCACACAGCGGTGCCCGTCCGTCTCGACCAGGTCGATCAGCGAGTGGTCGAGGAGGGCGCGCAGGGCCGGTTCGACCCGGGCGGGAGTCAGCGGCGGATCGAGGTGACCGAGGTCGGTCCCGCCCTGTGCCGCCGGTGTCAGCAGCGACAGTGGCACGGGGTCCGCCGCCCAGAAGGACAGCAGCCGCAGCAGGGTCGTCGCCTCCGGCAGGCCGCCTTCCGCCAGGCTGTCCAGCGACAGCTGCCACGTGCGGCCCACGAGGCGTCGGGACTGTCCGCTCCCGGTCGCCGACGCGCCCCGGTCGACCAGGGCCGTCGACTCCTCGCCCAGTTTCCGTTCGTACTCGTCCATGGACCACGACTCCAGCAGCTGGTGGGCCATGTGTGTCCCGGCCAGCGTCAGCGCCAGGGGCAGGCAGCCCAGGCGCCGGGCGACCTGCCGCGCGGACTCCGGCGTACCCGCGTCCGGGGCCAGGTCGCACAGGACCCGGGCCGCGTCCTCCAGGGGAAGTACGCCGAGCCGGTGGCTGCTCGTCCCCGGGGTGCGCCACAACGGGGAGGTCGCGTGGCGGGTGGTCACCAGCACCGTCCCCGAGGGGCTCGGGCGCAGCCAGGCGCCTTCCTCCAGGATGCCGGGGTCGTCGGCGTTGTCGAGGACCAGCAGCCAGGGCTGCGCCGAGTGGTCCAGGTAGTGCCAGACCAGGTCGGCCGCGGCTCGTTGGCCGCCGGCCGCCGCGGCCAGCTCGCCGGCGGCGGCGCCGCGGTCGCCGGCGGCGGCGAGCATGCCGGCGCGCAGGGACACCCGTTCGGAGGCGTTGATCCACAGGCCGACGCGGCCGTGGTCCCGTACGGCCTCGGTGAACAGGGTGTGAGCGACGGCCGTCTTGCCGCAGCCGCCCATGCCGTGCAGGACGTGGATGTCGCCGCCGGGTCCGGCCACCGCGTCCCGCAGGCGCCGCATGAGGTCGGTGCGGTCCCGCAGGATGCCGGGCGCGCGACCGACCAGGGGCATGCGGACGGAGTCGGGGGCGGCTCCCCGGGGCTCGGCCGGGCCCGTCCACGGATGCCCGAACAGCGGGGCCGCACCCGGGGCGTGGTGGTGGACGTGTTCCTCGATGTACTGGTCGCCGCCGGTCTGGTAGATCCGGGCGCTGCCCGAGGCGCGTCCCTCCATCGGCGCCGGCACGCTCATCGTTCGGTGATGTGCTGGTCGCGCCCGGCCTGGTAGATCCGGGCGCTGCCCGAGGCACGGGCCTGCAGCCGGACCCGCTCCGTGCCCGGTTCCTCCGGCGGTGAAGGGTTCAGCTCGTCCAGGATGCGACGCAGCGCGTCGGCGGCCTCCGGCTGGGTCAGAAGGAACCGTCGTACGCGGCCCTGCCATTCGGCGGTCAGCTCGGCCTCGGATTCGGCGTCCGCGGCCCGGCGCGCGAGGAGGAGCTCCTCCCGGCAGGCTTCCAGCTCCTCACCGATGTTCTCGGCTCTGGCGGGCTGGAAGCGGCGCCACAGGGCGACCACGCCGTCCCTCGCCGATTCCCAGGCGTTGGTGGCCATCAGCGTGACGACGGTCGTGCCCGCCGTCCCTGCCAGTGCGACGATCTCCGGATCCACGGTCCCCCCCTATGGCCCTGCAGCCCTGCGGCCGGCCTCTGATCCTAGGGCCCGAGGCCGCCCGCGGCACCAGGGTTCACGCGCCGTGTGTCGGCGCGAACATCCGCAGGACGGCGGGGAGTACGACGACCGAGGGGCCGGGGGCGGCCAGGGCCTTCGCGAGGTCCGCCTCCAGCGCCTCGGGGGACGTGCGCACCCCCGGCACCCCGAACGACTCGGCCAGGGCCACGTAGTCCGGGCGGGTCAGTTCCGTCGCCGTCGGCTGTCCGAAGGCGTCCGTCATGTACTCGCGCAGGATGCCGTAGCCGCCGTCGTCGACGATCAGCCACGTGACGTTCATGTCGTACTGGCGGGCCGTGGCCAGTTCGGCGACGGAGTACAGGGCGCCGCCGTCCCCCGAGACCGCCAGCACCGGGCGGGTGGGGTCGGCGGCCGCCGCTCCCAGTGCCGCCGGGAAGGCGTAGCCGAGGCCGCCGGCGCCCTGGGCCGAGTGCATGGTGTTGGGTGACCTCGCGTCGAAGGCCGACCAGGCCCAGTAGGCCAGGATGGTCATGTCCCAGAAGGAGGGGGCGTCGGCCGGCAGGGCCCTGCGCACGGCCGCCAGGACGTCCTGCTCCAGGGTGAGGCCCTGGGAGGCGATGCGTTCGCCGACCTCGTCCAGCAGGGCCCGCACGCGCTCGGGCGCCGTCGGATCGTGCCGCTCCCCCACCGTCTCCAGCAGGGCCTGGAGGGCGAGGCGGGCGTCGGCGTGGATGCCCAGGGCCGGGTGGTTGGACTCCAGCTTGCCGAGGTCGGCCTCGATCTGGATCACCCGGCCGCGCGGTGCGAACGTGTGGTAGTTCGAGGAGAGTTCGCCGAGGCCCGAGCCGACCACCAGCAGGACGTCGGCGTCCTCCAGGAAGTCGGTCGTGTGGCGGTCCTCCAGCCAGGACTGGAGGGAGAGCGGGTGCGTCCACGGGAAGGCGCCCTTGCCGCCGAAGGTCGTCACGACCGGGGCCCGGAGCCGCTCCGCGAGCTGCCGCAGCTTGCCGGAGGCGTCCGCGCGGACCACTCCCCCGCCGGCGATGATCGCGGGGCGCTCCGCGCGGGTCAGCAGGTCGGCGGCGACCGCCGTCAGTTCGGGGCGCGGGGGCAGCTCACCGGGGAAGGTGTCGCCGCCGGTGACCCGCGGGATCGACGTCCCGGCCAGCAGGACGTCCTGCGGGATCTCCACCCACACCGGTCCGTGCGGGACGGTGAGCGCCGACGTCCACGCCTCGGCGATCGCCGACGGGATCTGGGACTGGGTGCGGACCGTGTGGACGGACTTCACCACGCCCCGGAACGAGGCCGCCTGGTCCGGGAGCTCGTGCAGGTAGCCGTGGCGGCCGCCGCCCAGCCCGGCCGTGGGGACCTGGCTGCCGATCGTCAGGACGGGGGCGGAGGCCGCCCGCGCCTCCTGGAGCGCGGCCAGGGAGGTGAGGGCTCCCGGGCCGGTCGACAGCAGCAGCGGGGCGGCCTCACCGGTGATCCGGCCGTAGGCGTCCGCCGCGAAACCGGCGTTGTTCTCCACCCGCAGGCCGATGTAGCGCAGGTCCGAGCGGCGCAGCGCGTCGAACATGCCGAGGGCGTGCTGGCCGGGCAGGCCGAAGACGGTGGTCGCGCCCAGAGAGGCCAGGGTCTCCACGACCAGGTCTCCGCCGATGCGGCCGGGGGGAGGGTTCAGCGCGGCCTCCGTCTGGGCGGCGGTCGGACGGAGCACCATGTCGTGGTCGTGGGTCACTTCGCCGCCTTCTCCTGGGCGATCTGGCGGGACATGATCGTGGTCAGTTCGTACGCGGTGTGGGACGCGGCCACCGACGTGATCTCCGCGTGGTCGTAGGCCGGGGCCACCTCGACGACGTCGGCCGACACCAGGTTGCAGGAGGCCAGGCCGCGCAGGATCTCCAGCAGCTCGCGGGAGGTCATGCCGCCGGCCTCGGGGGTGCCGGTGCCGGGGGCGTGGGCCGGGTCCAGGCAGTCGATGTCGATGGAGACGTACAGCGGGCGGTCGCCGATGCGCTGCCGGAGCTGGTCGGCGATCTCGTCGGCGCCGCGGCGGTAGACGTCGGCGGAGGTGACGATGCCGAAGCCCATCTTCTCGTCGTCGGTCAGGTCCTTCTTGCCGTACAGCGGGCCGCGGGTGCCCACGTGGGAGAGCGCCTCCGTGTCGAGGATGCCCTCCTCGACCGCGCGCCGGAAGGGCGTGCCGTGCGTGTACTCGGCGCCGAAGTAGGTGTCCCAGGTGTCCAGGTGGGCGTCGAAGTGGAGCAGGGCGACCGGGCCGTGCTTCTTGGCCACCGAGCGCAGCAGCGGCAGCGCGATGGTGTGGTCGCCGCCCAGGGTCATCAGGCGGGCGCCGGTGCCGAGCAGGTCGTCGGCGGCGGCCTCGATCGTCTCGACGGCCTCGTTGATGTTGAACGGGTTCACCGCTATGTCGCCGCCGTCGGCGACCTGGGCGAGGGCGAAGGGGGAGGCGTCCTGCGCCGGGTTGTAGGGGCGCAGCAGCCGGGAGGCCTCGCGGATGGCGTTGCCGCCGAACCGGGCGCCGGGGCGGTACGAGACGCCCGAGTCGAACGGCACGCCCACCACGGCGACGTCGGCGGTGCCCACCTCGTCCAGGCGGGGCAGCCGGGCGAAGGTCGCGGGCCCGGCGTACCGCGGGACGCGGGAGGAGTCGACGGGGCCGCGGGGCGTCTCGTTGCTGCTCATGAATTGCCTTCCTTCTTACGCTTCTTCGCGTATTTACTGCTCTGTACCGCTCGGTACGACTCTACTGGTGGGCCGGTACCGGTTCGGGTGCGGATTCGGGGGCGCGGCCGGCGAGGCGTTCGCGCCAGGCGGCCAGGACGGCCGCGTCGGTGGGCCGGGTCGCCAGGGAGACGACGACGTAGGCGGCCAGGGAGGCCAGCAGGCCGTAGTAGACGGGCTCGTTGGCGAGGATGCCGTAGCCGGCCATGAGGCCGACGACCGCGAGACCGCCGACCGCGACGGCGGCGAGGGCGCCCTGCGCGGTGCCGCGCTTCCACAGCAGCCCGCCGAGGATGGGCACGAGGAGGCCGCCGACGAGGAGGTTGTAGGCGACGGTGAGCGCCTCGACGACGTCGTTCAGGGCGATCGCGGTGCAGATCACGGCGATGCCCATGACGAGGATGAAGGCGCGGTTGCCCTTGACCTCGTCGTGCTCCTCGTCCGTGCCGCGCGTCGCACCGCGCAGCCGGGACCAGATGTCGTTGTTGGCGACGGTGGCGCAGGCGATGAGGGCGCCGGAGGAGGTGGACATCACCGCGGCCAGGGCGGCGGCCAGCACCAGGCCGCGCACCCCGACGGGGAGTTCGTCCTTGACGATGGTGGCGAAGGCGTCGTCGGCGCTGGCCAGGTTCGGGTAGAGGACCTTGGCGGCCGTGCCGATGACCGCGCCGGCGACGGCGTAGACCAGGCAGTAGGTGCCGGCCACGGTGCCGCCCCACTTGGCGGTGCGGTCGCTGCCCGCGGTGAAGACGCGCTGCCAGATGTCCTGCCCGATGAGCATGCCGAAGGTGTAGATCAGGACGTAGGTGAAGATCGTCTCGCCGCCGATGCCCAGCGGGTCGAAGTACGAGGTCGGCAGCTCGGCCTTCATCTCGCCGAAGCCGCCGGCCCTGATGACGGCGATGGGCAGCAGCAGGAGCAGCACGCCGATGGTCTTCACCACGAACTGCACCATGTCGGTGAGCGTGATGGACCACATGCCGCCGAGGGTGGAGTAGGCGACCACGATCGTGCCGCCCAGGACGATCGCGAGGGTGCGGTTCACGTCGAAGAGGACGTCGAAGATCGTGGCGTAGGCGATGGTGGAGGTCACCGCCAGCATCAGCGTGTACGCCCACATGACGACGCCGGAGATGACGCCCGCCCGGCCGCCGTAGCGCAGGTCCAGCATCTCGGAGACGGTGTAGACCCTCAGGCGGGCGATGCGGGCGGAGAAGAAGACCGACAGGGCGAGGATGCCGAGGCCGATGGTGACGACCATCCAGGCGCCGGAGAGCCCGTACTGGTAGCCGAGGCCGACGCCGCCGATGGTGGACGCGCCGCCGAGGACGATCGCCGCCATGGTGCCGGAGTACATCGCGGGGCCGAGACGGCGGCCGGCGACGAGGAACTCGCTCTTGGACTTGGCGCGGCGCATGCCCCACCAGCCCATGGCGAGCATGCCGGCGAGATAGACGACGATCACTGTGTAGTCGACGGCCATGGGAGGGCCTCCTTCGCGCACTCGTCGGTGGCGTGTCGTGCTGATGGGGAGGTGTCCGGACACACTGTCCGGCCGGCGCCTCGCGGGGACATCCGCCCGTACCCGCGGCAGCCGGTGCGACACCGGGGGGAATTCCGGTCCGGACTGACACTAGGTGGCCGAAAAGCACCTGCGAAGTGTACGTTCCATCCATTCGGACCCGCCGGAGTGGAGGTAACGTCCATGATGCAGGAGAGGGTCGCTCCTCCCACGCCCCCCGTGCCCCTCGCGGCCCTGCTGTCCCGCGAGGATCTCGCCCTGCGCCAGATCGCCGGGCCCCCGGCGGCGGAGGTGGCGGTCCACTGGGCACAGGCCTCCGAGATGGCCGACCCCTATCCGTACATGCTGGGCGGCGAGCTGCTGCTGACGGCCGGCGTGCACGTCCCCGCGGGGGCGGAGGCGGAGGGCCACTTCGACACCTACGTCGCCCGGGTCGTGGCGGCGGGCGGCGCCGCCCTCGGTTTCGGGGTGGCGCCGGTGCACGACACGGTGCCGCGGGCCCTGGTGGCGGCCTGCGAGGCGTACGGGCTGCCGCTGGTGGAGGTGCCGCCGCGGACGACGTTCTCCGCCGTGGCCCGCGCCGTGTGGCAGCTGATGGCGCGGGCGCGGCTGGCCGAGCTGCGGCGGGTGTCCGAGGCACAGCGGCAACTGGCCGCCGCGGCCTCCCGGCCGGACCCGGTGCCGTCGGTGCTGCGCCGGCTGGCCACGCGGCTCGACGGCCGGGCGGTGCTGTACGGACCGGAGGGCGCCGAGATCGCGGCGGCGGGACGGGAGCCGGCGGGCGAGGTGCGCGAGGCCCTGGTGAAGCTGGCCCGGTTCGTCACCAGCCGGGCCTCCACGACCGCCACCGACACGGTCGCCGGCACCCGTCTGGCGGCCTACGCCCTCGGCACCGGCGGGGGCTTCGTCCTCGGGGTGGCGGCCCCGCAGCGGGAGTCCGGGGACCACACCATCGCCTCGGTCGCCGCGGTGCTGCTCTCCCTGCTCACCGGGGAGCACCAGAGCGGCACGGGCGCGGCCCGCTCGTCCGCCCTGGTGCGGCTGCTGCTGGGCGCCCGCCCCGAGGAGGTCGCACCCCTTCTCGACGGCGACGGGGACACCCGCTGGCACGTCGTGCACGCCCGGCCGGACTGCGGCCCTCCCGACCCGGTGGCGGCCTCCGCCCTGGGCGCGTCCCTCGGCTCCCCGCTGGTCGACCCGGCCGGTGACGTCGTCCGGGTCCTGGTGCCGGCGGGCCCGGGGGGCCGGGGCGGGGCGGACCGGCCGAAGGGGGCGGAGCCGCGGGGCGGCACGGGTCCGGCGGCCGGGCCGGACGGGGCGGCCGGCGCCGGACCGGGGCCGCAGCGGGGCTGGACACTGGGCGTCAGCGCCGCCGTCGCCCCGGCCGAGTGGGCGACGGCCGACGCGCAGGCCGCGCGTGCGCTGGCCCGGGCACGGGCCACCCGGGTGCCGCTGGTGCGGCACGCCCCCCGGCCCGCCCTCGCCGACCTGGTCCCGGACGCCGAGGCCGAGGCGCACGCCCGCGCGCTCCTCGCGCCGGTCGCGGCCGTGCCGGCGCTGACGGAGACGCTGCGCGCCTGGCTCTCCCTGCACGGCAGCTGGGACCGCACCGCCGTCGCCCTGTCCGTGCACCGCAACACCGTCCGCCAGCGCATCGCCCGCTGCGCGGCCCTGCTGGACGCCGACCTCGACGACGCGGACGTACGGATGGAGCTGTGGTTCGCCCTGCGCAGGCTGTGATCCGGCGGGGCGGGTGACCCGCGTCCCAGCGGGCGGCACCCGGCAGACGCGGACAGGGGGCTGCTACACAATGGAGCCATGCCGATACCCGGGACACCCAGCCGCGCCGAACTCGTCGAACACCTCGTCAGAACCCGTATCGCGGGCGACGTCGCCACGCCCCGCGAGAACAACCTCTCCCACTACCGGAAGCTGGCGAACGGCGACCGCAACTACTGGCTCGGTCTGGAGCTGGGCGACCGCTGGACCGACGAGCAGGACGTGCTCGCGGTGATGGCGGAGCGGGTCGGCGTCAACGACGACCCGGAGTACCGGTACGGCCAGGACACCATCGACCCCGAGCTGACCGTGGCCGCGCTGGAGCGCATGGCCGGACGGCTGCGCAAGGCCGCGGACGGCGGGCAGCGGGTGCTGTTCGCCACCGGCCACCCGGGCGGCCTGCTCGACGTGCACCGCGCCACGGCCGCCGCGCTGCGCGCCGCCGGCTGCGAGGTCGTCGTGATCCCGGAGGGGCTGACGACGGAGGAGGGCTACGTCCAGCAGTTCGCGGACGTGGCGGTGCTGGAGCACGGTGCCTCGCTGTGGCACACGCACTCCGGGGAACCGATGAAGGCCGTCCTGACCGGCCTGGAGCGCGCGGGCCGCCCGCTGCCCGACCTGGTCGTCGCCGACCACGGCTGGGCCGGCGCCGCCGGCCAGTACGGCGTCGACTCCGTCGGGTACGCCGACTGCAACGACCCCGCCCTCTTCCTCGCCGAGTCCGAGGGCACCCTCCAGGTCGCGGTGCCGCTGGACGACCACGTGGTCAGTCCGCGCCACTACGACCCGATGACGGCGTACCTGCTGACGGAGGCGGGGCTGGAGGCGGGGCCCGCGTAAGGGGTCTTTCCGGGAGCGGCCGAGGACCGCGGTGTGCGGCTCCGTCGGTACGGAACCGCACACCGTGTCTCACTTCACCGACGGGTCAGCGACCGCCGCGCCCGCCGTCGTGGCCACCGCGGCCGTTGTCGTGGCCGCCGCGGCCGTTGTCGTGGCCACCGTGGCCGTTGTCGAAGCGGCCGTTGTCGTGGCCGCGGCCGTTGTCGAAGCGACCATTGTCGAAGCGGCCGTGGTCGTAGCGACCGTTGTCGAACCGGCCGTGGTCGTAACGGCCGTTGTCGTAACGGTCGTGACCGCGGTCGTAACGGCCCCAGTTGCAGTAGTCGTCGTTCCACCACCGGTTGTGGTGATCGTCGCAGTAGCGGCTGTAGGAGCCATGGCGGTCGTGGTGCGACGAGTCGTTCGCCGACGCGGTGCCCGCTGTGCCTATCGCGATGCCACCGGCCATCATCAGCCCGGCGGCCGACACCGCGAAGAGACGCCTTGCGCGCTGTGCTCGCATGAGATCTTCCCTTTCGTTCCACCGACTCCCGCGCATGTCGCGAAGCGACGACGGGAGCGGATGGCCGCCGCCGCGCGGAAGACGCGGCACGGTCGTGGGGTGTAACCGCACATTGGTGGACACGTACCCGACCTCCGACGCCGCCGAGTCGCCCGGAACGGTTCACGGGCGGGCACGTGGCCCTGGCTCGGAGGCACACGAGCCGGATCAGCCGGATAAGCCGTGTCTGCGGCTTTTCACTCTTAGAGCCTAGCCGCCCCTATGGCACACGTCACATCGAGGAGCCCATGGGGCACAAAATCACCAGGGGACCCGGACCAGACCCTCCTGGACCACCGAGACGGCCAGCCGCCCGTCCTGCGTGTAGATGCGGGCCTGGCCGAGGCCCCGGCCGCCGGACGCGGACGGCGACTGCTGGTCGTACAGCAGCCATTCGTCGGCGCGGAAGGGCCGGTGGAACCACATGGCGTGGTCCAGCGAGGCCCCGACGACGTCCCCGACGGCCCAGCCGCCCCGGCCGTGCGCGAGCAGCACCGAGTCGAGGAGGGTCATGTCGGAGACGTAGGTGGCGAGGACGACGTGGAGCAGCGGTTCGTCGACATCGCCGCCGAGCTTGCCGTTGGTGCGGAACCACACCTGGGAGTGCGGCTCGCGCGGCGCGCCGAAGTCCCCGAACGGCGGGTCGTCCACGTACCGCAGGTCGACGGCGGCCCGGGCCTCCAGGAACCGCTCCACGGTCTCGGCGGGCAGGTGCGGGTAGCTCCGCAGCCGCTCCTCGCCGGTGGGGAGGGCCGCCGGATCCGGGGCGGCCGGCATCGGGGCCTGGTGGTCCAGCCCCTCCTCGTACGTCTGGAAGGACGCCGACAGGCCGAAGATCGGCTTGCCGTGCTGGACGGCGACCACCCGGCGGGTGGTGAAGGAGCGGCCATCGCGCAGGCGGTCGACGTTGTAGACGATGGGCGCGCCGGGGTCGCCGGGACGCAGGAAGTACGCGTGCAGGGAGTGCGCGAACCGGTCCTCGGGGACCGTGCGCCCGGCGGCCACCAGGGCCTGGGCGGCCACCTGCCCGCCGAAGACCCGGGGGACGACGGCGGAGCGGGAGCGGCCGCGGTAGATGTCCTCCTCGATCCGCTCGAGGTCGAGCAGGTCGAGGAGGGACTGGAGTGCTTCGCTCATGTCCTGTGGTTACAGGCCCATGTTCTTCGCGATGATCGACTTCATGATCTCGCTGGTGCCGCCGTAGATGCGGTTGACGCGGTTGTCCGCGTACAGGCGGGCGATCGGGTACTCGTTCATGTAGCCGTAACCGCCGTGCAGCTGGAGGCAGCGGTCGATGACGCGGTGGGCGACCTCGGTGCAGAACAGCTTCGCGGAGGCGGCCTCGGCGGGGGTGAGCTCACCGGCGTCCAGGGCCTCGGTCGCGCGGTCGGCGACGGCCTCGGCGGCGTCCACCTCGGCCTGGCAGGCGGCCAGCTCGAACTTGGTGTTCTGGAAGTGGGCGACCGGCTTGCCGAAGACGGTGCGGTCCTGCACGTACTGCTTGGCGAAGCGGACGGCGGCCTTGGCCTGGGCGTAGGCGCCGAAGGCGATGCCCCAGCGCTCGGAGGCCAGGTTGTGGCCGAGGTAGGAGAAGCCCTTGTTCTCCTCGCCGAGCAGGTCCTCGACGGGCACCTTGACGTCGACGAACGCCAGCTCGGCGGTGTCGGAGGTGCGCAGGCCCAGCTTGTCGAGCTTGCGGCCGATCGAGTAGCCCTCGGACTTGGTGTCCACGGCGAACAGGGAGATGCCGAAGCGGCGGTCGTCCTCGCGCGGGGCCGAGGTGCGGGCGCAGACGATCACCTTGTCGGCGTGGACGCCGCCGGTGATGAAGGTCTTGGCGCCGTTGAGGACGTAGTGCGTGCCGTCCTCGGAGAGCTTGGCGGTGGTCTTCATGCCCGCGAGGTCGGAGCCGGTGCCCGGCTCGGTCATCGCGATGGCCCACATCTCCTCGCCGGTGACGAACTTCGGCAGGTAGCGCTTCTTCTGCTCGTCGGTGGCCAGCATCTTGATGTAGGGCAGGGCGAGCAGCACGTGCACGCCGGAGCCGCCGAACTGGACGCCCGCGCGGGCGGTCTCCTCGTAGAGGACGGCCTCGAACTTGTGGCTGTCCAGGCCCGCGCCGCCGTACTCCTCGGGCACGTTGATGCCGAAGACGCCTAGCTCGCCGAGCTTGTAGTAGAACTCGCGCGGCGCCTGGCCCGCGGCGAACCACTCGTCGTAGACGGGGACGACCTCGGCCTCGATGAAGGCGCGGAGGGTCTCCCGGAACGCCTCGTGGTCCTCGTTGAACACCGTACGGCGCACGGCGCCACCTCCAGGGTACGTGTCTAAGCGCTTGCTCAGACTTCACCGTACCGGTGGGTAGGGAGGGCGTCCAGAGAGGGGCGCGGGTAACCCTCGTCACTCCGCGGCAGGGCGGCGCCCCGTCGGCGACGCGGGCGGCGGCCCCGTCGCCGACGGGGCGCGGGCGGACCTCTCCCCCTATGCCCCTATGCCTCCCCCACCGCCGCGAACGCCCCCCGCGCCATCCGGTGCAGGAGGTCCGCCGTCACCGCGCGGCCCGGGAGCGATCCGGGCCGGCCCAGGTGCGGGGTGGAGTTCAGGAGGCCGAAGACCGAGTGGACCGCCGAGCGGGCGCTCGGTTCGGCCACGGCCGGGTACACCTCGCGGACCACCCCGACCCACAGCTCCACGTACTGCCGCTGCAGCTGCCGCACCATCTTGCGGTCGGCGTCCCGGAGGCGGTCCAGCTCGCGGTCGTGCAGGGTGATGAGCGGGCGGTCGTCGAGCGCGAAGTCGATGTGACCCTCGATGAGCGAGTCGAGGACCGCCTCGGGACCCGCGCCGGGGCCGGCCACCCCCTCGGCCTCCGCCAGCCGCCGCTTCGCCCCGGTCAGCAGCTGCCCGCTGATCCCGACCAGCAGCTCGGCGAGCATCGCGTCCTTGCCGGGGAAGTGCCGGTAGAGGCCGGGGCCGCTGATCCCGACCGCGGCGCCTATCTCGTCGACGCCGACGCCGTGGAAGCCGCGCTCGGCGAAGAGCCGGGCGGCCTCCTTGAGGATCTGCTCGCGGCGGGTGGGGGCGTCGGTTCTGGTGGCCATGGAACCGATTCTAGACAGGGAGGTTAGCGGTCGTTAACCTGAGGGAAATGCGTTAACGCTCATTAACTGGTCGACCACTGGGTGAGGGGACCGCAGGATGCACGAGGCACCGGAGCTGACGAGCGCGGCCGATCCCGCGTCGGAGGCCTTTCGGGCCAACGAGGAGGCGCACCGCGCCCTCGTTCAGGAGCTGCGCGCCAAGCTGGCGGCGGCCCGGCTCGGCGGCGGGGAGCGGGCCAGGGCCCGGCACACCGCGCGCGGCAAGCTGCTGCCGCGCGAGCGCGTGGACACGCTGCTGGACGCGGGCTCTCCGTTCCTGGAGCTGGCGCCGCTCGCGGCCGACGGACTGTACGACGGCCAGGCCCCCGCGGCCGGCGTCATCGCCGGGATCGGACGGGTCAGCGGCCGGGAGTGCGTGATCGTCGCCAACGACGCCACCGTCAAGGGCGGCACGTACTACCCGATGACCGTGAAGAAGCACCTGCGGGCGCAGGAGGTGGCGCTGGAGAACCGGCTGCCGTGCCTGTACCTCGTCGACTCCGGGGGCGCCTTCCTGCCGATGCAGGACGAGGTCTTCCCCGACCGCGAGCACTTCGGGCGGATCTTCTACAACCAGGCCCGGATGTCGGGCGCCGGCATCCCGCAGATCGCCGCCGTGCTCGGCTCCTGCACGGCGGGCGGGGCGTACGTCCCGGCCATGAGCGACGAGGCGGTGATCGTCCGCAACCAGGGCACGATCTTCCTGGGCGGCCCGCCGCTGGTGAAGGCGGCCACCGGCGAGGTGGTCACGGCGGAGGAGCTGGGCGGCGGCGAGGTCCACTCCCGCGTCTCGGGCGTGACCGACCACCTCGCCGAGGACGACGCGCACGCGCTGCGCATCGTGCGGAACATCGTCTCCACCCTCCCCGCGCGCGGGACGCCGCCCTGGGAGGTGCGGCCCGCCGTCGAGCCGAAGGCCGACCCGCAGGGTCTGTACGGCGTGGTGCCGGTCGACTCCCGCACGCCCTACGACGTCCGCGAGGTCATCGCGCGCGTGGTGGACGGCTCCCGGTTCGCCGAGTTCAAGTCGGAGTTCGGGCAGACCCTCGTCACCGGCTTCGCCCGCATCCACGGCCACCCGGTGGGGATCGTCGCCAACAACGGCATCCTGTTCGCCGAGTCGGCCCAGAAGGGCGCCCACTTCATCGAGCTGTGCGACCAGCGCGGCATCCCGCTGGTCTTCCTGCAGAACATCTCCGGCTTCATGGTCGGCAGGGACTACGAGGCGGGCGGCATCGCCAAGCACGGCGCCAAGATGGTGACGGCGGTGGCGTGCACGCGCGTGCCGAAGCTGACGGTCGTGGTCGGCGGGTCGTACGGCGCGGGGAACTACTCGATGTGCGGCCGGGCGTACTCGCCGCGCTTCCTGTGGATGTGGCCCAACGCCAAGATCTCCGTGATGGGCGGCGAGCAGGCCGCCTCCGTGCTGGCCACGGTCAAGCGGGACCAGCTGGAGGCGCGCGGGGAGGAATGGCCCGCCCAGGAGGAAGAGGCCTTCAAGGCGCCGATCCGCGCGCAGTACGAGCGGCAGGGGAACGCCTACTACGCGACCGCCCGCCTGTGGGACGACGGGGTCATCGAGCCCGCCGACACCCGGCGGGTGCTGGGTCTGGCCCTGACCGCGTGCGCCAACGCGCCACTGGGCGAGCCCCAGTTCGGCGTCTTCCGGATGTGAGGAGGGGACCCATGGGAAACGCACACGAGGCTCCACGCATGTTCGACACCGTGCTCGTCGCCAACCGGGGCGAGATCGCCGTCCGGGTCGTCCGGACGCTGCGCGCGCTGGGCGTGCGCTCGGTGGCGGTCTTCTCCGACGCCGACGCGGACGCCCGGCACGTGCGGGAGGCCGACACGGCGGTGCGGATCGGTCCGGCGCCGGCGGCGGAGAGCTATCTGTCGGTGGAGCGGCTGCTGGACGCGGCGGCCCGCACGGGGGCGCAGGCCGTGCACCCCGGGTACGGCTTCCTCGCGGAGAACGCCGGCTTCGCGCGGGCCTGCGAGGAGGCGGGGCTGGTCTTCATCGGTCCGTCCGCCGACGCCATCGCCCTGATGGGCGACAAGATCCGCGCCAAGGAGACGGTGAAGGCGGCCGGGGTGCCGGTGGTGCCCGGCTCCAGCGGCAGCGGCCTGACGGACGCGCAGCTCGCCGACGCGGCCCGCGGGATCGGGACGCCGGTGCTGCTGAAGCCGTCGGCCGGCGGTGGCGGCAAGGGCATGCGGCTGGTGCGGGACGAGGCTCTGCTCGCCGACGAGATCGCCGCCGCCCGGCGCGAGGCCCGCGCCTCCTTCGGCGACGACACCCTGCTGGTGGAGCGGTGGATCGACCGGCCCCGGCACATCGAGATCCAGGTCCTGGCCGACGGCCACGGGAACGTCGTGCACCTGGGCGAGCGCGAGTGCTCGCTCCAGCGCCGGCACCAGAAGATCATCGAGGAGGCGCCGAGCGTCCTGCTCGACGAGGCCACGCGGGCCGCGATGGGCGAGGCGGCCGTGCAGGCGGCGCGTTCCTGCGGCTACCGGGGCGCGGGCACGGTGGAGTTCATCGTGCCGGGCGGCGACCCGTCGCAGTACTACTTCATGGAGATGAACACCCGCCTCCAGGTGGAGCACCCGGTGACCGAACTGGTCACGGGGCTGGACCTGGTGGAGTGGCAGCTGCGGGTCGCGGCGGGCGAGCGGCTCGGGTTCGCGCAGGAGGACGTCCGGCTGACCGGGCACGCCGTCGAGGCCCGCCTCTGCGCCGAGGACCCGGCCCGCGGCTTCCTCCCCTCCGGCGGCACGGTGCTGCGGCTGCACGAACCGCAGGGCGACGGCGTGCGCACCGACTCCGGGCTCAGCGAGGGCACCGAGGTCGGCAGCCTCTACGACCCGATGCTGTCCAAGGTGATCGCGTACGGTCCCGACCGCGCCACAGCGCTGCGCAGGCTGCGGGCGGCCCTCGCGGACACGGTGACGCTCGGCGTGCAGACCAACGCCGGGTTCCTGCGCCGGCTGCTCGCGCACCCGGCGGTGGTGGCGGGCGAGCTGGACACCGGGCTGGTGGAGCGGGACGCGGACACGCTCGTCCCGGACGAGGTGCCGGCGGAGGTCTACGCGGCGGCGGCACTGCTGCGCCGGGCGGCGCTGACGCCGGCCGCGGACGCCACCGGCTGGTCGGACCCGTTCGGCGCCGGGGACGGCTGGCGCCTGGGCGGGGAGCGGGCCTGGACCGCGCACCACCTGCGGGTGCCGGGCCGGGACCCGGTCACCGTGCGGGTGCGCGCCACCCCGGACGGCGGGACCGAGCTGCTGCCGGAGGGCGCGGAGGAGCCCCTGTCCGCGTCCGCGGTCACCCGGTCGGACGACGGGCACCGGTACGCGTTCCGGCTCGACGGCGTCAGCCACACCTTCGCCGCGCTGCCGGACGGCACCTGGCTGGGCCGCGACGGCGACGCCTGGCAGGTGCGCGACCACGATCCGGTCGCCGCCTCGCTGTCCCGCGCCGCCCACGCGGGCGCCGACTCGCTCACCGCGCCCATGCCGGGCACGGTGACGGTGGTGAAGGTCGCCGTCGGCGACGAGGTGGCGGCCGGGCAGAGCCTGCTGGTGGTGGAGGCGATGAAGATGGAGCACGTCGTCTCCGCCCCGCACGCCGGCACCGTCACCGAGCTGGACGTGTCCCCCGGCACGACGGTCGCCATGGACCAGGTGCTGGCGGTCATCGCCCCGGCGGAGGAGGAGACGGCATGAGCACCCCGGAACTCGGCCTGCCCATGACCGTGCCCGCCGAGGGACTGCCCCCACGGGTCCGGATCCACGAGGTCGGCGCCCGGGACGGCCTGCAGAACGAGCGGGGGACCGTCCCGACGGAGGTGAAGGCGGAGTTCGTCCGCCGCCTGGCCGACGCGGGTCTGACCACCATCGAGGCGACCAGTTTCGTCCACCCCAGGTGGGTGCCCCAGCTGGCCGACGCCGAGCAGCTGTTCCCGGCGGTGGCCGGCCTGCCGGTCGACCTGCCGGTCCTGGTGCCGAACGAGCGCGGCCTGGACCGCGCGCTGGCGCTCGGCGCCCGGCGGGTCGCGGTCTTCGCCAGCGCCACGGAGTCCTTCGCGAAGGCCAACCTCAACCGCACCGTGGACGAGGCGCTGGCAATGTTCGAGCCGGTGGTGGGCCGGGCGAAGGACGCGGACGTCCACGTCCGGGGCTACCTGTCGATGTGCTTCGGCGACCCCTGGGAGGGCGCCGTGCCCGTCCCCCAGGTGGTGAAGGTCTGCCGGGCCCTGCTGGACATGGGCTGCGACGAGCTGAGCCTGGGCGACACGATCGGCGTGGCGACACCGGGTCACGTCGAGGCCCTGCTCCGCGCGCTCACCGGGGCCGGCGTCCCCGTCGGGGCGCTCGGCGTCCACTTCCACGACACCTACGGCCAGGCCCTGTCCAACACCCTGGCCGCGCTGCGGCTCGGCGTCACCACCGTCGACGCCTCCGCCGGCGGGCTGGGCGGCTGCCCGTACGCCAAGTCCGCCACCGGCAACCTCGCCACCGAAGACCTCGTGTGGATGCTGCGCGGCCTCGGCATCGACACCGGGGTCGACCTGGGCCGTCTCGTCGCCACGAGCACGTGGATGGCCTCCCGTCTGGGCCGGCCCAGTCCGTCCCGCACCGTACGAGCCCTCTCCCACCAGGAGCAGTGACAGCATGGACCACAAGCTCTCCCCCGAACTGGAAGAACTCCGCCGCACGGTCGAGGAGTTCGCCCACGACGTCGTGGCGCCCAAGATCGGCGACTTCTACGAGCGGCACGAGTTCCCGTACGAGATCGTCCGGGAGATGGGCCGCATGGGCCTGTTCGGCCTGCCGTTCCCGGAGGAGTACGGCGGCATGGGCGGCGACTACCTGGCCCTGGGCATCGCCCTGGAGGAACTGGCCCGGGTCGACTCGTCGGTGGCCATCACGCTGGAGGCCGGTGTCTCGCTGGGCGCGATGCCGATCCACCTGTTCGGCACCGAGGAGCAGAAGCGCCGGTGGCTTCCGAAGCTGTGCTCGGGCGAGATCCTCGGCGCCTTCGGCCTGACCGAACCCGACGGCGGCTCGGACGCGGGCGCGACGCGGACGACGGCGCGGCTGGACGAGGCCACGGACGAGTGGGTGATCAACGGCGCCAAGTGCTTCATCACCAACTCGGGCACGGACATCACGGGCCTGGTGACCGTCACGGCGGTCACGGGCCGCAAGCCCGACGGCCGCCCGCTCATCTCCGCGATCATCGTCCCGTCCGGCACCCCGGGCTTCACGGTGGCCGCCCCGTACTCGAAGGTCGGCTGGAACGCCTCCGACACCCGCGAGCTGTCCTTCACCGACGTCCGGGTGCCGGCGGGGAACCTGCTGGGCGAACCGGGGCGCGGCTACGCCCAGTTCCTGCGCATCCTGGACGAGGGCCGCATCGCCATCGCCGCGCTGGGCACCGGGCTGGCGCAGGGCTGCGTGGACGAGTCGGTGAAGTACGCCAAGGAGCGGCACGCCTTCGGCAAGCCGATCGGCGCGAACCAGGCGATCCAGTTCAAGATCGCCGACATGGAGATGAAGGCCCACACGGCCCGCCTCGCCTGGCGGGACGCGGCCTCCCGGCTGGTGACGGGCGAGCCGTTCAAGAAGGAGGCGGCGCTGGCGAAGCTGTACTCGTCCACGGTCGCGGTGGACAACGCCCGGGACGCCACCCAGATCCACGGCGGCTACGGCTTCATGAACGAGTACCCGGTGGCCCGCATGTGGCGCGACTCCAAGATCCTGGAGATCGGCGAGGGCACGAGCGAGGTCCAGCGGATGCTGATCGCCCGGGAGCTGGGCCTCGTGAGCTGAGGCACCGGCCGCCCGGCCCCTGACGGACACGGACACCGGCCCCGCGCCCTTCGGCGCGGGGCCGGTCGGCGTGCGGGACGTCCGCGCACGGAGGGGCCGCCGCTCCGGGGCGCGGCCGGGGGCGGAATCCGGCCGGGCGGCTCAGGCCGCGACCGACGGCCTGGCGCCGAGGCGCCGCTCCCCGCCCCCCGGGACGTCGAACAGTCCCAGTTCCTGCGCCCTGGCCCCCAGGGCGACCCGTCCCGGCACCTCCCAGCGTCTCATCAACTGCTGCACGCGCCGCTGCACGGTCCGGTGGCCGAGCCCCAGCCGGCGGCCTATCGCCGCGTCCCCGAGCCCCTGGTACAGCAGGTGCACGATCTCGCGTTCCGTCTGACTCAGCGTCAGCGTTCTGGTCACCAATACCCCCCACGAAGCGGAACCGGAGTCACCTCTTAGGCAGCTTTCACGGCACCCTAAGCTCTTGATCATCTGGAGGAACGAGCCGTCATCGCACAAAGCGGTCACACCGGCCTCGCCGAAGCTGGCGCGAATACGCCAAACCTCACGGGAGGCGAACGTTTTCATCACGTCAGCGTCGCAGTGCCTCCACCGGTTCGATCCGCGCCGCCCTGACCGACGGGTAGAGACCGGCCAGCAGACCGGTGACCAGACCCACGAGCGGTGCCGCCGTGACGGTCTCCGGGGGGATGACGGGAGTCCACTCCCGGAACACGGCGACGACCACCACGGTGACCGTGCCGAGCGCGGCCCCCATCAGCCCGCCCAGCGTCCCGATCGCGCCCGACTCGGCGAGGAACTGCCCGGCGACATGACGGCCGCGCGCCCCGAGCGCCCGGCGCAGACCGATCTCCCCGGTGCGCTCCAGCACGGCCACCAGTGTGGTGTTGGCGATGCCCACCGCGCCGATGACCAGGCAGACGGAGGCGAGCAGCAGGAACAGCTGCTGGAGGTCGGAACCGACCGAGGACCGCAGCTGCTCGGGGTCGGGCGGCGCGATCGCGCGGAAGTACTCGGGATGGTCGGGGCGCAGCGCCAGGGCCGCCTCCCCCGCGACCTGCTGGGCCGCGCCGACCCGGGTGGAGACCAGCATCCTGGGCTCCGACGCGGACTCCGTCCCCCAGACGCGTTCCGCGGCCGTCCGGGGGACGACCACGGAGAGCAGGAGGTCCGCCTTGCGCCGCACGTCGCCGACGATCCCCACCACGGTGAAGGGCTCTCCGCCGATGAAGACGGCGGGGAGGGTCTCCAGGGTGGTGATGCCCAGCCGTGCCGCCACCCCCTCGCCGATGACGGCCACGGGCGCCGCGGTCCGCTCGGCGAACTCGTCGTAGAGCCTGCCCTGCACCAGGGTCGGCTCGGCCGCCTCCAGGACGCCGGGAGAGGCGGCCACGACCTTGCCGCGGGACGCGGAGTCCGCGGACGCCGCCTGCGGGGAGGCCGTCACCGCGACGCCGTCCGGCAACCGGACGGTGAAGTACACGCCGGCGTGCCTCACCCCGTTGAGCCGCTCGACACGGGCGTCCGCGTCGCCGGGGAACGCCACGTCCACGAACTCGTCCTGCTGCCGGGCGTTGTCCTCGACGGTCACCTCCGTCGCGCTGAGTTCGTTGAAGCGGTTGTCGATCTGGGAGGAGGCGGTGGCCGTCAGTCCGAGCACCGCCACGAAGCTCCCCACTCCCAGCACGGTGCCGACGGCGGTCAGCAGGGACCGTGCCGGCCGTTGCAGGATGCCCGCCGCCGCCTCGGCGCACAGGTCCCGCACGCGCAGCGTGGAAGGCGCGACGCCGGTGACGCGGCGCCCCGCCGGCCCGAACCCGGTCATCGGGCCCCCTGCCGGGCCGCGGCGGGCGCCGGCTCGTCCAGCACGCCGTCCCGGATGGTGATGCGGCGCGAGCCGAGGGCCGCGACGGCCGCGTCGTGAGTGATGATCACCAATGTCATTCCCTGGTCGTTCAGATCGCCCAGCAGCGCGAGGACCGCGTCGGCCGTCGCGCTGTCGAGGTTCCCCGTCGGTTCGTCGCACAGGAGCAGCGCCGGACGGACGGCCAGCGCCCGCGCGATCGCCACCCTCTGCCGTTCACCGCCGGAGAGCCGGCTCGGCAGGGCGGTGAGGCGGTGGCCGAGACCGACGGCGTGCAGCGCGGCACGGGCCCTCTCGGTGCGTTCCCCGCGCGGCACGCCCGCGTACACCATGCCCAGTTCCACGTTCTCCTGTGCCGTCCGGTGCGGCATCAGGTGGAAGGACTGGAAGACGAAGCCGATCCGGCGCCCCCGTACGGCGGTCCGCTCCGCGTCGGAGAGGCCGCCGACGTCGACGCCGTCGAGCAGGTACCGCCCCTCGGTCGCGGTGTCGAGCAGCCCGGCGATGTTGAGGAACGTCGACTTGCCCGAGCCGGACGGCCCCGCGACGGTGACGAACTCCCCCCGCCGGATCGTCAGGTCGGCGGGGCGCAGGGCCGTCACGGGCGGCGGGCCCTGGTAGGTCCGGGCGACCCCCCGGAACTCCAGTACCGACGCGGTCTCCGGGACGGTCTCCGGGACGGTCTCCGGGACGGTCCGCTCCCGGGCGGCGGACCGCGTCCGCGGCACGAGCCGCCTCACCGGGTGCCGCCGGGGTCGCTGCTCCCCGTCCCGGTCGCACCGCTGCCGCGCAGTCCGATGACGACCCGGTCTCCCCGCTCCAGCCCGGTCCGGCCGCCGGCCGGGACGACCTCGACGAAGCCGTCCCCCTGGGTCCCGGTGCGCACCTCGACCCGCCGTCGGGTGCCGTCGGTCTCCAGCACCGTCACCGACGTCCTGCTGTCGGCGCCCGCGGACACCGCCGTGAGCGGGACCACCAGGGCCTTGCCCTGGGTCGAGGCGGACTCGACGGTCAGCCTGACGTCCTGCCCGGCCGACCCGGCCCCGAGCCCCCCGTCCGGCTCGACCACCAGTCGGTAGGAACCGGCCACGGGCCCGTCACCGGGGGCCGCGCCCTCCCCCTCCCCCTGCTTCCCGGTCTCGGGGACGTCGGCGACGGAGGCCACCTCGGCCGCCGTCTCCTTTCCGGTCAGCTCGGAGAGGATCCGGACCTTCTGCCCCACCCTCACCAGATGCCGCTGGTACTCCTGCAGGTGTCCCTGAACCACCGGCTCACCGGCGGAGAGCTGCAGCACGGTGCCGGAGACCCGCGTGCCGACACTCCCGGTGACCGATCCCACCAGGGCGGGCAGACCCTGCACGAAGACCACCTCGTCCGCGGGAAGCATCGGCCCCGACTCCGCCTCGGCGTCGGCGAGTTCGTCCTTCGCGGTGACGAGGTCCTCACCGGCCCGCCGGCGCGCGACGCCCGGGTCCGTGCCCTGCTCCCGGCCGGCCGGCCCACCGGCGCCGGCCCGGCCGGCGTCCTGCAGGGCCCGCTCGGCGGCCCGTACCGCTTCCCTCGCCTTCCTCAGCCGCTCCCCGCCGTCGGCCTCGGCCTGCCGGGGCTCGTACCCGATGGACGCGTAGAACTCGGTCAGCGCCGCCTTGGTGCCGGCGCCGAAGACGTCCCGTGCGTCGGTGCCGGTGCCGTGGCCGAGGCCGCGCAGCGCGGCCTGCAGCTGGGCCACGTCCCGGCCCTCGGCACCGGGCTTGAGGTCCCGGTACATGGGGGTGTTGCCCGGGAGCGCGAACACGGGCCGGCCCGACACCTCCAGCACCACCTTCCCGGCCTCGACCCGGTCCCCCGCCTCGACCGGCAGGCGGGTGATCACGGGCTCCCCGGTCCCCTCGCCCGCGCCCCGCGGCGCCACGTCGATCGTCTGGCCGGCCCGTACCGTGCCGCGCAGCACCACGGACTCCTTCAGCACCCGGTACTCCACCGCGGCGGTGAGCACATCGGCCTCGGGCGGTGCGGTCTCCGCCGCGACCTGCGCCGGGGAGCGGATGAACTGGGCGGCGACGAGACCCGCCGCCGTGCACAGCACCGACGTCGCGGCCATGGCCACCAGCCACCCCCTGCGTCCGGCCGGGCCGCCCCGTGCGGGCCCTCCGCCCGCCGACAGTTCGACATCCCGCAGCTCCTGCGGGCCGGTCGTCTCACTCGTCTCACTCATCCGGCGTCCGTTCCTCAGGAACCCGACCCGGAGGTGCGGGCCGCGGTCTTCAGGGCTTCGTCGAGCACGCGTCCGGCCTCCTTGAGTTCCTGGACGTGTTCCTCGGCCGCCTGCCGCTGCAGGGCGGACTCCTCGTCGAACCACACCTCGGCCACCTTGTGCTCGGCCCGGCAGTCCAGGTCCGCCAGTGCGGTGGCGATCTCCCGCGCCCCGGCCCGCGGCGCGCCGAAGGCCGGATCGTCGGGGGCGTCCAAGGGCTTGTCGTAGGCGTATCCGCGCTTCGCCATGCACTGTGACCAGGAGCGGAACACGGCGCGCACGGGCTCGGCCTGCTGAGCCCTCACGTACGCCTGGTTGGCCAGGTCCATCGCGAGGGTGGAGACCGGTGAGGCGGTGCCGTAGATCCTGCCGTGGGCCTCGCCCGCACAGCCGTCCTCCGGTGCCCCGCCGGCGGCTGCACCGTCCTTCCGGCCGGTCATGACGGCTTCCTCGGCCGGGCTCAGCTCGCTCGCGGCCATCAGGCGCCGGGTCTCCTTCTGGTAGGCGCTCATGTCACCCGCGGGCTTGTAGCCGTACGTCGCCGCGACCTTCCGGTCGTGGATGCCGTAGCGGAGGTCGGTCAGCGTGTCCGGGCCGAAGTCCGGGAGCGGTTCGGCCGGCCGGTAGGTGAAGCCGTACCTCTTCATGCAGTCCGCCTTCGCGTCCTCGACCGCCGCGAAGAGCAGGTCCTCCTGCTCCGGATCCGGCATGTAGGCCTGCAGGGGGAGGACCCAGGTGGCCGGGTTCCGCGGATCCGCCGACCGGCCCTGCCCGGAACCGGCTCCGGCCGGGGACGTCTGCGTTCCCTGTCCGCACCCCGCCGCGGCCAGCGTCAGGCCGATCACCGCGGCGAGGGCCAGGACGGGGCGCGCCCGCAGGAGCGCGCCCCTCGCCCGGTCGTTCCTCAGCACCACTGGAACGAGGCGTTCTGGTTGTACGTGTTGACCAGGTTCCTGCTCACCGGAGTGGGGGTCGCCGGCTGGAGGGCGTCCTTGGCCCCGTTGAACCAGCTGTTGTAGTAGACGCAGGCCCCGTACGACGTGTGCCGGTTGTGGGCGGACGCGGCGTTGTTCTTGACCCGCTGCCCGGCGCCGGCGCCGGTGCCGGAGCAGAACGTGAGGGCGACCGGATCCGAGGCGACCAGCGGCACGGAGTCGAAGTTGCCCACCGCGTACCCGAAGTCGCGGTAGGCGCCCGCGGTGTTGGAGTTGTAGTACAGCTTGAACTTGAAACCGGTGTCGTAGGACTGGCAGGCCAGGAGCACGTTCGAGTCGTCGGCGGACGACGCCTGTGCGGGGGAGGCCGTGACCATCATGAGGCCGGCGGCCGCCACGGCCGAGACCGAGGCCGACAGTGTCTTGACAAGCGCGTTCATGGAGTTTCCTTTCAGCACCACTGGAACGAGGCGTTCTGGTTGTACGTGTTGACCAGGTTCCTGCTCACCGGAGTGGGGGTCGCCGGCTGGAGGGCGTCCTTGGCCCCGTTGAACCAGCTGTTGTAGTAGACGCAGGCCCCGTACGACGTGTGCCGGTTGTGGGCGGACGCGGCGTTGTTCTTGACGTTCTGGAGATATCCGGCGGCCCCGGACTTGCAGAACTTCATCGGCTTGTACCCCTGGCCGGTGTAAACGGAGTCGAAGTTTCCGACCGCGTAACCGAAGTCAGCGTACGAGCCTGCGGTGTTGGAGTTGTAGTACAGCAGGAACTTGAAATTGTTGTACGACTGGCAGGACAACCAGTAGTTGTCGAAGTCGGTCTGGTCACTCGCTTCCGCCGAAGGCGCGGCAGCGAACAGCAGGAGTCCGGCGACCGCCGCGGCCGAGGCCGAGGCCGACATTCTCCTGGCAAGGGTATGCACGGCTTTTCCTTTCAGCGTCACTGGGCGGCACCGAAATCCTCGGATGCGGCGGCAGGACACACTCGGCCGTCGATGCTGACATGCGCCCCGGCCGCTTCCAACGCTTGTGGCGTCATTGCGCCAATGCCGTCCGCACCGTCCCGTCGCAGGTGGCGAGGGTGGCGTAATAACGCCTCACCATTCACACTCTTTGCCCGGTTGACCAGGAAACGACGCCTGTCATCCCGGCACCGGAATCTCTAACGTTGCCCTGTTGACCGGCGCTTGCCGCGACCTTCCTCACAGTGAAAGAGAGCCGTCCATGGCCGACGAGATGGTGCTCCGTGCCCAGCGGTTCATCAATACGACCTACCCCAACATGCTGGGCATTTCTCCATTGGAGGAGAATGGCCAGACGAGCTGGACCGTGATGTACGCGCTCACGCGCGCCCTCCAGCTCGAACTGGGCATCAGCTCGCTGTCCAACAATTTCGGTCCGACCACCCTGAGCGCCCTGCAGTCGAAATACCCGGTACTGAACGACAGCACCGTACCGTCCGCCAATTTCGCCCGGATCATCCAGTCCGCCCTCTACTGCAAGGGTTACGACGGCGGCGAGATCGACGGCAAGTACAACGACCGGGTCGCCGCGTCGGTGAGCCGGATGATGAGCGACATGGGCGTCTCGGCGGCGTTCCCGGACTCCGGCAGCCTCTACCCCAAGGTGGTCAAGGGGCTGCTCAACATGGACCCCTATGTCACGGTGAACAACGGCAGTTCGAAGATCCGCGAGATCCAGCAGTGGCTGAACGGCCGTTACATCGGCCGCCAGGACTTCTTCATCGTGCCGTGCGACGGTCACCACTCCCGGACCGTGGCCTCGTCCATGCTGTACGCCATCCAGTACGAGATCGGCATGGCCGACGGCGTCGCCAACGGCAATTTCGGTCCGGGGACCAAGACGGGTCTGGCGGAGCACACGCTCTCCGAGGGATCCGCCGGCACCTGGGCACAGCTGTACAGCGCCGCGCTGATCCTCAACCAGCGTTCGGCGACCCCGTTCACCTCCGTCTTCACCAGCACGGTCGCGAGCGAGACCGCCGCGTTCCAGGAGTTCGTGAAGCTCCCGGTCACCGGCAGGGGCGACTACCCCACCTGGGCGTCGCTCCTGGTGTCGTACGGTGACCAGAACCGCAGGGGCACGGCCTGCGACGGCGTCACGAAGATCACCCCGGCCCGCGCGGCGACCCTCAGGGCCGAGGGCATCAAGTACGTCGGCCGCTACCTGATCAACCCCACGGGCGGCGCCCCCCTGGAGAAGGAGATCCAGCCCGGCGAGCTCCAGACCCTCGCCGACAACGGGCTCCGCTGCTTCCCGATCTGGCAGACCTACGGCCGGGACGCCGACGGGTTCAACTACCCCGCCGGGAACGCGGACGGCCTCGCCGCCGTCGCCGCCGCCCAGCGCCACGGCTTCAAGACGGGTGCCCGCATCTTCTTCGCGGTCGACTTCGACGCCTACGACTACGAGGTGACCGACAGCATCCTGCCCTACTTCAAGGGTGTCGAGGACGCCATGGCGCTGTCCGGCAACCCCTACCGGGTCGGCGTCTACGGGCCGCGCAACGTGTGCATCCGGGTGTCCGAGGCGGGACACGCCACGGCGAGCTTCGTCTCCGACATGTCCAGCGGCTTCTCCGGCAACTACGGCTACCCGCTGCCGGCGAACTGGGCCTACGACCAGGTCGTCACCCGGACCGTCGGCTCGGGCGACGGCGCCGTCAACATCGACCACAACATCGCCTCGGGCCGTGACACCGGCGAGGGCTCCTTCAATCCCTCGCGCCTGGACGACGCCCCCGACGTCGCGTTCGACTTCGCGTCCTACTACCAGGCCATGCACGCCGACATCAGCACGTACATGAAGTCGATCGGCTTCCCGGACTCGGACTCCAGCCGCATCTTCACGCACACCGAGTGCCTCGAGACGATCATGGCCCACGACGACCTGATCACGTCCCTGTCGAAGACCTACAATATGCGCAAGGCGCTGATCCAGACCTCGGCCTACTGGGAGATGCGCCACTACGACGTGGTCGACCTGGGCGTGGACGCCGCCGTCACCTACTACCACACCGGAGTCGGGGGCAGCGGCATATCCCCCGTCCGCGACTCCTCCACCGGCATCGCGCAGATCAGCGGCGACGTCGGCATCCGGGCCTGGAACTACTGCATCGGCAAGGGCCTGGCCACCGGCACCGTCCTCGACCCGGCCAAGGACGCCGACATCTGGACGATGTGGCACAAGGTCAACCAGGACAACGCCTACTCGGTCAGGACCGTGTCCCTCATCCACCTGTGGGACGCGGGCGGCAAGCCCGGCGGCAACAATGGGCCCAGCGGCGAGACCGTGCTGCGCACCATGAGGCTGGACTACACCCAGAAGGAGATCTTCGAGGTCCTGCGCCGCTACCAGGGCTGGGGCGACGAGGCCGAGGCGCACGCCACCAAGCGCATGGCGCTCTACCAGCTCTTCGAGAAGTACGACGGGCTCTCCCGCATGTACTAGGAGCACCGTGGAAACCGATTCGTACGCGGGGCACGATCCCCTGGTCCTCCTTCTGGTCCTCCTCGCCGGCCTGGCGGCAGCCGCCGTACTGGCCGTCTACGGCTGCACGACGGCGGCCCGCCACGGTGCCGGACGCGCGGGCCCGCTGGTCCTGCTGCGGTCGTGCGCGGCGCTCGCGGCGGCCGGCGCGGCCTGCCTGTACGCCTGGGGCGCCGTGCACCTGCTGACGCTGGACGAGACGCGGCGGGACCTCGCGTGCAAGGAGGCGGTGGGCCCGGCGCACGTCCTGGAGATCGACTCCTACCGGCCCACCTACATCCCGCTCCGTCTCGGTTGCCACGTCAGGAGCGGCACCACCTATTCGACGGGCGTGCCCGGCTACCTCAATCCCGCGGCGGGCGCTCTCGCCTTCACCGCCGTCGCGACGGGCGGCTTCAGCCTGCTGGAATCCGAACGCCGGGCCACCCGTGACTTCAAGAGAGAGACAAGGCGTCCATGACAACCTCCCGCCGTACCTTCCTCGCCCGGACCGCAGTGATCGCGGGCGCCGCGGCAGCGGCAGCGCTGCCCTTCTCCGAGTACCTCGCCTCCCCCGCCCACGCGGCGGACCGGTATGCCGAGCCGAAGCACGTCAGGGAAGCGGCCCGCCGCGCCCTGGCCCGCCGCGAGCGCACCCGCTCCGGAAAGCCTGGCCCCAACGGCTGGGAGATGGAGCTGGCCGCCGACGCGGGCGGGTCCGTGTGGACGCGCCCGGTGCCCGGCACCCCCATCGAGGGGGTGGCCGTGCGGATCGGCGACGCGGAGACCGTACTGGTCCACGTCGTCCGCCGGTTCCACTACGAAGTGGACGGACTGCGCAGGGGAGACGTGGTCGGCTGGCGCAGCCCGAGCACGGTGCGCCGCGGGCTGCCGGAGGCCAACCAGGCCTCCGGGACCGCGGTGCAGATCCGGCCGGGCCACTACCCGAGCGGCGTCAGGGGCGGCTTCTTCGCCCCGCAGGAGCTCGTGATCCGCGACATCCTCGCCGAACTCGAAGGAGTCGTCCGCTGGGGCGGGGACGACAAGAAGCCCGACGAGTCGCTGTTCTACCTCGCCGTGAAGCCGGACAGCCCCCTGTTGGCCGAGGTGGTCCGCAGGCTGCGCGGCTGGCAGCAGGAGCCGGGGAAGGGGGCCGGCGGCCCGGTGGACGTGCTGTCCGGCGAGCGTCGCGGTGCCGCCAAGGCGCTGGCCCGGAAGCAGAAGGCGGCCGCCTAGCCGGAACCGGAGAGCGCGACCGCGCGATGCGGGGCCCACCGTCCGTTGCCCGCAACGGGGTCGGGCCCCGCATCGCGTCGTCGTGGGACGCGCGGGCGGTTCACGGGTTTCGTTCGCGAGGGGCCCACGCCTGGACATCCGTTGAGGTTAGGCTAACCTACCTTCGAGTTGTCCGGCGGTCGGTCCGCCCCGTTCGAAAGCAGCGTACCCATGTCCAATGCCAGAGCCACCCACCTCACCCGACGCGGCGTTCTCGCCGCAGGCGGCGTGCTCGGCCTCGGTGCCGTGCTCGCCGCCTGCGGGGACGACGACGCGAAGAGCGGCGGCTCGGCCGAGCGGACGGGCGCCGCCGGGTCCGGCCCGTGGACGTTCCAGGACGACCGCGGCACCACCGTGAAGCTGGACAAGGTCCCCACGAGGATCGCCGCGTTCACCGGTGTGGCCGCCGCCCTCCACGACTACGGCGTCGAGGTCGAGGGCGTCTTCGGCCCGACCACGACCAAGGACGGCAAGGCCGACGTCCAGGCCGGCGACATGGACGTCAGCAAGTTGACGGTCTTCGGCAACAAGTTCGACAGCTTCAACGTCGAGCAGTACGCGGCCTTCCAGCCCGAGGTGCTCATCAGCACGACGTTCGACGACGCCGGCACCCTCTGGTACGTCCCCGAAGCCTCCAAGGACAAGATCGCCAAGCTCGCCCCGAGCGTGGCCATCTCCGTCTACGACCGCCAGATGCCGAAGCCGCTGCAGCGCATGGCCGAGCTGGCCGGGTCGCTGGGCGCCGACATGAAGGCCGCGAAGGTCGTCGAGGCGAAGAAGAGGTTCGAGACCGCCGCCGAGCGGCTGCGCAAGGCCGCCAAGGCCCGGCCGGAGATCAAGGTGCTGGCCGGTTCCGCCGCGCCGAGCGTCTTCTACGTCTCCGGTTCGAACTACTCCATCGACCTGGAGTACTTCAAGGCCCTCGGCGTGAACATCGTGGAGCCCCCGGAGGAGGCCAAGAAGGCGACCGGCGGCTGGTTCGAAACCCTGAGCTGGGAGAACGTCGACAAGTACCCGGCCGACGTCATCATCATGGACGACCGCGCCTCGACCATCCAGCCCGCCGACATCAGCGAGGGCACCTGGAAGGCGCTCCCCGCCGTCAAGGCCGGCCAGGTCATCGCCCGCTCCCCCGAGCCGATCCTGTCCTACGACAAGTGCACGCCGCTGCTCGACAACCTCGCCGAGGCCATCGAGAACGCGAAGAAGGTCAGCTGACCCCGTCCGCCCCGACTCGCAGGAGCCGTCCGTGACGACCGCCGTAGCCGCCCCGTTCCGTTTCTTCTCCCTCCGGGTCGCACGGACGAGGCGGCTCGGCCCGTCTCTGACCCGGGTCACCTTCACCGGGCCCGACCTCGCCGGCTTCCGCTCCGACGGACGCGACCAGTCCCTGTCGCTGTTCCTGCCGCGTCCCGGCCAGACGGAACCGGCGGTGCCCGGCGGGCTCGGATGGGGGTCCCCCCGCTCGAGCGAAGCCGAGAGTGGGGGAGGCTGGTGGCAGGCGTGGCGCGAACTGCCGGACGACGTACGGGCGGTGATGCGCTCGTACACGCTGCGGGACCTGCGCCGGGACGTCTTCGGGAACACCGACGAGATCGACATCGACTTCGTCCTGCACGGCGTCGGGCCACAGGCCGCGGTCCAGGCGGGTCCCGCCTCCCGCTGGGCCGCCGGCGCCGCCGCCGGCGACCGGGTCCTGCTGCTGGGCCCGGCGGTCGCCGACAACCGGGCGATCCGCTTCCGTCCGCCCGAGGACACCGACCTGGTGGTCCTCTGGGGCGACGAGACCGCCCTGCCCGCCGTCTCGGCCGTCCTGGAGTCCCTGCCGGCCGGCACCCGCGCCCGCGTGTGGCTGGAGGTGCCGCACGCCGCGGACGTGCGGGAGCCGGCGACCGCGGCGGACGCCGAGATCACCTGGCTGGTCCGGGACGGGGCCGAGGACCCGGCCGGCCTGGCCCTCACCGCGCTCCGCGCGGCCCGGCTGCCGTCCGCCCGGAACCCGTACGTCTGGATCGCCGGCGAGTCCGGCCGCGTCAAGGCGCTGCGCCGGCACTTCGTGCACGAGCGCGGCGTCGACCGGCGCCGCGTCACCTTCGTCGGCTACTGGCGACAGGGCCTGACGGAGGAACAGCTCCGCGAGCAGGGCTGACGCCCGGCACCCCACCACGCCCCGCCTCACCGTCCGTGACGGGCCGGTGCGGCGCGCGTGACGACCGTCACGGGCAGGCTCACCCCCGGACAGCGCAAATTAGGTTAGGCTAACCTAAGTTCGAAGCCCGGGCCCCGCCCTCACCCGTCCCTCTCGGACCGTCCCCACCGGAGGACCCCCATGCGCTCGCACCTGCTCAACGACACCACCGCGGAGCAGTACCGCCGCTCCGTGACCCAAGGAGTCGAGCGGGTGGCCGCCAAACTCGCCGCCACCGAACGGCCGTTCACCGGCATCACGGTCGACGCCCTCGCCCCCCGCATCGACGGGATCGACCTCGACAGGCCGCTGCACGACACGGCCGCGGCCCTCGACGAACTGGAGGACGTCTACCTCCGCGACGCCGTCTACTTCCACCACCCCCGCTACCTCGCCCACCTCAACTGCCCGGTCGTCATCCCCGCCGTGCTCGCCGAGGCGGTCCTGACCGCCGTCAACTCCTCCCTCGACACCTGGGACCAGTCGGCCGGCGGCACCCTCATCGAGCGGAAGCTGATCGACTGGACCACCGCCCGCGCCGGCCTCGGCCCCGCCGCGGACGGCGTGTTCACCTCCGGCGGCACCCAGTCCAACCTCCAGGCGCTGCTGCTGGCCCGCGAGGAGGCCAAGCCCGGGTGGGGAGAGGGGGCCGGGCTCGCGAAACTGCGCGTCTTCGCCTCCGAGGCCAGCCACTTCAGCGTCCAGAAGTCGGCGAAACTGCTCGGCCTCGGCCCCGACGCCGTCGTCCCGGTCCCCGTCGACCACGACAAGCGCCTGCAGACCGTCGCCCTCGCCCGTGAACTGGAGCGCTGCGCCGCCGACGGCCTCGTCCCCATGGCCGTCGTCGCCACCGCCGGCACCACCGACTTCGGCTCCATCGACCCGCTGCCGGAGATCGCCGCGCTCTGCGCCCAGTACGGGGCGTGGATGCACGTGGACGCCGCCTACGGCTGCGGACTGCTCGCCTCCCTGAAGTACCGGGACCGGCTGACCGGCATCGAGCGGGCCGACTCCGTCACCGTCGACTACCACAAGTCCTTCTTCCAGCCGGTGAGTTCGTCCGCCCTACTGGTCCGGGACGCGGCCACCCTGCGCCACGCCACCTACCACGCGGAGTACCTCAACCCGCGCCGCATGGTGCGCGAACGCATCCCCAACCAGGTCGACAAGTCCCTCCAGACCACCCGCCGCTTCGACGCCCTCAAGCTGTGGATGACGCTGCGCGTGATGGGCGCCGACGGCATCGGCGAGCTCTTCGACGAGGTGTGCGACCTCGCCGCCGAGGGCTGGAAGCTGCTCGCCGCCGACCCGCGCTTCGACGTGGTCGTCGAACCGAGCCTGTCCACGCTGGTCTTCCGCTACGTCCCGGCCGCCGTCACCGAGCCCGCCGAGACCGACCGCGCCAACCTGTACGCCCGCAAGGCCCTGTTCGCCTCCGGCGACGCGGTGGTCGCGGGCACCAAGGTGTCCGGCCGCCACTACCTGAAGTTCACCCTGCTGAACCCCGAGACGACCACGGCCGACATCGCCGCCGTCCTCGACCTGATCGCCGGCCACGCCGAGCAGTACCTGGGAGAGTCCCTTGACCGCGCTTCCTGAAGCCAGTGCCCCGTACGACTTCGTGGGGATAGGCCTCGGCCCCTTCAACCTCGGCCTCGCCTGCCTCACCGAGCCCATCGCCGAGCTGAACGGCGTGTTCCTGGAGGCCAAGCCCGACTTCACGTGGCACTCCGGCATGTTCCTGGACGGCGCCCACCTCCAGACCCCGTTCATGTCGGACCTGGTCACCCTCGCCGACCCGACGTCCCCGTACTCCTTCCTCAACTACCTGAAGGAGAAGGGCCGGCTGTACTCGTTCTACATCCGCGAGAACTTCTACCCACTGCGCGTCGAGTACGACGACTACTGCCGCTGGGCCGCGCACAGGCTGAGCAGCGTCCGCTTCTCCACGACGGTCACGGAGGTCACGTACGACGAGGCAAACGAGCTGTACGTCGTCGCCACCACCTCCGGCGACACCTACCGCGCCCGCCGCCTCGTCCTCGGCACCGGCACCCCGCCGCACGTCCCGGACGCCTGCCGCGGCCTGGCCGGCGACGCCATCCACAACTCCCGCTACGTGCAGCACAAGGCGGAGCTCCAGAAGAAGAAGGCGATCACGCTGGTCGGCAGCGGCCAGTCCGCCGCCGAGATCTACTACGACCTGCTCGGCGAGATCGACGTCCACGGCTACCAGCTCAACTGGGTGACCCGCTCCCCGCGCTTCTTCCCCCTCGAATACACCAAGCTCACGCTGGAGATGACCTCCCCGGAGTACGTGGACTACTACCACGCCCTCCCGGAGGACACCCGCTACCGCCTGACCGCCGAGCAGAAGGGCCTGTTCAAGGGCATCGACGGCGACCTGATCAACGAGATCTTCGACCTGCTCTACCAGAAGAGGCTCGGCGGCCCCGTCCCCACCCGCCTGCTCACCAACTCGGCGCTGACCAGCGCCCGGTACGCCGACGGCACGTACACGCTCGGCTTCCGCCAGGAGGAGCAGGGCAAGGACTTCGAGATCAGCTCGGACGGCCTGATCCTGGCCACCGGCTACAAGTACGCCGAGCCGGAGTTCCTCAAGCCCGTCCGCGACCGGCTGCGGTACGACTCGCGGGGCAACTTCGACCTCGGCCGCAACTACGCGATCGACGTCACCGGCCGGGGCGTGTTCCTGCAGAACGCGGGTGTCCACGCCCACAGCATCACCAGCCCCGATCTGGGCATGGGTGCCTATCGCAACAGCTACATCATCCGAGAACTGCTCGGTGGCACCGAGTACTACCCGGTCGAGAAGACCATCGCGTTCCAGGAGTTCGCCGTATGAGCACCCCCACCGCCGCCGGGATCGGCGACCTCACCCTCCGCCCTCTCGACCCGCTGAAGGACGCCGTCCTGCTGCACGGCTGGGTCACCCACCCGAAGTCGGCGTTCTGGATGATGCAGGACGCCACGCTGGTGGACGTCGAGCGCGCCTACATGGAGATAGCCGCCGACGAGCACCACCACGCCTACCTCGGCCTGCACGACGGCGTCCCCGCCTTCCTGATGGAGAAGTACGACCCGGCCCACCGCGAGCTGGTCGGCCTGTACGAGCCGGAGCCGGGCGACGTCGGCATGCACTTCCTGGTCGCCCCCACCGACCGGCCGCTGCACGGCTTCACCCGGGCCGTGATCACCGCCGTGATGACCGAGCTGTTCGCCGACCCGGCCACCGCCCGCGTCGTCGTCGAGCCGGACGTCGGCAACAAGGCCGTCCACGCCCTGAACGCGGCCGTCGGGTTCGTGCCCGAGCGCGAGATCCGGAAGCCGGAGAAGAAGGCGCTGCTGAGCTTCTGCACCCGCGAGCAGTTCGAGAGGGCGGTGTCCGCATGAGCCTCGCCGACGCCGTGGCCCACCTCTCCCCCGAACGCTGGGAGCGGGCCAACCGCCTCCTGGTCCGCAAGGCGCTGGCCGAGTTCGCGCACGAGCGGCTGCTCACGCCCGAGCGGGACGGGGAGGAGTACGTCGTCCGCAGCGACGACGGCCTGACCAGCTACCGCTTCACCGCCACCGTCCGCGCCCTGGACCACTGGCAGGTGGACGCCGAATCGATCACCCGCCACCGCGAGGGTGCCCGGCTCCCGCTCGCCGCCCTGGACCTCCTCATCGAGCTGAAGGAGTCCCTGGGGCTGAGCGACGACATCCTGCCGGTCTACCTGGAGGAGATCTCCTCCACGCTCTCCGGCACCTGCTACAAGCTCACCAAGCCGCAGGTCACCTCCGCCGAGCTGGCCCGCGCCGGTTTCCAGGCCGTCGAGACCGGCATGACCGAGGGCCATCCATGCTTCGTCGCCAACAACGGGCGGCTCGGCTTCGGCATCCACGACTACCTGGCGTACGCGCCCGAGGCCGCGCACCCGGTCCGGCTGGTGTGGCTGGCCGCCCACCGTTCCCGGGCGGCGTTCACGGCCGGCGTGGGCATCGAGTACGAGTCGTTCGTGCGGGACGAGCTGGGCGAGGCGACCGTCGAGCGCTTCCACGGCGTCCTGCGCGAGCGGGGCCTGGACCCGGCCGACTACCTGTTCATCCCGGTCCACCCCTGGCAGTGGCGGAACAAGCTCACCGTCACCTTCGCCGCCGAGGTCGCCCGGCAGCACCTGGTGTGCCTGGGCGAGGGCGACGACGAGTACCTGGCCCAGCAGTCCATCCGCACCTTCTTCAACACCTCCCACCCCGGGAAGCACTACGTGAAGACGGCCCTGTCCGTCCTCAACATGGGCTTCATGCGCGGCCTGTCGGCGGCGTACATGGAGGCCACCCCGGCCATCAACGACTGGCTGGCGCGGCTCGTCGAGAGCGACCCGGTGCTGAAGGCGACGGGCCTGACGGTCATCCGGGAGCGGGCGGCCGTCGGCTACCGGCACCTGGAGTACGAGCGGGCCACCGACCGCTACTCGCCGTACCGCAAGATGCTGGCGGCGCTGTGGCGGGAGAGCCCGGTGCCGTCGCTCCGGGACGGCGAGACGCTCGCCACCATGGCCTCCCTCGTCCACGTCGACCACGAGGGCGCCTCCTTCGCGGGCGCGCTGATCGAGCGGTCGGGCCTGCCGCCCACCGAGTGGCTGCGGCACTACCTGCGGGCCTACTTCGTCCCGCTGCTGCACAGCTTCTACGCCTACGACCTGGTCTACATGCCGCACGGCGAGAACGTGATCCTGGTCCTGAAGGACGGGGTGGTGCGGCGGGCGGTCTACAAGGACATCGCCGAGGAGATCGCGGTGATGGATCCCGACGCCGTGCTGCCGCCGGAGGTCTCGCGCATCGCCGTGGAGGTCCCCGAGGACATGAAGCTGCTGTCGATCTTCACGGACGTCTTCGACTGCTTCTTCCGCTTCCTCTCCGCGAACCTCGCCGAGGAGGGGATCCTCGAGGAGGACGGCTTCTGGCGGACGGTCGCGGAGGTCACCCGCGAGTACCAGGAGTCGGTGCCGGAGCTGGCCGACAAGTTCGCCCGGTACGACATGTTCGCGCCCGAGTTCGCGCTGTCCTGCCTCAACCGGCTCCAGTTGCGCGACAACCGGCAGATGGTGGACCTGGCGGACCCGTCCGGCGCGCTGCAACTGGTCGGGACCCTGAAGAACCCCATCGCGGGACTGTGACGGTCCCCCGCAAACGGGCGGGCACCTCGGAGACGGTCCTCCGGGGTGCCCGTCGGGCGTTTCGGGCCTGCTCCCCGGGGGTGCCCGGTGCGATGGAACAATTCCCGCATGGCGGAAATCATCCAGAAGGACGGAACGTGGGTCTTCGACGGCGACTGCCTGCGGCTGACCCCGGGGCGGGACAAGAACGTCAGTCCGCTCCGCAGGGAGCTGGGTGAACTGACCGTCCCGTTGGGCGCGTTGGCGGGCATATCGTTCGAGCAGGGCAAGAAGGCCGGGCGGCTCAGGCTGCGGCTGCGGGACGGTGCCGACCCGTTGCTGCACGCGACCGGCGGCCGGCTGACCGAGCCGCACGACCCCTACCAGCTGATCGTGGACCCCGACCGGTACGGCGTCGCCGAGTACCTGGTGGACGAGGTGCGCAACGCCCTGCTGCTGGAGCGGGTTCCGTCCGGCCCGGTGGACTCCTACCTGCTGGCGGGGCCCTCCGTCCCCCTCTCGGTGTCCGCCGGGGACGGCACGGCGAGCTTCGACGGCGAGCGGGTGCGGCTGGAGTGGAAGTGGCAGGCGGAGGACTCCAAGTCCGCCGGCGGGCCGCGCGTCCTCCCGCTGGCGGACATCACCGCCGTGGAGTGGCAGCCGTCGGCGGGCCTGGAGAACGGCCACCTCCGCTTCACCGTGCGGGGCACGCCGGCCAAGGTGCCGCCCAAGCACGACCCGAACGCGGTCGAGTTGTGGGGGCTCAGGAAGGACCCGCTGATGGCCCTGGTGGCCGCCGCCGTCCAGGCCCGGCTGCCGCACCCGGCCGAAGCGCCCTCCCCGCAGGACGCGCGCCCGGCCGAGCGCACCGCGGTCCCCGCTCCCGCGCCCGCCCCCGAGGACGACCACGACGCCCTGCTGCGGCGTCTGCGGGAGCTGGGCGAGCTGCACCGCTCCGGGGTGCTGACGGACGAGGAGTTCACCCTCGCCAAGCAGGCGGTTCTCCGGCGAATGTAAGGTGCCTGCCCGAAATCGGGCAAGATTCTTGCGAAACCATCGGTCGTACCCCAGGATCTACCGGGTGCACGACGAACTCGTTGATCATCTGACGCGGTCCACCCCCCTCAGCCGGGGCGAGGCGCTGCGCGTGGTCCAGGACGTGCTCGCCTACTTCGACGAGACGACCGAGGAGTACGTCCGTCGCCGCCACCGCGAGCTCCAGACCCAGGGCCTGGTGAACGCGACGATCTTCGAGCGGATCGCGGCGGAACTGAAGTACCGCGCGGTGGCACCGCCGGAGCTGACGCTCCGCCAGCTGCGCCGCATCGTCTACGGCTGACCGGCCGTCGGACACGAGACCTGCGAGGAATACGGTATATGTGCGGAATCGTCGGATACATCGGCAAGCGTGACGTCGCGCCCCTGCTGCTCGAGGGCCTCCAGCGCCTGGAGTACCGCGGCTACGACTCGGCGGGCATCGTCGTCACGTCCCCGAAGACGGCCGGCCTGAAGATGGTCAAGGCCAAGGGCCGGGTCCGCGACCTGGAGGCCAAGGTCCCGGCGCGCTTCAAGGGCACCACGGGCATCGCCCACACCCGCTGGGCCACCCACGGCGCCCCCTCCGACGTGAACGCCCACCCGCACATGTCGGCCGACAACAAGGTCGCCGTGGTGCACAACGGCATCATCGACAACGCCGCCGACCTGCGCCGCAAGCTGGAGGCGGACGGCGTCGAGTTCCTCTCCGAGACCGACACCGAGGTCCTCGTCCACCTCATCGCCCGTTCCGAGGCGGAGAAGCTGGAGGACAAGGTCCGCGAGACCCTCCGCGTCATCGAGGGCACCTACGGCATCGCCGTGATGCACGCCGACTTCCCCGAGCGCATCGTCGTCGCCCGCAACGGCTCCCCGGTCGTCCTCGGCATCGGCGAGAAGGAGATGTTCGTCGCCTCCGACATCGCCGCGCTGGTCACCCACACCCGGCAGATAGTCACCCTCGACGACGGCGAGATGGCCACCCTCAAGGCCGACGACTTCCGCACCTACACCACCGAGGGCACCCGGACCACGTCCGAGCCGACCACCGTGGAGTGGGAGGCCGCCTCCTACGACATGGGCGGCCACGACACCTACATGCACAAGGAGATCCACGAGCAGGCCGAGGCCGTGGACCGTGTGCTGCGCGGCCGGATCGACGACCGCTTCTCCACCGTGCACCTCGGCGGCCTCAACCTGGACGCCCGCGACGCGCGCGCCGTGCGCCGCGTCAAGATCCTCGGTTGCGGCACCTCGTACCACGCGGGCCAGATCGGCGCCCAGATGATCGAGGAGCTGGCCCGCATCCCCGCGGACGCCGAGCCGGCCTCCGAGTTCCGCTACCGCAACGCGGTCGTGGACCCCGACACCCTCTACATCGCCGTCTCCCAGTCCGGTGAGACGTACGACGTGCTGGCCGCCGTGCAGGAGCTCAAGCGCAAGGGCGCCCGCGTCCTCGGCGTCGTCAACGTCGTCGGCTCGGCGATCGCCCGCGAGGCCGACGGCGGCATGTACGTGCACGCCGGCCCCGAGGTCTGCGTCGTCTCCACCAAGTGCTTCACCAACACCTGCGTCGCCTTCGCACTGCTCGCCCTGCACCTGGGCCGCACCCGCGACCTGTCCGTGCGCGACGGCAAGCGGATCATCGAGGGCCTGCGCAAGCTGCCCGCGCAGATCTCCGAGATGCTGGAGCAGGAGGAGGACATCAAGAAGCTGGCCGCGCAGTACGCCGACGCCCGCTCGATGCTCTTCATCGGCCGCGTGAGGGGCTACCCGGTCGCCCGCGAGGCCTCCCTGAAGCTCAAGGAGGTCTCCTACATCCACGCCGAGGCCTACCCGGCCTCCGAGCTGAAGCACGGCCCGCTCGCCCTGATCGAACCGGCGCTGCCGACGGTCGCGATCGTGCCGGACGACGACCTGCTGGAGAAGAACCGCGCGGCCATGGAGGAGATCAAGGCCCGCAGCGGCCAGATCCTCGCCGTCGCCCACCAGGAGCAGGAGAAGGCCGACCACACGATCGTCGTCCCGAAGAACGAGGACGAGCTCGACCCGATCCTCATGGGCATCCCGCTCCAGCTCCTCGCCTACCACACGGCCCTGGCCCTGGGCCGGGACATCGACAAGCCGCGCAACCTCGCCAAGTCGGTCACGGTGGAGTAGCACACCGGCAGAACGCCGGACGGCCCCGCACGCGCGCGTGCGGGGCCGTCCGGCGCAACCGGGCCGGTCATGGGCGGCGGAGGCCGGTCACGGGCGGCCGGGCCGTAGGGCCGTTAGGGAATGACCACCACGGGCCGCTGCGCCCGCTTGGCGAGGCGTCCCGCGACGGAGCCGAAGAGCCGGCCCACGAGGCCGTGGCTGGAGCCGACGACGATCGCGTCCGCCTCGTACTCCCGGCCCACCTCCTCGAGTTCGTGGCAGATGTCGCCGCCGCGCTCGACCAGGATCCAGGGCACCTCGGTCAGGTAGTCCGCACACGCCAGCTCCAGGCCCAGCACCTCGGTGCGGTGGTCCGGCACGTCGACGAAGACGGGGGGTTCGCAGCCCGCCCACACCGTGGTCGGCAGCCGGTTGGCGACGTGCACGATGACCAGGCCGGCGCCGTGCCGCCGCGCCATGCCGATGGCGTACGCGAGAGCGCGCTCGCTGGAGGTGGAGCCGTCGAAGCCCACGACGACCCCGTGCTTGAAGGCTGGGTCGCACGACTGGCGTGGCTCTTCCGCCGCCAGGGGCTCGGCCGCCGTCGGTTCGGCGACGGGCCGCTTGCGGTCCGCGGGTTCGAAGAATTCGTGACCGGCCATGGCTGTCTCGGCGTTTGTATCCTCTATGGGGGGCAACAGGGTGCGGAGGAGCGGTGCTGTGTCCGGGAATGGTCTTCCCAACCCCATACCCCCAAGGGTACGGCGGCACGCCTCCTTCGCCCAGATCCCGCGCACGTCCGCCGCGGGTTCCCCGGAGCATGCCCGAGGGGGCGCCCGTAACGCAATGGTTGCTGCGCTGTACAGGCGGTTTGCACGGGATTCAACTGCCCGTTCCCCGGTCGCGCCCGTCGTGACCGAGGGGCGGGTCAGGCGTTGACCACCGCGAGCCGGTCCCGGGGAGCGCCCGTGTCCGCACCGCACCGTCCCGCCGGACGCCGTCCGGCACCCCCGGACCGGCGGCGCCCCCGCGGGACGGTGTCGCCGGACCGGTCCGCCGGGCGGCGTCCGGCCGCGTCCTCGTCCCGGTCGCGCTCCTCAGGTACGGCACCTGCCTCTCCGGCACCGCCGCGGGACCGGCCGCCCCGGCCGGCGCCCGCCGCCCGCCACCGCGCCGGCCGGAGCGCGGCACGGGCCGCCGCCGGAGCGGGTGCCGAGGCGGGCGCGGGGGCGGGGACCGGGCCGGGGAGCACACACCGGTCGGTTGACCGGTTTCCGCGCACGACTCCGCTTCTTTTCAGCCAACTTCCACAGGGGGTTCCCCCCTGGCCCGAACCACCCCCCAACCCCCGTTCCACCTGCACGGACAGGGTCTCGGAGGTCCCGCGCACCCTACGGGGATTGGCCACTGCCACAAGGCGCACTTCCCTGGGGCGCCCCGGAGTGCAACGCTTCGTGATCGACTGCTTCGCGCCAAGTTGCCATGTCGACAATGTCCCAAGTGCCGAACCAGCCATCTCGGTACGACAGGACGCAGTAGATTCGATCTTGACTGTCTACGGCGGGGGACTCGTGCAGGACCGAGGGGAAACGTGTTGGAGCGACAGACCCGAAAGGTTGAGGGCGCCGCGACCACCGAGGGGGGCTTAGCGGGATGAGCCACGACTCCACTGCCGCGCCGGAAGCCGCGGCCCGGAAGCTCTCCGGGCGACGCCGCAAGGAGATCGTCGCGGTGCTGCTGTTCAGCGGCGGCCCCATCTTCGAGAGTTCCATACCACTGTCGGTGTTCGGGATCGACCGCCAGGACGCCGGCGTGCCGCGCTACCGACTGCTGGTGTGCGCCGGCGAGGACGGCCCGCTGCGCACCACGGGCGGCCTCGAACTCACCGCGCCGCACGGCCTGGAGGCGATCTCACGCGCCGGCACGGTCGTCGTGCCGGCCTGGCGGTCGATCACCTCTCCGCCCCCGGAGGAGGCGCTCGACGCCCTGCGCCGGGCCCACGAGGAGGGCGCCCGCATCGTCGGGCTGTGCACCGGCGCCTTCGTCCTGGCGGCGGCGGGCCTGCTGGACGGCCGCCCCGCCACCACCCACTGGATGTACGCGCCGACGCTGGCCAAGCGCTACCCGTCGGTGCACGTCGACCCGCGCGAGCTGTTCGTGGACGACGGCGACGTCCTGACGTCGGCGGGCACCGCGGCGGGGATCGACCTGTGCCTGCACATCGTGCGCACGGACCACGGCAGCGAGGCGGCCGGCGCGCTGGCCCGCCGCCTGGTGGTCCCCCCGCGCCGCAGCGGCGGCCAGGAGCGCTATCTGGACAGGTCTTTACCGGAGGAGATCGGCGCCGACCCGCTCGCCGAGGTCGTCGCCTGGGCGCTGGAGCACCTCCACGAGCAGTTCGACGTGGAGACGCTGGCGGCCCGCGCGTACATGAGCCGGCGCACCTTCGACCGGCGCTTCCGCTCACTGACCGGCAGCGCGCCGCTGCAGTGGCTGATCACCCAGCGGGTGCTCCAGGCGCAGCGGCTGCTGGAGACGTCCGACTACTCGGTGGACGAGGTCGCGGGCCGCTGCGGCTTCCGTTCGCCGGTGGCGCTGCGCGGCCACTTCCGCCGCCAGCTCGGCTCGTCCCCGGCCGCCTACCGGGCCGCCTACCGGGCCCGCCGCCCGCAGGGCGACCGGCCGGTGGACGCGGAGGGCGGTGCGACGGGAGCGTCCCGGCCACCCGTCCCGCACGAGGGCGGCCAGCAGCCGGCCGTCGTGCCGACGGAGGGCCAGGTCCCGTTCCAGACCCGCCGCACCCCGGTCCCGGCCGCCGCGGCCGGCCTGCCGGGGCAGCGCAGCGCACCGTGATGTGACCGTGGAGGCGCCGGACGGAAACCCTCCCGCCCGGCGCTCCCGCCCCGCCGGGGCCCGGGGCGGCGGCCCCCGTGAGGCCCGCGCCGACGCCGGGGGTCCGGCGGGCCGGGGACAGCCGTAGGGTGTCCAACATGAACGATCGCATGGTGTGGATCGACTGCGAGATGACCGGCCTCTCGCTGTCGGACGACGCGCTCATCGAGGTGGCCGCCCTCGTCACCGACTCCGAGCTGAACATCCTCGGCGAGGGCGTCGACATCGTCATCCGTCCGCCGGAGCGGGCCCTGGAGACGATGCCGGAGGTGGTGCGCCAGATGCACACCGCGTCCGGCCTGCTCGCCGAGCTCGACGGCGGCACGACGCTGGCGGACGCCGAGGCGCAGGTCCTGGCGTACGTGCGGGAGCACGTGAAGGAACCCGGCAAGGCCCCCCTGTGCGGCAACTCGGTCGGCACGGACCGGGGCTTCCTGCTGCGGGACATGCCGACGCTGGAGGACTACCTCCACTACCGGATCGTGGACGTCTCCTCGATCAAGGAGCTGGCCCGGCGCTGGTACCCGCGGGCGTACTTCAACAGTCCCGAGAAGAACGGCAACCACCGCGCCCTCGCCGACATCCGCGAGTCCATCGCCGAGCTGCGCTACTACCGGGAGGCCGTCTTCGTGCCGCAGCCGGGTCCCGACTCCGACACCGCGAAGGCGATCGCCGCGAAGCACGTCGTGTCCGCCCCGTAGGGACGCCACCGGGGACACCGCCGGGGGCGCCGCGAAAGGCGTGCGCGAGCACCCCTTCGGACCCTGTACACTTTTTCTCAGCCGGTCGGGGAACCCCGCAAGAGGTTCCGACTACCGGCCATGGTGGGTGTAGCTCAGCTGGTAGAGCACCTGGTTGTGGTCCAGGATGCCGCGGGTTCAAGTCCCGTCACTCACCCTGTGTGATCAGCCGGTGACCTTCGGAAGAAGGTCACCGGCTGATCGCGTTGTGGGGCGGCGGGGACGCGCCGGCGGGCCCGCCCGGCCCCCGCTCACGACGACGCGCGCTCCACCAGCTCCGTGGCCAGCACCACCTGGTGCCGCTCCCGTCCCCGCGTCCCCGCCGGGCGGCGGTCCGCGATCTCGGTCAGCAGCAGGTCGATCATCGCGCGGCCCATCTCCTCGATGGGCTGCCGGACGCTGGTCAGCGGCGGGTCCAGGTGGCGGGCGATGGCCGAGTCGTCGTAACCGACCAGCGCCACGTCGTCCGGGATGCGCCGGCCCGCCTCCCGCAGGGCCTGGCGGGCACCGGCCGCGGTGACGTCCGAGGCGGCGAAGACGGCGTCCAGGTCCGGGCAGCGGCGCAGCAGCTCCGTCATCGCGCGCCGGCCGCCCTCCTCGGTGAAGTCCCCCGGCTCGATCAGCTCGTCGGCGGCGCCGAGCCCCCCGTCGCGCAGGGCGTCGCGGTAGCCGTCGACGCGCCGCTGGGCGCCGTAGACGTCGAGGTGGCCGGTGATGTGGGCTATGCGGCCACGGCCCCGGGACATCAGGTGCCGGACGGCCGAGCGGGCGCCGCCGTAGTTGTCGGAGTCCACCGAGGCCAGCGTCTCCGCCGCGGAGCGCGGGCCACTGATCACCGCGGGGATCTCCAGCTGGGTCAGCATGTCCGGCAGCGGGTCGTCGGCGTGCACCGAGACCAGCAGGACGCCGTCCACCCGGTGCGCGGCCAGGTACTGGGCGAGCCGCTGCCGCTCCCGGTCGCTGCCCGCGAAGATCAGCAGCAGCTGCATCTCGGTGTCGGTGATCTCCGCGCCCACGCCGCGCAGCATGTCCGAGAAGTAGGGCTCGGCGAAGAACCGGGTCTCCGGCTCCGGGACGACCAGGGCGATCGCGTCGGTGCGGTTGGCCGCGAGCGCGCGGGCGGCGGTGTTCGGGACGTAGCCGAGTTCCGCGACGGCCGCCTCGACGGCCGCCCGGGTCGCGTCGCTGACCCGGGGCGAGCCGTTGATCACCCGGGAGACCGTGCCGCGGCCGACGCCGGCCCGGGCGGCCACCTCCTCGAGGGTCGGGCGTCTGACGCCCCGGCTCCGCCCACCGTTGACCGCCATGGTCGTCGCCTTTCCCTCGCAGCTGTCCGGCCAGGAATCTAACAGTCCCGGCCCGTGCCTCTCCGTCCCCCATCGTGCCTCGCGGACGGCGGAATTCCCCCTTCCGCGCCGCGGAGAACCGCGAGGGCGCGACCGGCGACCGGTCGCGCCCTCGCGGCGCACGCGCGGTGACGGCTCAGCCGGCGGCGGGCAGCGCGTTGCGCCGGATCACGTCGGCGTACCAGTGGGCGCTCGCCTTGGGGATGCGGCGCTGGGTGGCGTAGTCGACGTAGACGGCGCCGAAGCGCTTCGAGTAGCCGTAGGACCACTCGAAGTTGTCCAGCAGGGACCACAGGAAGTAGCCGCGGACGTCCGCGCCGTCGGCGACGGCCCGGCTGACGGCGTCCAGGTGGGACCGGAGGTAGGCGATGCGCTGCGGGTCGTTCACCCGGCCCTCGGGGGAGACGTAGTCGTCGAAGGCGGCGCCGTTCTCGGTGACCATCAGCGGCAGGCCGGGGTGGGACTTCGACAGGTCCGTGAGGAGGGTGTGCAGGCCGTCCGCGTCGATGGCCCAGTTCATCGCGGTGAGGTCGTCGTTGGCGAGGTGGAAGGCGACGTCCTCGGAGCCGGTCCACGGCGAGTGGTCGCTGGCGCCGTGGCCGTCGTTCTTCGTGGTGGCCGTGCCGTCGGCGGGCAGGGAGACCACGGTCGGCGAGTAGTAGTTGACGCCGAGCACGTCGATCGGGCGGGAGATCTCCGCCAGGTCGCCGTCCTTCACCAGGTCGTCCCAGTCGACGAGGTGCGCGGTGTCGGCGATCAGGTCCTCGGGGTAGGCGCCGTCGAGGAGGGGGCCGGTGAAGATCCGGTTGCCGACCGCGTCGATGCGGCGGGCCGCCTCGGCGTCCCCGGGGGCGTCGGTGAGGGGGCGCACCTGGTGCAGGTTGAGGGTGATGGAGGTCCGGGCGGTGGCCGGCAGGGCCGCGCGCAGGACGCCGATCGCCTTGCCGTGGGCCAGGTTGAGGTGGTGGGCGGCGCGCAGGGTCGCGGCCGGGTCGGTGCGGCCGGGGGCGTGCACGCCGGAGCCGTAGCCGAGGAAGGCGCTGCACCAGGGCTCGTTGAGCGTGGTCCACACGCCGACGCGGTCGCCGAGGGCGCGGGCCGTGATGGCGGCGTACTCGGCGAAGCGGTCGGCGGTGTCGCGGTGCGGCCAGCCGCCGGCGTCCTCCAGCTCCTGGGGCAGGTCCCAGTGGTAGAGGGTGGCGACGGGGGTGATGCCTGCCTCGAGGAGCTCGTCGGTGAGGCGGCGGTAGAAGTCCAGGCCGCGTTCGACGGCGGGGCCGCGGCCGGTGGGCTGGACCCGGGACCAGGAGACGGAGAAGCGGTACGCCTTCAGGCCGAGGTCCTTCATCAGCGCCACGTCGTCGCGGTAGCGGTGGTAGTGGTCGGCGGCGATGTCCCCGGTGTCGCCGTTGCGGACCTTGCCGGGGGTGTGGCTGAAGGTGTCCCAGATGGAGGGCGTGCGGCCGTCCTCGGCGGCGGCGCCCTCGACCTGGTAGGCGGCGGTGGCGGCGCCCCAGACGAAGTCCGTCGGGAAGGAGGTGCCGGCGGCCGGCCGGGCGGGGGTCTCGGGTCGTACGGCGGTCATGGTGAGGACGCTCCCAAATGGCGTGAGGAGGGGCCGGACGGTGGGGCCCGGCGGTGCGGGAAGGCGGGGTGGGGCGCGGGGTGGCGGGGCCCGGGTGCGGGCCGGACCCCGCCGGCGGGCAGGAGCGGGGCGCCCCGGTCAGCCCTTGACGGCGCCCGCCATGATGCCGCCGACGATCTGCTTGCCGAAGACGACGAAGACCACGAGCAGCGGCAGGGTGCTGATCAGCGCTCCGGCCATGACGATGCTCTGGTCGGGGGTGTAGGAGGCGCTGAGCTGGCCGAGCGCGACCTGGATGGTGGGGTTCTCCTGGTTCAGGGCGAGGAACGGCCAGAAGAAGTCGTTCCAGGCCTGGACGAAGGTGAGCATGCCGAGCACCATCATCGCGGGCCGGGCGGCGGGCAGGACGACGCTCCACACGATGCGGAGGTTGTTCGCCCCGTCCACCTTGGCCGCCTCGATGAGCTCGTACGGCAGGGCCTCGATGAGGTACTGGCGCATGAAGAAGACGCCGAAGGCGCCGACCAGGGTCGGGAAGATCACCGACTCCAGCTGTCCGCCCCAGCCGATGTCCGACATCATCATGAACAGCGGGACGACGCTGAGCTGCGGCGGGATGGTGAGCGTGGCGATGACCGCGGTCATCAGCACGTTCCGGCCGCGGAAGCGCATCTTGGCGAAGGCGTAGCCGGCCAGGGTGCAGAAGAACAGCGTGGCCACGGTGATGGAGCCGGCCACGATGACGCTGTTGACGATGGCCTTGCCGAGGTTGGCCTGTTCCCAGGCCGCTTCGAGGTTGCTGAACAGCCTGCCGCCCGGGATGAACGGCGGCGGGTCGTCGAGGACCCTCTGCTGGTCGTGCGAGGCCGCCACCAGCGTCCAGTACAGCGGGAAGACGGATCCCAGGCCGACGACGATCAGCGCGAGGTAGGTGAAGGGGCCGCCCTTGAGCTGCTGGCCGGCGCCGATCCTGAGGCGGCGGCCCTTGCCGCCGGAGGCGGGGGACGGAGCCGCGTGGACCGGGCCCGAGGCGGTCTTGTAGGGAGTACTTGTCGTGGTCATCGTTGTCGCTCCCGTCAGGCCGCGCTCTTGCGCACGAACCGGCTGACGATCCAGTTGATCAGGGCGATGAGCAGCAGCAGGACGAGCATGGCCCAGGCCACGGCGGCGGCCGGGCCGAGGTGCTGGAGCTTCCATCCGTAGTTGAAGAGGTAGATGCTGAGCGTCTCGTACTGGTGCTCGCTGCCGCCGACGGAGCCGAGCGTGCCGCCCTGCAGCAGCAGCGGCTCACCGAACAGCTGCATGGAGCCGATCGTCGAGATGACGATGGTGAACAGGATCGTCGGCCGCAGCGAGGGAATGGTCACCTTGCGGAACTGCTGCCAGCGCGAGGCGCCGTCGATCGAGGCCGCCTCGTACAGGTCGGTCGGCACGGCCTGCATGGCCGCCAGGTAGATCAGGGCGTTGTAGCCGGTCCAGCGCCAGATCACGATGATCGAGATGGCGATCTTCGACGTCCAGTGGCCGTTGCCCCAGTCGATGTTGTCGGCGCCGAAGAAGCCCAGCACCCAGTTGAGGAGTCCACCGTCGGCCCGGAACACCAGGGCGAAGACGAGGGCGGCGGTCGCGACGGAGGTGGCGTACGGGGTGAGGATGATCGTGCGCCAGAAGGTGCTGGCGCGCAGCTTGTAGTTGAGCAGGTGGGCCAGGCCCAGGGCGACCAGCAGCTGCGGGACGGTGGAGATGACGCCGATGACGAAGGTGTTGGAGACGGCCGTCCAGAACTCGGAGTCCTGGAGGATCTTGGTGAAGTTCTCGAAGCCGACCCACTCCGACTGGTCGAGGCTCGTCATCTCCACCCGGTGCAGGGCGATCCAGCCGGTGTAGAGCAGCGGGTAGAGCCCGAAGGCACCGAAGACGAGGAAGAAGGGGGCGATGTACGCGTACGGCGACACCTTGTCGTCGAGGCGCCACAGTCGCGAACGCCACGCGCTGCGTTCTGTGGACGCGGAGCCGGAGCCGCCGGTGTGCGGAGACTTGGCACCCCGTGTGGGGGTTGTCGTTGCCACGGAGGGAATCCTTCCCTGGGAGGTCGGGCCTGGCAGGTCGGGCCCGGAGGTTCGGGCCGGGTAGGGGCGGGAGGCGGGTGGACGGGCCGGCGCCCGTTCCGCCGGGTCCCGCCCGCGCGGTGCGGCACGCTGCCGGGCGGCCCGTGCGACGGTCTGCGGTGGGTACGGCGGCCGGGTGGTCGGGGCGGGTCGTCAGGACGAGTGGTCAGGACGAGTGGTCGGGGCGGGTCGTCGGGGGCGGGGAGGCGGGTCGGGACGCCTGGGTCGGCACCGGCGTCCCGGGTCCTCCTCCGCTCCCGGCCCCGTCCGGCCGGACCGCGGCCCGCCGCGCCCTCCCGGGCCGGCCCGGGAGGACCCGCAGGCCGTTCGGGCGGAGGGGCGCGCCCGCCCCGCGAGCCGGGTGGAGCGGTCGCGGCGCGGGCGCGGACCCGACGCCGCGCAGCAGACCCGACGCGGACGGCCGGGTCTGCTGCGGGCGGGGGCCGTCGACTTCACGGTCCCCGGTGCGCACGGTACGGACGGTGCGGGGCGGCTGGTTGGACCGCCCGCACCGTGCGCGGGTCAGCCGATGGCCTTGTCGATCGCCTCGGTCGCCGCGTCCCAGGCCTTGTCGGGCTTGGTCCCCCGCTGCTCCATGTTGTTGATCTGCGTGGAGATCGAGTCCTTGATGACGCCGTCCTTCGGGCCGAGCACGGCCACCGGGATGGACTTGGCCTCCTCGGCGTAGATCTGGCCGACGGGGGCGTTGTTGAAGTACTCGAGCTTGCCGTTCTTCACATCGGGGAGGTCATAGGCGCCCTGGTTGGACGGGAAGAGACCGGCGGCCTTGAACACGGCGGCCTGCTGCTCCGGCGCGGTCAGCCACTTGACGAGCTCGGTGGCCTCCTTGACGTGCTTGCCGCTCTTGGGCACGGTCAGGAAGGAGCCGCCCCAGTTGGCCGCGGTCGAACCGGGCGCGCGCGAGATGTCCCACTTGCCCGCGTAGTCGTTGCCGGAGTAGTTCTGGATCTGCAGCGCCATCCAGGCCGGGCACACGACGGTGGCCACGCTGCCGTTGCGCAGCGCCGACTTCCAGGGGTCCTGGAACTGCGGCACGCCCTGGCTCAGCTTCTTGTCCGCGGCCTGGGCGGCGAGGTCCCAGCCCTTCTGCACCGACGGGCTGTCCTTGTAGATCGCCTTGCCGTCGGCGTCGTAGTACTGGCTCTCGGAGGAGCTGACGACACCGTTGAACATGGCGCTGGCGGAGTCCATGAAGTAGGTGCCCTTGGGCGCCTTCTCCTTGTACTGCTCACCGAGCTCGATGTAGTCCTCCCAGCCGCCCGCTATCGCCTCGGCGACCTTCTCGCGGTCGGTCGGCAGGCCCGCCTTCTCGAACAGGTCCCTGCGGTAGCAGAGGGAGATCGGGCCGATGTCGGTGCCGGCGCCGATGACCTTGCCGTCCTTGGTGGTGGCCTGCTTGGCCTTCCAGTCGACCCACTGGCTGGTGTCGATGCTGCCCTTGAGGTCGGTGAACTTGTCCGCCTGGGTGTCCACGACCTCCTTGATGCGTGCGACCTCGACGCCGACGACGTCGCCCAGACCGCTGCCCGAGTTCAGCTGCTGAAGGAGCTTCGGGTAGTAGTCCTGCTCGTTGGCGGTGGTCTCCTCCTTCACCTCGATGTTCGGGTGAAGCTGCTGGTACTTCTCGAACAGGCCGGCCTCCTTGTAGCCGAACTGCCCGAAGTCGGCCACCTTGAGGACGATCTTCCCGTCGGATTCCGAAGCGTCCGAGTCACTGTCGCTGCTGCAGGCGGTCAGCAGCAGGGCCGAGGCCGTCAGGACCGACGTGGTCAGGGCCGCTGCTCTGCGGCCACGGACGCCGCCGGTTCGGGTGATGCGCATTCCACTACTCCTTGTTCCAGTGGGAACGGGGACCTCAGGAATCAGACCGTCGGGTTCGACGGTCCGGACCTGCCCTCTCGGTTCGAGCAGCGGCCAGCCCAGAGCAACGCGGCGCGCGGTGCGAAGATGCTGGTCAACGGTGTGCCATGCGAGGTGGAGGGAAGGGCCGATGGTGCTTCGTTCCGTACGGAAGACGGCCCCGGAACTCCGTGGGACCGCTCCCACGCGGCTTGCCCCGAAGACTGGTTGGTGGCGGGGGCGGGTGTCAAGACTTGAAAACGGCGTTGTTGCGTAAGCGTGTTCAGCACGTCACGGGAATGTGTCGCGCCGTGAGCCGCGTTCCGCCGGGTCACCGGTCCGGCGGTTCCGAATTCCCGCAGGTCACCGGCTAGTTGGCGGACGACCGGGGCGCGGGAGGGATCCGCGCGGACGGGGGCCGCGCTTTCTGGGCCAGAATGAAGCCGGTCCCCCCACCGAACGCCGGAAGGTGAACGATGAGCCCTGCCGAACAGCCGCCCACCGCCGCGGACGTCCGGCGCCCGACCCTGAACGCGGTGGCCGCGCGCGCCGGTGTCGGCCGCGGCACGGTCTCCCGGGTCATCAACGGCTCGCCCAAGGTCAGCGACCGTTCCCGCGCGGCCGTGGAGCGGGCCATCGCCGAGCTCGGCTACGTCCCCGACCCGGCCGCCCGCTCCCTGGTCACCCGGCGCACGGACTCGGTGGCGCTGGTGGTCCCCGACGCGCAGACCCGTCTGTTCTCCGAGCCGTACTTCTCGGGGATCATCCGGGGCGTGTCCGCCGGTCTCGCGGACGCCGGGATGCGCATGCTGCTGGTCATGGTCCACGACGAGAAGGAGTACGCGCGGCTCGCCCCGTACCTGTCCGGACAGCGCGTGGACGGGGTGCTGATGGTGGCGGTGCACAGCGACGACACGCTGCCCGACCAACTGGAGGCGCTCGCCATCCCGACCGTGCTGGCCGGCCGGCGCGGCGCCGGGGAGCCACTGGGGCACGTGCGCGCGGACAACCGCGGCGGCGCCGAGGCCGCGGTCCGGCACCTGCTGGCCGACGGCCGCCGGGCCGTCGGCACCATCACCGGACCGCTCGACATGGAGGCGGCGCGCGAACGCCTCGACGGGTACCGGGAGGCGCTGCGGGACGCCGGTGCCGCCGTCGCCGAAGACCTGGTCGCCAACGGGGACTTCACCGAGGAGGGCGGGCGCGCGGCCATGCGGGAGCTGCTGCGCCGCCGCCCCGACCTGGACGCGGTCTTCGCCGCCTCGGACGTGATGGCCTCCGGCGCCGTGCTGGAGCTGCGCGCCGCGGGCCGGCGGGTGCCCGGTGACGTGGCCGTCATCGGCTTCGACGACTCCATCGTGGCCCGGCACGTCGATCCGCCGCTGACCAGCGTCCGGCAGCCGCTGGAGGAGATGGGCCGCACCATGGCGAGGCTGCTGCTGGACGAGATCGCCGACCGCGGCGCCGGACACCGCGGAGTGGTCCTGCCGACGCGACTGGTGGTGCGGGAGTCGGCCTGAGCGCGGCCCGGACGCGGCCCGTGCCGGGGCCGGTCGCGGCCGGGGGCGCGGCCAGGACGCCGAGGGCGGACCGGAGGGGCCGCAACGGGTCCGGCCGAAGCGGCCCGGGGCCGGGGCTTTTGCGGTGGGAGCGCTCCCATGCATAATGAGGGCCCCGACACCGTGGGAGCGAATCCATGCCAGAAGCGACATCCGTCTCCTTTCCTCCCGCCTTCCTCTGGGGCGCCGCGACCTCGGCGTACCAGATCGAGGGCGCGGTGCGGGAGGACGGCCGCACCCCCTCGATCTGGGACACCTTCAGCCACACGCCGGGGAAGACGGCCGGTGGCGACACGGGTGACATCGCCGTCGACCACTACCACCGCTACCGCGACGACGTGGCGCTGATGAAGGACCTCGGTCTGAGCGCCTACCGCTTCTCCGTCTCCTGGTCCCGGGTGCAGCCGACCGGCCGCGGCCCCGCCGTCCAGCGCGGTCTGGACTTCTACCGCCGCCTGGTCGACGAGCTGCTGGCCGCCGGCATCAAGCCGGCCGTCACGCTCTACCACTGGGACCTGCCGCAGGAGCTGGAGGACGCGGGCGGCTGGCCGGCGCGGGACACGGCGTACCGGTTCTCCGAGTACGCGCAGATCGTCGGCGAGGCGCTCGGCGACCGCGTGGAGCAGTGGATCACGCTCAACGAGCCGTGGTGCGCGGCCTTCCTGGGGTACGCCTCCGGGGTGCACGCGCCCGGCCGTACCGACCCGGCGGCCGCGCTGCGCGCCGCCCACCACCTGAACCTGGCGCACGGCCTGGGTACGGTGGCGCTGCGTTCGGTGATGCCGGCCGGCAACTCGGTGGCGATCAGCCTCAACACCTCGGTCGTCCGGCCGCTGTCGCAGCGGCCGGAGGACCTGGCGGCGGCACGGAAGATCGACGACCTGTCCGGCGGGATCTTCCACGGGCCGATCCTGCACGGCGCCTACCCGGGGACGCTCCTGGAGGCGACGGCTCCGGTCACCGACTGGTCGCACGTCCAGGACGGCGACCTGGGCCTGATCCGCCAGCCGCTGGACGCGATCTGCCTCAACTACTACACGCCCACCGTGGTGTCGGCGGCCGACGCGGACTCGCGCGCCCCGCGTGCCGACGGTCACGGCGAGAGCGACCACTCGCCGTGGCCGGCCGCGGACGACGTGGCGTTCCACCAGCCGCCGGGCGAGCGCACGGCGATGGGCTGGAGCGTCGACCCGACCGGCCTGCACGAGCTGATCATGCGTTACCACCGGGAGACTTCCGGTCTGCCGCTGTACATCAGCGAGAACGGCGCCGCCTACGACGACAAGCCCGGCGCGGACGGCACGGTCCACGACCCGGAGCGGGTCGCCTACCTGGACGGCCACCTCAGGGCGGTCCGCCGGGCCATCGTCGACGGCGCGGACGTGCGCGGCTACTACCTGTGGTCCCTGATGGACAACTTCGAGTGGGCCTACGGCTACGAGAAGCGGTTCGGCGCGGTCCACGTCGACTACGCCTCCCTGGAGCGCACGCCCAAGTCGAGCGCCCTGTGGTACGGACGGGCGGCCCGCACGGGGGCCCTCCCGCCGGTGGATCCGGCCGAGTAGACCTTCCTCCGGGGGAAGCGGTGACGGGGCGCGGCATTCCTGCGGGGGGATGCCGCGCCCCGCTGCGGTGCGGGCGGCGCGGTCACCCGTGGGCGGCGAAGGCCTCCGGGAAGGCCGGCGCCTCTGGAGGACCGGGCCGTACGTGGCGTCGGCCCGCCGGCGGGCGGGAACCGGGCGAAGCGCCCGAGCCGGACGGGGGCCGGCGATCTCAGGGGCCGTTCAGGGAAGGGACCGGGAGCGATCGGAGGTGCGGGCCGGCCGGGGCCTGCGGCGCCGCACGGCCCCCCGGTGTCCGCGCCGCACCGGTGCCGTGCGCCCGTCGAGCTGGATCCAGATCCGCACCTCGGTCCCGCCGAGCACGGACGAGCCGATCCGGACGTCCCCGCCCGTCGACTCGGCGAGCCGGCGCACGATGTCCAGGCCGAGCCCGGTCGACCCGTCGGCGCCCGAGCCCCGGCCGCGGGCCATCGCCGCCTCGGGGTCGGGTATGCCGGGGCCCGCGTCCGACACGAGCACGATCACCGCGTCCTCGCCGTCGTGCAGGTCGACCGCGAAGGCGGTGCCCTCGGCGGTGTGCCGGAAGACGTTGCCGAGCAGTGCGTCGAGGGCCGCGGCCAGGTCGGCGCGGGCCACGGGTGCGCGCACCGGCCGGTCGGCGCCGGCCACCCGCCACCTGCGTCCCTCGTCCTCGGCGAGCGCGGACCAGAAGCCCATCCGCTCGCGGACCACCTCGGCCGCGTCGCACCCGGCGCCGGGGCCGGCCGCGGCGGTCTGCGGCTTGGCGTCGCGGGCGGTGCGGATGATGGTGTCGACCTCGCGCTCCAGCTGCTCGACCGCGGCCCGGGTCTGCTCGGCGGCCGGTCCGTCGCCGAGCGAGGCCGCGTTGAGCCGCAGCACGGTCAGCGGGGTGCGCAGCCGGTGGGACAGGTCGGCGGCCAGTTCGCGTTCGTTGGCGAGGAGTTGGACGACCTGGTCGGCCATGGAATTGAACGCGACCGCCGCGAGCCGCAGTTCGGTCGGCCCCTCCTCGGGCACGCGGACGCCCAGCCTGCCCTCCCCCAGCTCGTGCGCCCCCTCCACCAGCTTCCGCGCGGGCCCCACCATGCGCACGCCGAGGCGGTCGGCGACCGCGACCGAGCCGACGACCAGCGCGGCGCCGACCCCGGCGAGCACCGCCCAGGCCGTGCCGACGCCGTTGGTGACCTCGGACTCGGGGACGTACACCTCGACGACGGCGATCTCGCCGGAGCTGAGCGCGACCGGCTGGAGCAGCGCCGAGCCGCCGGGCACCTCCGCGGTGGAGGCGCGCCCCATCGCGCGGACGGCGGCGACGTCCGCGTCGGCGGCGCGCTGCCGGCCGATGCGGGTGTCGCCGCCGTCCTTGCCGGCGGACGCCGGTACGTGCACGGACATCCCGGCGTCCGAGCCCGCGGAGGCCACGACGCGCTCCAGCTGGTCCCGGTCGGTGGTGATGGACAGCGCGGGGGCGACGGCGGCCGCCTGCCGCTCGGCGTTCGAGAAGGCGCGGTCCCGGGCCATCTCCCGGACGACGAGTCCGAGGGGGACGGCGAAGGCGACCACGACCATGGCGGTGACCGCCAGCGCCACCTTGACCAGGGCCCACCTCACCGCGGCGGCTCCGCCGCGGAGGGCTCCGCGACCGGCGGCTCCAGCTTCACGCCGACACCGCGCAGGGTGTGCAGGTAGCGGGGCCGGGCCGCGGTCTCGCCCAGCTTCCGGCGCAGCCAGGACAGGTGGACGTCGATGGTCTGGTCGTCGCCGTAGGACTGCTGCCAGACCTCTGCGAGCAGCTCCTTGCGGGGGACGACCACTCCGGGGCGGCCGGCGAGGAAGGCGAGCAGGTCGAACTCACGCCGTGTCAGGTCCAGCCGTACGCCGTCCAGTTCGGCCTGGCGGCGCAGGGGGTCGACGGACAGGCCGCCGACGCGCAGGACGGTGGACGGCGGCACCTCCCCGCCGCCGGTGCGGGCGCGGCGCAGGACGGCCGCCATGCGGGCCGACAGGTGCTCGACCGAGAAGGGCTTGGTGAGGTAGTCGTCCGCGCCCGCGTTCAGCAGGCGGACGATCTCCGCCTCGTCGTCCCGGGCGGTGGCGACGATGACGGGCACGTCGGTGATGCCGCGCAGCATCTTCAGCGCCTCGGAGCCGTCGAGGTCGGGCAGGCCGAGGTCGAGGATCACCACGTCGAAACGGAAATGGGCGACCTCGCGCAGCGCCTCCAGCGCCGTACCGACGCTGCGCACGAGGTGCGAGGCGTCGGTCAGGTGCCGGATGAGCGCCGAGCGTACGAACTGGTCGTCCTCGACCACGAGCACACGTGCCATGGACGGCACCGTACGCCATGCGGACGAGCCCGGTGCGGGCCTGTGGACAACTCCGGCCGGGCTCCGGGCGCGGTGGTGGACGACCCCTGGGGCCGTCCCGTCCGGGCGACACGCGTGTGACGCGTGAGGCAGGATGGCCGCGATGCGCAGAGGACTCGTACACGTACTGGCCTGGCTGCTCGCCACCGGCGCGGCGGTCACGCTGACGTGGTGGGGCGTGCACACGGTGATGGCGGGCACGGCCTACGACGCGCCCCGCGCCCTGCCCGTCACGGCGGCCGACGCGGCCGTGCGGGACGCACGCGGCTTTGGACCGCCGGCATCGTCCACCAGGCGCCCCTCACCGTCGGGCACTCCGTCGGCGAACCGGTCCGGCGGCCCGTCGGCGACGCCGAGCCGGACGCCCCGCGAGCCGGGTCCGGCGCCCTCGCGGACCGCGCCGGCCACCGCCCCCGCCCCCTCGGCCCCCTCCCCCACCGCCTCCGGCCGGGTCCGGAGCTACGAGACCGAAGGGGGACGCGCGGTGTTCGACCTCGGGCCGTCGTCCGCGTCGCTGGTGTCGGCGACCCCGGGTGCGGGCTGGTCCATGCAGGTGTGGAAGACGCAGACGTGGATCCGGGTGGAGTTCACCTCCGGCGCGGACCGGGTGTCGGTGTTCTGCACCTGGCACGACGGCCCGCCGCGGGTGGAGACCGGCAGTTACTGAGCCGGCTGCCGGATCACCGGAAGACCGAGGCCGGCGGTGCCGGCGAGGCGACCGCCGCCGCGTCCGTCACGGGCTGGGCGCCTCCGGTGAAGTCGGTCAGGGCCTTGCCGTGCTCCACGCGCGCGGAGTGCGGGTCGGAGGCGGCGCGGCGGGTGAGCTCGGCGATCGGCAGCGGGCGGTCACCGGCGGCGAGGACGGCGTTGCCGAAGCGTCTGCCGCGCAGCACGGCGGGGTCGGCGATCAGGGCGAGTTCGGGGAAGCGGTCGGCGGCGGTGGCGATCTGGCCGCGCAGGTGGGCGAGCGGCGGGCCGTCGGCGAGGTTGGCCACGTAGACCCCGCCGGGTGCGAGCGCGCGCCGCACCTCGTCGAGGAACTCGGTGGACGTCAGGTGTGCCGGGGTGCGGGCCCCGCCGAACACGTCCGCGATGACCAGGTCGGCCCAGCCGTCGGGCACCTTGGCGAGTCCGGCGCGGGCGTCGGCGGTCCGGACCCGGATCCGGGCGCCGGGGTCCAGGGGCAGTTCGCGCCGGACGAGCCGGACCAGGGCCGCGTCCCGCTCGACGACCTGCTGGGTGGAGCGGGGGCGGGTGGCGGCGACGTAGCGGGCGAGGGTGAGGGCGCCGCCGCCGAGGTGCACGGCGTGGACGGGTTTCCTGGGCGGGGCGGCCAGGTCGACGACGTGCCCGATGCGGCGCTGGTACTCGAACGACAGGTACGCCGGGTCGTCCAGGTCGACGTGCGACTGCGGGGCGCCGTCGATCAGCAGCGTCCAGGCCCGCGCCCGTTCGCGGTCGGGTACCAGCTCGGCGACCCCGCCGTCGACGTCCTCGACGACGGCTTCCACGGCAGCGCGCCCGCGGCGGGCGCTCCTGGACTTTCCCATCGGGCCATTATCGAACGCTCCCGCCGCCGACGCGTCCGGCCGGGCGGGCGGGACGCCGGCCCGGGCACCGGGGTGCGTGCGGCACCCGGCGCTCAGCGGCAGCTGTCCGCGGCCTCGATCAGCCGGGCCGCCTCTCCCAGCGCGGCCCGCAGGACGGCGGGGTCGGTCGCGAGGTCCGCGTCGCCGGGCGGCAGCAGCCAGTCGACGCCCTCCACCGGGGGCTCGGGGGCCGGGGCGAGCCTCGCCCCCCGGCCGGCCGTCTCCGTGCAGGTGCTGCCCGGCACGTCCCAGGCGGCCGCCGTGCCCGGGGGCACCAGGAAGCCGAGGGTGTCGCAGCCGTGGTCGTGGAGCACACGGCCCACCGCCTCGCCGGCTCCCCGCCTGAGAATGTCGACGGCCTCCAGGCCCTGCCGCGTCGGCACGGTGACGACGTCGCAGCCACCGTCGTCGCCCGCGCCGCGGACGCCTGCGAGGTCGCTGCTCCGGCTGGTCTCCATCCCGGCCTCCACCACGGAACTCCTCCTTGGACGAGTCGGCCGGGGGTCGGGGGCCTCCCGGACCACAGGGTCCAACGCGGCAGGCCGGCAACGGCTACGGCACAAGTCCGCCGCAAAGGATGGCACTTCATGGCAGATCCCGGGTGAGATATCCGGTTTGTGGGTGAACAGCGCGTGGTGACTCCGTCACAGCAGGTACGTTCTTGCTCGCCGGAAACGGGGTGACAACGGGGAGAATCCCGACAACACGCACCTCTTCCGGCGTGGTTCGACGGTTCGCACGAGAGGACCCGGCCATGGCGTCGTCAACGGTGACCTCCGCCCAGCCCGATCGGCCGCCGCGGCCGAACCTCGCCTTCCGGCGCCTGCGCGGACAGCGCTCGCCGGCCGAGTTCGCCGCGGCGGTACGCCGTGCCGCGCGCGAGATCGGCGAGCGGGTCAGCTGTGACGCGCGCTACATCGGCCGCGTGGAGGCGGGCGAGATCCGCTGCCCCAACTACGCGTACGAGCGGGTGTTCCTGCACATGTTCCCCGGCCGCGCGCTCACCGATCTGGGGTTCGCGCCCCGCTCGTCCGTACGCGGGCGCCGGGCGCGCACGGACGAGGACGCGCCCCCGGCGCACCTCGGCCGGTCACCGAGCGCCACGAGTGAGTCAGGTGAGGCGGGCGAACCGTATGACACGCACAGCCCGTACGACACGCACGACAACAACAAGGAGAGCGACGTGCTGCGTCGCGCATTCATGACGAGCGGCGTCACCGTGGCCGCCGTCTCGCTGGGCCCCCTGGGGTTCGCCGCCGATGCCGAGGCGACGCCGCGCGCCGCGCGCCGGGCCGGGACGAGCGACGCGGGAGCCCTCGAAGAGGCCGTCCGCCGGATCCGGGTGCTCGACGACCGGCACGGCGCCGACGGCCTCTACCGGCGCGCGGCGGCTCCGCTGCGCGCCGCGTACGCGCTGCTGGACGCCGGTGCGACCCGGCAGGCGACGGCGGACCGGCTCTACGCGGGCGCCGGTGAACTCGCCATCTCCGTGGGCTGGCTGGCCCACGACTCGGGGCGCTTCGACGACGCGCGTTCCCACTACGCCGAGGCCCTCGCCACCGCCCGGATGACCGGAGACCCGGGGCTGGAGGCACACGCCTTCTGCAACACGGCGTTCCTGGCCCGGGACGCCGGCCGGCCGCGCGAGGCGGTACGGGCGGCCCAGGCCGCGCAGCGCGCCGCCCGCCCGCTGGGGTCGCCGCGGCTGATGTCCCTGCTCGCGCTGCGCGAGGCGGGCGGCTGGGCGGGACTCGCGGACCGCGTCGGCTGCGAGCAGGCGCTGACCCGGGCGCACCTCCTCTTCGAGCGGGGCCCCTCGGACGCCGACCCCGAGTGGATGAGCTTCTACGGGGAGGCCGAACTGGAGGGCCTGGAGGCGCAGTGCTGGTCCACGCTCGGCGACTGGCCCCGGGCGGCCGGGCACGCGCGCCGGGCGGCCGGACTGCAGGGTCCGCAGTTCACGCGGAACCTCGCGCTGTACTCGGCGGAACTGGCCGACGACCTGGCGCGGGGCGGGCGGCCCGACGAGGCGGCCGGGGCGGGGATGCGGGTGCTGGACCTGCTGGGCGAGGTCCAGTCGTCGCGGATCCACACGATGCTGGCGGGAACGGCGCGGGTATTGCTGCCGCACCGGCGGGCGTCGGGGGTGTCGGCGTTCCTGGAACGGCACGCGTCGTTGCCGCGGACGGCCTGACCGGCCGGAAGGGGGGGGCGTGGGTGCGCTGCCCCGGCGCTGCCGGGGCGCCTCCCCGAAGGGGGCACCCCCAGCGCCCGCCCGTGCGGCCCCCGGGGGTGCCTCCCGGACCGTCCAGGCTCCGGGGAGGCACGACCGCCCGCGGCCGCGTCGGCACGGCGGCCGCGTGGTCACGACTGGTCGGTCAGGTGGCCCTGGTCGTTCCAGGATTCGATGGCCGGTTCGCCGTAGGCCCAGCCCAGGACCGACAGGGACGTCGGGTTCAGGCGGATCCGGGACGCGAAGTCGAGCGGCAGGCCCAGCCAGCGGGCGCCGATCGACCGCAGGACGTGTCCGTGGGCGAAGACCAGGACGTCCCGGTCGGCCTCCCGCGCCCACGCGACCACCTCGTCCGCGCGCGCGGTGACGTCGGCCGGGCTCTCGCCCTGCGGGACCCCGTCCCGCCAGATCAGCCAGCCGGGCCGGACCGCCTGTATCTCGGCCGGCGTCATGCCCTCGTACGCCCCGTAGTCCCACTCCATGAGCGTGTCCCAGGTGCGGGCGCGCTCGCCGAAGCCGGCGAGTTCGCAGGTCTCGCGGGCGCGGGACAGGGGGCTGGTGCGCACCTCGACGCCGGGCAGGCCGTCCAGGGGCGCCCGGTGCAGGCGCTCGCCGAGCAGCTTGGCGCCGCGCCGGCCCTCCTCCAGGAGCGGCACATCGGTCCTGCCGGTGTGCTTGCCGGACAGCGACCACTCGGTCTGTCCGTGCCGGGCCAGCAGGATGCGCGGTGCCATGGAGGGGCCTTTCCGGGAGGGACGTCGGAGGGGTCCCTCCCATCATCGCGCACGCCCCGGGCGGGCAACCCGGGGGGACGCCCCGGCGTCTATCAGGGCCGGGGGCGCTCCGCGGGCGGGGCCACCGGACGCCGTAGAGTGGCACGCCCGACGCCGTCGGGACGCGCGAGAAGCGAGAAGCACGAGAAGAACGAGAAGAAGGGGGAGGGCGATCGGATTGCCGCACACCGAGGCACCGGGCACCGAGGCGACCCCGAAGACTCGGCTTCGCTGGTGGACCGAGCTCCCGCTGATCGTCCTCGTGTACGCCTGCTACTCCGCGGGCCGCCTCCTCGTGCGCGGTGACGTCTCGGACGCCGTGGACCACGGGCTGGCGATCCTGCGCATCGAGAAGGCGCTGTTCCTCAACGCGGAGCACCCGCTCAACCGGCTCTTCACCCGCGAACCGTGGCTCGGCGTCCCGGCCGACTTCTGGTACGCGTCGCTGCACTACGTCGTCACCCCGGCGGTCCTGATCTGGCTGTTCCGCTCGCGCGCCGTGCGCTACCGGGCGGCCCGGACCTGGCTGATGACGTCCACGTTCATCGGACTGATCGGCTTCACACTGCTGCCGACCTGCCCGCCCCGGCTGCTGGACGCGAGCCACGGCTTCGTCGACACGATGGCCCACTACAGCTCGTACGGCTGGTGGGGCGGCGAGGCGAGCGCGCCGCGCGGTCTGGGCGGGATGACCAATCAGTACGCGGCCATGCCGAGCCTGCACGTGGGCTGGGCGCTGTGGTGCGGCGTGATGCTGTGGCGCCACGGCGGCACGCGCGCGGCGAAGGCGGCCGGCGTCGTCTACCCGCTGGTGACGACGATCGTGGTGATGGGCACCGCCAACCACTACTTCCTCGACGCGGTGGCGGGCGCCGCCGTGATGGGCGCGGGCTTCCTGCTGGCACCGTTCGTGATGCGGGTCTCGGACCGGGCGCGGACCCGGATCACCACGCGTCTCGCTTCCGCCCCGCAGGGTTCGGGCGGCACCGACTCCCCGATTGTCAGCGGTGGATGCCAGACTTCCGCGGGTGAGCGATTTCCACGGCAGCGCGAGCAGCGGCTCGGAGCGGGAGCCGAGCCGGACACCTCCCCCACGGACGCGGGGGACGAGACTCCGGCACCGGCTCGCTGAGCTGCGCGGCCCCGACGTCCCGGCGAAGGCGCTGGACGCGCGGGCCCTGGCCGCCCTCGCCGCCAACCCGGGGTGCAGGCGGCGCGCGATCCTCGACGGCGCCGGGGTGGACAAGGGTTCGCTGGCGAGTGCGCTGGGTTCGCCGTCGGTCTTCGGGCAGTCGCAGTTCGCCTTGACGCGGGGCAACGCCTTTGAGGCGCGGGTGAAGGCGGACGGCGGCGCCGAACTGCTGCGGCTCGTGCACGAGAGGCTGGACCGGGGCGCCGAGCCGCCCGCCGGGGCGCGGGTGCCCGACCTGACGGCGACCGGCCCCGAGGGCCGCGCCGCCCGCACCTCGCTGGCGTTGCGGGAGGCGACCCGGGCGTCCGGCGCCTGGACGCTCCTGGACCACCCGATGCTGGTCCTGGACGTCGCCGGCTCCCCCGCCTTCCTGGAGCCGGACGCGGTGGTCGTCCACCCGGACGGCACCTGGACGGTCGTCGAGATCAAGTCCTTCCCGATGCTGGACGGTTCCGCGGACCCGGCGAAGGTGGGCGCGGCCGCCCGGCAGGCCGCGGTGTACGTGCTGGCGCTGGAGGAGGTGGCCGGCCGCCTGGATCCGGCACCACGCGTGCGGCACCGGGTCCTGCTGGTCTGCCCGAAGGACTTCTCCAACCTGCCCACCGCGTCCGCCGTCGACGTGCGCAAGCAGCGTGCGGTGACCGCCCGCCAGCTGGCCCGCCTCACCCGCGTCGAGGAGATCGCCGACGCGCTCCCCGAGGGCGTCTGCTTCTCCACCGCGCTGCCGGCCGACGAGCTGACGGCCGCGGTCGAGGCGGTCCCGGCGACGTACGCGCCCGAGTGCCTGTCCGCGTGCGAGCTGGCCTTCCACTGCCGTGCCCGCTCCCGTGAGAACGGCGCGGTGACCTCGCTGGGCCGCCCGGTGCGGGCCGAGCTCGGCGGACTGTCGACGGTGGACGACGTGCTGGCGGCGGCGCGCGGGGAGGCCGGCGACCCGGACGACCCGGCGGTGGCGGCCCTGCGCCGGGCGGCCCGGCTGCGGGCGGAGGCCCTCGCGACGGCCGGCGCCGGGACCGGCGGGGTGGCCGTATGTCGCTGATCACCACGTTCGCCCGGCTCGAGGCGGTGCGCAGCGGTCGTGCCCAGCCCGCCGCCACCGTCCGGCACCGGCACCTGTCCGACCGCCCGCTGGTCTTCGTGCCGCTGACCACCGCCGGTGAGGCGGGCGCCCCGCTGGGCGCGCTGGTCGGCACCGACCGACAGGCGCCGCGCCTGCTGGTCGTCCCGCAGCCCCGCGACCGCGACCTGCGCTTCGCGTTCCTGGCCGAGCTGGCCGGCATCGTGCTGCCGCACGTCGAGGCGTGCGCGGACGGCGTCGAGGCCGCCGAGCGGACCGAGACCGATCCGGAGACCGGCAAGCGGGTCAAGGTCGAGGTCGACCTGTGCGCGGACGCGGCGCAGCTGATCGTGCCGAGCCGCGCGGGCATCGACTTCGTACGGCTGCTCGGCCGGTCGATGCGCTTCCGGCGTACGGCGGAGCAGGATCCGGAGACGCCGCATCCCGCGCCGCCGAGGGTGCCGCTGCTCGGCCGGTGGCTGACCCACTACGGCGAACGGGCGCGGGTGCCCGGCTCCTCCCTCCTCCTCGCCATGACCGACCTGCTGGGCCGGCACTGGGCGACCGGGCAGTCCTCCCTGGAGGACCAGCACCTGGGGGCGCTGCTCGGGTGGATCGCCCCGCCGGAGGGTTTCGCCACCGGTGCCGAGGCCGCGCGCCACGCCGAACTCGCCCGCGACGCCGACGGCCAGTTGCGGTGCCCGCCCGCGGGCCCGGCGACCGACCCGGCCTTCGACAACAGGCTGCTCGCGCCGGCCGTCGAGCGTTACGACCGCGCGCGCACGGCGCTCGCCGCCGCCGAGGACGGTCTGGAGGCCGACGAGCGGCTGGGCGCGCTCACCGCCGCCGAGCGGGAGATCCGCGACCTGGTCGAGAGCCGTACGCGGCCCACCTGGGACGCGGTGTGGCTGGGCCTGGACCTGCTGCGGGAGCTGCCCGCGGGGGCGCACGTCGCGGACCGGTGGACGCGCGACCGCTGGTCGTTCACCTCGCACCGCGACCGCGTCCTCGCCGGTGAGCCCCCGCAGCCGCGCCGGGACGACGCGGTGACGGCGGCGAACAAGCTCGCCACGCGCGAGCGCGAGCAGGCCCGGCTGGAGGCGCAGGAGGCGCTGGACGATCCGCTGGTGATGGCCGGGCGGCGGCTGGCCGGGGAGGCGTTCGCGGGCGAGGTCGTGGACGTGGTCATGGCGTACAGCGAGAGCAGGCGGCCCGGTCCGCGCCCGCTGGTCACGGTCCGCACGGACGACCGGCCGCACCTGGGCGAGCGGGTGAAGGTGTACCGGTCGCTGGGCGGCAAGCCGCAGGCCGCGGAGTACGTCGGCGAGGACGACGAGGGCAGCCTCGTCCTGCGGATCCTGGACAAGATGGGCCGCGGCAAGGAGCCCGAGGCCGGGTCGGTGCCCGAGAAGGGCGACCTGGTCTGCTTCACCCTCTTCGAACACGAGCAGCGCGGCGGCGCGAAGCTGCCCGAGCCGGAACGGACGCCGTGGACGCACGGCGGGCCGCCCGGTGAGGCGGCCGCCGTGCCGGAGCCCGCCGACGCCCAGACCCCGGAGGACGTCCTGTGACCACCGAGGCCACCACCGCCCCCGCCGGGGCCGGATCCGACCCGGGCGCCGAGGCCGCCCGCGCCACCGCGGCGATCCTCCACGACACCCTGCACGGCACCGAGCGCGGTGTCGTCGTGGACTCCCCGCCCGGTGCCGGCAAGTCCACGCTCGTGGTGCGGGCGGCGCTGGAGCTGGCCGAGGCCGGACGTCCGCTGATGGTGGTCGCGCAGACCAACGCCCAGGTGGACGACCTGGTCCTGCGCCTCGCCGAGAAGAACCCGGACCTCCCGGTGGGCCGCCTGCACAGCAGCGACGCCGATCCGTACGACAAGGCGCTCGACGGCCTGGCGAACGTCCGCACGTCGGCGAAGGCCGCGGACCTCGCCGGGCAGGCGGTGGTGCTGTCGACGGCCGCGAAGTGGGCGCACGTCACGGTGGACGAGCCGTGGCGGCACGCGATCGTCGACGAGGCGTACCAGATGCGTTCCGACTCGCTGCTGGCCGTGGCGGGCCTGTTCGAGCGGGCACTGTTCGTGGGCGACCCGGGCCAGCTCGACCCGTTCGCGACGGTGGGCAGCGAGCAGTGGGCGGGGCTGTCGTACGACCCGTCGGCCTCCGCGGTGACGACGCTCCTCGCCCACAACCCGGGCCTGCCGCAGCACCGGCTGCCGGTGTCGTGGCGGCTCCCGGCGTCGGCGGCGCCACTGGTGTCGGCGGCGTTCTACCCGTACACGCCGTTCCGCAGCGGCACGGGTCACGGCGACCGGCGCCTGGCCTTCGCCGTGCCGTCGGACGGCTCGGGGCCCGACCGGGTCATCGACGAGGCCGCCGCCTCGGGCTGGGGCCTGCTGGAGCTGCCCGCCCGGCACACCCCGCGCACGGACCCGGAGGCGGTGCGGGCGGTGGCGGCGGTGGTGCGCCGGCTGCTCGACCGCGGGGGCGCGGCGACCTCCGAGCGCTCCCCCGACCCCGTTGCGCTGACCGCGGGCCGCATCGCCGTGGGCACCGCGCACCGGGACCAGGCCGCGGCGGTCCGGGCGGCGCTGGCCGGCCTGGGCGTGCGGGACGTGACGGTCGACACGGCGAACCGGCTCCAGGGCCGGGAGTACGACGTGACGGTCGTCCTGCACCCGCTCTCGGGCCGCCCCGACGCCACCGCCTTCCACCTGGAGACGGGCCGCCTGTGCGTCCTGGCCTCCCGGCACCGGCACGCGTGCATCGTGGTGTGCCGGGCGGGGGTGGACGCCCTGCTGGACGACTACCCGTCGACGGAGCCGGTCCAGCTGGGAACGCTGGTGAAGTTCCCGGACGGCTGGGAGGCCAACCACGCCGTGCTGGCCCACCTCGCGGAACACCGGACCCCTTGGTCCCCTTGACCACCACCCCCGCGCCGCCCGCCGGGCGGAGCCCGGCACACCGCCGGAGGCGGCCGGTGACCGCGGCCCGGACGGCTGGGAGGCCCACCACGCCGCACCGGCCCACCTCGCGGAACACCGGACCCCTTGGTCCCCTTGACCACCACCCCCGCTCCGCCCGCCGGGCGGAGCCCGGCACACCGCCGGAGGCGGCCGATGACCGCGGCCCGGACGGCTGGGAGGCCCACCACGCCGCACCGGCCCACCTCGCGGAACACCGGACCCACTGGCCCCCTGAACACCACCGCCCTCCACCCCCCGGGCGGAGCCCTGATCGCACAGGTGTCCGGCGAGCGTCCGTGCCCCTCGTGCGGCCGAGGCCCACTTGCACGGGCGCGGGACAATGGACGGTGGCCCACTCCACCGGGGGTGCCCCCGCTCGCGGGGCGGGTCGTTCGTGACGTACGAGAAGGAGAAGACATGGCGGAGCCCACGCCGGGTCGGAACCAACCGCGGCTGCGCCCCGCGCCCCTGCTCTTCGAGCCCGCCGAGGCGGCCGCCGATCCGGAGCACTTCTTCGACCTCGAGTCGATCGACGACCCCCGGGCGTTGCTGGACCGTGCGACGGAGCTGACGCAGGCGTTCCGTGCGGCGGCGGACCGGGCGGTGGAGTTCCAGGCGATGGCGGCGGCGCAGTTGGCGGACCCGCGGAAGTTCGACCGGCTGACGGCCGCGGACATCGCCGACCGGGCCGAGTGGACCGAGGACTACGCCAAGAAGATGGTGGAGTTCGGCCGGGACCTGCTGCGCGGCGCCGAGGGCGGCGGACCGGGACACGTCGACCCGGTGTGACCGCACCCCCTCCGGCACCGGCCGTCTGTTCGACCAGACCGGACGCATATGCCAGACGGGCAAGATACCCGCTCGCCCGCTCCCCCGTCCCGGTTTCCCGCAACTCAACGGAGCGGTGCTCTCACTCCCGGTAGACGTAAGGAGCATGAGCAGCACACGGAATGTCTCGGACGTCACCGCGGACGGCGCCGCCTGGCTGGCCTCGGCGGGTGCCTACCCGCGCAGCACCCTCGCCCTGTGGCGGGAGCGGCCGGACGCCCCGGTCGTCCTGCCCTGCGGTTCGGCCTTCGACGTGGTGAGCGTCCCCACGGTCTTCGGGCGCCGGATGCTGGACCGGATGTGGGACGAGGGCCCGGGGTCGGGCCCCGTGGCCGAGTTCCGGGGCCGGATGCTGCTGTTCGCCGCGCCGGGCACCGCCCAGCGGCTGCCCTCGCTGCTGGAGTGGGAGGAGTGGAGCGCGCGCGGCCGGCGGGACGGCCGCGCCGGCGCCGTGCCGCCACTGCTGTGCCACGGTGCCGGGGACGCGGTGACCGTCCCGGCCCTCGCCGGCGCGTCCCCGCGTTCCGGTTCCCGCTGGCTGGTGGCCCCCGACACCCGTCTGCCGTGGCTGCCGGGCCCGGAGATCCTGCTCTGGGCGGCCGTGCGGGCGGCCAGGACCGCGGTGCGGATCTCGATTTTTCCTCCCGCCGACCCGGGTGCTAAGGTCTACGACGTCAGCAGGCGCCGCTAGCTCAGTTGGTTAGAGCAGCTGACTCTTAATCAGCGGGTCCGGGGTTCGAGTCCCTGGCGGCGCACGTTGTCGACGGCGAGGCATGTTCGCGGAAAAGCGCGAACGGCCTCGCCGTCGTCGTTCCCGCGCGGCCGCGCCGCGCGTGGCGGGAGCTTCGCCCCCCGACCCCCGGCCGCGGCGAGCCCCGCCCGGGAAGCTCAGCCGGGCGTGATCTTCACCGTCCAGGCTCCCGACGTCGTCCGCCCCTCCACCTCGACCCGTACGCCGTCCCCCGGCACCGTGAAGCTCTCGCCGAGTCCCACCGGCGCGTCCGCGAGCGGCGGGTAGACCGAGTCCGCCCAGCATGCCTCGGTGCGCGGGTGGGCGTCGATCACCTCGACCGGCCCGCCCCCGGACCGCGCCCCGCCGCGCACCCGGTACACCAGCACCCCCGTGCGACAGGCGGCGGCGTCGTTGCCCGCCGGCCCCCGCGCCTCGAAGGCGAGGGCGCTGTCGGCCCCGGTGCGGACCACGGCCAGCTTGGTGCCCCGGCCGAGCCCGAAGCCCGGCGCCCCGGCGGCCCCCGCCACCACCACGTCGGGGCCCGCGCCGAGCGGCTCCAGGGTCAGCCGGGTCGGTCCGCTGCCGCGCACGCACGTCACCTGCCGGGGCCGCAGCCAGCCCAGCTTCCACTTGTGCCAGCCGAACAGGTCGGGGGCCAGTCCGAACTGGCTTCCCATCAGGTCCCAGTCGCCGACGAACGTGTCCCAGTCGCCCTTGCCGTCGGCGGGCCGGTGGTACAGGTCGGGCAGGTCGAAGACGTGCCCGGTCTCGTGGGCCAGCACCAGCCGGTCCGGCGGATGGTTCTCGAACACCGTGACGACCCGCCGGACGTCGGTGCCGTCGGCCCGCATCGGGGAGTCCAGGTTGACGACCTTCGTGGCGTCGGAGTCGACGCCGGGGGCGTCCGGGTCGGCGACGAGGTAGACGATGTCGTAGCGGGAGAAGTCCACGTGCGGATCGGCGGCGGCGAGCGCGTCGTGCAGGTAGGCGGCCCGGTGCCCGGCGCTCCAGTCGCGCCGTATGTCGTACGCCGTCGACGGCCTCGGCATGCGGATCCAGTTCCGCAGGGGGTGCGGGCGGAGCGTGAACGCGCCGTAGGAGGCGCGCTGGAAGAAGCGGGTGGTGGCCGGGAAGTGGTCGGCGGCCAGTTCGGCCGGTGCGGTCAGCGGCCGGGAGTCCGGGAAGGACAGGAACACCATCACCGCGTCCAGCACGCGGGCCGGGCGCGGGTAGGCGGCGTTCCAGGTGTCCAGGCCCTCGGAGTGGTGGGCCGCGGTGCGCCGGAGCGCGCAGGGCCGCGGGGAGAAGGGCTCGGCGACCGAGGGGGCGCTGATCAGGGAGGTCGCGGCGAGTGCCGACATGGTGGTGCACACCGCGGCCGTGCTGCGCAGCCTGAGCCGGGCCGCCCCCGTCGCGGGGCGGCCCGCGCCGGGACCCTTGAGGGCCTCGCGGGGAAGTCGCCTCAGGGGGAACTGGCGCGGCACGTGGACCTCCGGGTGCGGTTCGCGGGACACCGCACCCAGCTTGTGCATGTTTGTCGTACTGCGCCCTGTTCGCCTGCACCGGACGGGTGAGTCGCGCGAGGTCCCTCCGGAGCCGACGCCCCCGACCCCTTCACGGAACGTCACGACTGGTCGGAGGCGTGACGGAGCCGTCCAGAGATGGGCAGAAACGATCACCCGGAGGGCTCACCCGGTCCGGAAGGCGGTTCGGCGGCTGGAAGGGGCCGGAGCCAGCCTCTATGATCGGCACACTTTCCTGCACGGACAGACGGACCGAGATCGAGGCACTGCGGGAGCGAGCGGTGAGCGGAACCTCCGAAGGGCCGGCGCCCGCGGCAGACCTCGACCGGTCGGCCGTCACGGACAGTGACATCGACCTGGCCGCGGGTACCGGCCCGGCCTCTTGTGCGGGGCCTCCGACCTATCGCTCGGTGTTCACGGCCGCCCCGCTCGCGATGGCCGTCGTGGACCCCGAGGGCCTGGTGGTCAGCGCCAACGACACGCTGGGCACGCTGCTCGGCGCCGACCCCGCGTCCCTGACCGGCCGCGCGGCGGCCGACCTGGTCGACCTCGCCTCCGACGCGGACACCTGGCAGGCGTACCGCGAGGTGCTGGGCGGCCGGCAGTCCCGGCTGCGCTGCACCCGCCGCCTGAAGCGGGCCGACGGCCACTCCCTGTGGGTCCAGGTCACCGTGGCGCGGCTGGCCGGGGACGCATCCGGTCTGCTGCTCTCCGTCTCCGACATCAGCGCCCGGCGCGAACTCCAGGCCCGGCTGCGCCACCTCCAGATGCACGACCCGGTGACCCGGCTGCCCAACCGCGCCCTGTTCTTCGAGCGGCTGACGGCCGCGCTGGAGGCGGAGGCGTACGAGCACGGCGGCACCGGCCGGGTCGGCCTGTGCTACCTGGACCTGGACGGTTTCAAGGCCGTCAACGACACCCTCGGCCACCGCTTCGGCGACCGGCTGCTGGCCTCCGTCGCCGAGCGGCTCACGCGCTGCGCGGAGGAGGCCGCGGGCGCGCGGGCCGGGGTGCCGCTGGTGGCCCGCCTCGGCGGCGACGAGTTCGCCCTGCTGGTGGAGGACTCCACCGGCACCGATCAGCTCGCCGACCTCGCCGAGTCCGTGCTGGCGGCCCTCCAGGAGCCCTTCGAGCTCTCCGGCCGCCGCCTGTCGGTCACCGCGTCGGTCGGCGTGGTCGAGCGGCACGCCGCCGGGACGACGCCCACCGCGCTGATGCAGGCGGCCGACACCACCCTGTACTGGGCCAAGGCCGACGGCCGGGCCCGCTGGACCCTGTTCGATCCCGAGCGCAACGCCAGCCGCATGACCCGCCAGGCCCTCGCCGCCACGCTCCGCCCGGCCATCGACCGCGGCGAGTTCGCCCTGGAGTACCAGCCGCTGGTGGGCATGGACGACGGCCGGGTGCGGGGCGTCGAGGCGCTCGTCCGCTGGAACCACCCCCAGTTCGGCGTCCTGGCGCCGAATCGGTTCATCGCGCTGGCGGAGGAGGACGGCTCGATCGTCCCGCTGGGCCGCTGGATCCTGCGCACCGCCTGCGGGCAGGCCCGCCGCTGGCAGCTCGACCACCCCGACGGGCCGCCCCTCTTCGTCAGCGTCAACGTGGCGGTCCGCCAGGTCTGGGACTCCGACCTGGTGGCGGACGTGGCGGCGGTCCTGGAGGAGACGGGCCTCGCCCCGCACCTGCTCCAGCTGGAGCTGACGGAGTCCGCGGTGATGGGCTCGGCGGGCCGGCCGCTGCAGGTGCTGAAGGCGCTGAGCGACATGGGCGTCCGCATCGCCATCGACGACTTCGGCACCGGCTACTCGAACCTGGCCTACCTCAGCCGGCTGCCGGTGTCGGTGCTGAAGCTGGACGGCGCCTTCGTCCGGGGCTTCCAGTACGACGGGGTCGCCGGGGCCCCCGACGCCGCCGGCGCCTCCGACGCGTCGGACGCGTCGGACGCGTCCGGCGCCGCCGCGGCGAACCCGGCCGACGAGGTCATCGTCGAGGCGATGGTCCAGCTCGCCCACCGCCTCGGCCTGACCGTCACCGCCGAGTGCGTGGAGACCTCCGACCAGGCGAGCCGGCTGCGCCGCATCGGCTGCGACACCGGCCAGGGCTGGCTGTACTCCCGGCCCGTGGCGCCGGACCGCATCTCCGCGCTGCTGGGCGCCTCCGGGACGCCCGGGGTTCAGGCCGGCGCCGGCAGGCCGTAGGCGTCGGCGATCAGCTCGTAGGAGCGCAGGCGTACGTCGCCGCCGTGGGCGTTGGCGGTGAGCATCAGCTCGTCGGCGCCGGTGCGCTTCTGGAGGTCGTCGAGGCCGGCGCGGACCTCGTCGGCGGTGCCGTGGATGACGTTGGCGTTCCAGGACGCCACGAACTCCCGCTCCATCGGGCTGAAGTCGTACGCCTCCGCCTCCTCGGGCGTCGGCACCAGACCGGGGCGCCCGGTGCGCAGCCGGACCATGTTCAGCGCGGCGGCCAGCACCTGCCGGCGGGCCTCCTTCTCGTCGTCGGTGGCGAGCGCGGCGACGCCGATGAGGGCGTAGGGCGCGTCCAGCACGGCGGACGGGCGGAAGGACTCGCGGTACAGGTCCAGCGCGGGGACGGTGTTCTGCGCGGAGAAGTGGTGCGCGAAGGCGAAGGGCAGCCCCAGGGCGCCGGCCAGCCGGGCGCTGAAGCCGGACGAGCCCAGCAGCCACACCGGCGGCCGGTGCGGGGACTGGACGCCACCGGGGGACGTGGCCTGCACGGGGCCCGGCACGGCGTGGATGCGGCGGTAGGGGTGCCCGTCGGGGAAGTCGTCGTCCAGGAACCGGATCAGCTCGGCGAGCTGCTGCGGGAAGTCGTCGGCGCCCTCGTTCAGCCGGTCGGTGCGGCGCAGGGCGGCGGCGGTCGCCCCGTCGGTGCCGGGGGCGCGGCCGAGGCCGAGGTCGACGCGGCCCGGCGCCATGGCCTCCAGCGTGCCGAACTGCTCGGCGATCACCAGCGGCGCGTGGTTCGGCAGCATGACGCCGCCCGAGCCGAGCCGGATGCGGCCGGTGTGGGCGGCGAGGTGGGCGAGGATCACGGCGGGCGAGGAGGAGGCCACGCCCGGCATCGAGTGGTGCTCGGCGACCCAGTACCGGTGGTACCCGCGGGCCTCGGCGAGGCGCGCGATGTCCACGCTGGTCCGCAGCGCGTCCGTGGCGGTGCGACCGGCGCCGACGGTCACCAGGTCCAGTACGGAGAGGGGTACGGGAGCGGTGCCGTGGGCGGTGCCCCGGATCTCCTCTGCGGCGTCTGCGGCCATGGTGGGGTGCCTCCTGTTGTCGTGCCGGTTCGCTGCGGATCGCTGCGCTGGCTAACAGGAGGGAGCCTCCGGTTATTCCCCGGAAGGGCGCCGGCGCCGGTCTTCGGAGGCCGGCCCGGCGGTGCACGGGCAGCTCGCGCACCGCGGGGCCGGCCGTGCTCGCCCGGATCAGGGCGAGCGGGGCCGGCGTCTCCGCGTCCTCGACGGTGCGGGCGGTGAGGCGGTCGCGGTGGGCGGCGGCCCTCCCGGAAGCCGGCCGCGCGTGCTCGACCAGTCCGAGTCCGTCCCGTCGGCCCGCTGACGTCCGCGGCCGGCGCGGCCGTCACCCGAGGCGCGACCAGCCGAAGACGGCGTAGCCCTCCCCCTCGCGGGGCGTCCTTGTCCACGAGCGGGTGGTGAAGCGGTGCAGGGCGCCGTCGGTGAGGGCGAAGCGGGGCAGGGACAGGGCGAACTCGCGCTCCAGTGCGGTCAGCAGGCGCCGCTCGCCGTCCTCGTCGGCCACCAGCCGTCGGCGGCGGCCAGGAACCCCCGGTACGAGGGCGGCAGCCGGGTGCCGAGCCGCTGCTCGGCCGCCGCGACGGCCGACTCCGGGGCGGGCGGCCCGCCGAGCCGCCCGCGGGGCGTCCCGTGCTCGTCCGGCGCCCATTCCGCCTGCCAACGCCCCAGGAAGGAAGGCCAGTCGAAGCCGGCGTCCGTCGTCATGCCGGGCATCCTGTCAGCCGGCGCCGACAACGGAGCGTCAGACCAGCCAGCGGCCGTCGCGCATCAGCTCGCGGCCGGTCAGTTCGTCCTCCTCGCGCCAGGCCTGGATACGGCGCGGGACGATGCGGAACCACCGGTACGGCGTGGCCGACGCACGCGGGTCGAAACCGCTGCGCTCGGCGAACAGGTCGGCCCGCTGCGGTGTCGGTGCGTCCAGGACCTCGACCTCGCCGTCGATCACGGTGACGTCACGGGTGGGGCCGAGGGCCAGCCGGACGACCCGGGTCGCGGCCAGGTTCCTGCCGGTGGGGCTGTCCGGCGGCGTGGCCGCCAGCAGGGCCTCGCCGTCCCAGTCGAAGGAGAGCGGTACGAGGTACGGGGCGCCGTCCGCCGAGGCGCTGGCCACCCAGACGTCGACGTCGTGGGTGAGCCGGTGCTCGGTGTCCTCGCGGCGCTGGGCGCGGGAGCGGGGTTCGGCGCTCATGGTCACTCCTGTCGGTGGCGGGGCACGGGCGCCCGGTTCCGGCCGGGCGGGCCGTCGTGGTCGGAGCCTCTCGCGGCCGGGGCACCGGACGCCTCCGTGCCGGCCACGGAAAGCGCCACGGATAATGCCCCGGTGACCAGTCCAGGGATATCGGCGCGGGAAGCGGAAGTGCTAGCGCTGCTCGGGGAACACCTCAGCAACGCGGAGATGGCGGCCCGGCTGGTCCTCTCCGTGCGCACCGTCGAGTCGCACGTCTCCTCGCTGCTGCGGAAGCTGGGACTGCCGGACCGGCGGGCGCTCGCCCGGCACGCGGCCGAGGTGGCGCGGGCACAGCGGTCGCGGTCGGCGCCCGCCCTGCCGGCGCCGCTGACGGCGTTCGTCGGCCGGGTGCGGGAGCGCGGCGAGCTGGCCGAGGCGGTGAAGGCGCACCGGCTGGTGACCGTCACCGGTCCGGGCGGGGTCGGCAAGACGCGTCTCGCGCTGGCCGTGGCGGCGGACGTGGCCGGCGACTTCGCGGACGGGGTGTGGTTCGTCGACCTCGTCCCCGTGGCCGAGCCGGACCGGGTGGGGGCGGCGGTCGCGGCGGCCGTCGGCGTGGGCGAGCAGCCCGGGCGCGGCGTCGACGACGCGGTGGCGGCCGCGCTGGCGGACCACCGGGCGCTGCTGGTGCTGGACAACTGCGAGCAGGTGCGCGACGGCGTGGCGCCGTTCCTGGAACGGCTGTTGGCCGCCTGCCCGGGGCTGCGGGTGCTCGTGACGAGCCGGGCCCGGCTGAGGGTGCCGTTCGAGCGGGTGCTGCCGGTTCCGCCGCTGTCCGTGGACGGCGGTGACGCGTCGGAGGCGGTGGCGCTGTTCACGGACCGGGCCGCCGCCGTCGGACAGCCGCCCGGCCCGGCGGCGGGCGACGGGGTCGTGGCGCTCTGCGAACGGCTCGGCGGCATGGCGCTGGCGATCGAGCTGGCCGCGGCGCGCTGGTCCACGCTCGGGCTGGACGGTCTGACGGCCGGTCTCGCCGATCCGCTGCGGATCCTCACCGGCGGGCCGCGCGCCGACGAACGGCACCGGTCGCTGCGGGCGGTGCTGGACTGGAGCCACGACCTGCTGGACCTGGAGGACCGGGAACTGCTGCGCCGGGTGTCGGTGTTCGTCGCGCCGTTCACCACCGAGGCGGCCGGCGAGGTCGCCGGGCCGGGTCCGGCCGGCGCGGCCGCGGTGGTCGACGGGCTCGGCAGGCTCGCCGAGCAGAACCTGCTCACCGTGGTGCCGACGGCCACCGGCACCCGGTACCAGGCGCTGGAGACCATCCGTCAGTACGGGGCGGAGCGGCTCGCCGACGCCGGTGAGCAGGAGGAGGTCCGGTACCGGCACCTGCGCTGGTGCCTGGGTGCCGCGGCCGCCCTCGGGGACGCGTCGGACGCGGACTGGCGCGCCCGGTTCGACGCGTCGGCGGACGACCTGCGGGCCGCCCTCGCCTGGGCCGCCGGCCGGCCGGAGCGGCGCGCGGACGCCCACCGTCTCGCCCTGTCGCTGGCCGGGGCGGCCTTCTCCCGGACCCTGCTCGGCGAGGCCCAGCAGCGGTACGAGCAGGCGGCCGCCCTCGCCGACGGCGACGGCGCGCGGGCCGAGGCGCTGCGGCGGGCCGCCGCGGTGGCCGGGTGCCGCAGGCTCGGCGACGACATGTACCGGCTGCACCGCGCCGCCGCCGAGGCCGCCCGCCGGGCCGGGGACCGTGCGGGTGCGTGCCGCGACCTGGCGACGGCCGCCACCGTCGCGTACCGCTTCTCCACCCTGTTCGCACGGATTCCCCCCGTGGCGGAGGTGACGGCCCTCCTCGCCGGGGCGCGCGAGCAGGCCGACGGCACCCCCGCGGCCGAGGCGGCCGTCGCGCTGGCCGAGGCGGCGGTGCTCGACGACGCGTACGGCGCGGTCCAGGGCGCCGCCGAGAACACCGTGGCCGACACCGTCCTGCGCGCCGAACGGGCCGCCGCCCTCGCCCGGCGCACGGGCGACCCGGTGGCGGAGTCCGCCGCCCTCGACGCGCTGTCCGGGGCCCGCAGCTGGGCCGGTGACGCCTTCGCCGTCGCGGCGGCCGCGCGGCGCCGGGTGGAGGTCCTCGCCTCCGTCGCGCCGAGTCCCGCCCGGACGCACGAGGCGATGGACGCCCTCGCCATGGCCGCCGGCACCGCTCTCGGCGTGGGCGGGCTGCGGGACGCCCGGCGGTGGGGCCGGCAGCTCGCCGAGCACCCGCTGCTGGCCGAGGCGGGCCACCACGCCACGTCCTGGCTGCTGGTGGCGGACGCGTTCGCCGGGCACGCCGACGAGGTGCTCGGACACAGCGCGCGGTTCCTGGAGGCCTGGGAGCACAGCGGCCGCCGGCCGTCGCTGTCCCTGGGCGCCGCGGCGGCGTCGGTCGCCATGGTGCACGGCCTGCGCGGCGACCGCGAGGCCCGGGCGGCCTGGCTCGCGGTCGTCGACCGGGCGGACACGGCCCGGGAGCAGCACCGCCTCGGGTACGGCGCCGTCCTCGACGCCGTGGTCCTGCTCCACCACGGGGACGCGGACGCGGCGCTGGAGCGGCTCGCCCCGGAGGCCGGGGAGGTGTGGAAGTGGGTGTGCTGGATCTGGCTGCACTGGTACGTGGCGCTCAGGGCGGAGGCGGCCGTGCTCGCCGGGCACCCGGACGCCCGGGCCCGGATCGACGCCGCCCGCAGGACGGTCGCCGGCAATCCGGTCGCCGGTGCCCAGGTGGACCGCGCGCAGGCGCTGCTCGACGGCGACCTGCCGGGGCAGCTCGCCGCGGCGGCGGCGTTCGACGCGGCCGGCTGCCCCTACCAGTCGGCGCGCACCCTGCTGCTCGCCGGGGGCGGGCACGCCGCCGCCGGCCGGGCCGCGCTCGCCGGGCTGGGCCTGACGGCGCCGTAGGCCCCGGGGGGTGCCCGTCCGGATCGGGCCGGCCCCGGGCGACGGCGCCGTGCGGCCGGCGACGGCACCGTGCGGCCGGCGACGGCGCCGTGCGGCCGGCGACGCCGCGGACGCGCGTGCCGGACCCCGCGCCCCCGGCACGACCCGGACGACGTCCCCCGGGGCCCGTCCGGCACTTCCCGTCGTCCGCCCGCCGGGCAGGCGGGAACCGTCGGACGGGCCCCTAGCCCACCGCCTGCTTCACCAGGGCCGCGATCCGCGCCTCCACCTCGGGCGTCACCTCGGTCAGGGCGAAGGCGGTCGGCCACATCGCGCCCTCGTCCAGCCCGGCCGGGTCGTTGAAGCCGAGCGTCGCGTAGCGCGCCTTGAACTTCGCCGCGCTCTGGAAGAAGCAGACGACCTTGCCGTCCAGCGCGTAGGCGGGCATCCCGTACCAGAGCTTCGGCGCGAGCTGGGGGGCCGTGGCCGTGACGACGGCGTGGACGCGCTCGGCCATGGCCCGGTCGGAGTCCCCCATCTCGGCGATCTTGGCGAGCAGGTCCCGTTCGGCCTCCGCCGCCTTGTCCGCCTTCGAGCCGCGACGCGCCGCCTTCTTCTGCTCCCGGGCGTGCTCCTTCATCGCGGCCCGCTCCTCGGCCGTGAACCCCTCGTACGTGCTGTCCCCGGTGGTGGTCATGGTCCCTCCCGTGGTCCTGGTGGTCCGTCGGCCGGTGTGCCCTGACGGTTCCGGCCGCTGTGCTCACAGCCTCTCGCGGCCGGGGCGTGCGCGCCTCCGTGTTGACCACGGAAAGCACCACGGGAACATCGCGGAAAGCACCACGGGGGCTCCCTCCGGGGCCGGCGGCGGGCCCGGAGGGAGCCCCGCCTCACACCTGCACCACCGGCTCCCGTGTGAACAGCGCGCCGAGTTCCGGCGCGTTGACCCGGCGGTCGGCCAGCCGCAGCCCCTCCCAGACGCTGACCTGGCTGGCGGTGAGGACCGGCTTGCCCAGCTCCTTCTCCAGGAGCGGGATGTGCGCCGCCGTGTGCAGGGCGGTGCCGGGCAGGAGGACGGCCTCCGCGTCCGGGTGGTCGGCCGCGCGGGCCAGCGCCAGCACCTCGGCCTCGGTCCAGGTGCCGGCCTCCGCGGCCGTGACGACGCCGGAGCCGGCGACGGCGACGGTCTCCAGGCCGCCGGTGCGCAGGAAGTCCGCGAACAGCCGGGCCACGTCCTCGGGGTACGTCGCGCCGACCGCGACCCGGCGCAGCCCGAGCTCCTTCGCCGCGTGCACGAAGGCGAAGGAGGTGGAGGAGGCCGGCAGGCCCGCCGTCCGGGCCAGGGAGCGCACCTGTTCCTGGGCGCCCTCCCAGCCGTGCACGAAGCTGCCGCTGGTGCAGGCCCACACCACGGCGTCGGCTCCGGCCAGGCGCAGTTCCGCCGTGCCCGCCTCCAGCCGCCGCGGCGAGCCCATCTCGCGCAGGGCGTCCACGCGGTGCGCGTCCTCGCCGATGTCGATGTGCACCAGGTCCACTCGGATGTCGCTGCCCAGGAGCTGCTCGATGCGTGGGTAGTCGTCCTCGCCGGAGTGGCCCGGGTACAGGAATCCCAGTGCTGTCATGTCCGCCCTTCCTGCCGCTGTTCCGTGCCGGGGACTTCGGGGTCTCCGGCAGTACGGGGCCGCCCGGCCCCGGTGCCGCGGGGCCGGTCCGCGCCGCCGGGTCGGCCGGCGCCCGGTACGGCCCCACGGCACGGGTACCCAGTCGGCGCAGCGCCGCCCACATCGTCACTTGGTTGGCCGAGAACACCGGGCCGCGCGGCCCTGCCCCCGGCTGCGGGACGACGTCGTGGGCGGGGAGGCCGGCGCGGGAGGCGAACGGCGCGTCGGCCGTCCCGGGGCTCGGCACCTCCCGGCGTGCCGTCCCGGCCACATCGCGGTACGGCACCTTCCGGATGCGCCGGGTCAGCCCCGTGAACGCGCGGCCGGGGCGCCGCCCTCGTGGGACGGGGCCGGGCCGACGAGGGCGGCGCCGGCGCGGACCCCGCGGTCGCAGCCGTACGCCCCGGTGCCCGACTCGGCGTCCGCGAGGGCAAAATGGCACAGGTCGTCCGGGATGGGCGTGACGGCCGGGTCCTCCGGCGGTGGCCCGTCCGCCGCGAACGGCGGGAAGGGGGCGTGGATCCCGTTCCGGGCGCATTCGGCGCGATACGCGTCGCCGGCCGGGGGGAGGGCCTTCCGGACCGCCGCGCAGGGGAGCGGGGCCCGTTCGCCCAGCGGTCGGGCCGTGCACGCGATCTCGCGGGTGACCAGCGGGACTTCGGTGCGGCGACCGGCCATGCCCTCCACGGCGGCGGGCCGGGCCGTCGCGGCCGGGGCGGCCGTGCCGACGTATCGGACCGAAAAAGATCGGCATAACCTCCGGGGCTTCGGGTAGCTGCGCGCCCATGGCTCCACCACACAGAACCCCTCCATGGGGCATATCCGTCCGAACGCCCGGGAGTTCGGGGCCCACTCGCCGATCGCTGCTCGCGGGGGCCGCGGCGCTCGGCGCACTGGGGGCCGCCGGCTGCTCGCGGGTCGCCACCGCGTCCGACGTGGAGGGCGGCGACCTGCTCGACCGGCTGAGGGCGCAGGGTGTGGCCCGGCTCGGCATCGCGGGCGAGGTCCCCTTCGGGTACATCGACAGGAACGGGGAGCTGACCGGCGAGGCGCCGGAGCTGGCGAAGGTCGTCTTCAAGCGGCTCGGGGTGGACCGGGTGCAGCCGGTGCCGACGGAGTTCGGCTCCCTCATCCCGGGCCTGGCGTCGCAGCAGTTCGACGTCGTGGCGGCCGGGATGTACATCAATCCGGACCGCTGCGAACAGGTCATCTTCTCCGACCCCGACTACCAGATGCTCGACTCCTTCATCGTGCGCAAGGGCAACCCGCTCGGCCTGCGCGACTACCAGGACGTCGTGGAGAAGAAGGCCAGGTTCGCGACCGGCACCGGGTACGCCGAGATCCAGTACGCGGTCGAGGCCGGGTACGCGGAGGGCGACATCCTGATCGTCCCCGACCAGGTGGCCGGCCTCAACGCCGTCGAGGCCGGGCGCGTGGACGTCTTCGCGGGCACGGCGCTGACCACCCGCGAGGTGGTGAAGAAGTCCTCGAAGGCCGAGGCGACCGAGGCGTTCAAGCCGGTCGTGGGCGGCAGGCCGCACGTCGACGGCGGCGGTTTCGCCTTCCGGCCGACCGAGACCGATCTGCGGGACGCCTTCAACGTCGAGCTGCACAAGCTCAAGAAGAGCGGTGAACTGCTCCGCATCCTCAAGCCGTTCGGGTTCACCGAGGACGAGATGACCGATCTGACCGCGAAGGAGCTGTGCGGCGGATGACGTCCGGACTCTGGGAACTCGTACTGCGGGGGGTCTGGGTCACCGTCCAGCTCCTCTTCTTCAGCGCGCTGCTGGCGACGGCCGTCGCCTTCGTGGCCGGCGTCGCGCGCACCCACCGGCTGTGGATCGTCCGCTTCCTCGCGGGCTTCTACACCGAGGTGTTCCGCGGCACCTCCGCGCTGGTGATGATCTTCTGGGTGTTCTTCGTGCTGCCGCCGGCCTTCGGCTGGCAGCTGGTGCCGATGTGGGCGGGCACGCTGGCGCTGGGCCTGACCTACGGGGCGTACGGCGCCGAGATCGTGCGCGGCGCGCTCGGCGCGGTCGACCCGGCGCAGAAGGAGGGCGGCATCGCCCTCAGCTTCACGCCCTGGCAGCGGATGCGGCTGATCCTGCTGCCGCAGGCGGTGCCGGAGATGATCCCGCCCTTCTCCAACCTGCTGGTCGAGCTGCTCAAGGGCACCGCCCTGGTGTCGGTCATGGGCATGGGCGACCTGGCGTTCAGCGGCAACCTGGTGCGCCTGGCGCTCCAGGAGAGCGCGGAGATCTACACGTACGTCCTGCTGATCTACTTCGTGATCGCGTTCCTGCTCACGCGGGGGATGCGCGGCCTGGAGAAGAAGCTGAAGGCGGGCGTCGGGAAGGCGGCCCCGAGGCGGAGGTCCGTCGCTCCCGAGCCCGCCGGGATCGGGGGTGCCCGGTGACCTGGGACTGGAACGCGGTCTCCGAGTTCATGCCGCACTTCTGGGACGGGCTGCTGGTCACCCTCCAGATCCTGGTGCTCGGCTCGCTGATCTCCTTCGCGCTCGGTCTGGTGTGGGCGCTGCTGATGCGGGTGCCGTCCCGCTGGGTGACCTGGCCGGTCGGGGTGGTCACGGAGTTCGTGCGCAACACCCCGCTGCTGGTGCAGCTGTTCTTCCTGTTCTACGTGCTGCCCGAGTGGGGCGTGACCGCCTCGGCGCTGACCACCGGCGTGATCGGCATCGGCCTGCACTACTCGACGTACACGATGCAGGTCTACCGGGCCGGCATCGAGGCGGTGCCGGTCGGCCAGTGGGAGGCCGCGACGGCGCTGAACCTGCCGCTGGGCCGGACGTGGACCGCGGTGATCCTGCCGCAGGCCGTCCGCCGGGTGGTGCCCGCCCTCGGCAACTACGTGATCTCGATGCTGAAGGACACGCCCCTGCTGATGGCGATCACGGTGCTGGAGATGCTCGGCGAGGCACGGCTGTTCTCCCAGCAGAACTTCCAGTTCACCGAGCCCCTGACGGTGATCGGCGTGGCCTTCGTCATCGTCTCCTACCTGGCCTCCCTTGCCCTGCGAGCCCTGGAGCGACGCCTTGCCCACTGACACCCTCCCCAACCCCGGGAAGAGCCCCGAGCGCAGCACCGGCGAGCTGATCCGCCTGGAGCGGGTCACCAAGCGGTTCGGGGACAACACCGTCCTCGACCACCTCGACTTCTCCGTCGACGCCGGCAAGCACGTCACCCTGATCGGCCCGTCCGGGTCGGGCAAGACGACGATCCTGCGGCTGCTGATGACCCTGCTCAAGCCCGACGAGGGCACGATCACCGTGGACGGGCGGAGGCTCTTCCCGGCGACCGAGAAGGAGCGCCGCGAGGCCCGCAAGCAGATCGGGATGGTGTTCCAGCAGTTCAACCTGTTCCCGAACATGAGCGTGCTGCGCAACATCACCGAGGCGCCGGTCACCGTGCTCGGCATGTCCAGGGACGAGGCGGTCGAACGCGCCAGGGGCCTGCTCGACATGGTGGGCCTGGCCGACAAGTGCGACGCCCGCCCGGCCCAGCTCTCCGGCGGCCAGCAGCAGCGGGTGGCGATCGCGCGGGCGCTGGCGATGCGGCCCAAGGTGCTGCTGCTGGACGAGGTGACCTCCGCGCTGGACCCGGAGCTGGTCGCGGGCGTCCTCGACCTGCTGCGGGACATCGCGCGCAGCACCGACATCACCATGCTCTGCGTGACCCACGAGATGAACTTCGCCCGGGACATCTCGGACCAGGTCCTGATGTTCGACTCGGGGCGGGTCATCGAGGCCGGCGCGCCGGAGAAGATCTTCAGCGAGCCGGAACACGACCGGACCCGGGAATTCCTCAGCGCGGTGCTGTGAGGGCGGGGCCTGCCCCGACGCCCGAGGTCGGGGCGTCGGGGCAGGCCCCTGGCATGTGCCGGAGCGCCGGCACCGCGGACGGGAGGCACGCGATCTCGCCAACGTCCCCTCACTTCAAGCCGCTTGGCGGTTATCGTGAAGAGGACCCGCTGTCCGGACCAGGGCCTTCGAAGCGAGCGCAGGGGGAGACCACCGTGGCGCTGCAGCACAAGCCGACCGCGCCGCACCACTCGGTCCAGGACGCCCTGCGCGCCCTGGAGACGGTGGCGCGGCACAGCACCGGAATCACCGACACCGAACTCGCCCGGCAGTCCGGCCTCGGCCGGGAGCGGCTGGCCCCGCTCCTGCGCATGCTGCGCCGCGAGGGCTACGTCGAGCAGACCGCGGACGGGGCCTACGTCACGGGCGCGGCCCTGGCCCGCCTGGCCTCGGCGCACGGCCGCGAGGAGGCCCTGCGCGACACGCTCCAGCACACCCTGGACCGGCTGCGCGACTCGGTGGGCGCCGCCGTCTACCTCAGCCGGTACGTCGACGGCGAGGTCAGCGTCACCCAGTACGCCGACAGTCCGGCCGCGCCCCGGGTGAACGAGTGGGTGGACTTCCGCGTCTCGGCGCACGCCACCGCGGTCGGCAAGAGCCTGCTGACCCAGCTGGACCACGCCGGGCGCCGCGACCACCTCGCCCGGCACAGGATGGCCCGGCTGACCTCGCGCACGATCACGAGCGACCGCCTGCTGCTGTCCCGGCTGGAGTCGCAGCCGCCCACGGTGCCCGTGCTCGACCTCCAGGAGTACGCGGTGGGCACGGTCTGCGCGGCCGTGCCGCTGACGGCCGGCTCCGCCGCGGGCTGCCTGGCCCTGTCCCTCCCCCTCGAGCACGCGCACCGGCTGCGGCGGGCCGCGGACGCCCTGAACCGGAGCGCGGCACGGGTCCTGCTGCCGCTGGCGATCTAGGCCGGTCCGGGCCGTGCGGCCGGTGGTCGTGAGCACCCCTTCGGACCGGGTAGTATTTTCTTCGTCGCCGACCGCGGGAAGCGGGAGGCGGGAGTCATGCGCCGCTAGCTCAGTTGGTTAGAGCAGCTGACTCTTAATCAGCGGGTCCGGGGTTCGAGTCCCTGGCGGCGCACAGAAGAGGGCCCCCTCGCAGACGCGAGGGGGCCCTCCTTCGTCCGGACGGCCGTCAGAAGGTCACGTCCGAGCAGGCGTAGAACGCGTTGCCCGTGTCGGCGACCGTCCACACCGACAGGATCACGTGGTGCCCGCTCAGCCCGGACGGCAGCGTGCCGCTGTGGGAGAGCGTGGCCGGCGGCTGCTTGCCGCCGTAGGGCACCGTGAAGAACGGCGTGAGGTTGAGGTCGGACCGGGACAGGGCGTGGTCCTGGTTCCAGCCCGGCTTGGTGACGTAGTACCGGAAGTCGGTCGTGGCGTGCCGGGCGGTGAACTGCCAGCGGAAGGTGTAGCTCTGTCCGCCGTTCACCTTGGTGGTCGGCCACGCCTGGCTGTTGGGCTGCCGGGGGGCGTCGAGCGGGGCGAACGTCCCGTTCCCCGCGGAGCAGATCTTCCCGTCGGCCGGCCCGGCGGCCGGGAAGCCCTTGGGTCCCTCGACGCTCTGCGGCTCCCACTGGATGGAGCCGCAGCCGGTGACGGTGCCGTTCTGGCACACCTTCTGCCGGCTGACGGGAAGGTCGGTGTAACCGTGGCCGCTGGCACCGGCGGACGAGAGCACCAGGGCCCCGGTGGTCGCGATACCCACCGCCGCGGCGGACAGCTTGGTCCTTGTGCGCATACTGCTTCTCCTGTGACGTGGGGGAAGTGCAGCGAGCTTTTCTGGTCTAGACCAAGCCAGATTATGGCCGCTGGTTGAACATGTCCATACCAATCGGAGAACCCGGTCCGGGGCCCCTCCCGGCCCCGCTCACGCCCCCGGATCACCCCGTCCCGCGCAGAACGCCACCGTCAGGTCCTTCACCAGCACCTTGCGCTCGTAGTCGTCGAGTTCCACCAGCCCGCGCATCGTCAGCCGGGTCACCGTGTCCTCCACCGAGTCCACGACCGAGGTGAGCACGCTCGCCCGCTGCGCCGCGTCCAGCGCGGCGATCCGGCGCCGGTGCATCGCGGCGGCCACCTCCGGGGCGTACTCCACCCGGACCGGCCGCACCGAGAACACCTCCAGGCCGACCGGCGCCACGTCCGCCGCCACCAGCCGGGTCAGCGTCTCCCCCGCCACGTCCGCCGCACCGCGGACCGTGCCCGCCGGCTCCACCGGGACCCGGGCCAGCGCCGCCTCGACGCACTCGCGCAGGTACGTCTCGTGGTCCTCGACGCCCAGCGTGGCCCGCGCGGTGTCCCGCACCCGCCACACCACCAGCGTCACCGTCCTCAGCGGGACGCCGTTCCCGTCGGCCGCGGGCATCGGCTCGCTGCGCCAGTGCCGTAGCCGCACGTCGACCCGGCGGCGCAGGAACAGCGGGTTCACCCACATCAGGCCGGTGCGCCGGACGGTCCCCCGGTAGCGGCCGAACAGACCGAGGACCCACGCCTGCCCGGCCCGGCCCCGGGCCAGCCCGCCGAAGCCGAACAGCCCCAGCGTCCCGGCGGCCACGTACGCCGCCCACCGCGCGGGGCCGAGCCCGGCGCCCGCCTGCGCCGGCAGCCCCAGCGCCTCGACGGCGAGCGGCGGCACGATCCCGGCCCACCAGGAGGTGACCGCGCAGCCCACCACCCCGCAGACGCCGGCGGCCACGCCGGCCGTGCCGGGCAGCACCCGGGCCGGACGCTCCGACAGCTCCGGGTCGACCGTGACCGCGGGCCGGGCCCGCGCCGCGGTGGGGCGCCGCGTCCGCGGCTGCTCCCCCGTGTCCTGCCGGCGGCCGACGACCGCGGGCCGCAGCGGCACCGGCGACGGGGCGGGGTCGTCCCGGAACAGGAGGTGGACGGGGATCTCGGTGGTCGCCTCGTTGCGGATGAGCCGCGTGGGCCGGGCCGTGCCCTCCACCGGGCCGCCGAGCCCGGGGACCGGGGCGGGAGCCGGAGCCGGCTCCGGAACCGGTGCCGGGGCGGGAGCCGGTGCCGACGTCGGTTCCGGAACCGGTGCCGGGGGGGTCGAAGGTGTCGTCGAAGAGGTCGTACTCATGCGTGCTCCAGCCTCCGCGCCAGATGCGTCATGAACGGGTGATCACGAACGGTGACCCCGGGGGGCCGGTCACGAGAAGAGCCGCCGCCAGGTCTCCGGGCCCGGATAGCCGTCCGCCGCGCCGCCGCGCCAGCCCTGGGCGCGCTGGAAGGCCTCGACGTTCCGCCGGTCCGCCTCGCCCCAGCGCGGCCCCGGTCCACTCGTGTAGTGCTTGCCGAATCCTTTCCTCACCAGTTGTCCGCCGAGCCGGGTGACGTACGGGTTGTCCGCGCCCGGGCGGAACATCGCCCGGCCCGGATAGCCGGGCACCCCGTGCGAGGCGGGTGCGGCGGCGGGGTCCGCCGCGCCGGCCGGGCCGGGCAGCCCGTCGGCGTTCCCGCCCCGCCGCTCCTGGGCCTGCTGGAACGCCTCGGTGGCCCTGCGGTCCGCGTCCGGCCGGCGGGGGCCCGGCCCGAAGGCGTGGAAGCGTCCGGCGCCGCGGACGGCGAGCATCCGGCCGAGGCCGGTGACGTACGGGGTGTCCGCGCCGGGGCCGAAGGCGGACGTCCCCGGGTAGGCCGTAGTGGCCGGCACCCCGTCCGTCGCGGACGTCGTGCCGCCCGTCGCGGACGTCGTGCCGTCCGTCACCCCCTTGTAGCGGTAGGGGAGGTATTTGGCGGAGTTGCTCCAGTAGGCGTAGGGGGTGGACCGCTTGCGGGTGTGCGGCGGGGTCTGCTCGTAGGCCGTGTAGGAGGTGCGCGTGCCGTCCGTCCAGCCGCCGAAGATCACCACGTGGGAGCCCGTCTGCGGGTCGGACGCGTTGTGGAAGAGCAGGATGTCGCCGGGCTGGAGTTCCTCCTTGGTGATCCGGTCCGCGAAGGCGCCGAGGCTCCCGGTCCATTCGTTCGCGGGCAGTTTCCAGGCCATCGACACATAACCCGAGCAGTCCTGCCGGTAACCGTCGGACCAGAAGGAGGACGTGCTGTAGGGCACCTTCGCGGTGACCCACTTCTCGGCCCGCTCGATGATGTCCGTACGGGTGAGGGCGGGCAGCTGCGTACCGGCCGCGGGACTGGCGGGACGGCCCGTCGGACCGTGCAGCGGGGCCCGGGGACCCTGCGGGGTGCCGGATTCCTCACCCGCGAGAACGCCGTGGAGCGCGTGGACGGCCGGGGCCGCCGCCGCCTGGCCCGCGCCGAGGGCGGCGGTCGCGGTGGCGGCGGTGGCGACGGCGAGGACGCGGTGGGCGGCCGGGCGGGCGGGGGCCCGGCCGCCCGGGGGGTGCGGCAGGGCGCCGCACCGGTACCGGCAACCGGGGCAGTCGCAGTCGCTCACGGGATCGAATTCCTCGAATACCGGAGTCTCCATGCGATTCCCCTCACACTGCAGGTGAAAAAGTCCGCGTCGGCGTGCGCACCGGCGCACGGTGATCAGTTTCCCAACCGTCTTGCCCGCGCGCATGTTGACGGTCCGAACGATGTACCCGGGTGGTGCGCACGGGGGACGCGGGCCCCGGCCGTGGTCCGCGGCACCCGTCGGCGTCGGGTAGAGTTCTCCAGGTCAGCAGGCGCCGCTAGCTCAGTTGGTTAGAGCAGCTGACTCTTAATCAGCGGGTCCGGGGTTCGAGTCCCTGGCGGCGCACAGACAATCGAAGGCCCTCCGTAGCACACGGAGGGCCTTCGGCGTGCCCGGGTCCTCGACCCCTTGCGATCATGACGAACGCCGTAGAACCCTGGTCCGGTTGGGGGCCCGGGTGCCGAGGGGGGCATCATGCAACCGGGGGTCGCCGTTCCATGTCTATAAGGTGTGGATGCCGTGGTGACAGCAACCCACCACTGTGACGTCCGTGGAGGTCGTGGGGGACCGGGCGGACGAAGGAAGCGACGAAACGCGCGTTGACCCGCGTGTGGGGGGATGACTCATGACGTCGACGCCGACGGGCGCCGGGCAGGACCACGACCCGTCTCAGACGACCCAGCTCAGGGTGCCCTCGCACCGGAACTGGAACACCGGCTCGTTCCGCCGGATACGCAAGGCGCTGCCGAAGTACGACTACGAGCACTACAGCCGGCTCGCGGGTCCCCTCACCCAGCCGGACCCGCACAAGCCCTACACGGTGCAGTACCGCTCGCTGCTCTCGCAGGAGCCGCACCGCATCCGGGTCGCCCTGATGCTGGCCGCGGCCCCGCTGCTCTCGGTGGTGCTGCTGGTCTGGCTGCTGCGGCCCGAGCACTGGACGGAGCGCGACTACCCGGCCTTCGACTGGCTGCCCGCGCTCGACATCGTGATGCTCGTCTCGATCGGCCTGATCGAGCTGTTCCGCTGTCTGAACGTGCTGTCGAACGCGCACGCCACGCTGGTCGCCCGGGACCCGATACCCGTGGTGCCCGAGACCGGTACCCGGGTCGCCTTCCTCACCTCCTTCGTGCCCGGCAAGGAACCGCTGGAGATGGTCACGAAGACCCTGGAGGCGGCCGTCAAGATCCGCCACCGCGGTCTGATGCACGTCTGGCTCCTCGACGAGGGTGACGACCCCGAGGTGAAGGCGGTCTGCGAGCGCCTCGGCGTGCACCACTTCTCCCGCAAGGGCGTCGCCAGGTGGAACACGTCCAAGGGCCCGCACCGCGCCAAGACCAAGCACGGCAACTACAACGCCTGGCTGGACGCGCACGGCGACGACTACGACTTCTTCGCCTCCGTCGACACCGACCACGTGCCGCTGCCGAACTACCTGGAGCGGATGCTCGGCTTCTTCCGCGACCCGGACGTCGGCTTCGTCATCGGCCCGCAGGTCTACGGCAACTACGACAACCCGATCACCAAGGCCGCCGAGTCGCAGCAGTTCCTCTTCCACGCGCTGATCCAGCGCGCGGGCAACCGCTACGGCGCGCCGATGTTCGTGGGCACCTCGAACGCGGTGCGCATCAAGGCGCTGAAGCAGATCGGCGGTCTGTACGACTCGATCACCGAGGACATGGCGACCGGCTTCGAGATCCACCGCCACAAGAACCCGGCCACCGGCCGCAAGTGGCGCTCGGTCTACACCCCGGACGTGCTCGCCGTCGGCGAGGGCCCGAACGCCTGGACGGACTTCTTCACCCAGCAGATGCGCTGGTCGCGAGGGACGTACGAGACGATCCTCAAGCAGTACTGGAAGGGCTGGTACTCGCTTCCGCCGAGCAAGCTCTTCAACTACACGATGATGATCATCTTCTACCCGATGTCGGCCCTGAACTGGATCCTGGCGGCGCTGAGCTGTGCGCTGTTCCTGGGCGCCGGCGCCTCGGGCGTGAACATCGACCCGGTGGTCTGGCTGATGCTCTACGGCAACGCCTCCGCCCTGCAGATCGGCCTGTACGTCTGGAACCGCCGCCACAACGTCTCGCCGCACGAGCCGGAGGGCTCCGGCGGTGTGGCCGGCATGGTGATGTCCGCGCTGTCGGCGCCGCTGTACGCCAAGGCCCTCATCGACTCCGTGCTGCGCCGCAAGAGCAAGTTCGTGGTCACGCCCAAGGGCGACTCGGCGAGCCCGGACACCCTGTTCGGCACCTTCCGGTACCACTGGTACTTCATCGTCGTCTTCGGCGCCTCGATCACCGCCGGCATCGCCCTCGGCCACTCGCACCCCGCCATGATCATCTGGGCGACCTTCGCGCTGCTGATCACCGCCTCGCCGATCTTCGCCTGGCGGCACTCCCTGCGGGAGGCGAGGAAGAAGCCCGCCCCGGCGGCTCCCGCGGAGCCGCAGCCCCAGCCCGAGGACGCGGCGCCCGCGGGGCCGTACCAGCCGCAGCCGCTGCCGGTGCGGGACGCCCCCTACGGAGCGCACGGCGCTCACGGGGCGCACGCGCCGCAGCAGAAGCCCAGCTGGGCCGCCTCCCCCGACGGAGGCAGCGACCAGACCATGCAGATCGCCCTTGGTGGACTTGGGGGACGTAAGGAATGAAGGACCGTGCCGGCCGCCGCCGGGCCCGTCGCTTCGCGATAGGCACGGCGGTGGTAGTAGCGCTGGCCGGGATGAACGGGCCGTGGCTCTACCGCTTCGGAACCGAGAAATACCACCAGTACAAGATCAACAAGCCGGAGTACAAGGCCGCCAACGGCAAGTGGGAGATCATCGAGTTTCCCGAGAAGTACCGGCAGAACACCATCCACGCGGCGCTGCTGCGCACCGGCAAGGTGCTGCTCGTCGCGGGGTCGGGCAACAACCAGGACAACTTCGACGACAAGAAGTTCGACACCCGGATCTGGGACCCGGTCAAGGGGACCGTCAAGAAGGTGCCGACGCCCGCCGACCTGTTCTGCACCGGCCACACCCAGCTCGCCAACGGCAACCTGCTGATCGCGGGCGGTACGAAGCGGTACGAGAAGCTCAAGGGCGACGTCACCAAGGCCGGCGGCCTGATGATCGTCCACAACGAGAACCCGGACAAGCCGATCACGCTGCCCGCGGGCACCGAGTTCACCGGCAAGGGGAACGGCAAGACGTTCGTCTCCAAGGACCCGGTGCTGGTGCCGCGCGCGAAGAAGGTCTTCGACCCGGCGACCGGGAAGTACCTGCGCAACGACCCGGGCCTCGGCCGGATCTACGTCGAGGCGCAGAAGAGCGGCGCCGAGTACGAGACGGGCACCCAGGACAACTACACCGTCGAGGGCCTGTCGGGCGCGGACGCGCGCAACACCTACGGCATCGCGCAGAAGCTCGCCCTCGACAAGAAGGACTTCCAGGGCATCCGGGACGCCTTCGAGTTCGACCCGGTCGCCGAGAAGTACATCAAGGTCGACCCGATGCACGAGGCCCGCTGGTACCCGACGCTCACCACCCTGAGCGACGGCAAGATCCTCAGCGTCTCCGGCCTCGACGACATCGGCCAGCTGGTCCCGGGCAAGAACGAGGTCTACGACCCGGAGACCAGGAAGTGGACCTACACCGACGAGGTCCGCCAGTTCCCGACGTACCCGGCGCTGTTCCTGATGCAGGACGGCAAGGTCTTCTACTCGGGTTCGAACGCCGGCTACGGCCCCGACGACGTCGGGCGCGACCCGGGCGTCTGGGACGTGGAGACCAACAAGTTCACCAAGATCCCCGGCATGAGCGACCCGAACATGCTGGAGACCTCGGGCACCGTGCTGCTGCCTCCGGCGCAGGACGAGAAGTACATGGTGATCGGCGGCGGGGGGGTCGGCGAGTCCAAGCTGGCCAGCGAGAAGACGCGGATCGTCGATCTGAAGGCCGACGACCCGAAGTTCGTGGACGGGCCGTCGCTGGAGAAGGGCACGCGCTATCCGCAGGCCTCGATCCTGCCCGACGACAGCGTGCTGGTCTCCGGCGGCTCGGAGGACTACCGGGGTCGCAGCGACTCCAACATCCTCCAGGCCCGGCTGTACCACCCGGACACCAACGAGTTCGAGCGGGTCGCCGACCCGCTGGTGGGCCGCAACTACCACTCGGGCTCGATCCTGCTGCCCGACGGGCGCCTGATGTTCTTCGGCTCGGACTCCCTGTACGGCGACAAGGCCAACACCAAGCCGGGCAAGTTCGAGCAGCGCATCGAGATCTACACGCCGCCTTACCTGTACCGGGACTCGCGGCCCGACCTGTCGAGCGGTCCGGAGACCATCGCGCGCGGCGGGTCGGGGACGTTCACCTCGCGGGCGGCCTCGACGATCAAGAAGGTGCGGCTGATCCGGCCGAGCGCCTCGACGCACGTCACGGACGTCGACCAGCGGTCCATCGCCCTGGACTTCAAGGCGGACGGGGACAAGCTGACGGTGACCGTGCCGGAGGGCAGGAACCTGGTGCAGTCGGGGTGGTACATGCTGTTCGCCACGGACGGCGAGGGAACGCCCTCCAAGGCGCAGTGGGTGCGCGTGCCCTGACGCCGCGCCGCCCGGCCGGCGTCTCCCGCGGCTCCGCCGTGGCCGGCCGCGCACGCGCGGCGGAGCCGCACGCGTCACGGCCCCGCGCCCCCGGGCGCGGGGAACCCGCCGTCAGCCGGCTCCCCCGGCCAGCTTCAGGGCGTAGTCCGTCCACCACACGCCCGCCCTCGGGCCGCCCTTGCACTCGCCGTCGGACTCGCCGGGGCGCTTGACCCACAGGTAGGCGTCGACCAGGGGGTCGGCCGTCCTGACGGTCGGGGTCTCGCCGAGGGCGCGGCCCGGCGGGTTGCACCAGCGCTCGTCCGGGGCGCCCTCGGTGTAGGGGCCGTTGCCGTTGCGGCTGGTGTCGATGACGAAGTGCTTGCCGCCCACCTTGGCGGAGAGCTGCTTGCCGTAGGCGATGGAGTCCTCGGTCGTGTAGAAGTTCGACACGTTGACCGCGAAGCCGTCGGCCTGGTCGATGCCGGCCCACTTGAGCGGTTCGAATATCTGGTCGGGGTGGCCCCAGCCGGCGTTGCCCGCGTCCAGGTAGACCTTGGTGTTCTTCAGCGCCGTGAGCTTGGCGACGGCGCCCTTGAGGAGGTCGTAGCGCTCCTCGTGGAACTCGTCCGGCGTGCAGCCGTCGACCAGGTGGAGCACCGCGTCCGGTTCCAGGACGACGGTGGCGGCACGGTCGCCGATGCCCTTGGCCACGCCGTCGACGAACTTCCGGTAGGCGTCGCCGTCGGCGGCGCCTCCCTGCGAGTACTGGCCGCAGTCGCGGCGCGGGATGTTGTAGAGGACGAGCAGCGCGGTGCGTCCGGCCTTGTCGGCGGCCTCGGTGAAGCCGCGGGCCTGCTCCTCCGGGTTCTCCGGGCTGATCCACTCGCCGGTCGGCTGCTGGGCGATCTTGCGGATCAGAGCGGCCTCGTCCTTCTTCCCCGCCCTCTCCAGGGACGCCACCTGCTGGGCCGCGTTGCCGTCGGGGTTGACCCAGAAGGGGTCGGTCTCCTTGGGCTGCTGGGTGATCCCGGCCCCCGCGGGCTTGTCGCCGTCCTCGTCCCCGCCGTCTCCGTCGCCGGACGAGGAGCACCCCGCGACCAGCAGCGCCGCCCCCAGCACCGCCGCGGACACCCGCCTCGCGGCCGCCGCCCCGGCCCCCCTGCTGCCGTACATCCAGCCCCCCTCGGTGCACTGTTCGAAGGGCTCAATCCTGACACACGCGGGTCATGGGCCGGTGCCCGTGAGGTACGCCGAGACGACCACGTTGGCCGTGTAGCCGCCGGTGGCGCGGTCGAAGGTGCCGCCGCAGGTGATCAGCCGCAGTTCGGCCCGTCCCGTGTCGTGCGGCCCGTAGGCCTGCCGGGCGTCGAAGCCGTCGCGGTCGAGGACCTGGATGTCGTCGACGGTGAACTCGGCGGCCTCGGCGCCGGCGCGGACCACCCGGATCGTCTCGCCGGGTTCCAGGGTGCTGAGCTTGTAGAAGACGGCGGGGCGGGTCTCGGTGTCGACGTGCCCGACCACCAGCGCGGTCCCGGCCGCCCCGGGGGCCGTGCCGGCCGCGTACCAGCCGACGGTGCCGGCCTGTTCGAAGGGGGGAGGTTCGATCGCGCCCTTCGCGTCGAGGCCGCGCGCCACCACCGGGGCGCTGATGCCGAGTTCCGGGACGTCGAGCCGCTCGGGCGGGGCGTCCCCGAGGGGTGCGTGGGCGGGGGGAAGCGGTGTGCCGGGGGGCCGTCCGGCCGCCGCCATGTCGCCGGTGGCCGGACGGGAGACGCCCTCGCGCACGTCGGTGGCCTCGCGGCCCCACAGCCACAGCCCGAGGAGCAGCACCACCCAGGCGGTGCCGCTCACCAGGCGGCCGGGGCCGACGGGGGGTATGCGGTCCTGTTCCCGGCGCCGGTCGTGGTCGGACATGGTCAGTCCGCCCTGCGGCTCCGGCTGCGGACCCCGCGCAGCCCCACGGCGACGGCGGCGATCCCGGCGAGCGCCAGGCCGGTCACGGTGTGCGCGGTGCCGGGGGGATCGACGCGCGCCCCGTTCCCGGTGTCCGGCGCGGCCAGCTCCGCGGCACCGCCGCCGCCCGCGTCGACGGGGGCGACGGGGGAGGCGTGCGCGGACGGGCGGTCCGCCGGACGGTGCGGTCCGCCGACGGTGAGGGTGCCCTGGCGGGCGTCCCGGCCGCACGTGACCCGCACGGCGTAGACGCCGGCCGTCGCCGTGAGGCGGACCCGGCTGGAACCGACGAGGACGCCGTCCTCGTCGGCCGCGGAGAGCCGCACGTCCGACTCGAACGCCGCCGACACGGCGACGGCCGTCCGCTCGGCGCAGCCGGGTACGCGGAGCCTGACGTCGGTGCCGGGCACGGAGGAGGACGGAGTCACCGACACCCCGGCCCCGTCCGCCGCGTACGCCACCGGCGCGACCGGCGCGCACACCGCGGCCAGCGCGGCTCCGGCACAGAGAGTTACCTTCAGCGAGCCCATCGTGTACCTCCAGTCATCTGGAGGCTCCCCCGCGAGGGGCGCCCCCGCATCCGGGGCGGGGGCACCGTTGCGCCGAACGGGCGACGAGGGGGAGGCGGGGGTTTCAGATCCGCTCGACGAGGTCCGCGATGGAGTCGACGATCTGGGACGGCCGGTAGGGGAAGTCCTCGACCTGCTCGGGGCGGGTCAGGCCGGTGAGCACCAGGAAGGTCTGCATCCCGGCCTCCATGCCGGCCAGCACGTCGGTGTCCATGCGGTCGCCGATCATCGCGCTGGACTCGGAGTGGGCACCGATCGCGTTGAGCCCGGTGCGCATCATCAGCGGGTTGGGCTTGCCCGCGAAGTAGGGCTGCTTGCCGGTCGCCTTGGTGATCAGCGCGGCCACCGCGCCGGTCGCCGGGAGCGGGCCCTCGGTGGAGGGGCCGGTCTCGTCGGGGTTGGTGCAGATGAACCGGGCGCCGGCGTTGATCAGCCGCACCGCCTTCGTCATGGCCTCGAAGGAGTAGGTGCGGGTCTCGCCGAGGACCACGTAGTCGGGGTCGTGGTCGGTGAGGATGTAGCCGATGTCGTGCAGGGCGGTGGTCAGTCCGGCCTCGCCGATGACGTACGCCGAGCCGCCGGGCCGCTGGTCGTCCAGGAACTCGGCGGTGGCCAGCGCCGAGGTCCAGATCGCCTCGACCGGCACCTCCAGGCCCATGCGGCGCAGCCGGGCGTGCAGGTCGCGCGGGGTGTAGATCGAGTTGTTGGTCAGGACGAGGAAGGGCTTGCCGGACTCGCGCAGCTTCTTGATGAAGGCGTCGGCACCGGGGATCGGGACGCCCTCGTGGATGAGCACGCCGTCCATGTCGGTGAGCCACGACTCGACGGGCTTGCGGTCTGCCATGTGTCTTCGAACTCCCGGGCGTGCGGTGGGGCATGGACTGGGCGCCGGAACCACGGCGTACCGACGCCCTCAGCCTAGTCAGCCCGCGCTCGGACGGACCCCGTCGATCCCCCGGAACCGGTTGTCGCCGCCGGAGCGACGAGGACCTTCGGGGTCTCGGCGGCGGGACGGGCGGTGCGGCGCGTGGTCCTCCGCGAGGGAGGCGGGGTGACGGCGTGCGGGCACGACGCCGCCCCCGGTGGTGGTGCCGGGGGCGGTGCGGTGGGGCGTGGGGCCGGCCGGTCAGGGGCCGTCGCCCCGCCCGAACAGCGGCGCGAGCAGCAGCTGGGCCGCGCCCCGGGCGACCCCGCGCGTCCCGCCGGGCGCGATCCGCACCGGTACGGCGCCCTCGCGCCCGCCCTCGCGCCGGGCACGGGCGTCGAGGACGGCGCCGACCCCCCGGACGAACACCTCGGGCGCGGCGGCGACGGTACGGCCGCCGAGCAGGACCAGGTCGATGTCGAGCAGCCCGGCGAGGTTGGCGGCGCCGGCGCCCAGGACCCGGGCCGCCCCGGCGAGGTCGCCGCGGGCGACGGCGCCCAGGCACAGGGCCTCGATGCAGCCGCGCCCGCCGCAGGTGCAGGGCGGTCCGTCCAGCTGGACGACCTGGTGCCCGAACTCCCCGGCCCCGGTCCGGGCCCCCCGGTGCACCCCGCCGCCGAAGACGAGGCCGGCGCCGAGTCCCGTGCCGAGGTGCAGGTAGGCGAAGGAACGGCCGCCTCCCCCCTCGCCGCCGACCGCCAGTCCCAGCGCCGCCGCGTTGGTGTCCTTGTCGACGACGACCGGCACGCCGAGGTGCCCGGCCAGCGCGTCCCGCAGCGGGAAGCCGTCCCACTCCGGGAAGCCGGTGACCCGGTGCAGCACGCCGCGGACGTGGTCGAGGGGGCCCGGGAGGGCGACGCCGAGACCGAGGAGCGTGGGCGCGCCGGCGAGACGGCCGTCCGGCACGCGCAGCACGCCGGCGACCAGCGCCCCGGCCGCCCGCGCCACCCCCTCCAGCACGGCCGGCGCCCCCGCGCCCAGGTCCAGCGGGGACCGCCGCTCCCCCACGACCGTCCCCTCCAGGTCGACCAGCACGGCCCGCAGCTCGTCCCGGTCCAGGTGCACGCCCACCGCGTGTCCCGCCCCCGGCACCAGGCGCAGGACCGTGCGCGGCTTGCCGCCCGTGGACGCGCGGCGCCCGGCCTCGGCGGCGAGGCCCTCCGCCCGCAGCCTGGCGGTGATCTTGCTGACCGCCTGCGGGGTGAGCCCGGTGCGCTCGGCGAGTTCGAGCCGGCTGATGCCCTCCGTCCCGGCGGTGCGCAGCAGGTCGAGGACCAGGGCGGTGTTGTGGCTGCGCAGGGCGAGCAGGTTCGCCCCGCCCGCCGCGCCGCCGCGCACGCTCCCGGCGCCCCGCATGCCGCCGCCCGCCGCGCCGCCGCGCGCGCCCTCGTCCGTTCCTCCGCCGTCAGCCGTGTTCACGCCCCCATTGTCCCCGGTGCTTGCACTTTGGCAACAGCGTTGCGAAAGTGGAGGGCATGACTGGTAATCCCCCCGGCACCCCCCTGCGCGTCGGTCTCGTCGGCTACGGCCTCGCGGGCTCCGTCTTCCACGCCCCGCTGATCGGCGCCACCGAGGGCCTGACCCTGGACACGGTGGTCACCTCGAACCCCGACCGGCAGCGGCAGGCCCGCGACGAGTTCCCCGACGTGCGGACCGTCGCCACGCCGGACGAGCTGTTCGACCGGGCCGCCGACCTGGACCTGGTCGTCGTCGCCTCCCCGAACAAGACCCACGTGCCGCTCGCCACGCGCGCCCTGGAGGCCGGTCTGCCGGTCGTCGTGGACAAGCCGGTCGCGGGCACGGCGGCCGAGGCGCGCGCGCTGGCGGCGCTGGCCGAGGAGCGCGGCCTGCTGCTCTCCGTCTTCCAGAACCGCCGCTGGGACAACGACTTCCTCACCCTGCGCAAGCTGCTGGACGAGGGCGCGCTGGGCGACGTGTGGCGCTTCGAGTCCCGCTTCGAGCGCTGGCGGCCGAAGCCCAAGGGCGGCTGGCGCGAGTCGGGCGACCCGGCGGAGATCGGCGGTCTCCTGTACGACCTCGGCAGCCATGTCGTCGACCAGGCGCTCGTCCTGTTCGGCCCGGCCACCCAGGTGTACGCCGAGTCGGTCGTGCGGCGCGCGGGCGCCGAGGCGGACGACGACACGTTCATCGCGATCACGCACGCCGGCGGTGTCCGCTCGCACCTCTACGTCTCCTCCACCGCCGCCCTGCTCGGCCCCCGCTTCCGGGTGCTGGGCTCGCGGGCGGGCTACGTCAAGCACGGCCTGGACCCGCAGGAGGCCGCGCTGCGCGAGGGCAAGCGGCCGGGTCCCGGCTGGGGCGAGGAGGACGAGTCGCTGTGGGGCCGCGTGGGCGCCGGGGAGTCCCCGAGGTCCGGCGGCGGACGCGTGGAGGCGACCGTCCCGGGCGACTACCCCGCCTACTACGCGGCCGTGGCGAAGGCCCTGCGGGGTCAGGGCCCCAACCCGGTCGACGTCCGGGAGGCGGCCGCCGCCCTGGACGTCCTGGAGGCGGCCCGCCGTTCGGCCCGCGACGGAGTGGCGGTGGCCCTGTGACGCGCGAACAGACCCCCGCCCCGACCGTGGAGGAACTCCAGGAGCAGGAACGCCGCCTGGTCTTCCGCCGGTTCACCCACGACGACGCCTGGGCGCTGGGCTCGCTCCTGGTCGAGCTGGCCCGGGAGCGCCGGGCGCCCGTCGCCGTCGACATCCACCGGGGCGGCCAGCAGCTCTTCCACGCGGCCCTGCCCGGCTCGGCCCCCGACAACGACGCCTGGATCGCCCGCAAGCGCCGGGTGGTGGAGCGGTACGGCTCCGCGTCGTACCTGGTGGGCGCCCGGTTCCGGGCCAAGGGCACGACCTTCGAGGACTCCTCGCGGCTCGACCCGGACACCTACGCGGCGCACGGCGGCTCCTTCCCGGTCACCGTGGAGGGCGTGGGCGTGGTCGGCGCGGTGACGGTGTCGGGCCTGCCGCAGGTGGAGGACCACCGGCTGGTGGTGGAGGCGCTGGAGCGGTTCCTGGGCCAGTAGGCCGGACGGCCGCACCGGACGGCCCGGACGGCCCGGACGGCCGTCCCGGGGAATCATCGCCGGTTCCCTCCGGTTGGCACGCGACGTACGGCAGACGATCACGTGCCCACCGGAGGGATCGGAACCGATGAACGACGCGACGGCCGCACTGAAGGAATCCGTCGGACGGTACGGGATCTGGAGCGCGCACCTGCGCGCCGAGGACCCGGAGGGCCGGGGCGAACGCGCCGAGGCGGCCGCCGAGCTGGAACGGCTCGGGTTCGGCGCCCTGTGGCTGGGCGGCAACAGCGCCGCCCGGCACGCCGCCCCGCTGATCGGGGCGACCTCGCGGATCGTCGTCGGCACCAGCATCCAGAGCATCTGGGAGCACGGGGCGTCCGCCGCCGCGGCGGGCTTCGCCGAGCTGGAGGTGTCCCACCCCGGCCGCTTCGTGCTCGGCCTCGGCGTCAGCCACGGCCCGCGCGTCGAGGGCTACAGCCGCCCGTACTCGACGATGGTCGGCTACCTCGACGAGCTGGACAGGGCCGGGATGCGGCCCGGGCACCGGGTGCTCGCCGCGCTCGGGCCGAAGATGCTGGAGCTGTCCCGGGACCGGGCGGCGGGCGCGATCCCCTACCTGGTCACCCCCGAGCACACCGCGCAGGCCCGCGAGCGGCTCGGTGAGGGCCCGCTGCTCGCCCCGGAGTTCAAGGTCGTCCTCGACTCCGACCCGGCCCGCGCCCGCGCGACGGCCCGCGCCTACCTCTCCATGTACCTGAGGCTGCCGAACTACACCAGGAACTTCCTGAACCTGGGCTTCACCGAGGAGGACGTCACCGGCGGCGGCAGCGACCGCCTGATCGACGCCGTCTTCGCCTGGGGCGACGAGGACACGATCCGCGCCCGCGTCACCGCCTTCCACGACGCGGGCGCCGACCACGTGGCCCTCCAGGTGGTGGAGGACGGCATGACGCACCTCCCCCGGGACGCGTGGCGCAGGCTCGCCGCACTACTGGCGTGAGGAAGGGCGCCCCAGAGGGGCGCCCCAAAGGGGCGCGGGGAACTGCGCGACCAGCCACCACCACATCCGCGGCCAACAACGCACCGCAGTCCCCCGCCCCCAGCGGAGCGCCTACGCGTCCTTGAGCTCCTGTCGCTGCCGCCCGAGCCCCTCGACCTCCAGCTCGACCACGTCGCCCGCCCGCAGGTACGACCTCGGCTCCGGCTGCCCCATCGCGACCCCCGCCGGCGTCCCGGTGTTGATGACGTCACCGGGACGCAGCACCATGAACCGGCTGACGTACCGCACGACCTCCCCCACCGGGAAGATCTGCTCCGCGGTCGTCCCGTCCTGCTTCAGCTCCCCGTTCACCCACAGCCGCAGCGACAGCCGCTGCGGGTCGGGCACCTCGTCGGCGGTCACCAGCCACGGGCCGAGCGGGTTGAACGTCTCGCAGTTCTTGCCCTTGTCCCAGGTCCCGCCCCGCTCGATCTGGAACTCCCGCTCCGACACGTCGTGCGCGACCGCGTACCCCGCGACGCACGCGAGCCCCTCCTCGGCCGACTCCAGGTAGCGGGCCGTACGGCCGATCACGACCGCCAGCTCCACCTCCCAGTCGGTCTTCACGGACCCGCGCGGCACGAGCACGGTGTCGTCGGGGCCGACGACCGTGTCCGGCGCCTTGAGGAAGACGACCGGCTCGGCGGGCGGCTCGGCCCCCGTCTCCCGGGCGTGGTCGTGGTAGTTGAGCCCGATGCACACGACCTTGCCGATGCGCCCCACGGGCGGTCCGACGCGCAGGCCCGTGGCGTCCAGGACGGGCAGCTCACCGGAGCCGGCGGCGGCCCGCACCCGGTCGAGCGCCGCGTCGTCGGCGAGCAGCTCGCCGTCGATGTCCGTCACCACGCCCGACAGGTCACGCAGCGTCCCGTCGGCGTCGAGCAGCGCGGGCCGTTCCGACCCCGCCGTACCGACTCGCAGCAGCTTCATGATCCCCAACTCCCTCATTCGCGGGCGCCCGCCCGATGAGGTGCGACCTGGTTGCGGCAGTGCGCAGCCATCGGAGGACTTGTTCGATCGTCCGAGGTCGGCTTCCACTCCGCAATACCCCGTTCACGTACTGGACCGTAGCCACGCGCGGGCGGCCGGGGCTCACCGGTGCAGGACGGCCCGTTCGACGGCGCTCCACGTCGTGCTGGTGACGATGTAGAGGGCGGCGGCCAGCGGGACGACGGCCACGGTGACGAGCGTGAAGAAGGACATGAACGGCATGACCTTGGTGATCGCGCCCAGCCCGGGCACCTGCTGCTCCCCGGCCCCGGCGGCGGGCAGCAGCGGCTGGTCGGCCATCCGCTGCCGGGTCAGGCGGTAGCTGAAGGCGGCGACGCAGGCGACCAGGGCGAACAGCCCCGCGTACACGAGTCCGGCGCCCCCGAACACCCCGCCGTCCCCGAGCGCGTCGGCCCACCGTCCGCCGAGCGGCGCGGCGAGCAGCTGGTGGGACAGGAGGGCGTTGGCCCCACCGCCGATCGAGGTGCTGGAGAAGAGGTGGTAGAGGAGGAAGAACGCGGGCAGCTGGCACAGGCTGGGCAGGCAGCCCGACAGCGGGGACACCTTCTCCTCGGCGTGCAGCTCCAGTACGGCCCTCTGCAGCTTCTCGGGGTTCTTCGCGTGCCTGCGCCGCAGCTCGGCGATCCTCGGCTGGAGCTCGGCGCGCGCCTTCTGCCCGCGCGCGGCGGCCCGGGACAGGGGGTGGACGAAGAGCCGTACGAGGGCGGTGAACAGGACGATGGCCGCGGCCGCGGCCGAGGCGCCGAACAGCGGCTGGAGCAGGTCGGCGAGGCGCTCGACCAGGCTGGCGAAAACGGACATGGGTGAGGAGCCCTCCGGGGGTCTCGTCGTGCCGGGAGGACCACGCGGCCGGGATGGCCGGGTGATCGGGGTGTGCGGCATGACGACCCGCGCGAGCGCACGGTCCTTGCGGTGACGAAGGGTGCCCTACGCGGTGGTCGCCGGGAGGGCGTGTCCGGGTGCCCGTGGCCGGCGGCGGCCGGGGGCGTCGGGATCGCGTTGCGGCAGGAAGGCCGTGCGGCGGTCCCGGTCCCTGATGGCCGTGCGCACCCGGGTGGGCGGCACGGCGGGCACGCAGCGCGCGGCGATGACGGCGCAGACGGCGAGCGCGGAGCCGGCCGCGGCGGTCGCGGCAAGCGCGACGGTGGCGGAGAGGCTGCCGACGTCGACGAGGGCGACGGGCAGGAGCACGAGCAGCAGCACGAGCAGGGGACGCGGGACGGCCCGGTCTCGGATCACGGCCGACTCCCCCCTCTCGTACGCGCGTTTGCCCCAGTTATACAGGACTCCGTACGGCGCCCGGCAGCACGCGGGCGGAGGTCGGGCCGCCCGTGCGGTCTCCGCCCTCGGCTGCGCCCCCGTCCACGGCCCTGACCTGCGGGCCCCTGACCTTCGTCACCTCTCGGCAGTACGGTGTCACCCATGCGCCCCGACACGCCTGCCGAAAACGTCGACCACACCGCCGAAGCCGCCCGCCTCGAGCGGACCGCCGGCCTGTACCCGGAGGACGCCGAGGCCCTCCTGGTGCGCGCCGCCGCCCACCTGGAACTGTCCGGCGACCGCTCCTCCGCGACCAAGCTCTACGACCGCCTGCTGTCCTCGCCGGACGGGCTGGAGAACCCGTCCCTGGTCCGCGCCCTCAAGGCGTCGAACCTCTGGGAGTACGGCCACGAGGCCGAGGCCAGGGCGATCATCGAGGGCGTCCGCGCGACGGCCCCGCGCGACCCGGCCGCCTGGGTGATCGTCGCCGAGGCCCTGGAGGCCCACGACGAGCTGGAGGCGGCCCAGGAGACGTTCACGGAGGGCGCCCGCCTGCTCCTGACGGACGTGGCCGAGCCGCCGTACGCCACGCATCCGCTGCTGTACGGACGTCACCGGGTCCGGCGCATGCTGGGCGCGCCCCACGACGACTGGGACCGCCTGGCGGACACCCTCCACTCGATGCCGGTGTCCCTGGACGAGCTGCACGACCCCAAGCGCGTGTGGTCCCTCGGCTCGGACGACCCGGCCGACCTGCGGGCGGAGATCTCCCGCCTGCGCGCCGAGCTGGGCGCGTACCGCGAGGCCCTGTCCCGCCCCTTCCCCGTGGCCATGCTCCACTGGCCGGCGGACGAACTGGCGGAGCTGCTGGAGGCGTACCCGTCCCTGTCCGCCGAGTACCCCTCCCACGAGGAGCACCAGGCGACGATAGAGGCGGCCCTGCGCGAGCTGGCCTCGTCGGGCACGCCGAACCTGGGCGTCGTCCGCGGCACGGTGCCGTCGTACGAGGCGTTCGCCGCCTCGGAGGGCGCGTCCCCGTCGGACGCGACGCTGCTGCCGCAGTACGCGACGACCCTGGCGGCCCGGGGCCGCGCGGTGGCGTGGCCCCCGCAGCGGGACGCGGAGTGCTGGTGCGGGTCGGGCCGGACGTACGGGGAGTGCCACGGGACCGGGGCGTGAGGGGACGGGATCGAGGAGCGTTCCGGCGGACCGATGAGATGCGCCGTCCACGGACGTCTACCCGTGCGACCCCCTCACACGAGGCGTGAGGACCTGAGAGAAGGAGCCCCCACATGAGCACCGAGCAGACCTCCGCGGCCGACGGCTTCTCCTACGCCCTGACCCGCACCCTGGACGCCCCCGTGGCCCGGGTCTGGGAGGCCTGGACCACCCCCGAGGCGTACGCCCGGTGGGCCCACGCCGCCCCCGGCTCCGTCGAGATGGACGTACGCCCCGGCGGCGCCTGGAAGGCCACGATGCTCACGCCCGACGGCGACGCGTTCCCGCTGACCGGCTCCTACGCGGAGGTGGCCGAGCCCCACCGCCTGGTCCTCGGCATGGACGTCCCCGGCCGCCCGGACCAGGTGACGATGGCCCTGGACCTCACGGAACGGGGCCCTGCCCGCACGGAGGTCGTCCTCAGCCAGACCTGCGACACGGCGGAGGAGCGGGACATGGCGGAGCAGGGCAGCGGGATGCTGCTGGACGGGCTGACGGCGTTCCTGGCGGAGGGGACGCGGGGCTGAGGCCCTTCGCCACCGCTGTTTCGGTAGTGAGGGCGTTGTCGAAGCGGCGATGGCGGACGACGGCGCCCCCGTGCTCCGGCAAGACCCGGGGGATCGATCGGTCGCACGCCTTGATCGCCGCCGTGCCCGCTGATTGGCTGGCCGCCATGACCGACCTCGGCCCCGTCGCCTGGCCACCCGCGCCGATCAGAACCGACCGGCTCGTACTCCGTGAGCCCGAGGCCCGGGACCGAGCGACGTTCATCGAACTGCTGGCGTCGCCGGAGGTGCACACCTACCTCGGCGGTCCCCGTCCGCGTGACCGGCTCGAGCGCGAGACGCCCGGGGCGCCCGAGCGGTGGCCCGGGAGCTTCGTCGTCGATCTCGACGGGGCGATGATCGGCCAGGTCCTGCTCAGGAGGGCGACGGAGCACCATCGCCCGGCCGCCGTGGGAAAGGCCGAGCTCGGCTATCTGTTCCTGCCCCGGGCATGGGGGCACGGGTACGCCGCCGAGGCGTGCGCGGCGGCACTCGACTGGTTCGCCGACGCGCTCCCCGGCGAACCGGTGGTCCTCGCCACCCAGACCGCCAACGCCCGCTCGATGCGCCTCGCGGCGAGGCTGGGCTTCGCCGAGGTGGAGCGGTTCGAGGCCTGGGACGCGGAGCAGTGGCTCGGCATGTGGACGCCGGTCGGGGCATCGGGAGCAGTGGAGCGCGGGGACGCCGAGTGAGAGGGCCACGGACCGATCGTCGCTCCGGACCGCCTCGGCACGGGCGTCGCCCGGCCTGCCACTGGGAGGTCGCCGGTTGGTCCGCTTCCGCGCGGTCGACCGGAGCCGGCAGGATTCGGTCTTCACCGATCGAGACGACGTACGTTCCTGAGGCGCGACAGTATTGGACACCGTGAGGCCCTCTTCCCCCGCCGTCTCGGCACGCATGTCCCGCCAGGCCAGCAAGGACACGAACGCCGAGCTCTCCGTCCGACGTCTGCTGCACGCGGCCGGACTGCGGTACCGCGTGGAGTACCCGGTGCCGGGCATGGCACGGCGGCGCGTCGACATAGCGTTCACCCGTGCCAAGGTGGCCGTTCTGATCGACGGCTGCTTCTGGCACGGATGCCCCGAACACGCCACGCACCCGAAGTCCAACGCCGAGTGGTGGCGCAACAAGCTGGACCGGAACATGGCTCGCGACCGGGAGACGACCGAGCATCTGACCGCGGCGGGGTGGACGGTGCTGCGGTTCTGGGAGCATGAGCAACCGGAAGAGGTGGCCGCTCGGGTGGGAACGGTCGTGGAGCGGCGTCTGGCGGAACTGACGGGAAGGTAGGAGGCGTGGGGGGACTGACCTTCGTGGATGTGTGCTCGGGGGCGGGTGGACTCGCCCTCGGTCTGGAACAGGCCGGATTCGAACCGCGTCTGCTCCTGGACGATGACGACGACGCCGTCGCGACCCTACGGGCCAATCGGCCGCACTGGAACGTGCTCCGCACCGACCTGCTCGACTTCGACCCGTCCGAGCACCGCGAGAGCTACGACGTGGATCTCCTCTCGGCCGGACTGCCCCGGGTGAAGTCGAGTGCGACCGCCCGACGAGCCGAATCGGGCTCGGAGGAGCGCCTGTTGGAGGCGACCGTCTACCTGACCCACGCCATCAGGCCGCGAGCTGTGATCATCGAGAACGTTCCCGATCTCGCCCACTCGGACAGGTACCAGCGCTTCCGCGACTTCGCGCATGCCGAACTGGCTCATCTGGGTTACGAGTTCAGCTGGCTCGTCGTGAACGCCGTCGACTTCGGGGTGCCACAGAACCGCAAGCAGGGGGTGCTGGTGGCCGTCGAGCGACGTCGGGCCGAGGCGTTCCGTCCGCCGACGCCCACGGTGCGGCAACCCGTGACGGTCGGTGCCGCCCTGGAACCGTCCATGGCGGCACGCGGTTGGCCGGACGCCGCCCGTTGGGCCGCCCAGGCCGATCAGCCGGCTCCCACCCTCGTCGGAGGCTCGAAGAACCGAGGCGGAGCCGACCTGGGGCCGACCGGGGCCAAGCGGAAGTGGGCGACCATGGGTGTCGACGGACACACGGTGGGCAACGAGGTTCCCGGGCCCGACTTCGTATGGGATCCCTCACTCGGCAGGGACAACATGGTGAAGATCACAGTCGCGCAGGCGGCACTGCTCCAGGGCTTCCCCACGTCGTGGCAGGTCACCGGTCTCAAGACCGCCCGATATCGCCAGATCGGACACGCGACACCGCCGCCCGTCGGTCGTGCCCTGGGCCGGGCCGTCGCCAAAGCTCTGCGCGGGGAGCCGGTGGCCGTCGCTGCCGGCTAGACTTCCGCCACATGACCAGCACGCCGCCCCACCAGTCCATCCTCGACAAGCCCTTTGTCCTGGACCTCTTCGCAGGACCTGGCGGGCTGGACGTCGCTGGTCACCGGCTGGGTGTCCCGAGTCTCGGGATCGAATGGGACAAGAGCGCGTGCCTGACGCGCTACGCGGCCGGCTTGGACACCCTCCACGCCGACGTGAGCGCGGTCCGCAGGGAGTCCTTCGAGTCGCTCCCGCCGGAGATCAACGTGCTCGCCGGCGGGCCTCCGTGCCAGACGTACTCGGTGGCCGGCAAGGGCGCGGGCCGTAAGGCTCTGGAAGAGGTCAAGAAGTTCATCGACCGACTCATGGCGGGCGACCCCGACGAGGAGATCGACAAGGAGCTGCAGAACCTCAGCGACCCTCGCACCGCGTTGGTGCTCGAGCCCCTGCGCTACGCGATCCAGGCGACCCGGAGTCCGAACCGAGGGCACCGGCCGTACGACGTCATCGTCCTGGAGCAGGTCCCGGCAGTGCGGGCGCTCTGGGACCGTTACGCAGAGGTACTGCAGGAGATCGGTCTCCCCGACGGCACCAAGTACAAGGTCGTCGTCGACGTCCTGGCCACCGAGACCTACGGCGTGCCGCAGACCAGGTCCCGCGCCGTGCTGATCGCCCGTCGTGAAGGACTCGGCGAACCCTCGCTGCCCGAGGCCACCCACCGCGCCTACGAGGCAAGGGGGTGGAATCGCAGGAACGACGACGTCACGACACCGACGATTCAGCCGACCCTCTACGACGCGGAGGTCCCCGAACCGGGAGAGGGCCCCACGGAGGACGACGGCCTGGAGCACTGGACGTCGATGGGCGACGCCCTCGCCGAGCCGGTCGGCACGCACCCGGGGCGCAGGACGCCCTTCCTGGTCCGGTCGAATTACGGCAGCTCCGGAATTTCGGGACGACGTGGAGTGCGGAGCGACCGACAACCCGCCACCACCGTCACCGGACGTATCTCGCGCTTCGTGGTCTTCGAACCGGTCGGCGACCACCACCCTCATGTCGTTTGTGAGGGCCCGAGGTTCAGCATGAACGAGGCGGGAATGCTGCAGAGCTTCCCTACGGACTATCCGTGGTCGGGTACGGCCCAGGCCCAGCAGGTGGGCAACGCGGTACCGCCCCTCTTCGGGGCCCACCTGCTGAGCGCCGCGCTCGGCCTTCCCGCACCGACCCCGGAGGCGATGCGGAAGCCGTGGGTGCCGGCCACCGAGGAACAGCGGGCCAAGCTACGGAGCCACGGCTGCGGGACGGCGGACGACTGCACCGCCCGCTGCCCACGCCCCGAGTAGCTCGACGCCGCCTCGATCAATCCTCGCTCTTCCGGCCCCTCACCGGAGCGGTCTCGAACAGCTCGGTGAAGTAGTTGGTGAGGGCTGCCACGGACTTCTCCGGGGCGGGGTCCTCGTCGGGCCCCTCCGGGAGGACGTGGCGCGAGACCGGTGGGGCCGTCTGAGCCTCCTCGATCCAGTCCCGCAGACGGGCGGGATCCCTGGGTTCGTCCGGTGCGAGGACGTCGTAGATCAAGGTCGCTCCGGCCGCGTTGATGGCGACGCTCAGGCCGTTGACCTCCCGTCCAGTGGTGATCTTTCCGTCCTTCAGAAGGCGGACGACGGCCTGGGCTGTGGGGCGGTGGTCGAGCAAGCCCAACCGGAGGACGGTGTGAATGAGGTCCTGGTTGCCACAGGCAATCTCGACCGGCTTGTAGTCCAGCCCGTTCCGGAAAATCTCGGCCGCCCACCACAGGCGGGAGAAGCACTGCCGGTCAGAGGGGCCCTGGAAGCGCTCCGCGGCAACGCGTCCCTTCCGCTCCGAGAAATGCCGCCACACGACATAGTCAGGGGCGACAGCGAGCGCCAAATGGTTCCACAGCCGCTTGTCCGCAGCTTCCTTCCGCGTCAGACGCAGTGTGGCGTGGAGCCGTGGCGCGAGCCAGGCGTCGGCCGGGGTGCGCTCCTTGTCGAAGGCGAACATCGCGTCGTCCACCAGACTGCGGATCGGCTCGACCGACCACCTGGCATCGTCCTCGGGAAGAGGCTCAACGACCTTGGCAAGGTCGATGCCGCTGTGAACCTGTTCGCCCCTGAGCAGCCCCTCGGTGAGGAAGGTGTCCGCGGCCGAGCCGGAAAGCAGAGCCAGGCGCTCCGGTACGTGGTGGGGCTGGGTGATCACGTCTCGCTCTCCCTGTTCGTCCGTTCCAGACCGCGGATCATGTAGCCCACTGCCTTGGCGGCATCGGCACGCCGGACCGCCGCGTAATGGATGCGTGTCTGCAGCTCGCCCCAGCCCGAGTCACCGGTGCGTCGGCGGTGGACCTGGCGCAGTGCCTCCTCGACGTGCACGCCGGGGAGGACGTCCGGGAGCATCTCCCGCAGCACCTCGCCCTGCCAGTCGGTCGGGAAGACCGGGCTGCCGCCCGGTTCCACCTCCAGATCGCCGATGGCGCCGTGGAAGACCGCTGTCCACACGTCTGTGGCCATCTGGGCGACGAGGAGGTCTCGCACCTTGCTGTCCACACCGGATCCGTTGCTGTCCAACAGTCCGACGATCCCGTCGATGTCGGTGTTGACGAACACCGTGGGGACCCGTGCCGTGGTGTCCACGAGCCAGGGCGCGTCGGCGTAGGCGCGCAGCCACTCCCTGGAGCTCTTGCTGAACGACGCCTTCCGGACGTCCAGGCGCAGCCCTCTGACCGGCTCGTCGGAGACGGTGTCGACGACCCAGCTCCGGTCGGTCTCGGTGATCGACCGTCCGCGTACTCCGTCGACCGTCCCGACGGCGTACGCGCTGAGGAAGGCTCGTCCCGCGTGGTCGTCGCGTACCAGTTCCAGGGAGCCCGACCAGTCTCGGCTGTCCTCCGTGTCCCGTGTGAGGAGCGTCGAGGTGCGTACGTTGGTCTTCCCATCGGCCAGCACGGCAAGGACACACAGGTCCGACCAGACCGCGTCTGGAGCGTCAGCGCCGGGCGGGAGCGTGGCCGAGAGACCGATCGTGGCGCTCACCCAGTCCGCGTGGCCCGCGACGCCGAGAGCGACGGCCTGCTCCTGAACCGAGTAGGCGCTGGTGTCGAGCGGATCACGGGTGCCGTCGGACAGCCTGAGGGAGACCGACGTCACCCTGAGCGTGATCGGGCGGTTGAGTCGCTTGTACGGGTAGATCTTCACGCGTCACGCCTCCTTGCCGGCACGCAGTTCGACGACGAGACGCGTGAGCGTGGTCCTCACAGGGTGGCTGGAGACGTCGGTGGCGCCCCGGAACTTCGCGCGGCGCGTGCCGGGCGGGAAGCGCAGGGTCCCGTTCTCCACCTCGCAGCCCTCCACGGCGACGAGTTCCGCCCAGTCGAGGCGCGGGCGCCCTCCGGAGCGGACGTCCAACTGGGCGACCGGCACCATCGGGACGATCTCGTCACCGCGCGGGATCTTCACCTCGGCCGTGATCAGCCACTCCCCCTGGTCACCGATCGTCGCCTCGAGCACGTCCAGCACCGGCACCACCGGGCCGGAGGGCACCTTGGCCTTGGGCCGGCTCTTGACGGTCAGCGCCTTGCGCAGCGCCTCGCCGCCTTCGCCCCTGCCGCGTTTCGGACGGGCGACGAGTTCCCTGACCGCGCTGTTGACCTCGGTGGTCAGATTCTGGATCCGTCGGTACGCGGAAGGGGACCAGCGCAGGGTCAGCTCCTCCGACTGCCCCCAACGGTCGTGCTCGGGCGGTTCCGCCGCGCGCAGGAACTCCTCGGCCTCCTTCGCGAACGGGGCCGACTCACCGGCGGCCTCGCCGACCAGGAGGACGGCCTGGAAGGGGTTGGTACCGATCGGCAGGTTGGGAACCGGCGCCTTCCGGACCGTCATGCGGTTGCCGCGCAGCGAGTGCACCCTGTTCTTGGGGGTGTCCTTGTCGCCGGTGGCCTCGGTGACCAGGAGGACCGCCTGATGGGTGCCGAGCGTCCCACGGGCGCCTCCGGTCAGCGGCAGCTTCAGCGGAACGTTTCTGGACGCCACCTGACCGGCCTCGGTGAGCCGGTCCACCGTGATGCCCTCGTAGTGGGCCCGCAGGGCGCGGGTACGGGAAGGCTGCTCGACGGACGGGTCCACCTTCGTCTCCGGTACGACCACCTCGCCGTTGCGCAGAGCGCGGACGGAGACCTCCAGGAGGGGAAGTCGGCCGCCTCCACCGATCATGGCGGCCCAGAAGTCGCGGCCCAACGCCTCGACCAGGCGGCCGTGCATCCTGCTGATGTCGCGGGTGTCCTCGGGACCCTCCTCGGCGCGGGTCTTCCCGTCCTGGTCGTAGAAGTCCTCTTCTTCGAGGCTGGCCACGTCGTGCGCGCCCACGATGAGGAAGGACGTGCCGGGCTCGTCGCTCTCCCTGCTCAGATGCAGGCGATCCACAGTCTCCTCGTCCGCCCACCAGGAACGGGCGACCTCGGCGCCCGGTTTGTCGGGGTCGGGGCGTCCGAACCAGGCGGGGCCCGCGTAGACGCGTCCGTCGACCTCCCTCCAGGGCAGCTCGAGACGGCCGATCACCCGTCGCTCGGTACGCCCCTCGTGCGGCACGGACAGAGTGGAGTTGATGAGCACGAGGCCGAGGGCGCTGGTGGCCCACAGCGTCGCCTTGCCCAGGCCGTACGAACCACCGGCGGCCGGACCGGACTTCAGGCTTTCGAGCTGGCGTCGGACGACGGCGGCGAACTTGCCGTCCGCGTAGTCGTCACCGGTGAGGCCCGAAGCGTTGTAGTCGTCGACCCGCAGAAGGACAAGGCGACCCTTCTCGTACATGTCGCGCACACCGGCGTCGACGACCCGACCGACCTTCTGGTGACCTGCGAGCGCCGAGACGGCGGAGTAGTGCGGGAACAGTTCGTTCCAGAGGATCGCCTCGCGGAAGGCGTCCAGGTGCTCACCGGTCAACTCGTGCAGGGTGTAACGGACTCGGACGGGGCGGCCGTTCTCCGTCAGTCGCTCGTCGAGGCTGTTCTGGCACGTCTCGCGTGCGAGGACCTGGACGTCGGCGTCGAAGGCGAAGGCCGCGGCGTTGCCCAGGTCACGGCCGCCGTCGGGATAGCCGGGGCGGTGGTACCAGGTGACCGGGAGGCCGGCTTGGGTGTCGGTGGTGCGGGTGTGCACCGTGCCGACGTCCGTACCGAGGACCCTGGCGATGTCCGTCATGAGGGTCGGGCGCGGGGTCGACCGCCCGGCGATCCACGCGGAGACGGCTGCTCGGGTCAACCCGAGTTCCTTGGCCAGTTCGGCCTGCGTCCTCCCCGCGAGCTTGAGCTGCCGGGCCAGCCACGGCCCGAACTCCTCACCTGTCTCCACGCGTCACCTGCTCTTCCTCGGGTCGTGAGAGGGAGGCTAAGTTGACGAGCGCGATCATGTCAACCGAAAGTTAACCGAGCGAGGGGGCGCGACAGGTCCAGGTCGGGCATCCCGAATCGTCCGATTCAACCCCTTCACCCCCATGTGACCGCATCTTAGAAACGGAGGCGCCAACTCCTTTTAAGTGAGCAGGCATTGGGGCTTGCCGACTCCTCAAAACCCCGATACATTCGCCACGTTGGAAAAGCCAACTCGCTCGCGAACCGGTTCACCCGGGGGTCGTGCGGCTGGCCAGAGGCATGTCCTCATGTGCTCGACGAACGCACGAGGAAACGTTTTTGGGAATTCCTGGCGGCCGGGGGGATCCAGCCGCTACCGTGATCTACGGGAGTGAATCCCTCAGCAGGAACCATTCGCTTCATGGGGCGTTACCCGATTACACCCCTGCGCGAATTACAGAATATCGATCGACAGGGGTGGGGACTCGATGAACGAGGACGACTGTTTTCCGTTACTGCTCTCCCAGCGGGAGCGCAGCACACTCGAGCTGGGCATTCAGCGGGTGGTGAGCAAGGCTGAATCGGGCCGTCATGACCTGCTCGAGGCCGATTCCCTCGCGGGGTCCCCCGACCCGGCCGGAACGGTTCCGGCACTGCAGGACGAAAGCCCTCCTGCCGCCTGACCACACGCCCTCCACACGTATGAGCTGCGCATTCGCCCACCGGAGAGACGCTCCGACCGTCAGTGCGCGATGAACTGCGGGCCGGCTCGCGCACAGCCGGCGAGCCGGCCCGTCATCCAGACTTCCACCCACCTTTGACATCAGGAGCGCCGCAACCGTGCCGTCCTCGTCCTCAACGGTGATCGATGCCGTTCTCGAGCAGTCCTCCCGTGTTCTGCAGACATATGCCGTGGATCCCGGTCTCGTCGCTGAGCACGCCAATGGCGAGCGTCGTATCACGCAGGGCGGATACGGCGACCGTCAGCTTTTCGAACTCGTACAGAACGCGGCCGACGAAATCGCGAACGAACCCGGCGGACGCGTCCACGTGGTCCTCACGGAGACCCATCTGTACTGCGCCAACGAAGGAAGTCCGGTCACCCCGGAAGGGGCGGAGACCATTCTTCGAATGAGCATGTCTAAGAAGCGTGGTGGGCAGATCGGACGGTTCGGGGTCGGGGTGAAGTCGGTCCTCGTGGTGACCGACGCACCGGAATTCTTCAGCCGCACCGGTAGTTTCGGATTCGACCGTTCCTGGTCCTACGAGCAGATCAAGGCCGTGCCCGGTGTGACGGAGCGCTACGGTCCGGAGTTCGACGCCCCCGTCCTGCGGATGGCCCGCCCGCTCGACATGCAGACCGAACGCGCCTCCGACCCCGTACTGGACAAGCTGCTGACCTGGGCGACCACGGTCGTTCGGCTCCCACTGCTCCCGAAGGCCGACGACCGGCTGGGCAAGGACATGCACGGCAAACGCGGCAAGGAACACGGTGAGCCCCGTGAGGAGTTCCCTGTCGGGTTCCAGCTCTTCTCGCCGCACGTCGCCAAGGTCGTGCTGGAGGACCACCGCCCCAGGCCCATGGCGCGCCGGACGCTGACCACCCAGCAGTCCGGTGACCTGCACACCGTGACCGAGGAGCGCACGGGGAAGGCCCTCTCCACGGAGCGATGGCGCGTGTTCACCACCACGCACGAGCCGGGTCCCGCGGCCCGCGCGGACGCCGGAGAGCTGCACGACCGGGTCGCGCTCGACCTCTCCTGGGCCGTCCCCGCGCTGGAACGGGACGCCGATAGCGGCCTGTACGTCAGCCCCCGCTCCCGGGGGCGGGGCAAGTTCTGGTCCTTCTTCCCCACCAAGTACGAGATGTCGCTGAGCGGCATCCTCAACGGGGCGTGGAAGACCAACGAGGACCGGCAGAACCTGCTCGACTCCTCTCCGTTCAACCAGGAGATGATCAGGATGTCGGCGAAGCTCGTCGTCGACTCCCTCCCCGGGCTGGCCCCGGCCGAGGACCCGGCCGCTTACCTCCCCCTGCTGCCCGGCCGTGTCAAGGAGTCGATCAGTTGGGCCGACGAGTTCCTGACCCGGGAGATCTGGGCCCGTACCGCCACGAACCCTTCGCTGCCCGATCAGGAGGGCGTCCTGCGCCTCCCCGAGCACCTGCGCATCCACCCGCGGTTGGACAAGGATCTGAAGCAGCTGACGCGGTGGCTGCGGATGTGGCACGAGTGCCCCGGACGTCCTTCCGACTGGCTGCACCCGAGCGTCGAGGCCGACTCCCTGCGCTCCGGCAAGGTCCAGCACGTCCTCGATGCCGCCGGACACGAGCGGGCCGGGGTCCGCGACTGGCTGGAGGCCCTCGTCGCGAACGGCACCGCCGAGGCGTCGGCGGTGGCCGTCCGCATCCTGGCCGACATGATCGAGAAGGATTCCCCCTTCGCCGGCGAGGCCCGCAAGGCCCGCGTCGTGCTCACCGAGGAACACGGGCTGGTCGCCCCGGTCCACGGCAAGGTGTTCCGTCGGGCCGAGCACCAGGACGGACTGCGCGAGTCCACGGTCTACGTCGTCGACGAGCTCGCCCAGGACCCGTCGCTGGCGCACGCGCTCGGTGTCCTCGGCATCCGCGAGGCCGACCCCGAGGGTCGGTTCGTCAGCGTCCTCGACCAGGGCTTCGACCACTACGGGGAGTCCGACTGGGAGCGCTTCTGGGAGCTGTTCCGCCAGGCCGGCATCCGTCGTCTCGCCCACAAGGTCATGGAGCGCGTGCTCGATCCGCGCACGACGCTCCGGGTGCGGACCGCCGACAAGCACTTCCGGCCGGTCGCCGACTGCATGCTGCCCGGTGTCGTGGTCGACGCCGAGCGCGATCCGAGCGTCGCCGTCGACATGACGTTCCACTCCGACGACACGTACTTCTTCTCCCTGATCGGTCTGCGGGACCGTCCGACCGGTGGCGTGCAGCCGCAGGCCGACGAGGCCTGGTTCGAGGAGTACCGGGCGGCCGTCCACGCTTCCCACCTGCGCTCCCTGGACAGCCGCGCCCCGCGCCCCGCGCTGAACCGGATGAAGGTCGAGGGCGCCGCGATCGGTGGCCCTCTCCATCTCTTCCGCGATCTGTCCGAGGAATCCCGCGCCGCCTTCCTCAAGGCGCTGCCCGACGACGCCGTGGTGGACAACTGGACACGTCAGTTCGGCGCCCAAACCAGCACTCGGCAGGCGGTGATGTCCCCGATCCGCTGGATGCTGCGCAAGTACGGCAGGGTCGCCACATCCCAGGGGCTCATGCCGTTGACGGAGGCCGTCGGCCCCCAGCTCGCCGCCTACCGCGATGTGCTGCCGGTCGCCGACGTCTCCCCCGAGAAGGCCCGCAAGCTGCGGCTGCCGATCACCGTCGACGAGGTCCCCGCCGACCGCTGGGACGCGCTCCTCGACGAGGTGTCCCGCAGCGAGGACGACGCCTTCGTCGGCGCCACCTACGTGATGCTGACCCGGTTCGGGGCGGACTTCCCCGAGGACTCCCTCACCCGCTGCCGGATCGGTGACACCTGGGGCACCCGCCCCGACGACGAGATCACCCTCGCCGTCGGTGCCGCCGAGTACCGGGCCCTGCGTGCCGAGCAGCTCCCCGCCCTGCTCGTGCCGACCGCCGAAGACGCCGAGCTGATGGTCGAGAAGTGGGGCATGCTCCGCTACGCCGACGTGATCAGTCGGGAGACCCGCGAGGTGCCCGAGGGCGACCCCGTTCCTCTCGTCGAGCTGTTCCCCGCCCTGCGGCAGCGGCTGAACAGCGGCAACCGGAACAGCATGGTGCAGCGGTGCACCGAGCTGGAGGAGGTCACCCGCACGCCCAACGGCACGCACGCCTCCCCCCTGGACGCCGTGCGCCAGAACAGCACGGTCAAGATCCGCGTCCCGCGTGAGCCCGAGCCCATGTTGCGGCTGATCGACCGCGAACTCGGCCTCGGTCTGGGGGCGGCCGGCTGCCGCGCGGTGCTGGAGCACCAGGACCGCATGGCCAAGGACAGCGCCCTGAAGGCGGCGCAGAAGGCCGTGCGCGACGCCGAGGACGTCGTGACCAAACTCGAGCTGCTGATCGGCGCGGACGCGCTCAGGGCCGGCCTGCCCGAAGGGCTGATGGACGCCGAGCTGCAGGCGACCGGCGGCGTGGAGCCGTCCGGGCGCCGCATCGCCCAGATGGCGTTCAACGCGCACGGCGACGGGGTGCTCCAGCAGCACGCCCGGGACATCCAGGCCCGCTTCCCCAACGCCCCGGTGGCGTACGGGGGTTCGTCGGCCGCCATCGCGTTCGTCTCCGACCTGCGCCTGCCGGTGACGTTCGCGGGCTCCAGGACTCCCTCGCCGCCCTCCTACGAGACGATCGAGGGACCCCGGGACTTCCCCAGGCTCCACGACTACCAGGAGGACCTGGTCCGGAACATCTCCACCCTGCTCGACCGGCTCGCTCCGCAGCGCGGCATGCTGTCCCTGCCCACCGGCGCCGGCAAGACACGGGTCACCGCCGAGGCCGTGATCCGCTGGGTGAAGCGGGTCGGCGACCTCAAGGGCCCCTTGCTGTGGATCGCGCAGACCGAGGAGCTGTGCGAACAGGCCGTGCAGAGCTGGAAGTTCGTCTGGAGCAAGGTCGGTGCCGAGCGACCGCTGACCATCAGCCGGCTGTGGAGCAGCAACGAGGTCGGCAACGTCGTCGACCACCCCCACCTGGTGGTCGCCACGGACGCGAAACTGGATCGATGCCTGGGCACCGACCAGTACGCGTGGCTGCGTGAGCCCGCGCTCGTGATCGTGGACGAGGCCCACACCGCCATCTCCAAGAGGTACACGGAGATCCTCGGCCTGATGGGCCTGACCCAGTACGAGACGCGTCGGCACCTGCTCGGTCTGACCGCCACCCCGTTCCGCAACACCAACGAGGACGAGACCCACCGACTGATCACCCGCTTCGGCAGTCGGCGGCTCGACGAAGGCGTGTTCCCCTCCGGCGACCCCTACCGGGACCTGCAGGAGTGGGGCATGCTCGCCCAGGTCGAGCACCGCACCCTCGAGGGTGGTCGGATCGTGCTCGACCAGGTGGAGAAGACACACGCCGAACGCATGGCGATGCTGTCCCGTGCCGCCGAGCAACGGCTCGCCGACGACCACGAGCGGAGCCTGCGCATCGTCGACTCGGTGGCAGCGCTGCCCTCGGACTGGCCGACGCTGCTCTTCGCCACCTCCGTCGACCACGCCAAGTACCTGGCGGCCATGCTCAACGACCGAGACGTTCCGGCCGCCGCCGTGGACTCGACGACCAGTGCGCAGGACCGTCGGACGCGGATCGAGAACTTCAGGAACGGTCGCATCCGTGTGCTCACCAACTACGGGGTCCTCACCCAGGGGTTCGACGCGCCCGCGACCCGGGTCGTGGTGGTGGCACGGCCGGTCTACAGCACCAACGTGTACCAGCAGATGATCGGCCGCGGCCTGCGCGGCCCCAAGAACGGCGGCAAGGACACCTGCCTGATCCTCAACGTCGACGACAACATCGCCAACTTCGAGACCAAGCTGGCCTTCACCCAGTTCGAGCACCTCTGGAGCCGTAAGTGACCGACGTCTACCTCGACAGTCCGCCGCTCACCGCCGAGCAGCGGAACGTCGTCGAGCAGCCCTGGGACGCCCGGGTCCTGGTCACCGCCGGGGCCGGCGCGGGGAAGACGCACACGCTGGTGCGTCGACTCGACGCCCTGTGCGGTCACGAGGACCCGGAGGAGGCGCTGGAGGCCACCGACATCCTGGTGCTCACCTTCTCGCGGGCGGCCGCCCGCGAACTGCGCGAGCGCATCACCCGGCACGGGGACCGGGCCCGCCGGGTGCGCGCCCAGACCTTCGACGCCTGGGCGTACGGGGTGCTCGTCCAGGCGTACCCGGACCGGGACTGGACCACGACCTCCTTCGACGAGCGGATCAGGGCCGCGACGGAAGCCGTCGAGGAGGGCGTGCTGGAGTCCGGTGACTCGGTCCCGCCGTCCCACGTGGTGATCGACGAGGTACAGGACCTGCTGGGCGATCGTCGGGAACTGGTGGAGGCCCTGCTCGACCGCTACCAGGAGAGCTGCGGTTTCACCGTGGTCGGTGACGCCGCCCAGTCGGTGTACGGCTTCCAGATCGAGGATCCGGCCGAGCGCAACGACGAGACCGGCCGGTTCTTCGAGTGGCTGCGCAGCTCGTACCCCGACGACCTGGTGGAGCTGCGTCTCACCGAGAACTTCCGGGCCGTCACCCCGGAGGCACGGGTCGCGCTGTCGCACGGTCCCCGGCTCCAGCGGGTCCGTGACGCGGACGAGGCCGCCACCCTCTACGAGGAACTGCGCGACCTGCTCCTGGACCCGACGAACGCGCTCGGCGACCTCACCGACGAGTACACGCTCCAGGGCCTGCGGGACCTCGACGACACCTGTGCCGTCCTCACCCGCGACAACCGGCAGGCCCTGGTGGTCTCCCGGCTGCTCCACGAGAACGGCATCGGCCACCGGCTGCGCCGCCCTCTCGAGGAGCGGCCGGTGCCCTACTGGGTGGCCGAGCTGCTGCGCCGTACCGACGCGGCCGGTCTGCCCGAGGACCGGTTCCGCTCCCTGCTGGAACAGATTCCGCTGCTCCACGAACCGAACGCGGGCGCCCTGTGGACGGTGCTGCGCCGCGCCACCCGCTCTCCCGGGCGCTCCGCGCTCGATCTGGTCCGGCTGCGCCGCCTGGTCGCCGACGACCGGTTCCCCGACGAGGCGGCCGACCCGGAGACGGCGCGGATCGTCGTCTCCACCGTGCACCGGGCCAAGGGGCTGGAGTTCGACCGGGTGATCGTCCTGACCCCGCCGACCGTCGCCGAACTCCACAAGCAGTACGGCACCGAGGCGGACCTCCCCGCGGAGGCCCGCGCCCTGTACGTGGCGATGACCCGCGCCCGACAGGACCTCTACCACGTCCGCTCCCCCGAGTTGCCGATCGTCAAGAGGGCGGGGAACCGCAAGAGCGGTCGGCGGTTCGTCGGCGGGTGGCGGTCGTACGACAGGTTCGGCGTGGTGGCCGAGGCCGGCGACGTCTGCCGGGACGACCCGCCCGGGCACGCGGCCGACGCCGTGGCGACCCAGACCTACCTCCTGCACGAGGTCGGTCCCGGCCAGGAGGTACTGCTGCGCAAGCGACACGATCTGCCGGCGGGCGAGGCCCAGAGTCCGCCGTACGCGCTGCTGCACCGGGGACGCGAGATAGGCGAGGCGTCGGAACGGTTCCGGCAGGAGCTGTTCCGGGTGCAGAAGGTGAACCGGACCTGGGACCCGTGGTGGCCCGACGAGATCCACGGCCTGCGGATCGACACCTTGGAGACGGTGACGGGCAGCGTCGCGGCCGGCGCCAACGCCGGCCTGGGCGACCGAGGTGTGTGGATCGTGCCGCGGATCACCGGCATCGGCATGTTTCGACGGGCTGACAACGAAGAGGAGCAGGGCGCATGACGCACGTGGCAGGTCGGCACTCCGAGCACTACCGGGTGCGGGACGAGGAACTCCTCGCGGGGCTGCGCAGGGAACTCTTCGGTCCCGCCGAGGACGCGGCGCCGGAGGACCGGGACGAGGTCCTCACTCAGGACGCACCGATCGACCGCTACCTGACCGGCGTGCTGTATCCGCGTGCCTCGCGGGAGCGGAGGGTCGAGAACGCCGCCGAGCAGGACGGCCTTGACGCCGCGCCCGTTCTCGCCCGGGAGGACGCCGAGGAGTCCGGTGCCGCGCAGGAGGCCGGTGTCTCGGGCGACAAGCGCCCGTCCTCGATGGGCCTGACCTTCGCGGTCGACCCGGCCGTGAGCGACACGATCGTGGTCTCGACGTGCGCGGCGGTCTACGAACCCACCGACGCGGACGGCAACCCGGTCCCGGCCCGCCGTGCCGAGGCCCGGACCGTCGCGGAGCAGCGGGAGCAGTGGCGGCGCAAGGAGCTCCAGCTCCCCGAGAAGAGCATCGACGTGACCGCCCCCACCCCGGGCGAGCTGATCGACCTCGCTCCGGAGAAGGTCGCCCTGCACGTCATCGTCCGTCGACCCGATCCGGACACCGGCACGGTCACCGTCACGGTCACGTTGATCAACAGGCAGAAGGTCGGTGAGCGGGACCTTCAGGACGCCTTCGCCCTGTTCCAGTGCGGTCTGACGGTCTGGGCCGCCGACGGTTCCAGCGCCTTCGTCGAGCGCCCCGCCCCGGACGCCGCGCACGACCCGGAGATCGCCACCAGTCGGCTGCTGCACCGTCATGCCCCGACCTTCGCCATCGGCCACGGTTGCGCCGCCGCCTGGGACTGGGTTCCGTCGCCGATCGGCGTGACCGACAACACCCCGGCCGCCGTCCCCGAGGTGCGCAGCGAGTTCGTACCCAGCGTGGAGGTGCTGCTGACCGACTCCAATCCGGAGATCGACAGCTCGTCGTTGTCGATGCTCGGGCTGGCCGAGAAGCCCGACACCGAGGTCCTGGCCGCCCTGGAGGCACTGGCGACGGGGTACGAGGACTGGATCGCCCGTAAGTCGGCCGAAGCCGACTCCCTGGCGGGCGGCCCTCACGAGCAGCCCGCGCGGGACCAGGTGGACGCCTGTCGCGAGGCGCTCGGCCGGATCCGCGAGGGCATCGAGCTGCTGCGGGCCAAGCCCGATCTGATGCGGGCGTTCCGGCTCGCCAACCGTGCCATGGCCGACCAGCGGGCCCGCAGCGCCTGGGTCAAGGGCGGACGCGTGGGCGACCCCGATCCGTCCGCCGGCCGCTGGCGTCCCTTCCAGATCGCCTTCCTGCTGCTCTGCATGGCAGGCATCGACGACCCCGGGCACGACGACCGCAAGATCTCCGACCTGCTCTGGTTCCCGACCGGTGGTGGCAAGACCGAGGCCTACCTCGGCCTGATCGCCCTGACGTCCTTCCTGCGCCGCATCCGCAAGGGCGTGGAAGGCGGCGGTGTCACCGTCCTCATGCGTTACACGCTGCGGCTGCTCACCCTGCAGCAGTTCGAGCGCGCGGCGATCCTGCTCTGCGCCATGGAGCACATGAGGCGCCGGACGCCCGAGCTGGGCGACGAGCCGTTCTCCGTCGGCATGTGGGTGGGACGTTCGGCCACCCCCAACACGCTGGCCGAGGCCGCCGCCCGGCTGGACGAGCTGCGCGGCAACCCGGACAAGCGTCTCGCCACCGAGAACCCCGTCCAGTTGCACGCCTGTCCCTGGTGCGGGACCCGACTCGACGCCCGGGACTACGAGGTCGACGAGGACGCCAAGCGGATGCACATCCGCTGCTCCGGAGCGGATTGCGACTTCGCCGGCGGCCTTCCCGTCCACCTGATCGACGAGGCGGTGTACGACGCGCGTCCGACACTGGTGATCGCCACCGTCGACAAGTTCGCCTCCATGCCGTGGCGTCCGGCGACCTCCGCACTGTTCAACCGGGACGATCCGACCGACGGCACCCCGCCCCCCGAGCTGATCGTCCAGGACGAGCTCCACCTGATCTCCGGCCCCTTGGGCACCCTCACCGGCCTCTACGAGACCGCCGTGGACGCGTTGGCCGACCGGCCCAAGGTGATCGCCTCCACGGCGACCATCCGCCGCGCCGCCGACCAGGGTCGCCACCTCTTCGCCCGCGAGGTGCGGCAGTTCCCGCCCGCCGGCCTGGACTCCCGCGACTCGTGGTTCGCCGTGGAGACCCCGCGCGAGGAGAAGGCGAGCCGCCGCTACGTCGGCCTCCTGGCTCCCGGCACCAGCCAGTCCACGCTGTTGATCCGCACGTACGCCACGTTGCTGCACCGAGCCCTGCACGCGGACACCGACGACAAGGTGCGCGACGCGTACTGGAGCCTCATCGGCTACTTCAACAGCCTGCGGCTGCTCTCCGCGGCCGAACTCCAGGTCCACGACGACGTGGTGGCGTACCTGGAGCTGCTCGCCGAACGCGAGGGCGTGGCGGTGCGCCCGGTGGCCAACTACTCGGAGCTGACCAGCCGGATCGACGCCAGCGAGATCCCCACGCGCCTCAAGGGCATCGAGAAGAGGCTCCCCGACAAGGACACCGTGGACGTCCTGCTCGCCACGAACATGATCGCGGTGGGTGTGGACGTGGACCGGCTCGGGTTGATGGCCGTGATGGGCCAACCGCAGACGACGGCCGAGTACATCCAGGCCACGAGCCGCGTCGGTCGTGCCCACCCCGGCATGGTCGCCGTCATGCTCAACTCGGCCCGTGCCCGGGACCGCTCGCACTACGAGAACTTCCAGCACTACCACTCGGCCCTCTACCGCGAGGTCGAGTCCACCTCCGTGACCCCGTTCTCCGCCCGCGCGCGCGAACGGGGGCTGCACGCGGTGATCGTCGCCCTGGCCCGCATCCTGATCCCGGCCGCCCGCCCGAACGAGGGCGCCGGACAGGTCGAGTCCTACGAGCACATCCTCAAGGACCGCATCAGGTCCCTGCTCCTGGACCGCGTCCACGCGGTCACCCCCTCGGAGTCCGCGGCCGTGGCGCAGGGCTTCGACGAGTTCGTCGACTGGTGGTGCCAGGAGGCGGACATCCACAGCGGGTTGCTTTTCGAACCGAAGCGGGGCAGTCGTTCCCCTTCGATCCTGAAGTCGTACGACGACGAGTCCGAGGACCGCGAGGCGTGGCCCACCCTGTGGAGCCTGCGCGACGTCGACGCCGAGTCCGCCCTGTTCATGGAGGGAAACCGATGACCCCGCCCCCCGCCCGCCGCCGCCGGGCCGCGGCGAACGGCACCACCCCGGCTCACAACCTCCCCCGTCGCGGCACGGTCCGCCGGGCCCAGGTGATCAGCACATACGGCGTGGGATCGCTGATCGCCGTCGACCACGAGTCCTTCGTCGTCTCGGGGCTGGACGAGGCCGACCGAAGCTGGCGCAGGGACGAGTCGCCCGTCGTCCATGAGCGGCGACTGGCCCGGCTGCTCGACGTCGACCACTTCCGGCTGCCGCCGGCGTCCGACGACACCAGCAAGGACGGTCTTCGGGTCCGCCGCTTCCCCTTGATGCACTCGTGTCCCGAGTGCAACGACCTGCAGCCGCACCGTGACTTCTCCCCACCGGCCGGTCGAAGCGTCTGTGGCACGTGCGAGGTGGACCTCGTCCCCTCCCGTTTCGTCGTCGCCTGCGAGGCCGGGCACCTCGACGAGTTCCCCTACTGGCAGTGGGTGCACCGCTCGCCCGACCGTGATTCCACGCGGATCGGGAAGTGCGGCGGCAAGCTCAGGATGCGCACGACCGGGCGCACCTCCTCGCTCCGCTCCGTCGTCATCTCCTGCACCTGCGGCCAGGTGCCCGAGGTCTCGATGGAGGGTTCCTTCCGCAGGAACGCGCTGAAGGACCTGCGCCTCACCTGCCGAGGCGCCCGCCCGTGGCTCGGCGCCTTCGCCACGGACCCGGCGGGGTGCGGGCTCCCCCTGCGTACCCTGCAGCGCGGTTCCTCGTCGGTGTGGCAGCCGGTGCTGAAGTCGGCGCTCTCCATCCCCCCGTGGAGCAGCGGCCGCGCGGATCCGCTCGCGGAACACTGGTCCGCGCTCCGCCGGTTCGACGACCGTGAGCACATCCGGATCTACCTCCAGGGGGCTTTCCAGGGCAAGTGCCCGGTCCCGTTGGACGAGGTCATGGCCCTGCTCGACGCGGAACGCGAGGAGGACCCGGAGGACGAGAAGACGCCCAGCTTCGACCACCGCTACCGCGCCCTCCGCAACAAGGAGTACGAGCGTCTGCGTTCGGGCAACGACGAGAGCGAGCAGTCCCGTGACGAGCAGTTCGTCTGCGAGACGCCGCTCGGTGATCCGAGCGTGCTCCAGCCGCTCGGGATCACCGGCCCGATGCTGGTGAAGAAGCTCCGCGAGGTGCGGGCCCTGAAGGCGTTCACCCGCCTCGTCGACGCCGAGTCGACGACCGATGCGAAGGAGATGCCGCTCTCCGAGAAGCCCATGCGCTGGCTGCCGGCCATGGAGGTCCAGGGCGAAGGAGTCTTCCTGCGCCTGGACGAGAGCCGCCTGGAGGCCTGGGAGAAGGCGCCGGCCGTGGCGGCCCGGGTCGAGCGCATGCGTACTGCTCACCAGCGGGTTCTCGAGCAGCGGGCCGACGACCCGAGCCGGGCCGTGGAGTCCCCGGCCACGCCCCGCATGGTGCTGTTGCACACCTTGGCCCACGTGCTCATCAACGAGTGGAGCCTGGAGGCGGGCTACCCGTCCGCCTCCTTGCGCGAGCGTCTGTACGCCGCGGACGACATGGCCGGGGTGCTCGTCTACACGGCGACGAGCGACTCGGCGGGCAGCCTCGGCGGTCTCGTCGCCCAGGGCGAACCGGAGTCCCTCGACCGCGCGCTGCGTTCGGCGGTCCGCCGGGCCGAGTGGTGCTCCTCCGACCCGCTCTGCATGGAGGCCGAGGCGGCCGGTTCGGCCGGTACGAACCTCGCCGCCTGCCACGCCTGCGTGATGCTCCCGGAGACGAGCTGCGAGCACAACAACATCCTCCTGGACCGCGCGCTGCTGGTGGGCACGCCGGAGGACCCCTCCCTGGGGTTCTTCGCGCCCCTCACCGTGGGCTGACACCTGGCACCGCGGCTCACCAGCGCGCCTCGAAGACCTCGGCCTCGAACCGCACCTGGGCACGGTCCAGTACGTCGTCCGCGTCGCGGCCGTGCGCGCTGAGCCAGTGGAGGAGGTCGGTGATCACGCAGATCGCCGCCTCCTCCCCCTCGGTGACGCCGAGCCTGCCGCGCCGCGGTCCGGACCTGGCTCCATGGGCACCGTACAGACCGATCATCGCCTCGACCCGGGTCGTCCTGAGACAGCCGTCATGTCCGCTCACCGGCGGCAGCCCCGTGGCGAGTTCGCACCAGGTGATCTTCCGTTCGGCATCGAGCTGGACACCCCATCGGTCCGTGACCGCCCCGACGAGCGCCATTCCGCGGCCCCCTTCCGACTCGGAGTCCGCGGCCACGAGCCTGGGCAGGGCGTGGGTGTCGGGGTCGTGGACCTCGATGCGCAGGGAGGCGCCGTCCAGCCGGATCACCAGCGTCGTCGGGGTGCCGGCGCCCACGTGGGTGATGACGTTGGCCACGAGTTCGCTCACGCAGAGCTGTGCCTCGTCCACGAGGTCCCATAGTCCCCACGCTCCGAGACGCGCCCGCACGTCGCGTCGCAGCCCCGCCACCTCCTCCTCCAGAGCGGTGAACTCCACAACCCACGACGGCTGCGTCATGCATGCAGTTGGGATCACTCCCGACCTCCCACACTCGTGGGCCCGTGCAGACGCCGGTGCGCCGCTCCGGTACCGCACCGGTCGTCCTGCCTGCCAGCATGGCCGGCGCGCATCCCGCCGTGCAATGTGCACGGAGAGAATCCCACCTTCGGGTGATTGGCGGAGGGAGCTCTTGGCACGGAGACTGAACGCCGTTCGGACGAAGGGGGCCCAGATGGCCGGATCACCGACGGCACGCCGCCGTCGCCTCTCCATCGAACTGAAGAAGCTGCGGGAGAAGAACTCACTGACCTGCGCCCAGGTGGGGTCGGCTCTCGACTGGAGCGGTTCCAAGGTCAATCGCATGGAGACCGGCAGCGGGCGCGTCCAACCGTCCGACGTGGAAGCGCTGTGTCGCTTCTACGAGACCACCGACGAGCTGCGGGAGTTCCTCAAGTCGTTGGCTCGACAGGCGAAGACGCGGGGCTGGTGGCAGGTCCACGGGTCGGGAGTACCCGAGTGGTTCTCCATCTACATCGGCCTCGAACAGGACGCGTCGACGCTCCGCCAGTACCAGTGCGAAGTCCTGCCCGGACTCCTGCAGACGGAGCCCTACGCCCACGAACTCCACACCTGTGGCTCCTCCATGTCCCCCGAGGACATCGACCGGGCCGTACGAGTGAGGCTGGAACGTCAGGCGATGCTCAGCGGTTCCGGGGCCCCGGACTGCTGGTTCGTCGTGAGCGAGGGCGCCGTGCGCAGGGTCATCGGCGACCGGGCGTTGATGCGGAACCAGCTGGAGCACGTACTGGAGGCCGTGGAGCGGCCGAGCGTGACCCTCCAGGTGCTTCCCTTCGACGCCGGCACCTGCCCCACGACGGGACCGTTCACCATTCTGGGGTTCCCCGACCCGGAAGACCCCGACATGGTGTACCGCGACGGCATCACCGATGCGATGTACTTGGAAGGGGAACCCCATGTCCGTGAGTACACCCGGGCGTTCGACGAGCTGCGGGCCTCGGCCCTGAGCCCGCGACGGACCCTTGAGTTGATCAGAGACGTTGTGAAGGAACACGCGCAGTGAACAGTGATCCCGACGGTGCCGAGCCCTCGTGCACGTGGGTCAAGTCCTCCTACAGCAATGGCGCGGGGGGAGAGTGCGTCGAGTGCGCCCGTGTCGACGACCTGGTGCTCGTGCGCGACACGAAGGTCGGCGACCAGGTGGTCACCGAGGTGGGGGCGCAGGCATGGCGCGCCTTCACACGCGCGATGGGTCGAGGCTGGCCGAAGGCTCGATGACGCGTGAGGCGACGGACCGAGCCCGCGGCGCGTGGCGGTCTGTAGGAGACTCCAACCAGTACCGAGGAGACCGAGGAGCGGATGATCGTGAGCGCACAGCACGCGGAGACCGGAAGTTCTGCACCGCTGCCGTTGAAGACCATCGGTGACATAAGAGCTGCTCTGCGTTCCGGGCATGGTTTTCCTGGTGACAAGGAGAGCTTCGAGGCCGACCTGCAGCGTGCGCTCGAGTCGTCGACGGAGACGGACCTCAAGGCCGTGGCCGCGGTGATCGTCGACTACCGGGGCAGGATCCGTCTCTATCAGGACCCGGACTTCGACGTCGCCGTCCAAGAGGGAATCGATCTGGTGACGCGCTTGAAGCGGGAGGCGCGAGGCGAGTGACCGGTGTCATCGCTGTCGTGACGGCGCGAGCGGCTCAACGGGCGAAAGATCTCGGCGCGGAGCAGGCGGTAGAAGCCCTGCGGCGGGAACTGGAGCTGGTTCCTCGGCTCGGAGTGCTGCTGGGTCCCCGCCGGGAGGATGGCATAGAAGTACGCAAGACGAGGATCGAGCCGTCGGACGACGTACCGGGGCTCGCGGTGGCGTACGTATACACATCGACGCCTCCGCCTCCGACGGTTGCGATCACGTCGGTGACTCCGGACGACGGAACTCCCGAGTAGCTCTGCGAGCCTCATGACGCGGGGCGCGTCCCGCCCGGTCGTCGGCCTGCCCCTCGTTCCCGCCCTCGACGACCGTCAGGTCCGTGCGCCCACCGGCGTACGGGTCGGTCGCGCCGACGGGAACGTTCTGCGCCGCCTCAGCGGGTTCCGCGGCGCAGGCTCCGCAGGAGGAGTGGCACCGACAACAGGAGCAGGGCTCCTTCGACGGCCAGGCTGACCAGTCCGAGGGGTTCCGTCCAGTTGCCGACGTCATCGCTGTAGTCGGGCAGTCCCGGGCCCCTCGAAAGGAGGTAGCCCAGCAGGGGGCCGGCGGCGACCCCGGCGGCCAGCAGCCATCCCCATCGGACGAGGCCGACGAGGAGCAGCACGGCGGTGACCACAGCCACGATCTCCAGCACGTGGTAGGCGACGCCGACGTAGTAGGGGTCTCTCGTCGTCGTGAGGCCGCCCTGGTCCACGACGTGGATGGCGGCCACCGCGAGACACAGCAGAGCTCCCGCCCACCTGGCCGCCCAGGTGGCTTCCGGCCTCGTCGCGGTGTGGTGTGACATCCGGCTGCACTTTTCCTTCCTCGGAAAGGCGTGCCTGCCGTGCCGCGGTCCCGTCCTCCCGGCCGGTCCCCGAACCGGCAGCGCACCGTTTCTCGTTCCAGCCTCGGCGGAGGGCCGGCCGCCGTCGCCTCCGACGACGCAGACGAGCGACAGGGGGAGCGGCGCCGTCGGTGAGCCGGTGCCTCGCCGGAAGGGCCGGCGGACCCGGAGGACCGGTTGGCAGGCGATGCCCGGTCCGGGCGCGGACACGGCCTTGCCGTCCCGCTCCGCGGAGGTCGGGCCGGGGCGCCGAGCGGCGACAGCACACCCGGCCCGGGGCACGGCGGTCGAGTGGCCCGGGGAGCCCCGTGGCGGGCGACGGTGGCCGGGGGGTGTGCGCGGAGGAGAATCGCTCCATGCGCATTCTGATCGTCACCGCCGGTTCACGGGGAGATGTCGCGCCCTACACGGGCCTGGGGCGGCGCCTGCTGGAGGCGGGGCATCAGGTCGCCGTGGCCGCTCATCCGTCCTTCGAGGCGCTCGTCGGCGGGTGCGGCCTCGACCACCGGCCCGTGCCGGGAGACCCTCAGGGGCTGATCCGGGACTGGGGCCGGGCGACGTCGCGGGAGGAGACCCGGGCCCTGACGAGGACGTACGCGGACGGGCTCGCCGACGGAGTGGCGGAGGCCGTGGCGGGCGGAGCCGACCTGCTGCTCACGGCCTTCGGTCCGGCACCGCTCAGCCGGACGGCCGGCGAGGCGTTCGGCGTCCCCGTCATCGGCACCTACCTCGTACCGGCGTTCGCCACCAGACGGTTTCCGCTGCCCAACGCACGGAGCGCCGACGGCCTGGGGCCGGAGGACAACCTCGCCGCGGGCCGGGAGGTGCTGAGGCGCGCGCAGGGGGTCTTCGCGGGCGCCGTCACCCGGCTGCGCGTCCGCCTCGGGCTGCCCGCGGACGCGCCCTCGGCGCCGGTGGGCGTCCGGCCGGTCGTCCACGGCTTCAGCCCGCTGGTGGTGCCGCGCCCCGAGGACTGGCCGGCCTGGGCCGAGGTGGCGGGTTACTGGTGGCCCGCGCGGCCGGACGGCTGGCGGCCCCCGGCCGGGCTGGTCGATTTCCTCCGGGCCGGTCCGCTCCCGGTGTTCGTCGGGTTCGGCAGTATGGCGGTGGGGCAGGGGGAACGGCTCAGTGAGCTGGTGGCCGCGGCGGTGAAGCGGGCGGGCGTGCGCGCGGTGGTACAGGCGGGGTGGGCCGGTCTGGGCGGCTGCGGCTCCGACGTCCTGGCCGTCGGCGACGTCCCGCACGACTGGCTGTTCCCCCGCGTCGCCGCCGTCGTCCACCACGCCGGGGCGGGCACCACGGCGGCCGGACTGCGCGCCGGCGTGCCCGCGGTGCCCGTTCCCGTCATGGCCGACCAGCCGTTCTGGGCGTCCCGGCTGTGCGAGCTGGGAGTCGCTCCGCGGTCCGTGCCGTTCCAGGAACTCACGGCCGAGGTCCTCGGCGACGCGATCACGGCCTGCCTGTCCGAGCCGGCCCACCGTCGCCGCGCGGCCGGACTCGCCCGCGGGATCGCCGCGGAGGACGGCGCCGCCGCGGTGCTCGCCCACGTCGGCTCGCAGAGCGCGGGGTGAGGCCGCGTCGCCGTGCTGCCGCGTCGGGCCGCCCGGGGCGCCCTGCCGCCGTCGGGGAGCGGACGGCCGTGGGTGCGCGCCGCCGGAGGGGAGGGCGGTGCCGGATCGGGATCGCTCAGGTAGCGGACGGCTCGATCTCCCCCACGAAGACGATCACCTGGTCGATGAGGCTCCGCCGCAGGTGGACGACGTCCGTTCCCGCCAGGCGGGGGCCTCCGTCCGGCGTGGTGAAGGCCCACTGGTACCGGGCCCACTCGTCGGGCATGTCCACCGCCGAGCAGCGCACCATCGTGCCGGGCCCCGCCGGGTGGCACCGGATGTCCCGCACGAACTGCTCGACCGCCTCGATCCCCTCCCTGCGGCCCAACGGCCCCCAGAAGACCACGTCCGAGGTCAACGCCTGGGAGAGCAGCGCAGTCACGTAGCTGTCGTCCGAGGCGTTGAACGCGGAGAGGAACGTGTCGATCGCGGACCGCGCTGTCTCTTCCTGCATACCCCAGTCATACCAGCCGCTTCGCGGTACGTGCTCCGGCGGAACGGCGTTCCGCCGGAGCACGTGCCGCGCCCCGTCTCACGGCTTGCGGCCGACCCCGCAGTAGGCGTCGACGGGGCCGGTGGCCGGGGCGTCGGGGTCCGGGCGCCAGGACGGGACCCGGGTGATGCCGGGGGCGACCAGGTCGAGGCCGTCGAAGAAACCGGCGATCTCCTCGACGCTGCGCACGTGGTACGGCGTCGCGCCGCTGGCGTTGTAGGCGTTCGACGCGGCGACCATGCCCTCGCTGGTGGCGGTGCTGTCGCTGATGACCAGGTGGCTGCCCGACGGGAGGCCGTCCATCAGGCGGCGTACCAGGTCGCGGGCCTGCTCGTGGTCGGCGACGTGGCCGAGGGTGTTGAGGATGATCAGGGCGACCGGCCGGGAGAGGTCGAGGGTGCCGGAGGCGGCTTCCAGGACGCTTTCGGGGGCGTGAAGGTCGGCGTCCAGGTAGGCGGTGCGGCCCTCGGGGGTGCTGGTGAGCAGGGCGTTGGCGTGGGCCAGCACGATGGGGTCGTTGTCGACGTACACGATGCGGGCGTCGGGGGCCTCGCGCTGGGCCACTTCGTGGGTGTTGTCGGCGGTGGGCAGGCCGGTGCCGATGTCCAGGAACTGGCGGATGCCCTGTTCCCGGACGAGGTGGCGGACGGCGCGTCCCAGGAAGAGCCGGCTGGTGAGGGCTACGTCGACGAGGCCGGGGAAGATCTCCTTGATCTGGTCCCCGATCTCCCGGTCGACCTCGTAGTTGTCCTTGCCGCCGACGAAGTAGTTCCAGAAGCGGGCCGAGTGCGGCGTGGAGGTGTCGATCCTGGCCCGTATCTCCGCGCTCGCGGCGACCTGGGAGGTGGTGTCTGACACGGCAGAGTCTCCTACGGGGTTGGCGTGGGCGATCAGAGCACCAACCTAGTGCGGACTCCGTCCGCCGGGCGTCAACTCCCTTCGCCGATCGCCCGGTTCGCGCCGAGCGGGGTGAGCGTCCGGTGGGGTCGCCGGCCCCGCGCCCGCCCCGCCGGCACCGGGTCCGCGGCCGGGAGGTCCGCCTGGTCGCACCACCGCCGTCATGACCGCGCCCATGACGACGGACCCGGCACACCGGCCACCCGTCTCGAAGAGGTCGCCGGCATGCCCGGGTCCCCGGCCCCGGCCACGCGGGACAAGCCGGGCCCGGTCGGTGCGGTACCGATGCGGGGCGGGGGGCGGCCCGGCGCGGGAAGGCCGTCGGCGGCCCCCCGGCCCGCCGGGCACGGGCGGGAAGGGTTTCAGGAGGACGCCTCCGCGGTGTCCGCCTCGAGCTGGTGGTCGGCCCAGACGTACGTCTCCGGCAGCAGGTCGGTGACGGGGACCGCCCGGGTGTGGGCGGCCGTGCCGACGATGACCTCCAGGTCGGGGAAGTAGTCGGCGAGGACCTGCCGGCACCGGCCGCACGGGGGGACGATGCCCCGGTCGCGGTCGCCCACGGCGACGATCGTGTCCAGCTCGTAGGCGCCCTGGGCGGCTGCCGTGCCGACGACGACCAGTTCGGCGCAGGGGCCGCCGGTGAAGTGGTAGGCGTTCACCGCGGTGATGATCCGGCCGTCCCGGGCGCGGGCCGCGGCCGCCATGGTGTGGTTGTCGCCGCGGCAGCGCGTGCGGGCGACGTCGGCCGCGGCCCGGATCAGTTCGTGGTCGACGGGGCGGGTCGTCACGGTGGGGTCTCCTACGGGGTGGCGTGGACGATCGGGGCACCAACCTAGTGCCGCCGATGTCCGCGCACCGTGAGAAGGGGTGGCTGCGCGAGCAGTCCGGGCCGGGGCCGCGGCGGGGCGGGGTTCACGTCGAGGGGGACGGCGCCGGATCTCCCGTACGGGAAGCCGGCCGCGTCCGGCCACCCGGTTAGCAGGACGCCGGGCCGGGATCCAACCCCTTTCCGGCCAAAGGAAGTTGGGCATCAACCGCGCATTTTTCGCCTCATTCCCCCGGGGTCGCCGTTCCCTGGTCACCGGGCGGCCACGACGCGTGAGCACAAGCGGTATGGTCCCTGCCGAACGCCCTTGGCGGACGCGGCCGTCCAGGTGTTCGCAGGAACGAACCTGCGCTGCCGCGAGCCCGCTCCGCCGTCGGTCCGCCACGCGTGCAGGACCGCGCTCGTCCCCGGGAGATCCATGTCGCGCACCGTCACCGTCGTCAGCGTCGATGAGTCCTCGGCTCGTGGGGGCGTGACGGGGGCGCGGTCCCGGGTGGTACCGCGGGAGAGCGCCGGGGGCCGCCGCGTCCCTTTGCCGCAGGCCGGGAGGGGCCGGCTTTTTATGGCTTGTTGAGGCCCCCGGACGCCGTCGGGCGGCGTCGGCACGTTCCCGGCGGCCCGCGGCACCGGGCCGGCCCCCGCCGCGCCCGCCGGTCACCCCACCGCCCCCGGCCGGGACCGGCCCCCGCTCCCCCACCGACGGCTTCCCCCATCCGTGAGGACCCGATGACTGAACTGGTACTGACCGGCGCCGCGTTGCTCGCGGTGGCCGGGACCGGGGCCGCCTGGTACTTCCGGCGCGCACGCGACCAGGCCCGGCGCCAGACCGAGCTGCTGCGCCGGCACGCCGACCGGCTCACCCTGCAACTCCTGGCGGCCGAGCAGTGCGTGGGCCACTTCGCGACCACCGTCATCCCCGCGGCGGCCGCCCCCGGACGGGACGGCGCCGGCCGCAAGGGCGCCCTCACCGTCCCGCCGAACCTCGACGGCACCCCGCTCGCCGAGCGGCTGCGCGCCCTGCCCGGGGCGCTCGCCTCCGCGGTGGACGGGATACGGGCGCAGGAGCGGGCGGCGGCCGTCCGCACCGCCGACCAGCTCCGGCAGGAGACGGAACGGCAGATCGCGCAGGTGCGGCACGAGTCCGTGGGCGTGGCCCGGGCCGCCGTACGGGGCTTCGCCAACAACGTGGTGGCACGGGCGGCACGGCTCGGCCGGACCGTCAGCCAGGGGGTGCGGCGGCACATCTCGGACGAGGCGTACGCGACGCTCGTGGAGATCGACCACCTCACCCAGCAGATGCTGCTCACGGCGTCGGGGTACGCCGTGCTCGCCGGGGACAAGCTCTCGCGGCGCTGGCCCGCCACCTCGCTGACCGACATCGTGCGGGCGGCGATGGGCCGGATCGAGGGGTACGAGCGGATCAAGCACCCCGAGATGGGGTCCGTCGCGGTCGAGGGCCGCGCGGTGGAGGCGGTCGTGCACGCCCTCGCGGTGCTGCTGGACAACGCGCTGCGCTACTCCCCGCCCGCCGCCGGCGTCCACGTCTCCCTCGAACAGGGCCACCACGCGTGCTTCCTGATCGTGGACGACGCCGGGCTGCGCATGGACGACGAGCGGCTGCTGTGGGCGAGCGACGTGATGTCCGGCGAGCAGCGCGACGACATCACCCGTCTGGGCGCCCACCCCCAGACCGGGCTGCGCGTGGCGTCCCTGCTGGCGGAGAACTACGGCTTCCGGGTCGAGCTGACCGCGCCGAACATCTACCAGGGCACCCGGGCCATGATCGTGCTGCCGAAGAACCTGCTCGCCGTCCCCGGACCGGCCGCCCCCGCCGTCGCCTCGGCGCCGCCGGCCCCCGTGGCGCACACCGGGCCGCCCGCCGCGGCGCCCGCCCCCGCACCGGCCCTCGTGGCCGAACCGGCCCCGCAGCCCGTGGCCGCGGCCCCCGCGGCCGGGCCCGGACCGCAGGCCGCCCCCGCGGCCACCACCGCCAGCGGCCTGACCGTCCGCCGGCGCACCAAGGCTCCCGTCGCCGCGCGCCGCGCCGCCGCGCCCGCCGCCGACGCCGGGCCCGGCCGTCCCGCCGTCATCGCGGCCTGGGCGGAGGGCACCCGGCGCGGCCGGCTGGACGAGCCCGCCCCGACCCCCGCCGGAACCGACGCGGCGCACCGCACGGCGTCCGGGCCCGGCCCCGACGTCGCACCCGGCGCCGCACACGAAGAAGGACACTGATCGTGCGAGACACACACACCAACAGCCTGGGCTGGCTGCTCGACCAGGAACTCGGCACCGTCGAGGGCGTCCGCTACGCCGTGCTGATGAGCAGCGACGGCCTGCTGAAGGCCCGGACCGAGACGATCGGCCAGGACGACGGGGAGAAGTTCGCCGCGCTGACGGCGGCGCTGCGGGCCGCGGGCAAGGCGTGGGACGAGTTCACCGGCGGCCAGGGCATGCGCCAGCTGCTGATCGAGTCGGTCGGCTGCATCGGACTGACGACGACCGCCGCGAAGAACACCATGCTGTCGGTGTGCACCACCGGCCCGGACGCCGACGTCGGGCTGATCTCCCACCACATGGTGCGGCTCGCCACCCGGGTGGGGCACGAACTGAGCACCGCCGAGCGCGTGCCGGCCGCGGAAGGCGGCTGGCCGGCATGAGCGGGCCGCGGCGTGACCCCGACATGGTCAGGCCCTACGTCCGCACCGGCGGCCGGGTCCGCGCCCGCGCCGACGTGCGCCCGGAGAGCGTGCTCATCGCCGCGACCGGGCCCACGGACGCCCTCGGCCCGGACGCACGCCGGGTGATGCGCCTGTTCGCCGGCGCGGAGGGGGGTCTGGCCGTCGCCGACATCGCCGCCGCGCTGGAGCTGCCGCCCTCCACGGTGCGCATCCTCGTCTCCTCGCTGATGGACTCCGGCCACCTGGCCCGCCCGGTCGCCGCGAGCGACCACCAGCCCGAACCCGACCTGTTGCAGGAGGTACTGCGTGGACTGCGCTCCATGGTCTGACCCGCCCGTCGCCTACGTCCCGGCCACGGTGACGCGGTCGGCCAAGATCGTGGTCGCGGGGGGTTTCGGCGTCGGCAAGACGACGCTGATCGGCAGCGTCTCGGAGGTGAGGCCCCTGCGGATGGAGGAACCCATCACGCAGGCCAGCGTGGGCGTGGACGACCTGCGGGGCACCCCGCACAAGACGACGACCACCGTGGCGATGGACTTCGGCCGCATCCACATGGCCGGCGGACGCATCGCGCTGTACCTGTTCGGGCTGCCGGGGCAGGCCCGTTTCCAGCCGCTGTGGGAGGACCTGGCCGAGGGCGCGCTCGGCTGTCTCGTCCTGGCCGACACCCGCGACCTCGACGCCTCCCACGACGCCCTCGGTCTCCTGGACGGCGGCGGCATACCGTACGCCGTCGCCGTCAACGCCTTCCCCGGCGCCCCGGAGTACCCCGAGTCGGAGCTGCGCGAGGCCCTGGCCCTCGACCCCTTCACGCCGCTGACGACCTGCGACGCCCGCGACCGCACGTCCTCCCTGCACGCCCTGATCACGCTCACCGAGTACCTCTCCGAGCACCGCTCGGCCGCCCTCCTGGAGTCCCGCCGATGACGATGCCGCCCGCCGCGTCCGCGCCGACGAGCCCGCCGGGGCGGATCCCCCTGTACACCGAGGAGTTCGCGGCGGACCCGCACGCCGCCTACCGGCGCATGCGCCGCACCCACGGCCCCCTCGTCCCGGTCGACCTGGCGCCCGGCGTCCCGGCGACCCTGGTGATCGGCTACTACCAGGCCCGCCGCATCCTCAACGACCCGCTGCGCTTCCCCGCCGACCCCCGCGCGTGGGAGAAGCTGGTCCCGGCGTCCTGCCCGGTCAGGCCGATGATGGAGTGGCGTCCCAACGCGCTGCGTTCCGGCGGCGCCGAGCACGCCCGCTACCGCGGCGCGAACACCGCCGCGATCGGCGGGGTCGACCAGCACGGGCTGCGGGCCCTCGTCGAGAAGGTCGCCTCGGGCGCCATCGGCGACTTCCGCGGGCGGGGCGAGGCGGACCTGCTCTCCCAGTACGCGTTCCCGATCGCCTTCCGCGTCCTGAGCGCGCTGCTGGGCTGCCCGGACGAGATCGGCGTGCGCATCGCCGACGGCATGGCGAAGATCTTCGACACCACCAACGCCGAGCAGGGCAACCGGATCCTCGGGCAGGCCGTCGCCGACCTGGTGGCCCTGCGCCGGCAGCAGCCCGGCGACGACATCACGTCCCGGCTGATCGCCCACTCCGCCCGGCTGAGCGACGAGGAGATGGGCCACCAGCTCGTCACGCTCTACGGCGCCGGGATCGAGCCGCTGACCAACCTGATCGGCAACACGGTGCTGAAGATCCTCACCGACGAGGAGTTCTCCGCCGACCTGCACGCCGGGCTGTCCACGGTGCGCGATGCGCTCGACACCGTCCTCTACACCGACCCGCCCATGGCGAACTACTGCATCTCGTACCCCCCGTACCCGGTCGACGTGGACGGGGTGCTCCTGCCCGCCGACCAGCCGGTCGTGATCTCCATGGCGGCCGCCAACAACGACCCGGTCCTCACCGAGGGCGTGCCCGGGGGCGGTCACACGGGCAACCGCGCCCATCTGGCCTGGAGCACCGGCCCGCACACCTGCCCCGCCCGCTCGCACGCGTACCTCATCGCGGAGACCGCGGTCACCCACCTCCTCGACGCGCTGCCGGAGACGGAGCTCGCCGTCCCCGTCGCCGGACTCGTCTGGCGCCCCGGCCCGTTCCACCGTGCCCTGGAATCCCTGCCCGTCACCTTCCCCGCCGCCCCCTAAGGAGTCCGCCATGGCCGACCAGCAGTCTCCCCTCGTCCTCGACCCCGCCGGCGCCGACCACCACGCCGAGCACCGCGCCCTGCGCGCCCGCGGTCCGGCCACCCGGGTGGACGTGCTCGGCGTGGAGGCCTGGTCGGTCTCCGACCCCGTCCTGCTCAAGCAGCTGCTCACCAGCCCCGACGTCTCCAAGGACGCCCGGGCGCACTGGCCCGCCTTCGGGCAGGTGGTCGGCACGTGGCCGCTCGCCCTGTGGGTGGCGGTGGAGAACATGTTCACCGCGTACGGCCCCGACCACCGCAAGCTGCGCCGCCTGGTGGCGCCCGCCTTCAGCTCCCGCCGCATAGCCCACATGCGGCCGGCCGTCGAGGGCGTGGTGGCCCGGCTCGTCGACCGTCTCGCGGGCCTGCCCGCGGGCGAGCCGGTCGACCTGCGCCAGGAGCTGGCCTACCCGCTGCCCATCGCGGTGATCGGCCACCTCATGGGCGTGCCCGAGAGCCGGCGGGAGGGCTTCCGGGCCCTCGTGGACGGCGTCTTCGACACCACGCTGAGCCAGGAGGAGGCCCAGGCCAACACCGCCCGGCTGTACGAGACCCTGGACCGGCTCATCGCCGACAAGCGCAGCGCCCCCGGCGACGACATGACGTCCCTGCTCATCTCCGCGCGGGACGACGAGAGCGACGGCGCGGGCCTGACGCACGAGGAGCTGCGCGACACGCTGCTGCTGATGATCAGCGCCGGCTACGAGACCACCGTCAACGTCATCGACCAGGCCGTCCACACCCTGCTGACCCGCCCCGACCAGCTCGAACTGGTCCGCGAGGGCACCGTCACCTGGGACGACGTCGTCGAGGAGACGCTGCGCCACGAACCGGCGGTCAAGCACCTGCCGCTGCGGTACGCCGTCACGGACATCCCCCTGCCCGACGGGCGGACCATCGCCCGCGGCGAGGCGATCCTCGCGTCCTACGCCGCCGCCAACCGCCACCCCGACTGGCACGACGACGCCGACACGTTCGACGCGGCCCGCACGGTCAAGGACCACCTGGCGTTCGGGTACGGCGTCCACTTCTGCCTCGGCGCGCCCCTCGCCCGCATGGAGGTCGCCCTCGCGCTCCGGAGCCTCTTCGAGAGCTTCCCCGGCATCCGGCTCGCCGAGCCCTCGGCCGGGCTCGGGGCCGTGCCCTCCCTGATCAGCAACGGCCACCAGCGGCTCCCGGTCCTGCTGCACGCCGGCTGACCGGCGGGGCGGCCCGCCCCGGTGCGCCGGGGCGGGCCGTCGGCGTTCCGCGGGGGCGTCAGCCGAACATGCCCGGCTCGTAGTCGCCCGCCGGCTGCCGGGTGATGACGTTCACCCGGTTGTACAGGTTGATCACGGCGATCAGTCCGACCAGCGCCGCCAGCTGGTCCTCGTCGTAGTGCTTCGCCGCTTCGGCCCAGGCCTCGTCGGTGACGCCGCCGCCGTCGGCGACGCGGGTGCCCTGCTCGGTCAGCTCCAGGGCGGCGCGCTCGGCGTCGGTGAAGACCTTGGCCTCCCGCCAGGCGGCGACCAGGTTGAGGCGCAGCGAGGTCTCCCCCGCCTTCGCGGCGTCCTTGGTGTGCATGTCGAGGCAGAAGCCGCAGCCGTTGATCTGGCTGGCGCGGATCTTCACCAGTTCCTGGGTGGCGGCCGGCAGCGTGGAGTCCGCCAGGGCCTTGCCCGCCGCGTTGATGTGCCGGATGAGCTTGCCCGCGACCGGGTTGGCGAAGAGGTTGAGGCGAGCGTCCATGGTGGGTCCTCCGTCGTTGTCGTCGGCCGTGGGCCGTTGCCGTATCGCGTTACACAGCTACGACGGATCGCGGGCGTGCGGTGTGACAGGCCGGCCGCCGAGAACGACGTGACCTGCGTCACGGTCTTTCCGGTGCGGCCGGCCGTGCGCCCCGGCACGGCTGCCGTGCCGGGCGGGGATTAGCCTCGGGTCCGAGAAGACGGAGAGAAGCAGCAGGAGAGCAGGAGGCAGACATGGCGAAGGTTCCCAGCGCGGTGGTCGCGGCGGGCGGTCTCGTCGGCGGGTACGGCGTGGCCCGCTGGAGCGGGAAGCGGCAGCTCGGCGGAGCCGTGCTCGCCGTCGCCGGGGCCGCCGCCGCGCAGCAGTGGCGCGAGCGGGCCGGCGGGAAGGCCGCCGGGGCGCTGACGGCCGCGTACGTCGCCGGTTTCGCCGGGTCCCACCCGCTGGCCAGGAAGGTGGGCGCCTGGCCCGCCGTGTTCGGCGTCGCCGGCGCCGTCGCGCTGGCGTCCTGGGCGGTCGCCGACCGGCGGGCCTGACCCCGTCGGCCTAGGAGCGGTGCGTCAGCACGTTCACGACGCGCCCGCTCGGGTCCCGCACGAAGAAGCGCCGTACGCCCCACTCCTCGTCGCGCAGCTCCCGTACGATCTCCGCGCCCGACGCGACGACCCGGGCGTGGACCGCGTCGACGTCCTCGACCTCCACGCTCAGGTCGGGGACGACGGGCCCGGTGCGCTCCCCGGTGAAGAAGCTGATCTGGGCGGTGGGGACGGACGGCGAGGCCAGGGTCGCCACCCAGCCCATGTCCATGACCTCCTCGAAGCCCAGCAGGCCGTAGAAGTCGCGGCCGGAGGCCATCTCCTCCTCGGATCCGGCGTGGATGTTGGGGACGATCCTGCGGACGGTCATCGAAGGCTCCTCGCGGTCGGTCGGGCCGGGGGACGTCCGGCCCGGACTCTACGCCGTCGCGGTGCCCGCGCCCGGGGTCTCCCTCGTCCCCGCGCCCGCCCCCGCGGCCGACAGCGGCTCCGCGATGTCCTCCAGGGAACGGCGTTCCGCCTTCACCGCGAGGAAGGCCGCCACCAGGCCGGCCGCGCACATCAGCCCGGCGCCGATCTGGAAGGCGAGCACCGTGTCGCCGACCACGCCGGACTCCGTGAGGTCGGCGAAGAGCAGCGGGCCGCTGATGCCGCCGGCGGCCGTGCCGAGGGCGTAGAAGAAGGCGATGGCCATCGCCCGGGTCTCCATGGGGAAGATCTCGGAGACGGTCAGGTACGCGCTGGAGGCGCCCGCGGAGGCGAAGAACAGCACCACGCACCAGCAGGCCGTCATCGTGTTCGCCGTCAGCGAGCCCCGGTCGAAGAGCCACGCCGTGACGAACAGCAGGACACCGGACAGCAGGTACGTGCCCGAGATCATGATCCGGCGGCCGACCGTGTCGAACAGCTTGCCCAGCAGCAGCGGGCCGAGGAAGTTGCCGGCGGCGATGACGGCGAAGTAGTAGCCGGTGTGGCCGGTCGGCACGTCGAAGAAGGTGATGAGGATGGTGCCGAAGCCGAAGGTGATGGCGTTGTAGAGGAACGCCTGGCCGATGAAGAGCGACAGGCCGAGGACCGCGCGGCGGGGGTACTTGCCGAAGACCGTCCTGGCGATCATGCCGAAGCCGATGTTCTTGCGCTGGTGGATGGTGATCTCACCGGCCGGCCGCGGCAGCGGCTTCCCCTTCTCCCGCTCGATCTCCCTCTCGACGGAGGAGACGAGTTCCTCGGCGTCGTCGCCGTAGCCGTGGATGAACTGCCAGCGCGGACTCTCCGGGACGTGCCGGCGCACCAGCAGGATGACCAGGCCGAGGACCACGCCGAGGGCGAAGCTGAGCCGCCAGCCGAGGTCCTTGGGGAAGATGTCGGTGTCCAGCATGACGATGGACAGCAGGGAACCGCCGATGGCGCCCAGCCAGTAGCTGCCGTTGATGATCAGGTCGACCCGGCCCCGGTACGTGGACGGGATCAGTTCGTCGATCGCCGAGTTGATCGCCGCGTACTCGCCGCCGATGCCGAAGCCGGTGAGGAAGCGGAACAGGAAGAACCACCAGGACTCGAAGGACACCGCGGTCAGCGCGGTCGCCGCCAGGTACACGACCAGCGTCACCATGAACAGCTTCTTGCGGCCGTGGCGGTCGGTCAGCCAGCCGAAGAACAGGGCGCCCGAGCAGGCGCCGGCCACGTAGAGGGCGGCGGCCAGGCCGGTGATCTGGGCGGAGCTGATGTCCAGGCCGCTGCCGTCCTCGGCGATCCGGCCGGCCACGTTGCCGACGATCGTGACCTCCAGGCCGTCCAGGATCCAGACGGTGCCCAGGCCGATCACGATCATCCAGTGCCACCGGGACCAGGGCAGCCGGTCGAGGCGTGCGGGGACCGCCGTGGTGACGGTTCCCGTGGAGGCCGGCACGGAGTCCGGTGACGACGATTCCGCTGGCATGGCTCCCTCTCCCTTGAGGACCGTGGGACGACGACGCCCGGGCCACCGGTGCCGTGCGGCGCCGTCGGACCGAGCGATCGCAACCCGTGTGCCCGCGACCGCGGCGGACAAGCCAGGCCGGTCGGGGGGCTACGCCCCCAGCATGCGGGAGACCGTGTAGATCAGCAGCCCGGCCAGCGAGCCGACCACCGTGCCGTTGATCCGGATGAACTGCAGGTCCCGGCCGATGTGCGCCTCGATCTTCCTCGTGGTGTGCTCGGCGTCCCAGCCCGCCACCGTGTCGGTGATCAGCGACGTGATCTCCCGCCGGTAGGTGGTCACGACGTACACCGCGGCGCCCTCCACCCACGAGTCGACCTTGCCCTGCAGCTTCGGGTCGGAGGCCATCCGCGCCCCCAGCGACAGCAGCGACGCCCGCACCCGCAGCCGCAGCTCGCTGCGCTCGTCCTCCGCCGCCGAGACGATCATGGACCGTACGGCGGTCCAGGCGGACGCGATCAGGTCCTGCACCTCCCCGCGGCCCAGCACCTCCGTCTTCAGCCGCTCCACGCGCGCCCGGGTCTCGGTGTCGGACTGCAGGTCGGAGGCGAAGTCGGTGAGGAAGCGGTCGAGGGCGCCGCGCGCGGGGTGGGCGGGCATGTCGCGCATCTCGGTGACGAAGCGCAGCAGCTCCTTGTAGACGCGCTCGCCGACCTTCCGGTCCACGAACCGGGGCGTCCATCCGGGTGCCCCGCCCTGCACGGCGTCCATCACGCTGTCGCCGTGCAGCACCAGCCAGTCGTGGGCGCGGGAGACGATCAGGTCGACGGCCCGCCGGTGCCCTCCGTCGGCGACGACCCGGTCCAGCATCTTGCCGATGCCCGGGGCGATCTCCTGCGCGTCGGCCCGCCGGGTGACGGCCTCGCCGACCACCGCCTGCACGTCGGAGTCCCGCAGCACGGTCAGCGCGCCGCGCAGGGCGGCCGACAGCTCGGCCGTCACCCGGTCGGCGTGCTCGGGCACCGCCAGCCAGGCACCGAGCCGGCTGCCGATGCCGACGGCGCGCAGCCGCCCGCGCACGACGTCCTCGGAGAGGAAGTTCTCGCCGACGAACTCGCCCAGCGAGACGCCCAGCTGGTCCTTCTTCTTCGGGATGATCGCGGTGTGCGGGATGGGCAGCCCGAGGGGGTGGCGGAAGAGCGCGGTGACCGCGAACCAGTCGGCGAGCGCGCCGACCATGCCGGCCTCGGCGGCGGCGGACACGTAGCCCGCCCAGGCGCCCGCGCCCCGGTGGGAGGCCCACTCGGCCAGGACGTAGACCACCGCCACGAACAGCAGCAGGCCGGTGGCGGTGAGCTTCATGCGGCGCACGCCGCGCCGCTTCTCCTCGTCGGCCGGGCTGAACGCCGTCATCGCCCGGTCGCGGACGGCGCCGGCAGACGCGGAGGGCGGGCCCTCACCCTCCCCGACGCCCTCCCCGCCACCCGCAGGACCCTTCGGACGTTCTGCCCTCGTGCGTGCCATCCGCTCCACCGTTCGACGATCCGTCCCGCACCCATTGTCCCTTCCTGACCGGCTCCCGGAACGGAACACGGGTTCCCGGCGTCCGACGGGAACGGGGAAGGCCGGGAAGTCGCACGGCCTTCCCCCGGCCCATGCCGCATCATGGCCTCGTCGGACCGGAGCCTCGAAGCTCCCCTCGCCCGAGGAGAACAACACAGCATGACCCGGGGTCATGACGAAGACCCGGCGACGCCTGCCCGCAGGCACCGCGCCCTGCCGGCCGCGGTCGTCGCCCTGACAGTGGCGATCTCCGCCGCCCTGTACGCCACCGTGGCCTCCGACGACGGCGTCCGCGACCGCACGCCGCTCACCGGCGGCCGGCTCCCGCACAACGACGCCGCGCCCGCCTCCACCGGCATCTGGGTCGGCGCCTGGTCCGCCTCGCCCGCCGGCCCGGAACCGGGCACCGCGGCACAGGGCACGGCCGGCCGTTCGGTGCGCAACGTCGTGCACGCCGCCGTCGGCGGCACCGGCGCCCGGATCACCCTGTCCAACCTGTACGGCCGGTCGCCGCTGACCGTCACCCACGCGTCCGTCGCCCTGGCCGCCGGCGACGGCACCGCCGCCGCGGTCGCCGGCAGCATGCGCCGGCTCACCTTCGGCGGCAGCCCCCGGGTCGTCGTCCCGGCGGGCGGGCAGGTGACGAGCGACGCCGCCCGCATCGCCGTCCCCCGCGGCGGCGACGTCCTGATCACCACCTACTCCCCCGTGCCCTCCGGCCCCGTCACCTACCACCCGCAGGCACTGCAGACCAGCTACGTCGCCGAGGGCGACCGCGCCGAGGACGTCACCGCCGCCGCGTACACGGGCAGGACCTCCTACTGGCGCTACGTGACCGCGCTGGACGTGCTCAGCCACGAGGCCGTGGGCACCGTCGTCGCGCTCGGCGACTCGATCACCGACGGCGCCCACTCCACCGCGGACGCCAACCGCCGCTGGACCGACGTCCTCGCCGAACGGCTGCGCGCGGCGGCCGCGGCCGGGCGGAACGTGCCCCGCTACAGCGTCGTCAACCAGGGCATCAGCGGCAACCGCCTGCTCACCGGCAGGCAGGGCACGCCCCCCGCCAACCCCAGCGCGCTGTCCCGGTTCCCCCGGGACGTCCTGGGCCGCACCAACGCCAAGGCGGTCGTCGTCGCCATCGGCGTCAACGACGTCCTGCACAGCCCGGAACTCGCCGACCGGGACTCGGTCCTCGCGGGGCTGCGCACGCTGGTCGACATGGCCCACGCCCGCGGGCTCAAGGTCATCGGCGCGACCGTGACGCCGTTCGGCGGGTACGGCGGCTACACCGACGCCCGCGAGAGCATGCGGCAGGAGATCAACGAGGAGATCCGCGAGGGGCGGGTGTTCGACGCGGTCGTCGACTTCGACGCGGCACTGCGCGATCCCCACGACCCACGGCGGCTGCGCGCGGAGTACGACTGCGGGGACCACCTGCACCCCAACGACAGGGGCTACGCGCGGATGGCCGCGGAACTGGACCTGAACGACCTGAGGAACACGACCCCGGCGATGCTGTGACCGCCCGGCCCCCCGGCCGCGGGCGGTCGTGCCGCCGAGGCGGCACGGGTGGGCGCCGGCGGCGGCACCCCCTCCGGGGGAGGCACCCGGCAGCGCCGGGCCGCGCACCCGCCCCGCCGCGGCTCAGCCGTCGTCGCGGCGCCCCTCACGCCGCTCGTCCCGGCGTTCGCGCCGCTCGTCGCGGTGTTCACGCATCAGCCCCCGATGCCCCTCCAGCATCCTGCGATGCGCCTCCTCCACGTCCTCCCGGAACGAGGCGTGCAGCTCCCGCCGCGCGGCCTTCCGCTCCAGCTTCTCCCGGCGCCGCTCCTCCTTCAGCCGCAGCCGCTCCGCCCGCGTCACCTTGCGCTCCACGCCGACCCCGCCCCAGAAGGCGAAGCCCGTGACGATCACACGCGGCGCCCCCGGCTCGGCGGGGACGCCCTCCTCACGGTGGTCGAAACCGCCCATGATCCCGATGCCGCGCACGATCACCTCGACGCCGGGCGGCACGATCACGTTCATGCCCCCCATGATCGCGACACAGTTGATCACGACCTCGCCGTCCGCGAAGTTCGCCTCCCGCAGGTCGAGCTCGCCGCCGCCCCAGAAGGCGAAGGAGTTGAACCGCTTCGGCACCGTCCAGCGGCCCTTGCGCTCGAAGCCGGACATCACGGCGACCGCCGACGCCGACGACCCCTCGCCGCCGGTGATCCGCCCCGCCCAGCCCCCGCCCCCCGCGGGCTCCTTGGTCATCGACACCCGGGGCGCCGGCGCCACGACGCCCTCCCCGGCCGGCAGGTCCCGCGTGATCGGAGCCAGCTCCCCGTACGTCCGCGCACGGTAGGTGGCGTCCAGCCGCTCCTCGAACTCGCCCATGTCCAGGCGGCCTTCGGCGAGGGCGTCCCGCAGGACCTCGGCGACTCGTTCGCGGTCGGCGTCGGATGCACGGAGCTCCGGGGCGTCGTCAGTCATGGACAGCAGCCTACGAGCTCGCCCCGCCGGGCACTACGCGCTCGTCCGTTCCGCATAGATCCTGGCGATCACCGCTTCGATGTCCGGCTCCCGCACCGAGAGGTCCACCAGCGGGTACCGGGCCGCGACGTCCGCCACCAGCCCCGCGGCCGACGCCGAGGCGGGGAACGCCAGCCACTGCCGCGGCCCCTCCACCCGCACCACCCGCGCCGGCGCCGGCGCCTCGATCGGCGGCACCTCCCGCTCCAGGTCCACCACCAGGGTCCGCTCGCCCTCCCCCGCCTCGTGCAGTCCGGCCAGCGGGCCGTCGTACATCAGCCGCCCGTGGTCGATCACCATCACCCGGGAACACAACTGCTCGATGTCCTGCAGGTCGTGCGTGGTCAGCAGCACCGTCGTACCGCGCTCCGCGTTCAACTCCCGCAGGAAACCCCGCACCTTGGCCTTCGACACCACGTCCAGACCGATCGTCGGCTCGTCCAGGTACAGCACGTCCGGGTCGTGCAGCAGCGCCGCCGCGATGTCGCCGCGCATCCGCTGCCCCAGCGACAGCTGCCGCACCGGCACGTCCAGCAGCGCGCCGAGCTGGAGGAGGTCCACGCAGCGCTCCAGGTTCGCCCGGTAACGCGCGTCCGGGATCCGGTACATGCGGTGCATCAGCCGGTAGGAGTCGATCAGCGGCAGGTCCCACCACAGCGTCGTCCGCTGCCCGAACACCACCCCGATGCGGTGCGCCAGCCGCGTCCGCTCCCGCGACGGGTCGATGCCCGCCACCCGCAGCCGCCCGCCGCTGGGCGTCAGGATGCCGGTGAGCATCTTGATCGTCGTCGACTTCCCGGCACCGTTCGGGCCGATGTAGCCGACCACCTCGCCCCGCGCCACGGTGAACGACAGCCCGTCCACCGCCCGCACCTCGCGCCGCTCCCGCTTGAGGAAACCGGTCCTCCTGCGCACGTCGAAGACCTTCTCGACGCCCTCCAGCTCGATGAAGCCCGCCCCGGGCCCCCCGGTGCCGCCACTGGTGTCCATCCGCGTCAACTCCCTGTGCTCCGGTACGAACGAAGTCCCGCCCGCCACGCCAGCCCTGCGAGCGCGCAGCAGGCCACGGCCACCAGCGGCGACGTGAACGCCACCCACCCGGGCAGCCCCAGCGGATACGGCCGCCCCAGCACGTGGCTCGCCGGCAGCCAGTTCACGAACGCCAGCGGCACCACGAACGTCACCCCCCGCACCAGCTCCTGCGCGAACACCGTCGGCGGGTACTGCAGCATCGTCGTACCGCCGTAGGTGAAGGCGTTCGACACCTCCGAGGCGTCCTGCGCCACGAACTGGAACGCCCCCGCCGCCACGAACACCGCGCAGAAGATCCCCGCGCCGCTGAGCAGCATCACCGGCATCAGCAGCAGCTTCGCCGCCGTCCAGTCGATGTCCAGCACCACCAGCGCGTAGCCCAGCACCAGCGCGCCCTGCGTCACCCGGCCCACCCGGCGCAGCGCGAACCGGTCCGCGGCCACCTGCGCCAGCACCGGCACCGGACGCACCAGCAGCGTGTCCAGCGTGCCGTCCCGCACCCGCCGCCCCAGCCGCTCCATCGAGCCGACCGTCAGATCGGCCAGCCCGAAGGAGACACCGGACAGCCCGTAGAGGAACGCCACCTCGGGCAGCGCGTAGCCGCCCAGCGCGTCGACCCGGGAGAACATCATCAGGACCGCCACGAAGTCCAGCGCGGTCACCGCGAAGCTCGCCGACGCCGCCAGCGCGAAAGAGGCCCGGTACGCCATCGTCGACCGGATCCACATCCCCGCGATCAGCCCGTAGGCCCGCAGCCCCGCGACGGCCCGGCCGCCCCGGCCCGCCCACGCCTGCGCGTCCGCGTCCGCCTCCGCGTCCACCACCGTCTCAGCCACCCTGCACCACCACCCGCCGCGTCGCCGCCGACTGCACCAGCCGCCCCACCGCCAGCAACGCCACCGCCCACCCCGCCTGGAAGGCGAAGGTCCCCACCGGATCCGCCTCCCCCAGCAGCACATCGGCCGGCGCCTGGAGCAGCGACGACCACGGAAGCGCCCGTACGACCTCGCCGAGAGCGCCCGGGAACACGTTCAGCGGCAGCAGCATCCCCGAGCAGAACGTCCCCGTGATCCACGCCATCTGCGCCACCCCGGTGCCGTCCAGCAGCCAGAACGCCGAGAGCGCCACCAGATAGCGCAGCGCGAAACCCACCACCATCGCCAGCCCCACCGCCACCAGGAACGCCAGCCACGCGGACACCTCCCGCGGCAGCGCCACCGGGAAGAACAGCGACCCGAACACGAACGGCACCACCCCGCGCCCCAGCAACTGGAACAGCGCCCGCCCCACGTCCGCCGCCAGCCACCACAGCTGGAGGTCGGCCGGCCGGTACAGATCGACGGCGATGTCACCCGAACGGATGCGCTCCATCAACTCGGCCTCGAAGCCGCCGCCACCGATCGCCAACGCCGCCAGCAGGGCCTGCCCCAGCCACACGAACGTGACCGCCTGCGCCTGGTCGTACCCACCGAGCTGCGGTTTCTCGTCCCACAGGGCCAGATAGGCGGAGACGAGGATCAGCCCGAAGACCGTGTTGGTGAACACACCCGCGGCGGTGGCCGCCCGGTACGTCGCGTACCGTCTGAATCCCCCCACCGCGACGGCCGCGTACAACCGTCCCGAGCCCACGCCCACAGCCCTCCACCTCCGCCCGACAGCAAAGCGCAGGAGCGTAGTACGACGGCGACGGGGAACGCCACGGAATTACCGGGCCACGGTTCGGACACCCGGACGACGGCATCCGTTTTCACGGGTGTGCCGCAGAGCGGGAACGGAACGCCCGGTGCGAGAGTCTTCAACAGAGGGCGCAGAAGCGTACAAGGCCGTACGAGACCAAACCGTACGACGCGAAACAGGAGTCCGTGCACGAGATGAGCGACGAGCCGCAGCAGCCTGACCAGGGCTCGCAACCGGGAACGGCGACGCCGAAGAAGCCGAAGAGGCCCAAGCGGACCGGATGGCGCCGGCTGATCCCCACCTGGCGCATGACGCTGGGCGCCTTCGTCGTCGGCGTCCTGTTGCTGATCGGCGGTTTCTTCCTCGGCTACTCACTGGTGCAGATCCCGTCGGCCAACGCCCTCGCCACCAAGCAGAGCAACGTCTACCTCTACGCCGACGGCACCGTCCTCGCCCGCGACGGCGAGGTCAACCGCGAGAACGTCTCCCTCGACCGCATCTCCGAGGACGCCCAGCACGCCGTCCTGGCCGCCGAGGACCGCGACTTCTACACGGAGTCCGCCGTCGACCCCATGGCGATGATCCGGGCCGGCTGGAACACCGCCACCGGCAAGGGCAAGCAGTCCGGCTCCACGATCACCCAGCAGTACGTCAAGAACTACTACCTCGCGCAGGAGCAGACCGTCTCCCGCAAGGTGAAGGAGTTCTTCATCTCGATCAAGCTCGACCGGGAGAAGAGCAAGGCCGAGATCCTCGAGGGCTACCTCAACACCAGCTTCTTCGGCCGCGGCGCCTACGGCATCCAGGCCGCCGCCCAGGCCTACTACGGCGTCGACGCCACCCACCTCACCGCCGCCCAGGGCGCCTACCTCGCCTCCCTGCTCAACGCACCCAGCCAGTACGACATCGTCGCCCACCCGGAGAACAAGGCCGCCGCCCAGGCCCGCTGGAACTACGTCCTGGACGGCATGGTCAAGATGAAGTGGCTCGACCCGTCCGAACGCGCCGGGCTGGAGTTCCCCGCCCCCAAGCAGACCACCGTCTCCACCAGCATGTCCGGACAGCGCGGCTACGTCGTCAACATCGTCAAGAACTACCTGGTCGAGAACGACATCGTCGACGAGGAGGACCTCGACCGCGGCGGCTACCGCATCACCACCACCCTCCAGAAGGACAAGCAGGACGCCTTCGTCGAGGCCGTCGACGACAAGCTCATGTCCGAACTGGACGAGGACCGCAAGGTCGACGCCTACGTCCGCGCCGGCGGCGCCTCCATCGACCCGAAGACCGGCAAGGTCGTCGCCATGTACAACGGCATCGACTACGTCAAGCAGTACACGCCCAACGCCACCCGCCGGGACTTCCAGGTCGGCTCCACCTTCAAGCCCTTCGTCTTCGCCGCGGCCGTCGAGAACCACTCCCGCACCCAGGACGGCCGCATGATCAACCCGAACACGATCTACAACGGTGACAGCGAACGCACCGTCCAGGGCTGGACCGGCACCCGCTACAACCCGGAGAACGAGGACCACCGGGACTACGGCGACATCACCGTCCGCGAGGCCACCGACAAGTCCGTGAACGCCGTCTACGCCCAGATGGCGGTCGACGTCGGCCCCGGCAAGGTCAAGCAGACCGCGATCGACCTCGGACTGGCCGCCGACACCCCCGAGATGCCGGAAGGCCCCGCCATCGCCCTCGGCACGGCCACCGCCAGCCCCCTCGACATGGCCCAGGCCTACGCCACCCTCGCCAACCACGGCCGGCACACCCCGTACGTCCTGGTCGAGAAGGTCACGAAGGACGGCCGGCACGAGGTCGACCTGCCGCAACCGCGCGAGAGCCAGGCCGTCAGCCGCGAGGCCGCCGACACCACCACGTCCGTCCTGCGCAGCGTCGTCCAGAACGGCACCGCCACCGCCGCCCAGGCCGCCGGCCGCCCCGCCGCCGGCAAGACCGGCACCGCCGAGGACGACAAGGCCGCCTGGTTCGCCGGATACACTCCCGACCTCGCCACCGTCGTCGCCGTCATGGGCCAGGAACCGAAGACCGCCCAGCACATGCCCCTGTACGGCGTCATGGGCCTCGACCGCATCAACGGCGGCGGGGCACCCGCCGAGATCTGGGGGCAGTACACCCGCGCGGCCCTCGAGGGCGAACCCGTCGCCGACTTCGACCTCCAGCTCCAGGCCGGCGCCGACGTCACCGCACCCCCCTCCGCCAACCCCTCCGACGACACCGGCACGGGCGACGGGTCCGACGGCGGCACCGGCGACGAGGAGCACACCGACGAGCAGGAGACCGACACCCCCACCCCCGGCGACAACGGGAGCACCAGCACCGAACCGGGCGACACCGGCGGCCCCGGCGGCGCCGGCGGCCCCTCGACCGACGGCCCCACCACCGGCGGCGCCACCACCGAACCCGGCCCCACCGGCGGCGGGGACGGAGACGGCGACAACGGCGACGGCGGCACCGACGAGGGCGAGCCCGGCGGGGCGGACGGCGGCGGGGCGGACGGCGGCGGGACGGACACCGGCGGACTCGTCGGTGGCCTCCCCGCCACGCCACGCGGCCAGTGACCCCCGCACCGGGTCAGTGACCCGAGGTCGCCTTCAGACCCACCACGGCGACCAGCAGCAGACAGATGAAGAAGATCCGGGCGGCGGTCGCCGGCTCCCCCAGCACCACCATGCCGAGCACCGCCGCCCCGGCCGCGCCGATGCCCACCCACACGCCGTAGGCGGTACCGATGGGCAGCGTCCGGGCGGCGTACGACAGCAGCAGCATGCTCGCGACGATCCCGGCACCGGTGAACACACTCGGCCACAGCCGCGTGAAACCCTCGGTGTACTTCATCCCGATCGACCAGCCGACCTCGAGCAGACCGGCGACGACAAGCAGGACCCACGCCATGACAGGCACCTCCGTGGAGCGAACTGAACGGTGGTGCGTCGTCTTTTCCTTCAACCCGGTACGGCGCGTCTCGTCGGGATGTCTCCCAAGGTAGCAAAGGCAGGGGAAAGGGGCCGGTGACCTCGGTCACCGGCCCCTTCCACCCACCGCTCTAGAGGTACAGCCCGGTCGAGTCCTCCGACCCCTCGAACCGGTCCGCGGCCACCGCGTGCAGGTCGCGCTCGCGCATGAGCACGTACGCGGTGCCCCGCACCTCGACCTCCGCCCGGTCCTCCGGGTCGTACAGCACCCGGTCGCCCGGCTCCACCGTCCGTACGTTCTGCCCCACCGCGACGACCTCGGCCCAGGCCAGCCGCCGGCCGACCGCCGCCGTGGCGGGAATCAGGATCCCGCCCCCGGAACGCCGCTCGCCCTCGTTGGTGTCCTGCCGCACGAGGACACGGTCGTGCAGCATCCGGATGGGCAGCTTGTCGTCCGGGGAACTGTGCTCGTTTCTGTTGGCGCTCACGCCCTGAAACCTACCTGCCCCGCCTCAGCCCTTGCGCCGCCGGGTACCGAGGGCGAGCAGCCCCACCACCCCGACCACGACGAGCGCCACGGGCACGACCCGCTCCATCCGCGGCGAGCCCTCCTCGTCCACGAACTGCGACTTCACATCGCTGACCACACGATTGACCTGGACGTACGCCCGTCCAAGGGTGTGATCGACGCTGGAAGCGACCTTGGCCTTCGCATCGCCCACGATCGTCTTCGGGTGCACCCGCACCCCGATCTCGTCGAGCGTCTCGGCCAGCACCTCGCGGCGGCGCCTGATGTCCGCCTCGATCTGCGCCGGGGTTCTGATGTCCGACGTGTCCGCCACCGTACGGCCTCCGAAGTCTGCTGACGCTGTCCCGCACAGTCTGTCAGCTACTCGTGTCTCTGCACTCCCAGGACCCCCGGTTACGCTGGATCGATGAGCGAGCGACTGCAGCCGGGGGACCCGGCCCCCGCCTTCACCCTCCCGGACGCCGACGGCAACCAGGTGTCCCTGGCCGACCACAAGGGCCGCAAGGTCATCGTCTACTTCTACCCTGCCGCGCTTACCCCCGGCTGCACGAAGCAGGCCTGCGACTTCACGGACAACCTGGAACTGCTGGCCGCCGCCGGGTACGACGTGCTCGGCATCTCCCCCGACAAGCCGGAGAAGCTCGCCAAGTTCCGCGACACCGAGTCCCTGAAGGTCACCCTCCTCGCCGACCCGGACAAGAAGGTCCTCGACGCGTACGGCGCCTTCGGCGAGAAGAAGAACTACGGCAAGACCTACATGGGCGTCATCCGCTCCACGATCGTCGTGGACGAGGAGGGCAAGGTCGAACGCGCCCTGTACAACGTCCGCGCGACGGGCCACGTGGCCAAGATCATCAAGGACCTGGGCATCTGACTCCGCCGCGCCTGCGGAACGGTCCGTACCGGAACTCCGGTACGGACCGTTCCGTTTTTCGTACGTGACTGTCCGATAACCGGTTCGTTACTCCGTACGAGGCCACGAACGCGCGGCCGGGAACGGAGGGGAAGCATGGGGGTCAGATACACCCGTGAGCTGCTTGAAGAGGCGGCTCGGGCGACAACGAACTGGGACGACGCCGTACGCTGGTGTGGCGGAACGCCCACGCCTGGCAGCAGACGCTACCTGCGTCAGAAAATGGCCGAGACAGGCGTAGACGTCGCACACTTTCCCACGCAATGGACACGCCACACCGAGGAAACCCTCCGAGAGGCCGTTGCCGCGTCGGCCAGCGTCAAGGAGGTGCTACGCCACCTGGGCATCAACCCGGTAGGCGGCAACCACACGCACATCAGCCGCCGTATCGCGACACTGGGCATCGACACCTCTCACTTCACCGAGCGACCACGAAGGCCCAAGAGTTCACACGGCGACCCCCTGGTCCTTCGCACACCACAAGACGGCAGGATCCCGGGAAGCCGGCTGCTACGGCACCTGCTCCGGCTGGGAGTTCCGGAAAGCTGCGCAATGTGCAGCACCGGGCCCAAGTGGAACGGCAAACCCCTCCGGCTGGAGGTCGACCACCTCGACGGCGCCTGGTGGGACAACCGCCCGGAGAACCTCCGGCTGCTCTGCCCCAACTGCCATGCCGTGACGGACACGTATCGAGGCCGCAGGCGCAGGGCCGCATGAGCAAGCCGAAGTACACACGTGACCTGCTGTCTCGCACTGCAGCTGGGGCCACCAGCATGGTCGACCTGATGCGCAAGCTCGGAACGCCGATCGGAAACGGCCCTCGCCGCTATCTCAGCAAGCGGCTACAGCACTACCGCATCGACACCTCGCACTTCCGCGATGATCCGCTGCCAGAGCGCGAACGACGCAGCTACCCGGAAGAACTCCTCAGAGAAGCCGCCGCTTATACGAACAGCATCAGGGAGATGCTGGAGTACATGGGGCTGCCCCCGCAGGACAGCCCGTACGGCCACATCAGGAAGAGGCTGGACCAGTTCGGGATCGACACCTCGCACTTCACCGGCGGACGCAGATACGGTCCTGGCCTTCTTCCTCGCGGCGAACTGGCGGCAGCGGTGGAGGCCGCCACGAGCGTGGCGGGAGTTCTCGCGGCCCTTGGCCGAAGCAACGGCGGTGCAGCTCGAACACTCGTGAAGCGCAGCATCGAAGCGTACGGTCTGTCGACCGCTCACTTCACAGGACAGGGTCACTATCGCGGCATCCGCTCCCCGAACCGCAAGGCGGCGTCCGAGATCCTGGTGCAGCTCGCTCCCGGATGTGCCCGTACCAAGACGGCTCTGCTTCGGCGAGCTCTTGACGACCTCGGCGTGCCGCATGTCTGCAGCGAGTGCGGCCTCAAAGACACCTGGCAGGGCAGGCGACTCGTGCTGGAGATCGACCACATCAGTGGCGATCGTCTGGACAACCGCCGGGAAAACCTGCGCTACCTCTGCCCGTCCTGCCACAGTCAGACGAGTACGTTCGCCAATCGATCGCGCGAACGCTTCATCCCGCCGCAACGGCTCGCCGAGTACCAGTAAGCTGTGCGTGGGGCCGTAGCCCAATTTCGGCAGGAGGCACCACTTTTAGGTAGTGGACAGTGCGAGTTCGAGTCTCGTCGGCCCCACGTTGAAGGCGCGGCTCCTGGCAGGGAGCCGCGCCTTTCGGCTTCTTGTACGGGCTGCCTCAGCCCAGCAGCTCCCGCACCACCGGTACCAGCGCCCTGAACGCCTTCCCCCGGTGGCTGATCGCGTTCTTCTCCGCCGCCGTCAGTTCCGCGCAGGTGCGGGTCTCGCCGTCGGGCTGGAGGATCGGGTCGTAGCCGAAGCCGCCCGTGCCGGCGGGGGCGTGGCGCAGGGTGCCGCGGAGCTGGCCCTCGACCACGCGTTCCGTGCCGTCGGGCAGGGCCAGGGCCGCCGCGCAGGCGAAGTGGGCGCCCCGGTGTTCGTCGGCGATGTCGCCGAGCTGGGCGAGGAGGAGGTCCAGGTTGGCCTTGTCGTCGCCGTGGCGGCCGGCCCAGCGGGCGGAGAAGATGCCGGGGGCGCCGTTCATGACGTCGACGCAGAGGCCGGAGTCGTCGGCGACGGCGGGCAGGCCGGTGGCCCGGGCGAGGGCGTGGGCCTTGAGGAGGGCGTTCTCGGCGAAGGTGACGCCGGTTTCCTTGACGTCGGGGATGTCCGGGTAGGCGTCCGCGCCGACGAGGTCGTGGGGCAGGCCCGCGTCGGCGAGGATGGCCCTGAGTTCGGTGATCTTTCCGGCGTTGCGGGTGGCGAGGATCAGGCGGGTCATGGGGCCCAGTATTCCGGACGGTTCCGGGGGCGCCGGGTCCCGTCCTCTTTCGCGGCCGCCTTCCCTTACGGCGTGCAGACCTTGGTCAGTTCGCCGGCCGCGTCGGTGACGGGGCTGATGTCGGGGGTGTTGTCGCCGTTCTTGACGGAGGTGCGGATGTTGTCGACGGCCTTGCCGAGGTCCTCGACGGCCTTGTCGACGTCGGTGTCGTCGGTCCGGTCGCCGATCTCGTCGAGGTTCTTGTCTATGGAGTCGAGGGATTCCTCGAGGCGTGTCGGGTCGTCGGACGTGTTCTCCACGGCCTGCTGGAGTGCGGTGACGCTGTCGGCGATGGCGTCGGCGGTCTGGACGCAGTCGAGTGCCTTGTCGACGGCGTCGCAGCCGGTGGTCAGGCCCGCGGTCAGGGCGGCGGTCGCCAGGGCTGCGGCGGCGTATGCGGTGCGGCGACGGCGGCTGCGTCGGGTCGCGGCCATGGGTCTCGGTCCTCCCCTTGTGACAGGGCCGGGCGGCCCGTGTGACGTGTTGCGCCGGGCGTACGGCGGTGGAGCCGTACGCCCGTACTGGCCAAGACGCGGCGGCGGGTGGTCGAGTTGCGTGCCGGCCGTCCTTTTCTTGGTGCCCTCTTTACTTTTCGAGGGCGGTGTCGAGTGCCTTGCGCTGCAGGTCGGCCAGTTCCGTGCAGCCGGCGGCGGCGAGGTCGAGGAGGGCGTCGAGTTCCTCGCGGGCGAAGGGTTCGGCCTCGGCGGTGCCCTGGACCTCGACGAAGCGGCCGTCGCCGGTGCAGACGACGTTCATGTCGGTGTCGGCGCGGACGTCCTCCTCGTAGCGGAGGTCGAGGAGGGGTGTGCCGCCGACGATGCCGACGGAGACGGCGGAGACGGTGCCGGTGAGGGGCTTGCGGCCCGGCTTGATGAGCTTCTTGCCCTGGGCCCAGCCGATGGCGTCGGCCAGTGCGACGTAGGCGCCGGTGATGGCGGCGGTGCGGGTGCCGCCGTCGGCCTGGAGGACGTCGCAGTCGAGGACGACGGTGTTCTCGCCGAGTGCCTTGTAGTCGATGACGGCGCGCAGGGAGCGGCCGATGAGGCGGCTGATCTCGTGGGTGCGGCCGCCGATGCGGCCCTTGACGGACTCGCGGTCGCCGCGGGTGTTGGTGGCGCGGGGCAGCATGGCGTACTCGGCGGTGACCCAGCCTTCGCCGCTGCCCTTGCGCCAGCGGGGGACGCCTTCGGTGACGGAGGCGGTGCAGAGGACCTTGGTGTCGCCGAAGGAGACGAGGACGGAGCCTTCGGCGTGCTTGCTCCAGCCGCGTTCGATGGTGACGGGGCGGAGCTGTCGGGGGGTGCGGCCGTCGATTCGTGACATGCGGGTGAGCCTAGCGGCCCATGCGGAAGGGGCCTTCCCCGCTGTGGAAGAGCCTGGCGGGAAGGGCCCCTGTCCGGTGAGCCGGTGTGGACCGGTGGTCACATCATGTCTTCGATCTCCGCGGCGATCGGGTCGGCGTCGGTGCCGATGACGACCTGGATGGCGGTGCCCATCTTGACGACGCCGTGGGCGCCGGCGGCCTTGAGGGCGGCCTCGTCGACCAGGGCGGGGTCGTTGACCTCGGTGCGGAGGCGGGTGATGCAGCCTTCGATCTCGTCGATGTTGTCGATGCCGCCGAGGCCGGCGACGATCTTCTCAGCCTTGCTGGCCATGTTCTTTCTCCCTGATCCGAACCGCTTTGTCGCAGTAACCCACAGTTGGCCCATCTTCGCGAGCGGTCATGTGGTGGCTGCCCGATGATGGCGTCACGACAGCGGAACCGTCCCACAACTGGTCTACACCAGTGTACCGGCGACCGGATGGAGACCGGATGAGTGCCGACAGTGCGGTCAGTCCTGCGCGCGCTCGCTGGAACAAGGGGTTCCAGGGGTTGCAGAAGATGGGCCGCAGTCTGCAGCTGCCCATCGCGGTGCTGCCCGCGGCGGGCATCCTCAACCGGCTGGGGCAGCCGGACGTGTTCGGGGCCGACGGTCTGGGCTGGACGAACGTCTCGAAGGTGATGACGGGCGCGGGCGGCGCCCTGCTCGACGGGTCGCTGGGGCTGCCGTTGCTGTTCTGCGTCGGTGTGGCCATCGGGATGGCGAAGAAGGCCGACGGTTCGACGGCGCTGGCGGCGGTGGCGGGGTTCCTCGTCTATTACAACGTGCTGCGGCAGTTCCCGGAGGACTGCCCAAAGGGGTCGAGGGCGATCCCGCAGGTCGGCTGCCAGGTGACCGACGGGTCGGGCACGGTGACGGCGTTCGTCTTCCAGAATCCGGGGGTGTTCGGCGGCATCGTGATGGGGCTGCTGTCGGCGTACTTCTGGCGGCGGTTCCACCGGACGAGGCTGGTGGACTGGCTCGGCTTCTTCAACGGCCGCCGGCTGGTGCCGATCGTCATGGCGTTCGTGGCGATCCTGTTCGCGGCGCTGTGCCTGTGGGTCTGGCCGCCGATCGGGGACGCGCTGGAGGGCTTCAGCGACTGGCTGAACGGCATCGGCTCGTGGGGCGCGGGCGTGTTCGGGCTGGCGAACCGGGCGCTGCTGGTGATCGGGCTGCACCAGTTCCTGAACGTGCCGATGTGGTTCCAGTTCGGCAGTTTCACGAAGCCGGACGGCACGGTGGTGCACGGCGACATCAACATGTTCCTCGCCGGGGACCCGGACGCGGGGCAGTTCACGTCGGGGTTCTTCCCGGTCATGATGTTCGCGCTGCCGGCCGCCGCGCTGGCGATCACGCACTGCGCGAAGCCGCACCGCCGCAAGGAGGTGGGCGGTCTGATGCTGTCGGTGGCGCTGACGTCGTTCGTGACGGGCATCACCGAGCCGCTGGAGTACTCGTTCATGTTCGTCGCGCCGGCGCTGTACGTGGTGCACGCGGTGCTGACGGGTGTGTCGATGGCGGTGACGTGGGCGCTGGGGGTGCACGACGGGTTCAGCTTCTCGGCGGGGCTGATCGACTACGTCATCAACTGGAACCTGGCGACCCGGCCGTGGCTGATCATCCCGATCGGCCTGTGCTTCGCGGCCGTCTACTACGTGGTGTTCCGGTTCGCGATCACGAGGTTCGGCCTGAGGACTCCGGGGCGGGAGCCGGAGGACGAGGTCGAGGACGTCACCAAGGTGTAGACCTCACGTACCCTTGGAGCGTGGTCTCGCGAAGGCCCCCGGACCTCTGGTCCGGGGGCCTTCGGCGCGCTCCCGAGGGGGGTCGGCCGGGGTGTGACCCGGGGCCTTCGCCCGGCACTGCGCGTAGCGCCGCAGTAGCGGATTCGCGGGTTCCTTATGCGCCCTTCATCGTGCTACAACAGGTCTACACCACTCAGTGGTGTAGACCATCACCCGATGGAGGACTTATGAGCACCGCCACCGCAACGGCGGCCCCCGCGAAGAAGCGGGGACAGGGCCTTTTCCAGGGCCTGCAGAAGGTCGGCCGCAGCCTGCAGCTCCCGATCGCCGTACTGCCGGCAGCGGGCATCATGGTCCGGCTCGGCCAGGACGACATCTTCGGCAAGGACGGCCTCGGCTGGGACAAGGTCGCCGCCGTCTTCAACAACGCGGGCGGTGCCCTCACCGGCTCGCTGCCGATCCTGTTCTGCATAGGCGTGGCCATCGGTTTCGCCAAGAAGGCGGACGGCTCGACCGCGCTGGCCGCGGTGGTCGGCTTCCTCGTCTACAGCAAGGTCCTGGAGGCCTTCCCGGTCACCGAGGCGGTGATCCAGAAGGGCGAGGACGTCGCCGCGACGTACAACGACCCCGGGGTGCTCGGCGGCATCATCATGGGTCTGCTCTCCGCCGTGCTGTGGCAGCGGTTCCACCGCACCAAGCTGGTGGACTGGCTCGGCTTCTTCAACGGCCGCCGCCTGGTGCCGATCATCATGGCCTTCGTCGGCATCGTCGTCGGCGTCTTCTTCGGTCTGGTCTGGGAGCCCATCGGCACCGGCATCTCGAACTTCGGCGAGTGGATGACCGGTCTCGGCTCCGGCGGCGCCGCCCTGTTCGGCGGCGTGAACCGCGCGCTGATCCCGGTCGGCATGCACCAGTTCGTGAACACCGTGGCCTGGTTCCAGCTCGGCGACTTCACCAACTCCGCCGGTGAGGTCGTGCACGGCGACATCACCCGCTTCCTGGCCGGCGACCCGAACGCCGGGCTCTTCCAGGCCGGTTTCTTCCCGATCATGATGTTCGGTCTGCCGGCCGCCGCGATCGCCATCGCCCACTGCGCCCGCCCGGAGCGCCGCAAGGCCGTCCTCGGCATGATGGTCTCGCTCGCCCTGACCTCGTTCGTCACCGGTGTGACCGAGCCGATCGAGTTCTCGTTCATGTTCATCGCGCCGGTCCTGTACGTGCTGCACGCGGTGCTGACGGCCGTCTCGATGGCGGTGACCTGGGGTCTCGGGGTGCACGCCGGCTTCAACTTCTCGGCCGGCTTCATCGACTACGCCCTGAACTGGCACCTGGCGACCAAGCCGTGGCTGATCATCCCGATCGGTCTGGTGTTCGCGGCGATCTACTACGTGACGTTCCGCTTCGCGATCGTCAAGTTCGACCTCAAGACCCCGGGCCGCGAGCCCGAGGAGGAGGTCGAGGACCTCACCAAGGCGTGAGGTCCCGCCGCACGGCATGAGCACGGCACGACCGAGGCCCCCGGAGCCGCAGAGCTCCGGGGGCCTCGTCGCGTCCGCGCGGGCGCGGGCCCGGCGTCAGATCTCGTACACCGCGCCCGGTGCCGCCACGTCCACCGGGCCCTCGTAGACCTCGCGGGCGTCGGCCAGGTTGACCCGCGGGTCGGTCCACGGCGGGATGTGGGTGAGGACCAGGCGGCGGGCGCCGGCCCGGCTCGCCGTCTCCCCCGCCTCGCGACCGTTGAGGTGCAGGTCGGGGATGTTCTCCTTGCCGTGCGTGAAGGCGGCCTCGCACAGGAACAGGTCGGTGTCCCGGGCGAGTTCGTCCAGCACGGGCGTGGTGCCGGTGTCGCCGGAGTACGTCAGCGACCGGCCGCCGTGCTCGACGCGGATCGCGTAGGCCTCCACGGGGTGGGCGACGCGCTCGGTGTGCACGGTGAAGGGGCCGACCTCGAAGGTGGAGGGCTTGACCGTGTGGAAGTCGAAGACCTCGCTCATGGAGGAGGCGGAGGGCGTGTCGGCGTAGGCGGTGGTCAGCCGGTGCTCGGTGCCCTCGGGTCCGTAGACGGGGAGGGGGGCGCAGCGGCCGCCGTCGTGCCGGTAGTAGCGCGCCACGAAGTAGGCGCACATGTCGATGCAGTGGTCGGCGTGCAGGTGGCTGAGGAAGATCGCGTCGAGGTCGTAGAGACCGCAGTGGCGCTGCAGCTCGCCGAGGGCGCCGTTGCCCAGGTCGAGGAGCAGCCGGAAGCCGTCGGCCTCGACGAGGTAGCTCGAGCAGGCCGATTCCGCGGACGGGAACGACCCCGAGCAGCCGACGACGGTGAGCTTCATGAAGCAGAAACCTCCGCTGGCGGGTGTGGGAGACGGGGGTCGTGCGGTCCGTCGAGCGTAAGGCGCGAAACCTTTGGTCGCTCCTCCGCCAAGGGCCGTTGTGGGCGAACTCACCTGTGGTGTCACCGGTTCGGCTGGAAGTGGGGCGCGCGGAGCCACCGAGGGGGAGCGCGGCGCGGGTGCGCGCCGGTAACGTCGTCCGTATGGACACGTCCTGGTGGTTCGCGCTCGCGGCGGTGGTGCTCCTCGCGTTCGTCGCCGTGGTCGTCGACGGCCGGGGGCGTGGGCGGCGGCCCGCGGGCGGCCGGCGGCCGCCGGGGCGTCCCCGGGGCCCGCGGGGGCGGGCGGTGCGGCCGCGGCCGGCGGAGATCTGGTGGGCGAAGGTGCCCTTCGAGGACACCCGGGGCGCGAAGGACCGGCCGTGCCTGGTGATCGCGGTGCGCGGGCGGCGGGCGCTGGTCGCGAAGATCACCAGCCGCTACCGGGAGGACCGGGCCGGGGTGATCACGCTGCCGCCGGGGGCCGTCGGCGACGGGCGGGGCCGGACGAGCTTCCTGGAGACGGACGAGCTGCGCCAGGTGCCGGTGGGCGACTTCCGGCGCCGGGTGGGCGAGGTGGACCCGGCCCTGTGGGACCAGGTGCGCCACCTCGCCCGGTGAGGCGTCAGGCCCAGAGCTGGCCGTGCAGCGTCTCGATGGCCTCCTCGGTGGTGGCCGCCGTGTAGACGCCGGTGGAGAGGTACTTCCAGCCGCCGTCGGCGACGACGAACACGATGTCCGCGCTCTCCCCCGCCTTGACCGCCTTCCTGCCGACGCCGATGGCGGCGTGCAGGGCGGCGCCGGTGGAGACGCCCGCGAAGATGCCCTCCTGCTGGAGGAGTTCGCGGGTGCGGGTGACCGCGTCGGCCGAGCCCACCGAGAAGCGGGTGGTGAGCACGGAGGCGTCGTACAGCTCGGGCACGAAGCCCTCGTCGAGGTTGCGCAGGCCGTAGACCAGGTCGTCGTAGCGCGGTTCGGCGGCGACGATCTTCACGTCGGGCTTGTGCTCGCGCAGGTAGCGGCCGACGCCCATCAGCGTCCCCGTCGTCCCCAGTCCCGCCACGAAGTGGGTGACCGAGGGCAGGTCGGCGAGGATCTCGGGGCCGGTGCCGGTGTAGTGGGCGCCGGCGTTGTCCGGGTTGCCGTACTGGTAGAGCATCACCCAGTCGGGATGCTCGGCCGAGAGTTCCTTGGCGACCCGCACGGCGGTGTTGGAGCCGCCCGCGGCCGGGGAGGAGACGATCTCCGCGCCCCACATGGCGAGCAGGTCCCGGCGTTCCTGCGAGGTGTTCTCGGGCATCACGCAGACGATGCGGTAGCCCTTGAGCTTGGCGGCCATGGCCAGCGAGATGCCGGTGTTGCCGGAGGTGGGCTCGAGGATGGTGCAGCCGGGGGTGAGCCGGCCGTCCTTCTCCGCCTGCTCGATCATGTGCAGGGCGGGGCGGTCCTTGATCGAGCCGGTCGGGTTGCGGTCCTCCAGCTTGGCCCAGATGCGGACGTCGTCGGACGGCGACAGCCGCGGCAGGCGCACCAGGGGGGTGTTGCCCACCGCGGCCAGCGGGGAGTCGTACCGCATCCCGATCAGGCCATACCGCCGGCGACGGCCGGCAGGATCGTGATGCTGTCGCCGTCGGCGAGCTTGGTGTCGATGCCGTCGAGGAAGCGGACGTCCTCGTCGTTCAGGTAGACGTTGACGAAGCGGCGCAGCTGGTCGCCGTTGGCCTCGTCGATGAGTCGGGCCCGGATACCCGCGTGCCGGGTCTCGAGGTCGGCGAAGAGCTCGGCGAGGGTGTCCCCGTCGCCCTCCACCGCCTTCTGGCCGTCGGTGTACTGGCGGAGGATGGTGGGGATGCGGACCTCGATGGCCATGGCTGAGGGCTCCTGTCGGAAGGTGTCGTGGGTTCGGTGGGGCGCGCGGCGGCACGCGACGGCCCGCCGCGGCTCACGGCCGTACGGCGGCAGCGGAAGATCAACAGATGGCGCTGTTCAGCCTGCACAGGTCGACGTGCAGCCGCGCCACGAGCAGCGTGCCCGGCGCCTTTTCGCTCACGTCGAGAAGAACCATGGGCTCATCGTATCGATTCCCGGTCCGGCTTCCGGAGTGTGATCTCACGCCTCGGACGCTTTTCATCCGCAGTGCGAGATCAGTACGCCTCCACCACCTTGACCTCCTCCTCCGTGACCTCACCGTCCACGATCCGGAAGGAGCGGAACTGGAACTCGCCGAGGCCGTCGGTGTCGGCGGTGGAGACGAGGACGTAGTGGGCGCCGGGTTCGTTGGCGTAGGTGATGTCGGTGCGGGAGGGGTAGGCCTCGGTGGCCGTGTGGGAGTGGTAGATGACCACCGGTTCCTCGTCGCGGTCGTCCATCTCGCGGTAGAGCTTGAGGAGGTCGCCCGAGTCGAACTCGTAGAAGGTGGGCGACATGGCCGCGTTCAGCATGGGGACGAAGCGCTCGGCGCGGTCCGAGCCGGCCGGGCCCGCGACGACGCCGCACGCCTCGTCGGGGTGGTCCTTGCGGGCGTGGGCGACGATCTGGTCGTAGAGGGCCTGGGTGAGGGTCAGCATGTCCGTCAGGATAAGCAGAAGGGCCGTTCCGTACCGAGGGTCGGTACGGAACGGCCCACATGCCGGACGTCCTGAGCGGCGGCCGCCGTGGGGCGCCACGAGAGCTCCCGGCGGCCGGACGTCCCCGGCGGGTGCGTCAGCGCTTGGCGAAGGCCGCGGCCTGCGGGTTGCGGCGCTTGAGCACCAGGTAGGACACCAGGAGGAGCAGGCCCCACAGCGGAGCGCAGTACAGCGAGATGCGGGCGTCCTTGTCGATGCCCATCAGCACGATCACCATGCCGATGAAGGCGAGCGCGAACCAGCTGGTGAGCGGGGCGCCCGGGGCGCGGAAGTCCGAGCGGGGCAGTTCGCCGCGGTCGGCCTTGGCGCGGTAGCGGATCTGGGAGACCAGGATCATGATCCAGGCCCACATGCCGGAGATGGTGGCGAAGGAGACGACGTAGTCGAACGCCTTGCCCGGCCACTGGTAGTTGATCCAGACGCCGACCATCATCAGCGCGGCGGAGAACGTCGTGCCGACGAGCGGGGTGCCGCTGCGGGTCAGCTTGGTGAAGAACTTCGGGCCCTGGCTGTTGAGCGCCAGATCGCGCAGCATGCGGCCGGTGGAGTACATGCCGGAGTTGCAGGAGGACAGCGCGGCCGTCAGGACGACGAAGTTGACGATGCCCGCGCCGGCGGCCAGGCCCATCTTCTCGAAGGCGGCGACGAAGGGGCTGACGCCCGGCTGGAAGTGCGTCCACGGCACGACCGACAGGATCATGATCAGCGCGCCGACGTAGAAGACGGCGATGCGCCACGGCACGGTGTTGATCGCGCGGGGCAGGACCGTCTTCGGGTCCTTGGACTCGCCCGCGGTGACGCCGACCAGCTCGACGGCGAGGAAGGCGAACATGACCATCTGCAGGGTCATCAGGCTGCTGCCGACGCCGTTGGGGAAGAAGCCGCCGTCGTTCCAGAGGTGGGAGACGGAGGCGGTGTCGCCGGCGTCCGAGAAGCCGATCGTCAGGACGCCGGCGCAGATGAGGATCATGCCGATGATCGCGGTGACCTTGACCATCGAGAACCAGAACTCCAGCTCACCGAAGAGCTTCACGGAGATGAGGTTCGCGCCGTACAGGACGACCGTGAAGACCAGCGCGGACACCCATTGCGGGATGTCCCACCAGTACGTCATGTAGGCCGCCGCGGCGGTGACCTCGGTGATGCCGGTGACGACCCAGAAGAGCCAGTACGTCCAGCCGGTCACGAACCCCGCGAAGGGGCCGATGAACTCGCGGGCGTACTCCGAGAAGGAGCCGGACACCGGGCGGTACATCAGCAGCTCGCCGAGCGCCCGCATGATGAGGAAGATGACCAGGCCCGCTATGGCGTAGGCCAGGATCAGGCTGGGACCGGCCTTGGAGATGCCCTTGCCCGCGCCGAGGAACAGGCCGGTGCCGATGGCACCGCCGATGGCGATCATCTGGATCTGCCGGGCGCCGAGCCCGCGCTGATACCCCTCGCCGCCCTCGTGCTCCACGGCCTCGTTGCCGTCGTGATGCTGGTCGACCTGCGCAGAGGTCATGAGTGGTGCGCCTTTCTCCATGCCGACCCGGGCCTTGAGTCGGCCGCGGATCGGGTCTCGATCCCCCCGGATGATGGAGCTGAGCGGGCTTCACGGGCTCGCTCGTGCCTGGCCGGCGGTTACCGGCTCGGTGGCGCACCCGGCCGAACATACGGGTGGTGTTCGCCGGGCGGTCGTGAAGATTTATCACGGCCGCAACAGTGATCACAGGTGCACCCTGTGACGCATCCCACAAGAAGAAGTGGACAAAAGCCACCTGAACGGGGCAGAAGGGGGTGCCGTTTTCACAGGATCGTTATGCGGACGTGAACGTCCCCTGAGCGGACGTTCACGCCGGACACCCCGGATTCCCCCCGGATCCCCCCGGACGGCCCCGGTCGGGTCAGGGCATCAGGGTGGCGACGAGCGTCTCCTGGAGGCCGCCCAGCCACAGGTACGCCATCACCATCGGCTTGCGCGGGTCCTCGTCGGGCAGCCGGTAGAGCAGGTCGGAGTCGTCCTCGTCGGTGATCTCCAGCCGGGAGCCGATCGCGAGGCGCAGGTCGTTCAGGGCGCCCAGCCACTGCCGGGACTCGTCCGGCGACAGCTTCAGCACCGCGCCGTCCTCGCCCGCCGACGCCGACGCGGAGGCCAGGGCGTCCAGGGCGCGGACCACCGCGAGCGCGTTCTCGCGCTTGCCGGCCCGCAGGTCGTTCTCGGTGTAGCGGCGGAACTCGGCGGAGTGCGCCCGCTGCTCCTCGGCCTCCTCCGCCCGCGGAGCGCCCTCGGGATCGACGTAGGCGTCCGGGAACAGGCGGCGCAGCACCGGGTCGGAGGGCGGCTCGCTGGGGCCGTCGGCGAAGAGCTCGGCGAGCGGGTCGCCGGAGGCGTCCTCCGCGGGGCCGGGGCCGATCAGCTCCAGGAGCTGGACGGCGAGCGAGCGGATGATGGAGATCTCGACGTCGTCGAGGGCGACGGCCGCGCCGCCGCCGGGGAGCGGTTCGAACTGTCCTGGCATGGAGGTGATTCAGCTGCTTCCGTCCTGCGGGCGGGCGTCGGTCATTTCCGGTCCTGCTGGAGAGTGGCCCACAGGCCGTAGCCGTGCATGGCCTGGACGTCCCGTTCCATCTCCTCGCGGCTGCCGCTGGAGACGACCGCCCGGCCCTTGTGGTGGACGTCGAGCATGAGCTTGGTGGCCTTGTCCTTCGGATAGCCGAAGTACGACTGGAAGACGTAGGTCACGTAGCTCATGAGGTTGACGGGGTCGTTGTGCACGATCGTCACCCAGGGCACGTCGGGTTCGGGTACGGCGAAGACCTCCTCCGCCGACTCGGTCTTCTCGATCTCCATGGGTGCGGCTGCCGTCACACTGCCCATGCTGCCACCACAGGGGGGCGCCCGCACAAACGGGGCTGTGGGCCACGCCACGGGACCACAAATCGTCAGACTGACGAAATGGGGGTACGATCCCCGGTATGAACACAGCGGACCTTGGGCTGCCGGTGGACGTTCCCTCGACGGCGCTCTTCACGGACCAGTACGAGCTGACCATGCTCCGAGCCGCCCTGAAGGCGGGCACGGCCGGCCGGCGGAGCGTGTTCGAGGTCTTCACGCGCCGGCTGCCGAACGGGCGCCGCTACGGCGTCGTGGCGGGCACCGGACGAGTGCTGGACGCGGTGGAGAACTTCCGCTTCGACGCCGGCGTCCTGCGCTTCCTGCGCGAGAGGGACATCGTCGACGGCGAGACCCTGGACTGGCTCGCCGACTACCGCTTCAGCGGTGACGTCTGGGGCTATCCGGAGGGCGAGGTGTACTTCCCCGGCTCGCCGATCATGCGGGTCGAGGGGACCTTCGGCGAGTGCGTGCTGCTGGAGACGGTGCTCCTGTCCATCCTCAACCACGACTCGGCGATCGCCGCCGCCGCCTCCCGCATGGCCTCCGCCGCCGGTGACCGGCCGCTGATCGAGATGGGCGCCCGCCGCACCCACGAGCTGGCCGCTGTGGCCGCCGCCCGCGCCGCCTACGTCGGCGGCTTCGCGACCACCTCCGACCTGGCCGCCGGCTTCCGCTACAACATCCCCACCGTCGGCACCTCCGCCCACGCCTTCACCCTGCTCCACGACACCGAGCGCGACGCGTTCCGGGCCCAGGTGGACGCCCTGGGCCGGGACACGACGCTGCTCGTGGACACCTACGACGTCGCCGAGGCCGTCCGCACGGCGGTGGAGGTGGCCGGGCCCGAACTGGGCGCCGTGCGCATCGACTCCGGCGACCTGCTGCTGGTCGCGCACCGGGTGCGGCAGCAGCTGGACGAGCTGGGGGCCACCGAGACGAAGATCGTCGTCACCTCCGACCTGGACGAGTACGCCATCGCCTCGCTGGCGGCGGCGCCCGTGGACGCGTACGGCGTCGGCACCCAGCTGGTGACCGGTTCCGGGCACCCGACGGCCTCCATGGTCTACAAGCTCGTCGCCCGCGCCGAGTCCGACGCCCCCGGGGCGCCGCTGGTGCCGGTGGCCAAGAAGTCCAGCGGCGGCAAGACCTCGATCGGCGGCCGCAAGTGGGCCGCCCGCCGCCTGGACTCCTACGGCTACGCCGAGGCCGAGGTCGTCGGCACCGGCCCGGTCCCCGCCGAGCTGGCCGACCGGCAGCTCCTCGTCCGGCTGGTCGAGGGCGGCGAGGTCGTCGCCCGCGAGCCGCTGGACGTCGCCCGGGACCGGCACGCCGCCGCCCGCGCCGGTCTGCCGCTGTCCGCGACCCAGCTGTCCCGTGGGGAACCCGTCATTCCGACGGAGTACGTCCACGGAGGCTCGGGTAGCTAATGCTGGTGCGACGCGAAAAGGCCCGCACCGCCCTCGACCTCCCGTCCCCCCTCCCCCGTCGATCCCCAGTCGAAGGACACCGCCCATGCGCCGCGCCCTGATCGTCGTAGACGTGCAGAACGACTTCTGCGAGGGAGGCAGCCTCGCGGTGACCGGCGGTGCCGACGTGGCCGCCGCCATCACCGAGCTGATCGGGCAGGCGCCCGCCGGCTACCGCCACGTCGTGGCCACCCGCGACCACCACATAGCGCCGGGCGGCCACTTCGCCGACAACCCCGACTACGTCCACTCCTGGCCGGCGCACTGCGTCGCCGGCACGGAGGGCGTGGGCTTCCACCCGAACTTCGCCCCCGCCGTCGCCTCCGGCGCCATCGACGCCGTCTTCGACAAGGGGGCCTACTCGGCCGCCTACAGCGGCTTCGAGGGCACCGACGAGAACGGCACGACGCTCGCCGACTGGCTGCGCGCCCGGCGGATCGACGAGGTCGACGTCGTCGGCATCGCCACGGACCACTGCGTCCGGGCCACCGCCCTGGACGCCGCCCGGGAGGGCTTCCGCACGCAGGTGCTCCTCGACCTGACCGCCGGGGTCGCCCCGGAGACGACCGAGCGGGCGCTGGAGGAGCTGCGGGCGGCGGGCGTGGAGCTGTCGGGCAAGCCCGTCGTCCAGTAGCAGCTAGCCCTGGGGCTGTGCCGCCGGGCGCCTGAGCAGCGCCCGGATCGGGTGCCACAGCTCCTGGACGAGGGCGCCTCCCACGGGGGCCGTGCGCCATATGAGGCCGTCCGGGTGGTGCAGGACCGCCGTGATCTCGTCCGGGGTGGGTGGTGCCGCGTTGCCCCGCAGGTAGACCGCGCGCAGCCCCAGGTTGCGCAGCCTGGTCAGGGCGCGCGCCCGGTTGTGGGCGTGGACGAGTACGCGCACGTCGCCCTCGGCGGCGGGGCTGGGCAGGTTCAGTGCCACCACCACCGTGCCGTTCGGCAGCTTGCAGAAGCCTCCTGCGGCCATGCGGTCATACCCCCGTGTCGGTCGGTGCGGGTTCCGGTGTCAATAAGCGAGCCACAGGACGCACCTAAACACGGATCGGCGGCAACCCGCCAGGGGGTCACCGCCGATCACGCTCTGACCTGCGCAAATACTATTTACCTACCCGCGGGGCCGACCTCGAGCTCGATCGTCGAGCCGTCCTTGGCCTCCTTGAGGATCTTGATCTGCGTGTTGGTGTCAGTGATCTTGACACCACCGGTCGGGTTCGCCGGGTCGTAGTAGGTGTTCTTGCGGTCGTTGAAGACCGAGACGCCCTTCGAGCCCGGGAAGTACTTCGCGACGTCCGCCTTGTGCAGCGTGATGGCGTCCGTGCGGTAGAGGCTGAACGGCGAGTCGTACGCCTGGATGCGGTTGCGCAGCAGCGTGCCGTCCTTCCACGTCATCGCGGTCGGGTGCGAGTCGACCGGCAGGACCAGGCCGGTACCGGGGTGCTGGCTGGTGTTGTTGTCCGCCTGGGAGGTGTCCCACTTCCAGATCAGCAGGCCGTTCTGGTACGGGTAGTGCTCCACCCAGTCCGGACGGTCCGTGAAGCCGAAGTTGTACGGACCGGTCTTCAGCGTCTTGTCGTACGACACGTACTGCCGGTTCTCGGCGAGGTAGTACTGCGCGTAGTCCTTGGTGAAGGACGCGCCCTGACGGGTGAAGCCCTTCGCGGTCCACGCGGCGTCCGCGGTCTCGGCGTCGTCGGAGAAGAGCACCGCGCCGTCGGCCGTCACCGTGATCTCGTCGGCGGTGAAGCCCTTCATGGCCAGACCGCCGTCGGTCTGGTAGCGGAAGCGGAGGTCGATCTTCTTGCCCGCGTACGCGTCCAGCGGGTAGACGAGCTTGCCGTAGGCGTCGACGGAGGCGCTCAGGGCCGGCTTGTCGCTGCCGTCGCGCTCGATCGGCCGGCCGTCGAACGTACCGTCCAGGGCCGTCCAGTTGGCGCCGCCGTCGGTGGACACCTCGGTGTAGAGGTAGTCGTAGTTGGCCTCGATGTCGTACCAGGCGTCGAGGGTGAGGGCGGCCGACGTCTTCCCGGTGAGGTCGACGCTGCGGGTCAGCGTGTTCTTGAGGTCGTCACCGCTGCCGCTCCACCACTGGGTCTGGCCCTGGGCGGGGGGAACGATCTCGGTGGTGACCGCCTTCTTCGGCAGTTCGACGACCAGACCCTGCTTGTGCTTGGTGTTGTACTCGGCCACGCCCAGCTTGTGCCAGGAGTTGACGCCCGCCTTGGCGGTGTCGTAGTTCAGCCACCCGAGCTGGAGCTTGTCCCAGGCGTTCATGTCGCCGGGCAGGTCGCCGATCTCGTTGCGGCCGGTGCCGAGCCAGGAGCCGGACGACATGAGCGTCCAGAAGCCGGTGGAGTTGTCGCCGCCGGCGGTGTCGTAGTGGTCCGGCAGGCCGAGGTCGTGGCCGTACTCGTGGGCGTAGACGCCGAGTCCGCCGTTCTCCGGCTGGATGGTGTAGTCGCCGACCCAGACGCCGGTGGAGCCGATCTGCGCGCCGCCGAGCTTGTTCTCGGACGGACCGGTGGCGCCGGCGTCGGTGCCGAAGGCGTACCAGCGGTGGGCCCAGATCGCGTCGGTGCCCTGGACGCCGCCGCCCGCGGACTCGTCCTCACCGGCGTGCACGATCTGGAAGTGGTCGATGTAGCCGTCGGGCTCGTTGAAGTCGCCGTCGCCGTCGAAGTCGTAGCGGTCCCACTCGTCGAAGCGGGCGACGTCGGCCTTGATCTGGGCGTCGGTGCGGCCGGCCGCCTTCTGCTGGGCGACCCAGGCGTTCAGACCGTCGCTGACGACGTTCCACACGCTCGGGCAGTTGGTGTCGCCGCAGGCGTTGTTGCCGTAACGGGCCTCGTTGTACGGGACCTTGACCCAGTCGGACACCTCGCCGTCGACCGAGTAGCGGCCCGAGGACTGCTTCTCGTAGTACGTCTTGACGGAGTCGACGCCCGTGCCGGAACCGAAGTAGAGGTCCTGGTAGTGCTGCTGGTCGTAGTCCTCCTGCCAGGCCGTGGAGTTGTCCTTCTTGCGGTTCGGCTTGGCTATCTGGTTGTGCAGCGGGCCCGCTTCGCCGCCGTAGCGGCTGTCGACCTTGTCGCCGAACTCGACCAGGATGGTGAAGATCTTGTCGGTCTTCTCCCGACCCAGCTCGACGTACTTGGCGTCGCCCTTCTTGCTCTTGAGCTGGACGACGTTGGAGCCGTCCTTCTTCTTCACCGAGGCCTTGCCCGCGAGGACCTGGTTCAGCGCCTCCTGGCGCTGGGCCTCCTGGGTCTTGCTGAGGGGGCCGTCGAGGTCGTGCGAGTCCACGCCCTTGGCCGGGTGGGGGTCGTTGCCCTCCGCGGCCGCCGGGCGGACGGGCGCGTCCGCGTACGCCACGGTGGCGGCGGAGAGCGTGGCGCCCGCCGCGGCGAGCGCGACGGCGGTGGCCGCCGTTCTGAACGTCCAGGATCTACTGGTCACTTGAGTTCCTCCCCCGCGTCCACGCGCGCGGATCGGGGGACCAAGGACATGGCGAAGTCCGCGCACACGTGCTCAACGCGTGTAGTCAAGTGACGACATTTGACTAGAGGTTCGCGCGAAAAGACAGACCTTGACTTGAGCAGAACAAGTGCACTATGCGGAGTCGCCGTTCGCTTTGCGGACACCGGCCGCGGCCCGCGGGTGCGGGGACGGACCCCGCGTCCGGCACCATGAATCCGTGCGCCCCCCGTGCATCTGCCCTGTCGGCCAGGTCACGCTTACTGTTTGTTCCACTCGGGCACACAGCCCGTTAGAGTCGTCTGGCGGAACGCCCGAGGTCGGCGGAAAGCCAGGCTGACAGCCGGCCCTACCCACAGATCGCCTTCCGAGGACACGATGGCCATGCCCCGTCCGACTGCCGCTCAGTTCGCCTACGGTTCGTGCACCGTGATCGTCTCGACGCTCGCCATGCTGCTGCTGTCACGGACGAGTTCGGGTCCGGGGATCGCGGTCGTCGCCGTCGCCGCACTCGCCCTCGGGTTGCTGGTCGCCCTGACGGTCCCGCAGCCGAGGACCCGCCCGGTGGCCGCCGTGCGGCCCGCCGCGGCCGAGGAACCGGTGCCGGCCGCGTCCCGGATCCACGCGGGGGCCGGCGAGTCGGTGCGGGGCCGGGCCGCCTGACCACGGCCCCGGCGCCCCTCAGCGGGTGCTGACCACCACCGTCTTGGCCGCCTTGTCGTGCAGGCCCTGCTTGTAGGGCTTGTCGAAGAAACTCCAGCCGCCCGCGATGACCGTCCACACGCAGGCGCAGCAGAACGCGAACGGGATCCACAGCACCAGGGCCCGGATCAGCGAGGTCTGCACGGAGGGCGTGGCGCCGTTGCCCAGGTCGGCCACCCGCATGCCGAGCCACTTCTTGCCGAGGGTCTGACCGGTGCGGGCGGTCATGTAGGTGTCGTAGGCGACGTAGAGCACGGCGGCGATCACGGACTGCCCGAAGGACTTGCCGACCGCGACCCCGTCGCCGTCGACCTGGTACTCCTGGACGTTGAACGCCCAGCTGAGCAGCCAGACCACGATGCCCACGAGGATCATGTCGATGATGCGGGCGAGCGTGCGCCGGCCGCTGTCCGCGAGCGGCGGCATGCCGGCCAGCGGGTCGGTGGGGTAGGAACCGCCGCCGAACGGGTCACCGCCGTAGGGCCCACCGCCGTGGGGCCCACCGCCGTAGGGCCCGCCGCCGTGGGGCGGGGGTTCGCCGCCCCCGTACGGCGGCGGGTTGTCGTACGGCGAGCCCGTGCCGCCCGGGGACGGGGGAGGCTTTCTCAACGGGTCGTCCTCGGGCGGCTGCCCGCCGGGGCCGTGGGGCGGTTCGCTGCTCATGGCCCGAGTCGACCGCGAACCCCCCGGTGGCGCATCCGGCGAGCGGCCGTCCGGAGTACGCCCTGACCCGGGGGCGCCGCCACCGGTGGCGGGGCTGCGGGCGCGTCGGCGGCCACGGGCGCGCGGGGGCCGGTCGCGCCGTCCCCCCGCGTCCCTCCGGGGCGGCCGCGCCCGGCCGCCCCGGCGAGTCAGCCCGCGACGAACGTGCCGGCCGCCTTGTCGTGCCAGCACTGGTGCCAGGGGCGGTCGAACAGGCACCACGCGACGCCGACGACTCCGACCGCCAGGAGGCCGGGGACGCTGTAGACCAGCCAGCGGCGCAGCGCGGCGCCGAAGGACGGGGGCTCGTGGGCCTCGATGTCCCGCACCTCCAGGCCCAGCAGCCTCTTGCCCAGGGTGCGGCCCCACCTGGCGGTGGGCAGCGCCTCGTAGACGACGCCGAAGAGCAGCAGGACGGCCAGCACGATGCCCAGGTACGTGCCCGTCGTGCCGTCCAGCAGCCAGACGGTGACGGTCTCGCCGGAGAGCCTGGCCGCGTCGATCTTGTCGTTGACGTGGTCGATCGCCTTGCCGCCGAGGGGCACGGCGGCCACGGCGGTGACGCCGGCCAGGACGGCGGTGTCGATCAGCCGGGCGGCCAGCCGCTTGCCGAGCCCGGCGGGGCGGGCCGCGGCCTGGCGGCGGGCGGCGGCCTGGAAGACGTCGTCGACCGGCGGCTTCCAGGGCGCGACGGGCTGCTCGTCCCCGCCGGCCCCGGCGAGCCGGTGCACCTGCTGCGCCCAGGAGGCCTGCCCGCCGCCGGGGCCGACGGCGACCGGGGTCGAGGCGGCGGGGAGGGGGGCGGCGGTCTGCCGGGGGACGGCGGGAGCGACCTGCTGCGGGCCGGAGGGCACCGTCGGGAAGGCCGCGGGAGCCGGCTGGGGACCCGCCGCGCCCCGGACGGCGGCCCCGGCGGCGAAGCCGGGGCCGCCCGTGGCGGGTGAGGCGCCGGCGTCCGGGGCGCCGGGCGCCGGCGTGCCCTCCTGCCGCGCCGCGTGCGGGGGGACCGCGCGGAAGGTGATGGTGCCCTCGTCGGCCGCGGGACCGTCGGCGGCCGGTGCCGTCCGCGGTCCGGCCGTCGGGCGGCGGAAGACGAAGGTGCTGCCGGCTCCGGCCTCCGCGTCGGCGAAACCGTCGCCGGCCGCACCGGGGGCGGCGCCCCGGCCGGCCGGGGAACCCCCGTGCGCCGCTCCGGCGTCGGCCGGCCCGGTGTGTCCCGAGGCGGGTGCGGCGGGGGCGGGGGCGGGGCCGGCCGGCGCCCGGTCCGCGCCGTCGCCGGCGGCGTCCGCGTCCGTCCCGCCGCCGGGTGCGGAGCGCGCGTGCGGCACCCTCGGGTCGGCTCCCTGCGCGTCGGCTCCCTGCGCGTCGGGCCAGGCGACGCGTCCGCTTCCGGGGTGGTCCGCGTCCCGTGCCGAGGCGGGCTCCGGACGGCCGCCGTGCCGGGGCTCGGCGGCGGGCGGCTCCTCCACCGGGTCCTCGTCGAAGAAGTGCGGCCCGGTCTCCTCCACGGAGGCCACGGAGGCCACCGCGGGTGCCGCGGGTGCCGCGGGTGCCGCGGGCCGCACGCCGGGCGGCGGGGCGAGCGGCTCACCGTCCTTGGGCGCCGGCCTGCTGGTGCCGGCCACCCAGGAGGCGCCGTTCCAGTACCGGACGTATCCGGGAATGGACGGGTCCGGGTAATACCCTTCGCGGGGCCTGTCGTCGCCGGGGGCCGGGGTTGGGGCGCTCATGTCCGTCGTCCCGTATCTGCTCGGGGGTTGATTTGGGGGCCTCCACATCTATCAGACGGGCGCAACCCGCACGGCCGGTCCCGCCGTACGCACCCCTTTCCGGGCAACCTCGTGCACGGACCTTCACACGGAGGGGGAGTCCGGCGGTCCCGGGGAGGCGTTCGGAGGAAGTCCCGCGAACCCGCGTAACGCTCGCGGCCGGGGCCGCTCTCCCCCGTGCGGGCCCGCTCCGGGCGGCCCGGCCGTACGGGAGAGGACACGTCGGCCATGCCCACCACCCTCATGGAGCGCGAGCTGGAGATGAGGCTCCTCCTGTCGCCCGAGTACGGCGTCCCGGTCCCGGCCAGGCCCACCTGCCTCGCCGACGCCCCCTGCGCCGTGCACGTCGCCTTCCCCATCAACTCCGGCCAGCCCGTGCGCCGGACGTTCGCCCGCGAGCTGCCGGTGGAGAGGGTGTTCCGGCCGTGCGGGCACGGGGAGGTGCGGGTGTGGCCGTCGAAGGCCGGCGGCCGGGGCGTCGTCCTGAGGGCGCTGAGCGGTCCCGGCGGCGACGCCCTGCCGGAGGCGCCGCCGGTGCCGGTGGCGGCCTGGCCGGAGCGGGCCCTGCGGGCGGTGCCGCCGGGGACCGGGGCCGCGCGGCTCGGCCTGGACGACGGGCCGGCCGGACTGTTCGCCCGGTAGTACGGGCGAGGGGTCAGAACAGCTTGCCCGGGTTGAGGATGCCGAGCGGGTCGAAGACCTGTTTGACGGCCCGCTGCATCTCCAGTCCCACCGGGCCGATCTCGCGCGCCAGCCACTCCTTCTTCAGGACGCCCACGCCGTGCTCGCCGGTGATGGTGCCGCCCAGTTCCAGGCCGAGGGCCATGATCTCGTCGAAGGACTCGCGGGCGCGCCGTGACTCGTCGGGGTCCTGCGCGTCGAAGCACACGGTGGGGTGGGTGTTGCCGTCGCCCGCGTGGGCGCAGACCCCGATGGTGAGGCCGTACTTCGCGGCGATGCGCTCGACGCCCTCCAGCATGTCGCCGAGCCGGGAACGCGGCACGCACACGTCGTCGATCATCGTCGTGCCCTTCACCGCCTCCAGGGCCGTGAGGGACAGGCGCCGTGCCTGGAGGAGGAGTTCGGACTCGGCCGCGTCGTCGGCGGGGACCACCTGCGTGGCACCGGCGGCCTCGCACAGCGCGCCGACGGCGGCGAGGTCGGCGGCCGGGTCGGCGGTGTCGAAGGCGGCGAGCAGGAGGGCCTCGGTGGTCTCCGGCAGCCCCATGTGGGCGAGGTCGTTGACCGCCTTGACGGTCGTACGGTCCATCAGTTCGAGGAGGGACGGCACGTGCCCGCCCTCCATGATCCGGCAGATCGCCTCGCAGGCGGCGGACGCGGAGGCGAACTCGGCGGCCAGCACCAGCTGCTCGGGCGGCTTGGGCCGCAGCGCGAGGACGGCCCGTACGACGATGCCGAGGGAGCCCTCGGAGCCGACGAAGAGGCGGGTGAGGTCGTACCCGGCGACGCCCTTGGCGGTGCGGCGGCCGGTCGACATCAGGCGGCCGTCGGCGAGGACGACGTCCAGGCCGAGGACGTACTCGGCGGTCACCCCGTACTTGACGCAGCACAGGCCGCCGGAGGCGGTGCCGATGTTGCCGCCGATCGTGCACGTCTCCCAGCTGGAGGGGTCCGGCGGGTAGTACAGGCCGTGCTCGTTCACCGCGCGGGACAGCGTGGCGTTGACGACGCCCGGTTCGACGACGGCGACGCGGTCGACCGGGTTGATCTCCAGGATGCGGTCCATCCTGGTCAGGGAGAGGACCACGCAGCCGTCGGTGGCGTTGGCGCCGCCGGACAGGCCGGTGCGGGCGCCCTGCGGGACGACGGGGACGCGCAGCTCGGTGGCGGTGCGCATGACGTGCTGGACGTCCTCCACGGTGCGCGGCAGGACGACCACGGCGGGGGCGCCGGCCGGGCAGAAGCTCGCCATGTCGTTGGCGTAGGAGGCCGTGACGTCGGGATCGGTGAGGACGGCCCCGGCGGGCAGGCCGGCGAGCAGCCGGTCGACGAGGGCGCCGGCGGCCGGCGTGGCCGCGCCGGCTCCGCGGGCTGCGTCGTCTTCGTCGCGGGGCGCTTCGATACGGCTCATGATCACAGCGTCGCACCCGGGGCCATCGGTGTGAACCCCGTCGACGGTGCCCTTCACCTGCCCGGGGCGCTTGTCGTATTGACGCACAGTGAGCGCCATGGACATCCAGACGTCGAGCGTCCTGCCGGGCCCGCGGAAGCGGCGTGTGCGCCGGGCGCTGATCGCCTCCGCCGCCGGCTGCGCGGTCCTCGGCGGGGTGCCGGTGCTGCTGCCGGGGGAACGGGGTTCCGCTCCCCCGCCCGCGCCGGGAGCGGCGGCGTCGGCGCGCGGCGCGGTCACCGGCGGGGTGCCGGCCGCGCTGCCCGGTCTGGCCGTGCTGATCGACGACCGGGAGCGGCACCTGCGGGCGCATCCGCTGGACGGGCCGGCGTGGGCGGTGCTGGGCGCGGCCTACGTGGAGCAGGGCCGGCGGACCGCGGACGCCGCGAACTGGCCGAAGGCCGAGAAGGCGCTGCGGACGTCGCTGGGGGTGGGGGCGCGGAACGATCCGCAGGCCCTGGAGTCGCTGGCGGCTCTGGCGGTGGAGCGGCGGGACTTCCCCGCGGCGAAGGAGTGGGGCGAGGACGCGCTGAAGCTGGCGCCGGAGCGGTGGACGACGCACGCGGTGCTGATCGACGCGTACACCGGGCTCGGCGACCACAAGGCCGTGGGCCGGGCCCTGGACCGGATGAGGAAGCTGCGCCCGGACCTGCCCGCCGTACGGGCGCGGGCGGCCGCCGTCTACCGGGACCGGGGCTGGCAGGAGGACGCGGCGGCCAAGCTCTCCGACGCGGTGGCCGACGCCACGGCGCCGGCCGAGCGGGCGGCGTACCTGGAGCAGGCCGGACGGCTGGCGTTCGAGCGCGGGGACCGCGAGGAGGCGCTGCGGTACTTCCGGCAGGCGCTGCGCACCGACCCCGACGAGCGGGCCGCGCGGGCCGGGGAGGGCAGGGCGCTGGCGGCGCTGGGGCGGACGACGGAGGCGCTCGCCGCCTATCGGGCGGTGCCGGCCGGGCGGCTGTGCCCCGAGTACGCGCTGGAGCTGGGCGAGCTGTACCAGTCGCTGGGGCTGGGGCGGGCGGCACGGGCGCAGTACGACGTGCTGCGCGAGCGGGTGCGGGAGGCCGAGGGGGCCGGGGCGGACGAGGATCTGGTGATGGGGCGGTTCGAGGCGGACCACGGGGACGCGGGGGCGGCGGTGGAGCGGCTGGAGGCCGAGTGGCAGCGGCAGCCGGGCGTCGAGGTGGCCGACGCGCTGGGCTGGGCGCTGTACCGGACCGGCGCGTACGAGGAGGCGCTGCGGTTCGCGTCGATCGCGACGGACGCCGAGCACGGCGGCGGGGTGCGCAGCGCCCTGTACGCGTTCCACCGGGGGATGATCGAGCGGGCGCTGGAGCGGTACGGGCCCGCGCGGCGGCACCTGCGGGAAGCGCTGGTGATCAACCCGTACTTCTCCCCGCTGTGGGCGCCCGAGGCGACGCGGGTGCTGGCGGAACTGGGCGAGCCCTCCCTGGAGGACCCGCCCCGGTAGCCGCTCGCGGCCGTCAGAGGTTGCCGCGCTTGGCCTGCTCGCGCTCGATCGCCTCGAACAGGGCCTTGAAGTTGCCCTTGCCGAAGCCCATGGAGCCGTGGCGCTCGATCATCTCGAAGAAGACGGTCGGACGGTCCTGGACCGGCTTGGTGAAGATCTGCAGCAGGTAGCCGTCCTCGTCGCGGTCGACGAGGATCTTCAGCTCGCGCAGGGTCTCGACGGGCACGCGGGTCTCGCCGGCCCACTCGCCGAGCGTGTCGTAGTACGAGTCGGGCGTGTCCAGGAACTGGACGCCGGCCGCCTTCATCGTGCGCACGGTCTGCACGATGTCGTTGGTGTTCAGGGCGATGTGCTGGACGCCGGCGCCGCCGTAGAACTCCAGGTACTCGTCGATCTGGGACTTCTTCTTGGCGACCGCGGGCTCGTTGATCGGGAACTTGACCTTGAGGGTGCCGTCGGCGACGACCTTGGACATCAGCGCGCTGTACTCGGTGGCGATGTCGTCGCCCACGAACTCCTTCATGTTCGTGAAGCCCATGACCTTGTTGTAGAACTCGACCCACTCGTTCATGCGGCCGAGTTCGACGTTGCCGACGCAGTGGTCGATCGCCTGGAAGGTGCGCTGCGCGGGCGGCTCGACGATCGGCTCGGCGGCGACGTAGCCGGGCAGGTAGGGGCCGTCGTAGCCGGAACGCTCGACCAGCGTGTGCCGGGTCTCGCCGTAGGTGGCGATGGCGGCGAGGACGACGGTGCCGTGCTCGTCCTTGACCTCGTACGGCTCGGCGACCGAGCGGGCGCCGTGCTCGATCGCGTAGGCGTGGGCGGCGCGCGCGTCCGGGACCTCGATGGCGAGGTCGACGATGCCGTCGCCGTGCTCGGCCACGTGCTGGGCGAGGAAGCGGCCCCACTCGGTGGCCGGCTTGATCACCGAGGTGAGCACGAAGCGGGCGGAGCCGTTCTCCAGGACGTACGAGGCGGTCTCGCGGCTGCCGTTCTCCGGTCCGGAGTAGGCGACCAGCTTCATGCCGAAGGCGGTGGAGTAGTAGTGCGCCGCCTGCTTGGCGTTGCCCACGGCGAAGACGACCGCGTCCATTCCCTTGACCGGGAAGGGGTCGGCCTGCCGGGCGGTGTCGGGAGTGCGGTGTGTGGTCTGCGTCATAGCCGCAGGGTCTCCCGCGTCCGCAAGGTGCGCAATAGTTTGCGTTTTCACTGGGCAGTCTGCCCAGGGAAACGCCGGGTGTGGCGGGCGATCTGTACAGGATGACCAGCCGGGAGGGCGGGGAGATGGGGATCGATCGTCTCGACGGGCGGATCATCGGACTGCTGGCGCGGGAGCCCCGGATCGGGGTGCTGGAGATGTCCCGGCGCCTGGGGGTGGCACGCGGCACGGTGCAGGCGCGGCTGGACCGGCTTCAGTCGAACGGAGTCATCCGCGGATTCGGTCCGGACGTGGACCCGGCGGCGCTCGGCTACCCGGTGACGGCGTTCGCGACGCTGGAGATCCGGCAGGGCCAAGGGCCCGACGTCCGGGCGCACTTGGCGTCCGTGCCGGAGGTGCTGGAGCTGCACACCACGACCGGCACCGGGGACATGCTGTGCCGGCTGGTGGCCCGCTCGAACGCCGATCTCCAGCGGGTGATCGACCGCGTCGTCGGTTTTGATGGCATCGTCCGGGCCGCCACGGCGATCGTGATGGAGAACCCGGTTCCGCTGCGGATCATCCCGCTGGTGGAACAGGCGGCGGAGGACCACGGCCGACGACGTGCGTGAGACTGCCCGAATCCGGAGGTGAGCGGACGTGAACTTCTGGGAGTTCCTCGTCAGCCGCCACCAGCAACTGCTCACGGACGCCTACCAGCACGCCAGCGCCGTCTTCCAGTGCATGGTCGCCGCGACCGTCCTCGGGGTGCTGATCGGCGTGGCCACCTACCGCAGCGCATGGGCGGGCGACCTGGCGACGCTCACCACCTCCACCATCCTGACCATTCCGTCACTGGCCATGATCGGCCTGCTCATCCCGGTCGTCGGGCTGGGCGTGCCGCCGACGGTGACCGCGCTGACCCTGTACGGGCTGCTGCCCGTCGTGCGCAACGCGATCGTCGGGCTGCGCGGCGTGGACCCGGCGCTGGTGGACGCGGCCAGGGGCATCGGGATGTCGCGGACGGCGCGGCTGCTGAAGGTGGAGCTGCCGCTGGCCTGGCCGCCGATCCTCACCGGCATCCGGGTCTCGACGCAGATGCTGATGGGCATCGCCGCGATCGCCGCGTACGCCTCCGGGCCCGGCCTCGGCAACGAGATCTTCCGCGGGATCGCGTCGCTGGGCAGCAAGAACGCGCTCAACCAGGTACTCGCCGGCACGCTCGGCATCGTCGTCCTGGCCCTGTTGTTCGACGCCGCCTACGTCCTGCTGGGCCGGCTGACCATCTCCCGGGGGATCCGTGCCTGAGACGTCCGGGACCGCCTCCGCCGGCGCCGCGGGCGCCACCGGGGCGACCATCGAGCTGGAGAACCTGACCAAGCGCTATCCCGGCAGCGCGCTGCCGGCCGTGGACGACGTCTCCATGGAGATCAAGGCGGGCGAGACGGTCATCTTCGTGGGCCCCTCGGGGTGCGGGAAGTCCACCACCCTGAAGATGATCAACCGGCTGATCGAGCCGAGCGGCGGACGCATCCGCATCGGCGGCGAGGACGTCACCGACATCGACCCGGTGAAGCTGCGCCGGAAGGTCGGTTACGCGATCCAGTCCTCCGGCCTCTTCCCGCACATGACCGTCGCCCAGAACATCGCGCTCGTGCCCCGGATGGCCGGCTGGCCGAAGGCGCGGATCCGGTCCCGGGTGGAGGAGATGCTCGACCTGGTCGGGCTGGACCCCGGGGAGTTCCACGACCGCTATCCCCGCCGGCTCTCCGGCGGCCAGCAGCAGCGGGTCGGCGTGGCCCGGGCGCTGGCGGCGGACCCGCCGGTGCTGCTGATGGACGAGCCGTTCGGCGCGGTCGACCCGATCACCCGGGACCACCTCCAGGACGAGCTGATCCGGCTCCAGCGCGAGCTGCACAAGACCATCGTCTTCGTCACCCACGACTTCGACGAGGCGATCAAACTGGGCGACCGGATCGCGGTGCTGCGCGAGCAGTCCCACATCGCCCAGTTCGACACCCCGGAGGCGATCCTCACCAACCCGGCCGACGACTTCGTCTCCGGTTTCGTGGGCGCGGGGGCCGCGCTGAAGCGGCTGAACCTGACCCGGGTGCGGGACGTGGAGATCACCGACTGTCCGACGGTGTCCGTGGAGGACCCGCTCCAGCACATCTTCGACCGGCTGGGGACCGGCGGCACCAACGAGGTGCTGCTGCTGGACCGGCGCGGCCGCCCGTACAAGTGGCTGCGGCGCGGCGACCTGATGCGGGCCGAGGGCTCGCTCGCGCGGGCCGGGACGCTGGTCACCGACACGGTGACCCGGGACGCGACGCTGCGGGACGCCCTGGAGGCGGTGCTGACCGACAACACCGGGCGGGTCGCGGTCACCGGGCGGCGTGGCGAGTACACGGGCGTCGTCGACATGGAGACGCTGATGAACTCGGTGCAGGAGCTGCTGGAGGCCGACCGGCTGGACGCGCTGGAGCACCGGCACGACCTGGAGGAGGCCCGGGCCGACCGGACGCACTCCGAGCAGGAGGGGTACGGAGGGGCGGCGAAGGCGTGAGGTCACCGACGGGCCGGCCGGACGAGGACGGGCACGGGAGCGGCGGGGCGCCCACCGTCCCGGACGACGACGGCACGGAGCAGGGGCCGCGCCCGGCGGCGCCCGCCCGGACCGCCCCGCGGATCACCTGGCAGAAGCTGACCGTCCTGCCCGCGGTGGTCGTGGTGGTGCTGCTGGCGACCTGGCTGTGGTTCCGTCAGGCGTCCCTGGACGCGCTCAGCGAGAACGCCCTGGCCCGCGGCGCGGTCACCAAGGCGCTGTGGCAGCACGTCCAGCTGACCGCGATCTCCACCTTCTTCGTGCTGGTCATCGCCATCCCGCTGGGGATCCTCCTGACCCGCGGGACGTTCCGGAAGGCCACCCCGGTGGCGATGGCGTTCGCCAACATGGGCCAGGCGACACCGGCCCTGGGTCTGCTGGCGCTCCTGGTGATCTGGCTCGGCATCGGCCGCCGTTCCGCGCTGATCGGCATCATCGCCTACGCCATCCTGCCGGTGCTCTCCAACACCATCGCGGGCCTGAAGGCCAACGACCCGACGCTGCTGGAGGCGGCCCGCGGGATCGGCATGTCCCCCACGGGCGTGCTCACCCGGGTGGAACTGCCGCTGGCCGTCCCGCTGATCCTGGCCGGGGTGCGCACCGCCCTCGTGCTGAACGTCGGCACGGCGACGCTGGCCGTGTTCGGGGGCGGCGGCGGCCTGGGCGTCCTGATCACCACCGGCATCACCAGCCAGCGCATGCCCGTGCTGGTGCTGGGCTCGATCCTCACCGTCGCGCTGGCCCTGCTGGTGGACTGGCTGGCCTCGCTCGCCGAACTGCTGCTGCGTCCCCGCGGCCTGGAGGCGGGCACATGAGGCGGCGTACGTGTCTGCTGGCCGCGGCGGTCCTGGTGGCGGCCGCCGGCTGCGGTCTGACCAGCGGCTCCCCCATGGTGGACGACGTGGAGCCCGGCACGATCGGGCGCGGCCGGCCCCTGGAGGGCGCCGACCTCACCGTCGTCTCCAAGGAGTTCACCGAGCAGCTGATCCTCGGCGCGATCATGGGCATCGCCTTCGAGGCGGCCGGGGCCGAGGTGCTCGACCGCACCGGCATCCAGGGCTCCGTCGGCACCCGCGCGGCGGTGGAGAACGGCGACGCGGACGCCACCTACGAGTACACGGGCACCGCCTGGATCACCTACCTCGGCAACAGCAGGCCGATCCCCGATCCGCGGCGGCAGTGGGAGGCGGTGCGGGAGGCGGACGCGGAGAAGGGGCTGACGTGGCTGCCGCCGGCGCCGATGAACAACACCTACGCGCTGGCGATGAACCAGGCCAACTACCGCACGTACCGCACCAGGACGCTGTCGCAGGTGGCCGAGCTGTCCGAGAAGGACCCCGCCGCCGTGACGCTGTGCGTGGAGGGCGAGTTCGCCAACCGCGCGGACGGCCTGCCGGGCCTGGAGAAGGCCTACGGGATGAGCATCCCGCAGCGGAACATCACCCAGATGGACACCGGCATCATCTACACCCAGACGGCGAAGGGCGCCTGCACCTACGGCGAGGTCTTCACCACCGACGGGCGGATCAAGTCGATGAACCTGGTGGTGATGGCGGACGACAGGAAGTTCTTCCCGAACTACAACGCGGCGCCCATGGTCAGGACCGACACCCTGAAGAAGTGGCCGGCGATCGCCTCCGTCCTCGCCCCCGTCACCGAGGCGCTGACCAACGACGTCGCGCGGACCCTGAACGCGAAGGTCGACGTCGACGGGCAGGACCCGCACCAGGTGGCGCTGGACTGGATGGAGGAGAAGGGCTTCGTGAAGGAGGGCTGAGCACCGCTCAGCAGGAGGGGACCTCGCCCTTGCCCGTGTCCAGGGCCCGGAGCGCGTCGACCGCGCCCTTCAGGGAGGTGACCGGCACCAGCCGCAGCCCCTCGGGGAGCTCGGCCTGCGCGTCCGAGCACTCCGCCTCCGGCACCAGGAAGACGGTGGCCCCGTCCCGCCGGGCGGCCTGCGTCTTCAGCGGCACGCCGCCGACGGCGCCGACCTTGCCGCCGGCGCTGATCGTGCCGGTGCCGGCGATGGTCCGGCCGCCGGTCAGATCGCCTCCGTGGCCGTCGCCGGCCAGCTTGTCGATGATGCCCAGGGAGAGCAGCAGGCCGGCGCTGGGGCCGCCGATGTCACCCAGGTCGAGCCGGACGTCCACGTCGGACGGGTCGAGATCCAGGTAGTCCAGCGCGGCCGTCGTCGCCGTGTCCTGGGACTCCCGCATCTGGTCCAGGTTGTACTTCTCGATCTCCTCGACGTCGTCGCCCTCGGGGTAGACGGCGTCCAGGGGCATGACCGCCCGCTCGGTGTCGAACCAGTTGCCCAGCACGTCACCGAGCGAGACCTCGGCGTCGGGGCCGGTCGCCACGATCGTCGTCATCCGCAACTGGCCCTCGGTGTCCCGGGTCGGCGCGCCCGAGATCCTGATCACCTCGTTGCCCTGGTACTCCTTGAGCACGTCGGCCGTCGACCCCGGCTGCGCGACGGAGAACGGCAGGGGGGCGAACACCGCGGTGGCGAACAGCGCCACGACGGGCAGGGCGCAGACGGCGACAGCCTTGGGCCGCGTGAGACGAGAGAGCACGGGGCCAATCTAACGTGCGCCTGCGGCAGCACGGCCGCGGGCAGCCGCACGGGCCGCCGCACCACGCCCCCGCAGCTGCGGGCAGTCGTGCCGCTGGGGCGGCACGGGTGGGCGCAGCGGCGCCCCGCGACGCCGGGCGACGCGACCCACCCCGGCCGGCCCTCTCGCCGGGCCCCGGGGAACGCCGGGCCACACGACCCGCCCCCGCGCCCGCACCGACGCCGGGTCACCGGCCGCCCCGCTCTTACCGCAGCGCCTCCGCCACCTCCCGCGCCGCCTCCATCACCCGCGTCCCCACCCGCTCCGGCACCACGTCGGACAGCATCACGACCCCCACGCTGCCCTCAACCCCCGTCACCCCGAGCAACGGCGCCGCGGCCCCGCACGCCCCCGCCTCCAGCTCCCCGTGCGTCAGCGTGTAGCCGGGTCCCGGCTCCGCCACGGCGACCTGCTGCCGGGCCGACAGGATCGCCTTCCCCGCGGCCCCCCGCTCCAGCGGGTGCCGGAACCCGGCCCGGTAGGCCACGTGGTAGTCCGTCCAGGTCGGCTCGACGACGGCCACGGCGAGCGCCTCCGCGCCGTCCACCAGCGTCAGATGGGCGGTCGCCCCGATGTCCTCGGCCAGCGACCGCAGCGCCGGCATCGCCGCCTCGCGCACCAGCGGGTGCACCTGGCGGCCCAGCCCCAGCACCCCCAGCCCGACCCGGGCACGTCCGCCCAGGTCACGGCGTACGAGCGCGTGCTGCTCCAGCGTGGCGAGCAACCGGTACACGACGGTCCGGTTGACGCCCAGTTTGTGGGACAACTCGGTGACGGTCAGCCCGTGGTCCGTATCGGCCAGCAGTTTGAGGACACGCAGTCCCCTGTCGAGCGTCTGAGAGGTCTCCGCGGTCACGACGCCCACTCCTTAGTGGTGAGGTCGGCGGCCCCCTCGCGGCGGATGCGTCACCGAGTCCCGTCGGTCACGCGCTTCAGAGGCCGCCGATCGGCTGACGGCCCGGCCTTGTGCCCGGGCCCAGTCGCTTCACGGCTGCGCTCCGCGGCGGCGCTGCCACGGGGCGTGTGCGTAGCGGGACAGTAGCGAGCCGGTCCGCTCAGCGGAAGGCTCCGTCCAGAATCCGGGCAGTAATCAGTGAGAACCGACCGTGTTTGTCCTCATACGTACAACACACGCCGTGGTCCCCTCACCCCACCGTGTCACTTCATGCGCGTCGCCCACTCCTGCACCTTGGCGATGCGCTGGCGCAGTTGCCCGGCGGTGGCCTCGGCGCTGGGCGGGCCGCCGCACACGCGGCGCAGTTCGGTGTGGATCACGCCGTGCGGCTTGCCGCTCTGGTGGACGTAGGCGCCGACCATGGTGTTGAGCTGCTTGCGCAGCTCCATCATCTCCTTGTGCGAGAGGACCGGGCGGCGTTCGGCGGGCAGTTCGAGCAGGTCGGCCTCGTCGTCGGGCTTCCTGCGGCTGTGCGCGATCTGCCGGGCCTGCCGCTTCTGGAGCAGCAGCTGCACCTGGTCGGGCTCCAGCAGCCCGGGGATGCCGAGGTAGTCCTGCTCCTCCTCGCTCCCCGGGTGGGCCTGCATGCCGAACTCGGCGCCGTTGTACATGACCCGGTCGAAGACGGCGTCGGACTCCAGCGCCTCGAAGGGCAGCATGTCCTGCTCGCCGGTGTCCTCGTCCTGCTCCCGGTTCGCCTCGTCCATCTCCTTCTCGGACTCGGCGTAGGGGTCCTCCTCGCCCTCCTTCTTGGGCTTGTCGAGGACGTGGTCGCGCTCGCGCTCCATCTCGTTGGCGAAGGTGAGCAGGTCGGGCACGGTCGGCAGGAAGACGGAGGCGGTCTCGCCACGCCGCCGGGACCGCACGAAGCGGCCGACGGCCTGCGCGAAGAACAGCGGCGTCGAGATCGTCGTGGCGTAGACCCCGACCGCCAGGCGCGGCACGTCGACGCCCTCGGACACCATGCGGACGGCGACCATCCACCGGTCGGTGCTCTGGCTGAACGCGTCGATGTTCTTCGAGGCGCCGGTGTCGTCGGAGAGCACGAGGGTGGCCTTGTCGCCGGTGATCTCGCGGATCAGCTTGGCGTAGGCGCGGGCGGAGTCCTGGTCGGCGGCGATGACGAGGGCGCCGGCGTCCGGGATGGCCTTGCGGACCTCGGTGAGCCGCTGGTCGGCGGCGCGCAGCACGGCGGGCATCCACTCGCCGCGCGGGTCCAGCGCGGTGCGCCAGGCCTGGCTGACGGCGTCCTTGGTCATGGGCTCGCCGAGCCGGGCGGCGATCTCGTCGCCCGCCTTGGTGCGCCAGCGCATGTTGCCGCTGTAGCTCATGAAGATGACGGGACGCACGACGCCGTCGGCGAGTGCGGAGCCGTAGCCGTAGGTGTAGTCGGCGGCGGAGCGGCGGATGCCGTCGTTGCCCTCCTCGTACGTGACGAAGGGGATCGGGTTGGTGTCGGACCGGAACGGCGTACCGGTCAGCGCCAGGCGCCGCGTGGCCGGCTCGAAGGCCTCCAGGCAGGCCTCGCCCCAGGACTTGGAGTCGCCGGCGTGGTGGATCTCGTCGAGGATCACGAGGGTCTTGCGCTGCTCGACGCGGTTGCGGTGCAGCATGGGCCGGACGCCGACGCCGGCGTAGGTGACGGCGATGCCCTGGTACTCGCGGCTGAGGGGACCCGCGCTGTACTCGGGGTCCAGCTTGATGCCTATCCGCGCCGCGGCCTCGGCCCACTGCTTCTTCAGGTGCTCGGTGGGCGCGACCACGGTCACCTGCTGTACGACGTGGTGGTGCAGCAGCCAGGACGCCAGCGTCAACGCGAACGTCGTCTTTCCGGCGCCGGGGGTGGCAACCGCCAGGAAGTCCCGGGGCTGCTCCTGGAGGTACTTCTCCATCGCCCCCTGCTGCCAGGCCCGCAGCTTGCTGGCGGTGCCCCACGGGGCACGGCCGGGGAAGGCCGGGGAGAGGTGGTGCGAGGTGCTGGAGCTGGCGGTGGTAGTCACGGTCTCCGAAGGGGGTAGAACGGCTCGGCCACGTATGACAACCGGGCCACCCTACCGGCGGCCCGACGCGATCGACGCGCCCGCCGGGTCGGGTCACCCCCGGGTGGGACGGACGTCACAGCCGACGCGTCCGCCCCGCGAGCCCCGGCCGTTCGCGGTTCACCGCTCCCGCAGCCGCGTCGTCACCCACGCCCCCACCAGCGCCACCCCCGCCATCGGCAGGAACACCGCGGCGAACGCGGCCGGGTGGGAGGCGGTGGCCTCGGTCGCCGTGTGGGTCACCGTGCCGCCGCCGAGGGCCGCGAAGGCGGCGCCGCCCGCGGCCAGCAGGACCACGTTGGACAGGCCGTCGGAGATCTGGAGGGCGGCGGAGTTGGTGCCGGCCTCCTCGGGGGCGGAGAGCTGGAGCAGCAGCACGCTGGTGGAGGAGATCACCAGGCCCATGCCGAGGCAGCCGAAGCCCCAGGCGACGGCGACCGTCCAGACGGGCACGGCGTCGACCAGCACGCTCGGGGCGGTGGCGATGGCCGCCGCGACCAGCACCATGCCCACCGTCATCAGCCGGTCCCGGTACGGCTCCGTGCGCGGCCTGGACTGGAGCCAGGAGCCCGCCGCCCAGGTCGCGCCGCCCGCAGCCAGCGAGAGCCCGGCCAGCGTCGGGCTGAGCCCGCGCTGGGTGACCAGCATCAGCGGCACGAAGGACTCGGCGGCGATGAAGGACCCGGCGGCGACGCCGCGCAGCAGGACGACGGAGGGCAGACCGCGCGCCGCCCGGTAGGTGCCGCGCGGGAGCAGGCCGAGGACGGCCGGGACGAGCAGCGCCGCGCCGGCCGCGCCGGGCAGCAGCGAGAGCCAGCGCAGGTCCTGGGCGGCGTACTGGAGCAGACCCGCGCCCAGCGAGATGCCGAGGGCGAGGCGGATCCGGCGGCCGTCGAAGGACGCCGGCGTCTCCGCCGCGCCCACCGGGCCCACCGGGCCCGCCGCCCGGCTGCGTATCTGCGGCAGCGCGAGCGCCAGCGGGAAGACCACCAGCACCGGGATGCCGACGAACACCCACCGCCAGCCGAGGTGCTCGGTGACGGCGCCGGAGGCCAGCGGTCCGACGACCGACGGCACGACCCAGCCCGCCGCGAACGCCGCCATGATCGCGGGCCGCAGCCGCTCCGGGTAGGCCCGTCCGACGACGACGTACAGCGCGACGATCACCAGCCCGCCGCCGAACCCCTGCACGGCCCGCCCGAGGATGAACAGCCACATCGCCCCGGCCGTCCCGGACAGCAGCAGCCCGGCCGCGAAGGCGGCGATCCCGCCGGTCAGCGGCCCCAGCGGGCCCCGCCGGTCGGACCACTGCCCGGAGAGCACCATGCCGAACAGGCTGGTCGTGAAGTACCCGGAGAACGCGAAGGCGTAGAGCGACACCCCGTCCAGCTCGCGGGCCGCGACCGGCATCGCCGTGCCGACCGCCGTCGCCTCGAAGGCGATCAGCACGACGACGGAGACGATGCCGATGCTCAGTGCCCGGTGGGCGCGGCTCAGCACGGTGTCGGCGGGGACGGCGAACTCGGTGGCCGGAGCGGGTCCGGCGGGATCCGCGACATCGGTGTCGCGCGGGTCAGGGACGGTCATGGGGGTCAGAGTAAGGTCCGCAGCACACTTTGACCCCTGTCGGGAGGCGGTACGGGACCGGGACCTTGGTCGTACGCCGGTCGTCGGGCCGCGTCCCGTTCGTGAACGGCGTGTGGCAGTCGCGTTGCGGCCCTCCGGGATCCCTTGAGCCCCCCTCCCGCCCGGCCGTACGGTCGAGTCACCGAGTTCGGCACGGACACCGCGACGGAGTCCGGAACACGGCCGTGTGCCCGAGTGGCCCAGGGGCTCGCCTGCAAAGCGAGTTACACGGGTTCGAATCCCGTCACGGCCTCCACTGCCTGACGAGGCAGAACGAAGGGCGGCACCCCCGAGGGGGAGCCGCCCTTCTGCCGTTCCGGGCGTTCCCGGCGTCCGCTCAGCCGGTGACGACGGCGGCCTGCGGCCGGATCGGAAGCCGGTTGACCGGGCGGCCCGTGGCCGCGCGCACGGCGGAGGCGACGGCCGCCGGGGAGGCCACCACCGGCACCGCGCTGACCGCCTTCGCCCCGAAGGGCGCGACCACGTCCCGTTCCTCGACGAGCTTCACGATCCGGATGTCCGGGGCGTCGAGGGCCGTCGGCAGGGCGTAGCCGGTCAGGTCGGGGTGGCGGACCAGGCCGCGCGGAGCGCGCAGGTTCTCCGTCAGCGCGATGCCGACGCCCTGCGTGACGCCCGCCTCGATCCGGGCGGCGAGCTGGGCCGGGTTCAGCACCCGGCCCACGTCCTGCGCGACGGCCAGCTCCACGACGCGGACCGACCCGATCTCGACGTCGACGTCCACCACCGCGCGGATCGCGCAGAAGGACATGCCGACGAAGGCGTCGCCCTGGCCCGCCTCGTCCAGCGGCTCGGTCGGGTGCGGGCGGCACTGGGCGGTGGCCCACAGTTCCTTGCCGTCCAGCGCCTCGGCGACGGTGGTCGACAGCACCCCGTCGTACGAGGTGATCTTGCCGTCGGCGATCTGGAGCAGTTCGGTCGACATCCCGAACTGGTGCGCCAGGGGCTGCAGGAGCTGGGTGCGGACCATCTTGGCCGCCCGTTCCACCGCGCCGCCCGACACCCAGGTGTGGCGGCCCCGGCAGCCCGCGCCGGCCGGGGGCTGGTCGGTGTCGACGGGCGCCACGTGCACCTCGTCGACGCCGAGGGTCTCCTGCACGATCTGCCGGGCCAGCGTGGTGAAGCCCTGGCCGGTCTCGACGGCGGCGCACAGCACCGTCGCCGCCCCGTCCTGGACCTTCACGGTGGCCGTGGAGACCTCGTCGGCGCCCTCGGCGCCCAGCATGTGCACCATGCCGATGCCGTAGCCGACGCCCCGGCGCACCGCGCCCGGTTCGCCCGCGCCCTCGGGTCCGCCGGGCAGCAGCCACTCGTCCTCGGGCGTGTCCTTGGGCAGGGCGGGGAGGGGGAAGTCGCGGACGGCCCGGAGGAGTTCGGCGACGGGCGCGGGGCAGGTGACCGTCTGGCCGGTGGGCAGCACGTCGCCGGTGCCCAGGACGTTGCGCAGCCGCACCTCGGCCGGGTCCAGGCCCAACTTCTTGGCGATCTTGTCCATCTGCGCCTCGTACGCGGCGCACACCTGCATGGCGCCCTCGCCGCGCACGTGGCCGGAGGGCGGGTTGTTGGTGCGCACCGCCCAGCCCTCGATGAAGGCGTTCGGGACGACGTACGGGCCGCAGGCGAACGCGACGGCGGCGGCCAGGGCGTCGGAGGAGGTGTCGGCGTACGCGCCCGCGTCGAGCAGGATCTGCGCCTCGACCTTGACCACCCGGCCCTCGGCGTCCGCGTGGTGGCGGTAGCGCAGGAGGGTGGGGTGGCGGTGGGCGTGGCCGAGGAAGGACTCCTCGCGCGTGGCGGTCAGCTTCACCGGGCAGCCGGTCCTCAGCGCCAGCAGGCCGAGCGGCAGCTGGAAGCCCTGGTCCTCGCGGTCGGCGGTGGCGCCGGGCACACCGGTGACCACGATCTTCACCCGTTCGGGTTCGAGGCCGAAGCACGCGGCGGCCGTGTCGCGGTCGCCGTGCGGGTCGGTGGAGGCCAGGTACAGCTCCACGCCGCCGTCGGGGCGCGGCACCGCGAGGCCGGCCTCGGCGCCGATGGGGGCCGGGTCCTGGCGGCCGATGCGGTACAGGCCCTCGACGACGACCTCGCCGACCGCCTCCGGGTCGCCGTGCCGCAGCGGGATGTGCCGGATCAGGTTGCCGTCGGGGTGCAGCGGCTCGGCCTCGAAGGCCTGCTCGGGGTCGGTGACCGGGTCGAGCACCTCGTACTCGACGATGACGGCGGCGGCGGCCATCCGGGCGGTGTCCGGGTGGTCCGCGGCGACGGCGGCGATGGGCTCGCCGTGGTGGCGTACGACCTCGGAGGCGAACACGGGGCGGTCGGCCCGGCCGCGGCCGTGCAGCGGGGCGCCGGGCACGTCCTCGTGGGTGACGACCGCGCGCACGCCGGGCATCTCGCGCGCGTGGCTGGTGTCGATGGACACGATGCGCGCGTGCGGGTGCGGTGAACGCAGGACGGCGGCCCACAGCAGGCCCTCGGCCCACAGGTCGGCGGCGTACGGGAAGGTTCCCTCGGTCTTGGCGCGGGCGTCGGCGGGCGGCAGGGAGACGCCGAGGCCGTGCGGGGCCGGCTCGGGGGCGGGAGCGGCCTCGGCCGTTCCCGCGGCCTCGGCGATGGCGGCTTCGTTGCTCACGCGTGGCCTCCGTCCTGGCCGTGGGGCTGGTCGCCGTGGGGCTGGTCCCCGTGGAGCTGGTCCCCGTGGAGCTGGTCCCCGTAGGGCTGGTCCCCGTAGGGCTGGTCCCCGTAGGGCTGGTCCCCGTGGAGCTGGTCGCCGTAGGGGTGCTCGCCGTACGGCCGGTCTTCGTAGGGCTGTTCGTGCGGGGCGGGCGCGTCCGGCGTCCCGGGCGGTGCCGGGGACTCGAACGCCGCCGCGTTGACGCCGCCGGCGCCCGGGCCCGCCTGGTGCGGGATGCGGGGCTCGTCGGCGTCCGTCTCGGCGACAGCGGCGTCGGCGGTGGCGACAGCGGCGTCGGCGGCGGCGGCGGAGTGGGCCTCGCGCTCGGCGACGACCTCCCTGACCGCCTCCAGGACGCCCCGGTAGCCGGAACAGCGGCACAGGTTGCCGCACAGGGCCTGCCGGGCCTCCAGCTCGGTGGGCGCCGGGTTGCCCTCCAGGAGGTTGTGCACGGTCATCGCCATGCCGGGCACGCAGAAGCCGCACTGCACCGCGCCGCACCGGGCGAGGGCCCGCTGCACGTCCGACGGCTGCCCGTCGACGGCCAGGCCCTCCACCGTGCGCACCTCGCTGCCGGCGGCGGTGACGGCCGGGACCAGGCAGGAGGCGACCAGCCGTCCGTCGACCTGGACGTTGCAGGCCCCGCACTCGCCCTGCGAGCAGCCGTCCTTGGCGCCCGCGAGGCCGAGGCGTTCGCGCAGCACATAGAGCAGGGACTCGCCGATCCACGCGTCGGTGACGGGGCGGTCGGCGCCGTTGACGCGGAGCACGTAGGAGGCGAGGGGGTGCTCGTCGTGCGGGCCGGCGGGGACCGGCTCGGCGGGGACGGCGGTGTCCGCCGGGGGCTCCGGGCGCGGCTCGTCCTCCGCCTCGTGCGCGGCCGCCGGGCCCGGGGACGCGGGCGCCTCCTCGGGAGCCTTTGGTGCGGGTTCCGGACCCTCGTCCCCGGTGGGCGCCGCGGAGGGCTCGGCGGGGCCTTCAGGGGCCTCCTCGGCCTCTTCGGTCTCCGGGGCCTCACGGGTCGCCGCCTCACCGGCCGGTCCCCCGTCGGGGCCCGTCCCGCCGGAGGGCGCCCCGTCGGACGCCGTCGCGTCGTCCGGCGCCTCGTCGGCCGCCGCTTCGCGGGCCGCCGTCTCGTCCCGGGCCGCCGTCTCGTCCCGGGCCGCCGTCTCGTCCCCTGCCGCCGTCTCGTCCCCTGCCGCCGTCTCGTCCCCTGCCGCCGTCTCGTCCCGTGCCGGCGCCTCCGGGTACGCGCCGGCCGCCGGGGCGGGCGTGGACGCGGGTCCGGCGGACGCGGCGGGGGCCGGTGCGGTCCCGGCGTCCCGGTCGTCGCCGGAGGGGACCGGCCCGGCCGGCCCCTGCGCCCACGGCTGGGCCGCCCAGGGCGCCGGAGCGCCGCCGGGGAGGGTCGCCGGCGCGGTGCCGCCCCACTGCTCGGCGAGCGACGACGCGGTGAACTCGCCCGACTCGTCCGGGAGGTCGCCTTCGGCGACGGGGATGGACCACTGTCCGGTGACGTCCTGGCCGGACGCCTCGCGCCCCGGCTCGGCGGCCGGTGCCGCGCCCTCCGCGGCGGTGTCGGAGAAGTCCCACCGGCCGGTGGCGCCCGGGTACGTGAACCGGTCGCCGTGCCCGGCGTCCACGTCGTACCCCGCGGCCTGGCCGTAGGGGTCCTGCTGCGCGTACCCGGTGTACTCCTGGTGCCCGGTGTGCTCCTGGTGCCCGGTGTGCTGCTCCCCGGCGTGCCCGTGGGCGTCGTGCCGCTCCCCGGCGTCCGGGACGTGCCACTGCGTGCCGTCGACGGGTGCGGACGGCATCGTCCAGCTGCCGGTGGCCGCCGGGTCGGTCCCGGCGGTGGTGGCGGGCGCGACCGTGATCTGCGGCGGCACATAGCCGTGCCCGGGCGCGGCGAGCGGGCTGTCGGACGAGGCCAGCAGCGCGTCGACGCCGCCCTCGGGGAGCTTCACGAAGGCGGTCGCGCCGTCGTCGTAGTCGCCCTGGGGCAGCGGGTCCCAGCGGCCGCCGCCCTGGGGCGTGCCCTCTCCGTGCCGGTCGTCGGTCACGACAGCGCCCTCCCCAGTGCTCGTCGGGCCAGCGCGGCGACGGTGCGCCGCAGGTGCAGTACGGCGGGCGGCAGCTGCGGCACGGAGCCGTCCTCGGCCGGTGCCGCGTCGGGGACGCAGGCGGCGGCGACGTACTCGCCGAAGGCGCTCAGCGCCTCCGGGACGATCGCGCGGCCGTTGTCCCAGTCGATGAGCGAGGCCACCCACTGCTCGGCCTCCAGGGGCCGCAGCGGCATCGGCGCGATGGCACCGACCGCACAGCGCACGCCGCGCCGGGCGGGGTCGAGGACCAGGGACACGGACGCCGTCGCCCGGCCCGGCCCGGTCCGGCCGGTCGCCTTGAGGAAGACCTGCGGCGCGTGCAGCAGCGGCACGCGCACGTAGCCGATGAGCTCGCCCGCGCGGAGCATCTCCATGCCGGCCAGCAGGTGCGAGACCGGCACCTCCCGGCGGGCCCCGCCCGGGCCCGCGATGATCAGCGTCGCCTCCAGCGCGGCCAGCACGGGCAGCGCGTCCCCGGTGGGGGCGGCGGAGGCGATGTTGCCGCCCAGGGTGCCCGCGTTGCGGATCTGCGGCGGACCGGCGGCGCGCGCCGCGGCGGCGAGCGCCGGGATGAGCGCCGCGAAGTCGGGGCGGCCCATGCGGGCGTGCGTGAGCCCGGCGCCCAGCAGGGCGTGGCCGTCCTGGTACTGCCAGCCGCGGATCTCGCTGATGCGGCCGAGGCCGACCAGCGCGGCGGGCCTGAGCTGCCCGGAGTTGACGGCGGTCATCAGGTCGGTGCCGCCCGCGACCGGCACGGCGGCGGGCGTGGCCGCGAGCGCCGCCACGGCCTCGTCCAGGGTCGTGGGCAGCGTGACGGCCTGCGCCGCCTGCGGTGCGTGCGTGGTCAAACCGACTGCCCCTTCCCGCTGTCCCACCTGGTCCCGCCCGTGTTGCCGTACGGTACGGCCTGACAGGGCGGACGTGGCAACTCTGGCACATCTTCGCAGGGCCCGGACGCGGGGGTCCGCTAGGAGGCATTCGCCCACCTCGTCGGCGAGATGGTCCGTTTCCTTCCAGGATTCCCGTTGACCGACGGTGCGAGCGGGTTACCACTCTTCAGTGGCGCTTCGGGGCTTTTGCTTACGCGTTCGGCGGCGGTCCGTCGATCGGCCGGCCGAGCACGCCGGGCCGTCGCTGCCAGGGCAGGGGGCCGGCCGGCGGCCGGTAGGCGACGCCCAGGGCGTCGAGCCGCCGGTAGTGGGCGGCCATCCGCCGCTCGAAGTCGCCGAAGTCCCGTTCGTCCGGGGCGGGCAGGTCGCTCCAGGCGACCTCGGCGAAGGCGGCGAGCCTCGGGAAGACCTGGTAGTCCACGCGGGCCTGGGTCTCCATCACCTCGGTCCACACGTTCGCCTGGGTGCCGAGCACGTGCGCCCTCTCCTCGGGCGTCAGCTCCGGCGGAACCGGCTCGAACCGGTAGACGTCCTCCAGGGTGCGCACGAAACCGATCGGTACGGGCTCGTCCTCGCCCGCGTCCTGCCGGTGGTCCAGGTACACGTGCTGCTCGGGGCACATGACCACGTCGTGCCCCGCGCGCGCGGCGGCGATCCCGCCGGCGTACCCGCGCCAGGACGACACGGCCGCGCCCTCGGCCAGCCCGCCCTCGAGGATCTCGTCCCAGCCGATGAGCCTGCGCCCGCGCGCGCTCAGCCACCGGTCGAAGTGCCGGACGAACCAGGCCTGGAGCTCGTCCTCGCCGGCGAGCCCGAGCTCCTTGATGCGCGCCTGCGCGGCCGGTGACCGCTGCCACTGCCCCTTGGGGCATTCGTCACCGCCGACGTGGACGAACTCCGAGGGGAAGAGCCCGAGGAGTTCCTCGAACACGCCCTCGTAGAAGCGCAGGGTCCCCTCCGTGGGCGCGAGGACGTTCTCGCAGACGCCCCAGGTGTCCCAGACGGTGAGCGAGGCGGTGTCGACGACGTCGGTGTTGCCGAGCTCCGGATACGCGGCGATGGCGGCCTGCGAGTGCCCGGGCACGTCGATCTCGGGGACGACGGTGATGTGCCGCTCGGCGGCGTAGGCGACGATCTCCCGGGCGTCGTCCTGGGTGTAGAAGCCGCCGTGCGGCTTGTCCTCCCACAGCGGCGACGCCCGGTGCCCGTATTTGGTGCGTGCCCGCCAGGAACCGGTCTCGGTGAGTTTCGGATACCGCTCGATCTCGATCCGCCAGCCCTGATCGTCCGTCAGGTGCAGGTGCAGGACGTTGAGTTTGTGGGCGGCCATCAGGTCCAGGTACCGCAGGACGCCTTCCTTGGGCGTGAAGTGCCGGGCGACGTCCAGCATCAGGCCGCGCCAGCGGAAGCGGGGTGCGTCCTCGACGATCCGGTGCGGGACGGCGAGAGCGGACTGCGGCCTCACGGGCGCCCGTCGGAACGCCTCGGGTCCGAGCAGCTGCCGCAGGGTCTGGGCGCCCCAGAAGACGCCCGCGGGGCCGCCGCCGCGGATCTCGACGCACCGGTCGGTGACCACGCTCAGCCGGTACGCCTCCGGCTCCAGGGCGTCGTCCAGCAGCAGCCGCACGCCGGCGGTGTCCCGCGGGCCCGGCCGCAGCGGCAGCGCGAGGGCGGCGCCGAGCGTGGCGCGCAGCCAGCGTTCCGTGGTCTGCGTGCCGGGGGCGGCCCACAGGGTGGTGTCCCGGTCGAGCAGGACACCGCGGTCCGGGGAGCCCTCGACGGCGCGCGGCGCCGGAATCAGTTCGGTCATGTCAGTCCTTCACCGCTCCGCCGAGGCCGGAGACGAGTCGTCGTTGCACGAGTACGAAGAAGACCAGCACCGGGATCGTCATCACGGTGGAGGCCGCCATGACCCCGCCCCAGTCGGGGTCGTCCGGCTTGTAGAAGACCAGCAGCGCCATCGGCAGCGTCGACTGGGACGTGTCGCTGATGATGAACGACTTGGCGAACAGGAAGTCGTTCCAGGTCGAAATGAAGGAGAAGACGCTGGTCGCCACCAGTCCCGGAAAGACCAGCGGGAAAAGGATCTGCCACAGAAAGCGCGCCCGGCTCGCGCCGTCGATGTACGCGGCCTCCTCCAGGGCCTCGGGCACGGCTTTCACGAAGCCCCGCAGCATCCAGATCGCGAACGGCAGCGAGAAGGCGACGTGGGGCAGGATCAGCGATCCCAGGGTGTTCAGCTGACTGAAGTCGCGCATGAGGAAGAACAGCGGGATCGTGAGCGCTTCCACGGGCACCATCTGGGCCACCAGGAACATGATCAGCAGAGTGGTCCGGAAACGGAACCGGAAACGCGTCACGGCGGTCGCGGCGAGAAATGCGATCAGCGCCGAGGCGATCACGACGGAACCCGCCACGAGCAGACTGTTGAGAAAGTAACGGCCGAATTCCTGCTGCCCGAAGACCCGCCGGAAGGAATCCAGCGAGGGCGTCAGCGTCCACGGCCGGGGCTCGCTCGACTCGATCTCCCCGGCCGGCCTGAACGCGCTCAGCACCATCCAGTACAGCGGGAAGGCCACCACGACCGCGGTCAGCAGCGCCGACGCCTCGGCGGCCAGCCGCCACGGACGGCGCACCCGCGCGCGCGGAAGATTCACAGCTCCTCCCCCTGGCGGCGCAGCAGCCACAGGTGGACCAGCGTCACGGCGAGCAGGATCAGCAGCATCACGACGCCGATCGCCGAGCCGAGGCTGTACTGCGAGGACGCGAACGCCTTCTGGTAGGCGTAGACGTTGAGGACGAGGTTCTGGCCGGCGATGCCGCCGCCGTTCGTCATGACGTAGATCTGGGTGAAGACCTTGAAGTCCCAGATGACCGACTGGATGGTCACGACCACGAGGATCGGGCGGAGCATCGGCGCCAGCACCGAACGCCAGATCCGCCACTGCGAGGCACCGTCGAGCGCGGCGGCCTCCAGCACCTCGGCGGGGACGGCGCGGATACCGGCGTAGACGGTGACCATGACGAACGGGAAGGAGCACCAGACCACTTCGAGCAGGACGAGCAGGAAGGCGCTGTAGCGCCCGTACGTCCAGGAGTGGTCGCCGAGGCCCAGCACCCGGTTGACCGGGCCGAAGTCCGGGTCGAACAGCAGCAGCCACACCGTCGACCCGGTGACCGCCGGGGTCGCCCAGGCACCGAGCCCGGCCAGCATGAGCGCGAGCCGGGGCAGCGCCCGCACCCGGGTGAGCAGCACGGCGAGCGCGCACCCGACGGCCAGCGTCGACACCACGCAGGCCGCCGCGAACACGACGGTGGCGAGCAGCACCCGCCAGAACTCGTCGTCCCCGAAGAGCTCCGCGTAGTTCCCGAACCCCTGGAAGGTGGCCGGCTCCCCACCGGACACCTGGGCCTGCGTGTACTCCAGGAAGGAGATCAGCCCGAGCTGGTAGACGGGGTAGACGAGCAACCCGCCGAGCACGACGAGAGCGGGCGCGAGATACAGCCAGGGCGCGCCGGACCCGCGTCCGAGGGGGCGCGGGACCGGGTCGGGCCCGCGGCCACCGCCGCGGGGGCGCGACGGGCCACGAGGGGCCCGCGGCCGCGTTCGCACCGCGCCCCCCGAGCCGGAGGGCGAGGCCGTCATCCGGCGGATCCGAACGCGTCGTCCATCTTCTTCGCCGCGTCCCCGGCGGCGGCGTCCACGTCCTTCTTGCCGCTGACCACCTCCTGGAACATGGTCGGCAACACCAGCGACGAGTCGATCGTCGCCCACGCGGCCGAGGCCGGCACGAACTTCGTGCCCGCGGAGAGGGTGTCGACGAACGGCTTCACGAACGGCTCCTTCGCCGCGACGCCCTGCCGTACGTCCGTGAAGGTCGGCAGGAAGCCCATCGCGTCGAACAGTTCGCCCTGCGCCTCCTTCGACGCCAGCCGCTTCATCAGGTCGACGGCGAGGGAGCGGTGCGAGGTGCTCCTGAGGACGCCGATGTTGTTGCCGCCCGCGAAGGCCGGGGCGATGGATCCGGGCTTCACGCCGGGCAGCGGCACGACCGCGTACTTGCCCTTGACCGCGCCGGCCTCCACGGCCCGGTGGCTGAAGTCGCCGACGATCGCCATGGCCGCCTTGCCGGAGGCGAACGCGGTGACGGTGTCGTTGCCGCCCATGCCGGCGCACTTGGCGGCCGGGCAGTTGTCGTCGCCGAAGAGGGAGGTGTACGCCTCGATGCCCTTGCGGGCGGCGGCGCTGTCGATCGCCGAGGCGTACGAACCGCCCTTGCCGGTGGCGAGTTCGCCGCCGTTGGCCCAGATGAAGGGCATCGCGCCGTAGGTGTAGGCGCCGCCGACCGCGATGCCGTACAGGCCGGGCTTCGCGGCGCGGACCGTCTTCGCGGTGGACGCCAGCTCGTCCAGCGACGCGGGGGGTTCGAGGTCGAGTTCCTCGAAGACGTCGGTGCGGTAGTAGAGGGCCCGTACGCCCACGAAGTACGGGGCGCCGTAGACCTTGCCGTCCACGGTGACCGACTGCCGGGCGGTCGGGTCGGTGTCCTTGGCCTCGTCCCAGTCGCCGAACTCCGCGGTGACGTCGGCGAGTCCGCCGTCCTTCACGTAGCCGGCGGTGTCGGTGTTGCCGTACTCGATGACGTCGGGGGCGCTCTTCGGGTCGTTGAAGGCGGCCTTGATGCGCTGGGCGCGGGTCTCGACGGGGATGTACTCGACGGAGACCTTCGTGTCCTCGTGGGCCTTCTCGAAGCCGGCGAGGACCTGGTCGACGACCTGTTCCTTGGGCTTGTTGTTGACCTCCTGGAAGAGCCAGACCCGCAGGGTGCCGCTCTTCTCGTCCTTGCCGGAGGAGGAGGTGTCGGACGTCTGCGGCGCGCAGGCCGCGGTGACGACGGCGGTGGCGGCCAGGAGCAGGGCCAGCCGGGGGGAGAGCTTCATGGAGTGGTCCTCCGGACGTGCGTTGCAACATATGCAATGACGGTTTCGCTCTGCACAACACCCAGGAGGTTATGGACTACGTGAACATGTCCACAAGAGGTCTCGACCACTTCGTGACACGCGAAGGCGCGCGACGGCCCCCGGACACGCGAAGGCCCCCGGAGCGCGCGGGCGCGCTCCGGGGGCCTCGGGAGGACCGGTCGGACGGGACCGTTACTTCTTGTCGCCGCCCTTGCCCTGATCGCCGCCGGCGCTCATGGACTCGTAGATCTCCTTGCACATGGGACACACGGGGTACTTCTTCGGATCACGGCCCGGTACCCAGACCTTGCCGCACAGCGCCACGACGGGGGTGCCGTCGAGGGCGCTCGCCATGATCTTGTCCTTCTGGACGTAATGGGCGAAGCGCTCGTGGTCGCCGTCGCCGTGGGACACCTGTGGCGTCGGCTCTACGAGGGTCCCCGTACCAGTCCCGCGCTCGGGCTCGAGAGTGCTCATAAACGCCAGGGTACTGAAGCTCACACGCTTCAGTTGAGCAAAGGGTCGTCCGGGTACGTCGCCACCATCGCCAGTTCGCTGCGCTGGCGGCGCAGGACCTCGCGCCAGAGTCTCTCCGGGAAGGGACAGGAGACGTCGCCCGGCTCGGACTCCACCACGTACCAGGCGCCCTCCGTCAGCTCGTCCTCCAGCTGACCGGGGCCCCAGCCGGCGTACCCGGCGAAGATGCGCAGGGCTCCCAGGGCGGGGGCCAGCAGCTCCGGCGGCGCCTCCAGGTCGACCAGGCCGATCGCGCCGTGCACCCTGCGCCAGCCCAGCGGAGCCGTCTGCCCGGACGCGCCGCCGGGGACGACGGCGACGCCGAGGGCGGAGTCCAGCGACACCGGTCCGCCCTGGAAGACCACCCCGGGCTCACCGGCGAGGTCCGCCCAGCCCTCCAGGATGTCGCCCACGTCGACCGGCGTGGGACGGTTGAGGACGACACCGAGGGAGCCCTCCTCGTCGTGGTCGAGGAGGAGCACCACCGCACGCTCGAAGTTCGGGTCCGCCAGGGCGGGCGTTGCCACGAGCAGCCGCCCCGTGAGCGAGGACACCTCGGTCATGCCAGACATGATCCCGCATGTTCCCCCTCCATGGGGAGGCAATCGGGGGCACGTGAGTGAACGGACGCCCCCGCACGCCCCCGCGCGGTGACCGCACGTGCCCGTCGCGGGACCCTTCGTGTTGTGACACATCCATGACGTCGCCGGACCCTCCTCGGGCTTACAGAAGGGGGGTCGAGGGCGACTACCCTTTCCCTTCTGGCCCCTGCCCCACCCAACGGAACGCGAGATTCATGACCGTCAACGGCGCTGATGACGTACTGCTTGTCCACGGCGGAACCCCGCTGGAGGGCGAGATCCGGGTCCGCGGTGCGAAGAACCTCGTGCCGAAGGCCATGGTCGCCGCCCTGCTGGGCAGCGCGCCGAGCCGGCTGCGCAACGTGCCGGACATCCGCGACGTGCGAGTCGTACGCGGACTGCTGCAGCTGCACGGGGTCACGGTCCGCCCGGGCGAGGAGCCCGGCGAGCTGGTGCTCGACCCGACCCACGTGGAGAGCGCGAACGTCTCCGACATCGATGCCCACGCGGGCTCGTCGCGCATCCCGATCCTGTTCTGCGGCCCGCTGCTGCACCGCCTCGGGCACGCCTTCATCCCCGGCCTGGGCGGCTGCGACATCGGCGGCCGGCCCATCGACTTCCACTTCGACGTGCTGCGCCAGTTCGGCGCGAAGATCGAGAAGCGGGCGGACGGCCAGTACCTGGAGGCCCCGCAGCGGCTGCGCGGCACCAAGATCCGGCTGCCGTACCCGTCCGTCGGCGCGACCGAGCAGGTGCTGCTGACGGCCGTGCTCGCCGAGGGCGTCACGGAGCTGTCCAACGCGGCGGTGGAGCCGGAGATCGAGGACCTGATCTGCGTCCTGCAGAAAATGGGCGCGATCATCGCGATGGACACCGACCGCACGATCCGCATCACCGGTGTGGACCGGCTCGGCGGCTACACCCACCGCGCCCTCTCCGACCGCCTGGAGGCCGCCTCCTGGGCGTCGGCGGCGCTGGCGACCGAGGGGGACATCTACGTCCGCGGCGCCCAGCAGCGGTCGATGATGACGTTCCTGAACACCTTCCGGAAGGTGGGCGGCGCCTTCGAGATCGACGACGAGGGCATCCGCTTCTGGCACCCGGGCGGCCAGCTGAAGTCCATCGCGCTGGAGACGGACGTGCACCCCGGCTTCCAGACCGACTGGCAGCAGCCCCTGGTGGTCGCGCTGACGCAGGCCACGGGCCTGTCCATCGTCCACGAGACGGTCTACGAGTCCCGGCTCGGCTTCACCTCCGCGCTCAACCAGATGGGCGCCCACATCCAGCTCTACCGCGAGTGCCTCGGCGGCTCGCACTGCCGCTTCGGGCAGCGCAACTTCCTCCACTCGGCGGTCGTCTCGGGACCGACCAAGCTGGAGGGCGCCGACCTGGTCATCCCCGACCTGCGCGGCGGCTTCTCCTACCTGATCGCCGCCCTCGCGGCCCAGGGCACCTCCCGCGTCCACGGCATCGACCTGATCAACCGGGGCTACGAGAACTTCATGGAGAAGCTCGTGGAGCTCGGCGCGAAGGTCGAACTCCCGGGCAAGGCGCTCGGCTAGGCGGCGGCGACAACGCCGATGGGGCGGTCACCCGGACTCGGGTGACCGCCCCATCGGCGTTGTGCTGAGCGCGTCCCGGAAGGGGCGCGGGGCCGGGCCCCGGCGACGCTCAGGCGCGCTTACTTGCCCTTGGCCGCTTCCTTGAGCTTGGAGCCCGCGGAGACCTTCACGCTGTAACCGGCCGGGATCTGGATCGGCTCGCCGGTCTGCGGGTTGCGGGCGGTGCGAGCGGCACGGTGCGTGCGCTCGAAGGTCAGGAAGCCGGGGATGGTGACCTTCTCGTCGCCCTTGGAGACGATGTCGCCGACGACGTCGGCGAACGCGGCCAGCACGGCGTCGGCGTCCTTGCGGGTCACCTCGGCGCGGTCGGCCAGCGCGGCCACCAGCTCACTGCGGTTCATGTTGTTACTCCCGTGTTCTTCTTGCCGTTGAGGCGTGCCACGCGGCGGAGCCGCATGCGGGCACAGCGAAAGCCGATGCTGCCAGGGACCTCGGACGGTTCCCTCACCCGGGTCCGTCGTCGGGCCCTCGCGCCCAGACAGGCATCCTGCCTGCACCTGCGGCGGTAATGCCAATCCGGCACCCCCAGGAGTCGTGAGAACACCCTTGGGAGTCATGCGGAGGGGGCCGGGGCCCTGGTCTGGCGCCACCCTAGAGGGCGCTTCGAGGCGCCCCGTTCCACGACGCGCCGGTACGGCGGCCCGTCGTGGCGATCCTCACAGCCGCCGCACGGGCCGCCGGGCCCCGGTCCGGGGATCCCCCGGAGAGCCTACGACGCCACGCCGGCGGCCTTCGCCGCCTCCCGCACGGCGCCCGCGACGGCGCCGGCGACCTTGTCGTTGAAGACGCTCGGGACGATGTAGTTCGGGTTCAGCTCGTCCTCGGTCACCACGTCCGCGAGGGCCTGCGCGGCGGCCAGCATCATCTCGGTGTTGACCGTGTGGGACTGGGCGTCCAGCAGGCCGCGGAAGACGCCCGGGAAGACCAGCACGTTGTTGATCTGGTTCGGGAAGTCGGAGCGGCCGGTGGCCACGACCGCCGCCGTCCGGCGGGCGACCGCCGGGTCCACCTCGGGGTCGGGGTTCGCGAGCGCGAACACGATCGCGCCGTCGGCCATGGCGGCCACGTCGTCGCCGTCCAGGACGTTGGGGGCGGAGACGCCGATGAAGACGTCGGCGCCGTGCACCGCTTCCTTCAGCGTGCCGGTCAGGCCCTCCGGGTTGGTGTTGTCGGCGATCCAGCGCAGGGCCGACTCCGGGGCGGCGTCGACCAGGTCGGCGCGGCCGGCGTGGACGACGCCGTGGATGTCGGCGACGACGGCGTTCTTGACGCCCGCGGCGAGCAGCAGCTTGAGGATGGCCGTGCCGGCCGCGCCGGCGCCGGACATGACGACGCGCACGTTCTCCACGGGCTTGCCGACGACGCGCAGCGCGTTGGTGAGGGCGGCGAGGACGACGATCGCGGTGCCGTGCTGGTCGTCGTGGAAGACGGGGATGTCGAGGGCCTCGCGCAGCCGGGCCTCGATCTCGAAGCAGCGCGGCGCGGAGATGTCCTCGAGGTTGATGCCGGCGAAGCCCGGGGCGATGGCCTTGACGATCTCGACGATCGCGTCGGTGTCCTGGGTGTCGAGGCAGATCGGCCAGGCGTCGATGCCGGCGAAGCGCTTGAACAGGGCCGCCTTGCCCTCCATGACCGGCAGCGCGGCCTTCGGGCCGATGTTGCCGAGGCCCAGCACGGCGGAGCCGTCCGTCACGACCGCAACGGAGTTGCGCTTGATGGTCAGGCGGCGGGCGTCCTCGGGGTTCTCGGCGATGGCCATGCAGACGCGGGCCACGCCGGGCGTGTAGACCATGGACAGGTCGTCACGGTTGCGGATGGGGTGCTTCGACGCCATCTCGATCTTGCCGCCGAGGTGCATCAGGAACGTACGGTCGGAGACCTTGCCGAGGATGACGCCCTCGATGCCGCGCAGCTGCTCCACGATCTCGTCGGCGTGGGAGGTCGAGCCGGCCGCGATGGTGACGTCGATGCGGAGCTTGTCGTGGCCGGACGCCGTGACGTCGAGGCCGGTCACCGAGCCGCCGGAGGACTCCACGGCGGTGGTGAGCTGCGAGACGGCGGTTCCGCTCGCGGGCACCTCCAACCTGATGGTCATCGAGTAGGAGACGCTGGGCGCCGTTGCCATGGCCGACTTCCTCTGCTTTCACCGTGTCGCGTGTTGTGCCGTCCGATCGTCGCACCTACCACCGGGTACGTGGTAGCCGCCCCGGATTGCGAACGTTTTGTTCGCACGCCGTCCGACCGGAGGGGAGTTGCTTTCGGAAAACGACTTCCACCATACGAGAAGTTGGGCGTCGGCGGAAGGGGCTCCCCGGAGCGGGGGCCCGGTCCGGGAAAGAAGTCGCGGGACGGGAATTGTCTTGCGGGGATCGTTTGTTACCTTGGATGTGACACCGGCCCGATCCAAGCCCCCGGGCCCAACCTTCGTCGCTACGAGCGACCACTTGCCGCGAGGCGAGCATGGCGGGTCGGTGTCACTCAAGCACAGCGAGGGGCCCGCGCCGTCCGACGACGGCGCGGGCCCCTCGCTGTGTCCGGGTGCCTCAGTCGCGCAGCAGGTCCGGCACCCCGGCCGCGTCCGGCTCGTCCCGGCCGCCCGAGACGATCGTCAGCTGCTGGGTGGCCCGGGTCAGGGCGACGTAGAGCACCCGCAGCCCGGCGGGCGACTCGTCCGCGATCTCGGCCGGCGAGACGACGACGGTCGCGTCGTACTCCAGCCCCTTGGCCTCCAGGCTGCCCAGCGCCACCACCCGGTCGCCGAGTCCGGCGAGCCAGCGGCGGGCCTCCTCGCGGCGGTTCATGGCGACGACGACGCCGACGGTGCCGTCGACGAGGTCCAGCAGCCGGGCCGCCTCCGCCCGCACGGTCGGCGCGAGGTCGTCCCCGGCGACGGCGAAGCGCGGCTCGACCCCGGTCGAGCGGACCGCCGCCGGCGCCGTGGAGCCCGGCATCGCGAGGGCGAGCACCTTGGCGGCCAGCTCGGCGATCTCCGCCGGGTTGCGGTAGTTCACGGTGAGCTCGAAACGCCGCCGGGGACGGGTGCCCAGGGCCTCGTCCCGGGCCGCCGCCGCCTCGTCGGGGTCGGTCCAGGAGGACTGGGCCGGGTCACCGACGACGGTCCACGTGGCGTGCCGGCCGCGGCGGCCGACCATCCGCCACTGCATGGGCGTGAGGTCCTGCGCCTCGTCCACGATGACGTGCGCGTACTCGGTGCGCTCCTGCGCGAGGCGCTCGGCGCGCTCCCGCTGGGTCTCCTCGCGCTGCGGCATCAGCTCCTCGAGGCCGGTGAGCTGGTCCAGCGGGTCGAGCTCGCGCCGCTTGCGGGGGCGGGCCGGGGTGCCGAGGACGGCGTGGAGCTCGTCGAGCAGGGCGATGTCGTGCACGGAGTGGCCCTCGCGGCGCAGCGACCGGGCCACCTTGCGGACCTCGCCGGGGTTGAGGATCCGCCGCGCCCAGCGGCCCAGCCGCTTCTCGTCCGCCATGGCCGCCAGCACGGCGCCGGGCGTCAGCTCGGGCCACCAGGCGTCCAGGAAGGCGATGAAGGAGTCCTCGGAGCTGACGTCCTCGTCGAAGGAGGACCGCAGCTCGGCGGCCAGCTCCGGGTCGCTGTGGCGGCCGGCGGCGCCGGACTTGCCCCACAGGGCGTCCAGCAGCAGCCGGCGGGCGCGCGGACGCAGCAGGTTGACGGGCGCCGTGCCGCCCAGCACGGTGTGGCGGACGGCGGCCAGCTCCTCCGCCTCCAGTTCGAGGCGCCGGCCGAAGGCGACGACCCGCAGCAGGGTCGGCGAGCCCTCCGTCTCCAGGGCCCCGCGCGCGGCCTTGCGCAGCACCTTGAGCATCCGCGAGGAGCCCTTGGCGCGGGCGACGGCCGGGGAGTCGTACAGCGTGGCCTCGGCCCCGACGGCGTCCACGGCGAGTGAACCGATCGCGCGGATGGCGACCTGCCCCTCCTCGCCGAGGGAGGGCAGCACGCCCTCGGTGTACGCCACGAGCAGCGGGGTCGGCGAGACGATCAGGATGCCGCCCGAGTAGCGGCGCCGGTCCTGGTAGAGCAGGTACGCCGCCCGGTGCAGGGCGACGGCGGTCTTGCCGGTGCCGGGGCCGCCCTCGACGTACGTCACGGAGGCGGCGGGGGCGCGGATGACCAGGTCCTGCTCGGCCTGGATGGAGGCGACGATGTCCCGCATGGAGTGGGTGCGGGCCTGGCCGAGGGCGGCCATCAGGGCGCCGTCGCCGACGACGGACAGCTCCTCGCCGTCCAGGTACGCCGTGATCTCGGGCCGCATCAGGTCGTCCTCGACGCCGAGGACGCGCCGCCCCTTGGACCGGATGACCCGGCGGCGCACGACCCGGCCCGGGTCGACGGGCGTGGAGCGGTAGAACGGCGCGGCGGCGGGCGCCCGCCAGTCGATGACCAGCGGCGCGTAGTCCTCGTCCAGGACGCCGATGCGGCCGATGTGCAGGGTCTCGGCGACGTCGGCGGTGTCGTCGGGCCGTACGGCGCCCTCGGCGGGCTCCACGGCCGTGTACGCGCCGTCCGCGCCCTTCTTGCCGTCCTTGCCGAGGAGCAGGTCGATACGGCCGAAGAGGAAGTCCTCGAACTCGTTGTTGAGGCGGTTCAGGTGGATGCCCGCCCGGAAGACCTGCGCGTCGCGCTCGGCGAGCGCGCCGGGGGTGCCGACGTGGCCGCGCTGCGCCGCGTCCCGCATGAGGAACTCGGCCTCGTGGATCTTCTCCTCGAGGCGGCGGTACACCCGGTCCAGGTGTGCCTGTTCCACGCTGATCTCTCGGTCGCGTACGGAATCGTGCACCGTGTCGACCGCCGAATCCTGTTGTGCCTGTGCGGCCACCGGGCCCCCTTCTGACGTGCTGGGCAGCCGTCAACCGTACGCGAAGGGGGGCCGGGAGGCCACGGGGCGGTCCCGCGGGGCCTACACGTCCACCTCCACCAGTCGCTCGCCGTCGAAGGTCATGACCTCGAAGTGGTCGATCTCGTTGGGCGCGAGGGCGGCGCCGCCGTGCACGTACAGCGGCTCCTTGGCCTTGTCGACGGTGGCGCCCGGGATGCCGTAGCCCCGGTCCGGGACCGACCAGGAAGTGAGCGTCTCGCGCTCGCCGTTCCTGCCGACGGCGATCAGGGAGCACTTCTCGGGGCCCTTGACGTTCTTGAGCTCCAGGACCGCGTCGGTGCCCCAGGCCTTCTTCTCCAGGGCCACGGTCGCGCTGACCCTGGTGGCCGGGTCGGTCGCGGTGACCCGGTCGGGCATGGCGGCGAAGGCGGACGCGGCGGGGCTGGTCCGCCGCGCCTCGGTCCGCCGGCCGCCGTCGTCGTCACCGCCGCCGGTCGTCGCCACCGCGGCGAACGGGCCGCCGATGATCAGCGCCGCCGCGGTGCCCACGAGGTAGAAGTTGCGGCGGCGCTTGCGCGCGCGGCGCTCGGCGACCTCGTCGACGAGCTTCTCCGCCAGCCGCGGGCTCGGCCTGGCGGTCAGCGACTCGGCGATCGCGGGGGTGCCCGCGCCCGGGAGGTCCGCGAGGGCGGCCATCATGGGCTCCATGCCGGCCAGCTCGTCGAGCTGCCGGGCGCACCACTGGCAGCCGGCGAGGTGCTCCTCGAAAGCGGTTGCTTCGGCGTCGTCGAGGATCCCCAGGGCGTAGGCGCCGACGGTCTCGTGTTCGTTCGGCACCGGTGATCCCTGCATGGGGGCAGAGTTACCCGCATCCCCCGCGCCGAATCCCCGGAACCCCCCGTACCCGCTCATCACGCCGTCACCCCCCGCTCCTCCAGTGCCAGCTTCATCGAACGCAGGGCGTAGAACACCCGGGAGCGAACGGTGCCGCTGGGTATGCCCAGTGTCTGCGCCGCCTCATTGACGGTACGCCCCTTGAAGTACGTCTCGACGAGGACCTCCCGGTGGGCCGGTGTCAGGTCGTCGAGCGCGTCCGACAGCGTCATCAGCCACAGCGCCTTGTCGATCTCGTCCTCCGCGGGGATGACCTCCAGCGGCGACGGATCGACCTCCTGCGGCCGGGCCTGCCGGCTGCGGTGGCCGTCGATGACGATGCGCCGGGCGACCGTCACCAGCCAGGGGCGTACCGATCCGGTCGCACGGTTGAGCTGACCGGCGTTCTTCCAGGCACGGATGAGCGTCTCCTGGACGACGTCCTCGGCGCGCTGCCGGTCCCCCGCGACCAGCCGCAGCACGTACGCCAGCAAGGGGCCCGCGTGCTCCCGGTACAGGGCGCGCATCAGCTCCTCGTCGGGCTCCGAGGGTGACGGGGACATGCGATGTCGGGCCCTCGCACCACGTTCACCGGCCACGACGGAATCCTTGCGCACGCCCACCTCCGATGTCCGGGAGTTCCCCCAGTCGATCGCTCGCCCATCCGGTACGGACGGGGGGTGCGGGGTGTTCAACGCGGGGCGGCGGTTTTCTCCGGGGCGGGGGCACGAAGGGGGCGGGAGCGGACGGGGGAAGACATCCCGCCCGCCTCAGCGGGCGAGGGCGGCGCGGCGGCGGTGCCGGGCGACGCGTTCCCGGTTGCCGCAGATCTCGCTGGAGCACCAGCGCCGGCGCCGGCCCCGGGAGGTGTCCACGTACACGATCGGGCAGTTGTCGCCCGCGCACTGCCGCAGGCTCGCCCGCGCGACGGGGTCGGTGAGCAGGTCCACGGCGTCCCGGGCGAGCGCGCCGAGCAGCGCGGCGCACTGCGGGGGCGCGGTCAGCTCCCGTACCAGCGCCCCGTCGTCGCCGCGCACCGCCCGCGGCGCCGGGGGTGCGGCACGGGCGAGGTCGTTGACGCGGGCGAGCGCGAGGTCGTACGGCCCGCCGGGGGGCGGGCCGGGACCGCGCAGGACGCGGGCGCGCACCAGACGGGCGGTGTGGCAGCGCAGGTCGCGGAAACCGGCCAGCCAGGAGGCGTCCGCGTGGGCCAGGGGCGTGCCCGGCGGGACGAGGCCGGAGCCGGTGATCCAGGCGCGCAGCACCGCGACGGAGCCGAGCCGTTCGACGGGGTGGGTGGTGGCGAGGAGGTCCAGACAGATCCGCCCGGTGTCGAACCGCAGCTCGTACGGGTCTGTCGCCGTGCCCAGTGCCATGTTCCTGTCACCGCCTAGGGTTGCCCGGGGGAACGGGCCGGGGAGGGGAGCAGGGGGACCGCTCCCTCTACAGTGCCTGCCCGCTTCCACGCCCGGAACCCCTCGTACCGCCCAGGCCCGGAAGCTCGCGCGTGCGCCCGCGCGTCCGGGCCGCCTCCGCCGCTCCCGCGGGCCTGTCGGCCGCACGCACGGCAGCCGTCGCACGGGTGGGGGGCGGGGCACGGCGGACGGCCGGCCCGGGCACGGCGCGGGCTCAGTCGTCGGCGTACTTCGCGTCGGTGGCCGGGTCCAGGGCCAGCCGGTAGCCGCGCTTGACCACCGTCTGGATCAGCTTCGGCGCGCCGAGGGCGGTGCGCAGCCGGGCCATCGCCGTCTCCACGGCGTGCTCGTCGCGCCCGGCCCCCGGCAGCGTCCGCAGCAGTTCGGCGCGGGACACGACCCAGCCCGGCCGCCGGGACAGCGCCCGCAGCAGGGACATCCCGGCGGGCGGCACCGCCTTGAGCTCCCCGTCGACCAGCACGGCGTGGCCGCGGATCTCCACCCGGTGCCCGGCGACCGGCAGCGACCGGGCCCGGGCCGGCAGCTCCTGGCACAGCAGCTGCACGAGGGGGCCGAGCCGGAAGCGTTCGGGCTGCAGCGTGTCGACGCCGTGCGCCTGGAGCGGCACCGCGGTGACCGGACCGACGCAGGCGGCCAGCACGTCGTGGCCGAGGGCGGCGAGCAGCCCGGGCAGCAGGCCCCGCTCCTCGGCGCGGTTCAGGAGGGACACGGCGGCGGGCGCGCTGGTGAACGTCACGGCGTCCACGCCCCGCGCGACGGCGGCGTCCAGCAGCCGGTCGACGGGCCCGAGGTCCTCCGGCGGCAGCCACCGGTAGACGGGCACGCCCACGACCTCGGCGCCGCCCGCCCGCAGCGCCTCCACGAACCCCGGCAACGGCTCGCCGTGCAGCTGTACGGCGACCCGGCGGCCGTCGACGCCCTCCGCCAGGAGCCGGTCCAGCACCTCGGCCATGGACTCGGAGGACGGCGACCACCGCTCCGTCAGTCCGGCGGCCCGGACCGCGCCCTTGACCTTGGGGCCGCGCGCGAGCAGCTCCACCGAGCGCAGCCGCTCCAGCAGGGCGTCGCCGAGGCCCCAGCCGTCCGCGGCCTCCACCCAGCCCCGGAAGCCGATGGCGGTGGTGGCCACGACGACGTCCGGCGCCCGGTCGATCAGCTGCTCGGTCGCGGCCAGCAGTTCGCCGTCGTCGGCGAGCGGCACGATCCTGAGCGCCGGGGCGTGCAGGACGACGGCGCCGCGCCGCTGGAGCAGCGCGCCCAGCTCGTCGGCACGGCGCGCGGCGGTCACCCCCACGGTGAAGCCGGCGAGGGGACCGTGGTCCGGCTGCTGCTGTTCGTCGTCCATCGCTCTCTCGTCCCGGTCGTCGTACCTGCCTGCACGGCGGCCGAGCCTGCCAACGGCGCGTGACGGGCTCGGTTCCACCGCATGACACCAGTGTTACGTCATACGTGGGTGTAACTGGGCCGGTCCTGCGCCTGCGGCGGGCCCGCCGGGTCCGCCGGGCCGGCCGGCGTCCGCGCGGCCGGGCGGCGAAGGTATACCGCCCAGGTGACGGCGAAGCAGACGGCGTAGTAGGCGAGGAACGCGACGAAGGCGCCGGTGCCGGAACCGACGGAGAGGAAGGACTGCCGGAAGGCGAGGTTGATGGCGACGCCGCCGAGCGCGCCCACGGCGCCGATCAGCCCCATGGAGGCCCCGGAGAGCCGCCGGCCGTACGCCACGGCCTCCTCCCCCGTCAGCCCCTGGGCGAGCGCCCTGTTCCGGAAGATCCCGGGGATCATCTTGAACGTCGCCCCGTTGCCGAGCCCGCTGAGCACGAACAGCACCACGAACACGGTCACGAACAGCGGGAGGGACGTCGCCCCGCCGGCCGCGACGAGCGCGGCGGTGGCCGCGGCCATGGCGACGAAGTTCCACAAGGTGATCCTCGCGCCGCCGTACCGGTCGGCGAGCCTGCCGCCGACCGGCCGGATCAGGGAGCCGAGCAGCGGACCGATGAAGGTGAGGTAGGCGGCCTGGAGGGGGGTGCGCCCGAACTGGGTCTGCAGCACCTGCCCGAAGGCGAAGCTGTAGCCGATGAACGACCCGAACGTGCCGATGTACAGCACGGACATGATCCAGGTGTGCGCGTCCCGGGCGGCGTCCTTGGCGGCCCCGGTGTCGTTCCGCACGGACGCGAGGTTGTCCATGTGGCGGGCGGCGAGGACGGCGGCCACGAGGATCAGCGGGATGTAGACGCCGAGCAGCACCCGGGGCCCGCCGCCCGCCCCGATGATCGCCAGCGCGACGAGCTGGATGACCGGCACGCCGATGTTGCCGCCCCCGGCGTTGAGGCCGAGCGCCCAGCCCTTCTTCCGGAGCGGGAAGAAGGCGTTGATGTTGGTCATGGAGGAGGCGAAGTTGCCACCGCCGATGCCGGCCAGCAGGCCGACCAGGAGGAAGGTCGAGAAGGACGTCCCCGGCTCCATGACCGTGAAGGCCGCGACGGTCGGCACGAGCAGCAGCCCGGCGGAGACGATCGTCCAGTTCCGCCCGCCGAAGACCGCGACGGCGAAGGTGTAGGGCACCCGCACCACGGCCCCCACCAGGGTCACCACGGACGTCAGCAGGAACTTGTCGGCCGGCGTCAGCCCGTACTCGGGCCCCATGAAGAGCACCAGCACGGACCACAGCGTCCACACCGAGAACCCGATGTGCTCGGAGAGGACGGAGAAGAACAGGTTGCGCCGGGCGATGCGCTCCCCCGTCTCCTTCCAGAAGGTCTCGTCCTCGGGATCCCAGTGCTGGATCCAGCGGCCGCCAGGGACTGTCATGACGCCTCCACGCGCTCCGGGGCTCGGTCGCTCCGAAGGTAGGAAGGGCGCGTTTCGGGCCGGTGGGGCTGCGGGTGACCGGCAGGGAACGTTGCTCTCACCCCGCGGGACGGCGGGGTGAGAGGTGCGGGCGTCAGCCCTGCGGGGACCGGGGCTGCCAGTGGGGGTTCTGCTGGGGGTACGGCTGCTGCGGCGGGTACGGCGGCTGCGGCTGCCCGTGGGCGCCCTGGACCGGGTACGGCTGCTGCGGGGCGTACGGACCGGGGGCGGGGTGACCGTACCCGCCCGGGGCGTACGGACCGGGGGCGGGGTGGCCGTATCCGCCCGGGACGGGCTGACCGTGGCCACCGGGCGCGGCGGGGCCGCCGGGTGCCGGAACGCCGTACGGCGTTCCGGCCACGGGGGCGCCGCCGAAGGGATTGCCGTGCCCGGTCGGTTGCGCCCCCGGCGGCAGGTACCGCACCCGCCCGGTCCCGTCCGCCACCGGCAGGAACCCGGCGGCCCGGAGACGGGCCGCGAACCTGGCGTTGCGCTTGCGGGTGACGAGCAGACCGACGCCCAGGAGCGCCAGGGCGAACACCCAGACGATCGCGGCCATCACGAAGTCGTCGGACTGCCCGCCGGCCCGGAAGGCGAGGACGGCGCAGCCGACGGTGACGCCGAGGGCGCCGTGCCCCATCCGCTTCTCGGCGCTCTTGCCGGTGAGGTCGAAGTTGATGCGCGCCTTGAGGAGTTCGAAGGCGTCCGGCACCAGCGGCGGCACCGACACCCCGTCGCCGGCCTGCGGGTACTGCGCCCAGTTCTGCGCGGCCCGCGCCCGTGCCTGCGGGCCGGGGTCGGGCACGATCAGCATCCTGAGCCGGCTGTTGTTCCCGCCGCCCTGCCGTACGTCGGCGTACTCGTACCCGAACTGCTGGGCGATGAAGGCGAGCCGGGCCAGCTTCTTCACTGATGCCATCGCGCTGGTGACCTCTACCGGTTCCCCGCTCGCCATCAGACGCAGCATCTTCTGTATCTGACGCCTGCTCATCCCACCGCTCCCCCGGGCAGGCTCACGCCACCCTGTTCACGTCCGCGACCGGGGCAGTCTCGCACGGGGGAACAGGACGCGTCAGCCCCGGTGCGCCGCCCCGGCCGCCGCCCGCTTCCCGGCGGAGCGCTTGGTGCCGTTCGGCCACAGCCTCGGCCGGCGCTTGGCCGCGAGGTCCTCGACCCAGCCGACGGCGAGGACCATCAGGCCGATCAGGGGCCAGACGAGCGCGAACATCCAGAGCGAGTACGCGTCCGAGAGGGCGTCCGCCGCCCGCTCGCTCTGCATGAACGGGAGCCGGTACAGCAGGTCGATGATCGGCACCGTCAGCATGATCAGGAGGTTGTGCCACAGGTAGATGGTGACGGCCCGGTTGTTGGAGAGGGTCACCAGCTTGTCCCACTTGGCCAGCCGCCCCGGGAGTTCCTGCCAGGACGGGGAGTACTGGAGCAGGATCACGACGAAGCCGAACGACCAGGCGGCCTGCGCCATCGGGATGTCGTTGAGGTCCCAGCCGTCGGCGCCCAGGTGGCCCGAGGCCCACCATAGGCCGAAGGCCATCACCAGGGCCGCGCCGGAGACGGCGACGTAGCGCGGGATCTGCTTCAGCAGGCCCTCGTTGTGGGCGAAGCCGAGGACCCAGCAGCTGCCGTAGACCGCGAAGTCGGTGACCGCGTTGCCCGTCTCGCCGGGGATCTTCACCAGGCCCGTGCCGACGATCGCGGTCAGGCCCAGCGGAGCGAGCAGCGTCGGCCAGGGAGCCCGGCGGAACGCCCACAGCAGCAGCGGGGAGGCGAGGACGAACCACAGGTAGGCGCGCAGGTACCACAGCGGTCCCGCGGCCTGCACGGCCCAGGTGTCGTCCAGCAGCCCCGACGGGGAGCCGCTGTGCCAGGGGTAGGGCGGGGCGCCGATCGGGACGATGTAGTTGAACAGCGAGAGCAGGCCCCAGGTGTCACCGTGGTCCGGGTCCTCGGTCGGGTTCCAGCCGCTCGCGAACATCATCGCCAGCGCGACCACGCTGAACGCCCACATGGGCGGCAGGAGACGGCGGACACGGCTGCGGATCACGCTCAGCGCCGGGCGCTTCAGCGAACGCGCCATCAGCGAGCCGGCCAGCGCGAACATCACGCCCATCGACGGGAACAGCACCGACAGCCAGGCCCAGCCGAAGAGGTGGTACACGACGACGCGGACCAGGGCGATGGAACGCAGCAGGTCGAGGTACCGGTCGCGGCCCGGCTTCTTGGGGGCCGGGGCGTCCGGCGGCGCGGCGTCCGGCGACGCGGGCTCCGTCGTCCGCTGCTGCGGGACGGCGTAGGGCGCCCCCGGGGCGCCGCTCGGGCCCTGCCCGTACGGAGTTCCGTACGGGGCGGCGCCCGGGGCCCCCGCGTACGGGGTGCCGTAGGGGCCGGCCGGTTCCGGGTTCGCACCCGTGCCGGTCGTGTATCCGTGGGTCATGCCACGGGCCTCCGATCATTGCCGCTGCGCGACCGCTGGCTCGGGACCGAGCCCCCCGGGGCCTCGACGACGCCGGTGCGGCGCAGCTTCTGCCAGCGCAGGCGGCCGCCGGTGAGCGCGGTGATCCAGGACTGGAGCAGCACGACGTACATGAGCTGGCGGTAGAGGATCTGCTGCAGGGGCAGCGAGATCAGGTGGGTCATGCGTTCGCGGTCGAGGCGGAAGGCGTACGCCGCGCAGACCGCCTGGAGGAGCAGGACGCCCAGCCAGGCCACGATCGTCTTCTGGGTCGGGCCGAACACGATGCCGTAGAGCAGGAAGATGTCGATCAGCGGGGCCAGGAGCGGGGCCAGGACCATGAACAGGGAGACGAAGGGCAGGCCGACGCGGCCGAAGCGGCCCGAGGGACCCCCTTCGATCACGGCGCGGCGGTGCTTCCAGATGGCCTGCATGGTGCCGTAGGACCAGCGGTAGCGCTGGGACCACAGCTGCTGGACGGACTCGGGGGCCTCGGTCCAGGCGCGGGCGTTCTCGGCGTAGACGACGCGCCAGCCGGCGCGGTGCAGCGCCATGGTGACGTCGGTGTCCTCGGCGAGGGTGTCGTCGCTCATGCCGCCGAACGGCTCCAGCGCCGAGCGCCGGAAGGCGCCGACGGCACCCGGGATGGTCGGCATGCAGCCCAGGACGTCGTACATGCGGCGGTCCAGGTTGAAGCCCATCACGTACTCGATGTGCTGCCAGGCGCCGATGAGGCTGTCCTTGTTGCCGACCTTCGCGTTGCCCGCGACGGCGCCGACCTTCGGGTCGCCGAAGGGCTGGACGAGTTCGCGGACGGTGGACGGTTCGAAGACCGTGTCGCCGTCCATCATGACGACGATGTCGTACCGGGCGTTCGCCAGTCCCCGGTTGAGCGCGGCGGGCTTGCCCGCGTTGAGCTGGCGGATCACCCGGACGTTGGGCAGGCCCATCGCCTCGACGATCCGGGCCGTGCCGTCACTGGAGCCGTCGTCGATGACGATGACCTCGATCGGGTGTTCGCTCTCCATGAGGGAGCGGACCGTGTTCTCGATGCACTTGGCCTCGTTGTACGCCGGGACCAGCACCGTCACCGGTTCGGTGACCGGCGGGCCCCAGCGGAAGTTCTTGCGGCGGACCCGGCGGGCGTGCACGCCGGACAGCAGCAGCATCAGCACGAAGCGGCCGATGACCAGGGTGCCGATGACCGCCAGGCCCGCCACCAGGCCGTCGGTGAGCTTCTCCGAGGCCTGGACCAGCCAGACCCACGCCTTGCCCTTCCACAGGTCGACGCCGGTCACCGGGGTCATGGCGCTGGGCGCGTTCAGGGCCTCGGTGAGGTTGTCGAACTCGTAGCCCTTCTTCTTCAGGTCGGGCAGGAACTTGTCCAGGGCCTGCACGGTCTGGTGGCGGTCGCCGCCGGAGTCGTGCATCAGGACGATGGCGCCCTTGCCGCCCTGCGGGGTGGCGCGGCGGATGATCTCGTGGACGCCGGGCTTCTGCCAGTCCTCACTGTCGGTGTTGTTGACGACGGTGATGTAGCCGCGGGAGCCGATGTACTCGGTGACCGGCCAGGACTTGTCGTCCATGGCGTCGGCGAAGGAGGAGTACGGCGGGCGGAAGAGCGAGGTGCGGACGCCGGCCGCGCCGGTGATCGCCAGCTGGTTCTGCGACAGCTCCCAGTCGATGCGCTTCTTGGACTGGTAGGAGAGGTCCGGGTGGTTGAAGGTGTGCAGGCCGACCTCGTGCCCCTCGTCGACCATGCGCTTGACGAGGTCCGGGTAGCGGGAGGCCATGGTGCCGGTGACGAAGAAGACCGCGTGCGCGTCGTGCTTCTTCAGCACGTCCAGCACCCTCGGCGTCCACGTCGGGTCCGGGCCGTCGTCGAAGGTGAGGACGAGACGGTGGTCGGGCACGCTCAGGCTGCTGGTCTGGCCGCCCCGGGCGTCGATGACCGGGCCGCCCTCGAGGATCTTCTCGGGTACGTGGTCGGTCGCGGCGGGAGGCTGGACGCGGTGGTCGGCGAGGATCTCGCTGTGCACGTACCCGCGCAGCATGAGCATCGCCACCAGGGCGACGAGGACGAGCAGCGGCAGCAGCAGGCGCAAGGGCAGGCGGCGGCGCCGGGCGCCGCCACGGGCGCCGCGGGCGGCGCCGTGACGGCGGGTGCGGGAGGCCATCAGAGGGTGTACTCCGGGGACAGGGAAGGGGAAGTGGAGGTGCCGGCCGGTGCGGTGTCGACCGCGGGCACGGCGGCGGTTCCGGCGGCCACCGGGGAGGTGTCGCTCGCGCCGTTCACGGCGGTGCCGCCGCCGGGGTCGGTCGTCGTGCCGCCGTCCGTGGGCGTGGTCGGTTCGACCGTGGTCTCGCCGCCGCCGTCCGTCGGCGTCGTCGGGTCCGTGGTGGCGGGGGGCGGCTGCTGGGTCGTCACCGTCGGGTCCGGCTCGACGGCGCCGCCACCGCCGCCCGGCTTCGGGACGGTCGCGGTCGACGAGGGCCGCCCGGCGTCGGTGCCGCCGCCCGGCTGCTTCGCGGTGGCGGAGGTGCCGGGCCCGGGAGCGTCGGCGCCGGGGGACGCCGTCACGCCCGCGCCGGCCGAGGGGCTGGTCTGCGGGGCGGCGCTGCCGCTCGCGGAGGGCAGCGTGGACTGCGAGGGCAGCGGGGTGGTGTCGACCTGGCCGGCCGGCTGGCCCTGCTCCTGGCCCGGTACGGGCAGCCAGGGGGCGTTGGAGTTGCCGGACAGGAGCGTGGCGACGATGACGACGGCGTAGACCGCGCAGGCACCGCCGACGGCGATGCCGATACGGCGGAAGCGGCGGCTGCGGCGGCCCGACTCGTCGACGAACACCGGTCCGTCGGAGCCGTCGGGGGCGGAGTGCTTCCCGGAGCCGCTCGCGGCCCGGCGGAGTACGCCGTCGCCGAGCTGCACGGCGTCGAGCTGGACCGTCACCTCGTGCGGGTCGTGGGCGTGCTCGGTCGCGCCGGCCGCGTGGGGGGCCTCTGTGCCGGGTACGTCCGCGTCCAGTGCGCCCGGCGTCTCCTGCCAGGGGTCGCGGAGCGCCGCGGTGGGGAGGTCGGGGAAGGCGCGGGTCAGGGCCGCCTGGGCCGCCGACGGCAGGACCTCCGTCCGGTCGGTGTCCCCGTACGGCGCGCCCCCGTGCCGAGGCGCCCGGCCCTGGCCCATTCGGCTCTGACCTATTCGGTCCTGGGCTATTCGGTCCTGGGCTATTCGGTCCTGGCGCGCCGGGCCGCCGAAGAGGTCGGTGCCCGCCTGGGGGCGGAGCACCTCCGTCTCGGCGGCGTCCGCGGTTCCTCCGAACCACCCGGGTCCGCCGGCCGCCGGCGCGGTGCCGGGGAAGACACCGGTCCCAGGCAGCACCTGGGTGGCGTCCTGCTGCGGTTCCGGTTCCACGGGACCACGACCACCGGCCGTGGCGTCGGGCCACTCCGGTTGGGCGTCTTTCTGCCAATTCTTCACGCGCACGCACTTCCCCCCGAGGGACAGTTCTGGGTGCGCATACGACTCCGAGCACCCGTCGGCCGAACCGGCCCCCACCAGGTTCGAGCGCCCCCTGTACCACACCGTCTCAGGCCAAGAATGTAGCGCACGCGGAGGGCGTGTGGTTGCCACGTGTCGGTTAATGGACGGACATCACAGCAACGTCACTGGCCGGAATCCACGCTCCGGCGGGCCGCCGGAGCCATGTGTTTTCGGCCGCGACCTGGGCGGCGGCCCGGCGCAGCGCGTCAAAAGCGGGATGCACCAGACCCTTTCGCCAGACCAGGGAGACCGGCGACAACGGGACGGGATCGACGAGCGGACGCACCACGGTCGAGGCCATGGCCGGAAAGCTCACCACGGCGAGGATCGGGTTGCGCGTCTTGTCCATGATCCGCCGGAACTCCTCGTCCCCGACGGCCAGCGGGAGGGGCGGCGCCACCTCGATGCCGCGCCCCTCGAACAGCCGGCGCCCCAGGTCGGTCCACTCCGGCGTCCGCGGGTTGCCGGCCCCGGCGTACACGGTCTCGCCCGCCAGTGCGGCGAGCGGCACCTCGGGCAGCGGGGCCAGGGGGTGGTCCTCGGGCAGGACGACCGCCATGGGCTCGTAGCGGACCGGCTGGTGGCCGAGTCCCGTCCGCAGCGCCGGGGGGAGGCCCGCGAACCGGCCGAACGAGGCGTCGAGCCGGCCCGCGAGCAGCTCGGCGGCGGCGCCGGTCAGCCCGCTCTCGTAGCGGGCCATGAGCTCCAGGTCGGGGACGAGCCGGCGGGCCCGCTCCAGGACCAGGCGTCCGGTGACCAGCCCGGGGGAGTTGAGGTCCACCAGCAGCGGGCGCGCCTGTCCGAAGGCGGCGAGGAGGTCGTCCTGGGCCTGGAGCACGCGGCGGGCGTACGGCAGCAGCCGCTCGCCGTCGGCCGTCGGCGTCACCTGCCGGGTGGACCGGACGAACAGCTCGGCGCCCAGCCCGCGCTCCAGGCGCCGCACGTCGCGGCTGAGCGCCTGCTGGGCGACGTACAGGCGGGCCGCGGCACGGGTGAAGTGCAGCTCCTCGGCGACGGCGACGAAGGCGCGCAGGAGGCGGGGGTCGAGGTGGGCGGGAGCGGGCATCCGGCGAATCTACAACGGGAGTGCGTGAATGCGTGCGGAGGAGGTGTTGGACCCCGTGACCGGCCGCGGGCGACGGTGGACGCATGCCGCAACCGACTCCCGCACGCCCCCGTCCCCCGTCCCCCCTGCTCACCGTCACCGCGGACGCCCTGGTCGCCGCCGACTTCCGCCCGCGCGCCCCGCGCAGGCCGCCCGGCCCGTACCGGCGTCTGCTCTCCGTACCCGGCGCCCGCGCGTTCACGGCGGGGAACCTCATCGCGCGGCTGCCGATGGGCATGTTCAGCGTCAGCGCCGTCGTGATGATCGCCGGCATGCGCGGCTCCTACGCCCTCGCCGGTGCCGTCACCGCGACCGGGCTGGCGGCGACCGCGGTGGTCTCGCCGTGGACCGCGCGGCTCGTGGACCGGTACGGCCAGGCCCGGGTGGCGGTCCCGGCGACGCTGTTCGCGGCGCTCGGCTCCCTCGCGCTGGTGCTGTGCGTGCGCTCCGGGGCCCCCGCCTGGACCCTGTTCGCCGCGTACGCCGCCACGGCCACGACGCCCAACACCGGCGGCATGGCCCGCGCCCGCTGGGCCCACCTGCTGAAGGGCGACGCCGACGCCCTGCACACGGCCAACTCCTTCGAGCAGGCCACGGACGAGCTGTGCTTCATGCTGGGGCCGGTCCTCGCGGCGTTCCTGTGCACGGCGCTGTTCCCGGAGGCGGGCACGCTGGCCGGCGTGGTCCTGCTGGTGACCGGCATCCTGCTGTTCGCCGCCCAGCGCGCGACGGAACCGCCGGCCCGGCCGCGCCCGGCGGCGAAGGCGCCCCTCCGCGCGCCCGGCATACCCCCGCTGCTGGCGATGTGCCTGGCGACGGGTGTGGTGTTCGGCGCGATGGAGGTCGTCACGATCGCGTTCGCGGACGTGCAGGGACACCGTTCGGCGGCCGGGGTGGTGCTGGCGCTCCAGGCGGCCGGTTCCTGCGCGGCGGGCCTGCTGTACGGCACGCTGAAGCCCGCCGGCCCGGCCGGGGCCCGACTGCCGTGGTGCGTGGCCGCGATGACGGCCCTGATGACGCTGCCCCTGCTGGCCGCGTCCCTCACCGGCTCGCTGCCGCTGCTGGCGCTCACGCTGCTGGCCGCCGGGATGGCGACGGCCCCGACGATGGTCACGACGATGACGCTGGTCCAGCGCCGCACCCCCGAGGGCCGCCTGAACGAGGGCATGACCCTCGCGGTGACCGGACTGCTCGGCGGCATCGCCTGCGGCAGCGCGGCCGGCGGCTGGACGGTGGAGCACGTGTCGCCCACGGCCGGCTACGGCGTGCCGGTCACGGCCGCCGCGCTCGCCCTGACGCTGGCCCTGCTGCCCCTGCCCCGCCGGGAACGCCGGGCCCGCCCGGCCGGGGCCCGGGCATGACCGAGGCCCCGCCGCTCGGGAGCGACGGGGCCTCGGCCCACATGGGAACTGTGGAGATGGCGGGAATCGAACCCGCGTCCAACGGTGCGGAAACAGGGCTTCTCCGTGTGCAGTCCGCTGCGATTTTCTCGGCCCCGGAGATCACGCGGACAAGTCTCCGACGGGCTCAGTCACTGTGTGGTTTCCCTTTTCACCCCGTGACCGGGATCAAGGTTTAGTCCCCTAGCTGATGCCAGGATCCGGGTCGGGAACAGCCCCGGGCTGACACTCCCTTTGTAGGAGGCTCGCTTCGCTACCTGAGATCAGGCAGCGAGGGCGAAGGCCTGCTGGGAGGAATCGCGCTTGGAGTTGGCGATTATTTTTTTCGGCCTGTGGTTTACGAGATCATGGCCGCTTCCTCGACACGCTTCCCCTGCTTCGACAGCCGCTGTCGAAACCGATCATCCCCATGTTGTGTTGTCAAACCGCGCACCGTCGAGCGGTGCAGGTGCCATCGTACGTGACCAACGCACGAGGGTGCCAGCCTATTCCCGCGGGGTCAGGCCCGCTGCTTGCGGCGGATCGCGGAGATCGTCCGCTCCGCCTCGCGCCGGTCCTGCTTCTCACGCAGGGTCTGGCGCTTGTCGTACTCCTTCTTGCCGCGCGCCAGCGCGATCTCGACCTTGGCGCGGCCGTCCTTGAAGTACAGCGCGAGGGGCACGATCGTGTGCCCGGTCTCCTGGGACTTCGACTCCAGCTTGTCGATCTCCACGCGGTGCAGCAGCAGCTTCCGCTTGCGGCGGGCGCTGTGGTTGGTCCAGGTGCCCTGGCTGTACTCCGGCACGTGCACGTTGTGCAGCCACGCCTCGTTCCCGTCCAGCTGCACGAAGCCGTCGACCAGCGACGCCCGCCCCTGGCGCAGCGACTTCACCTCGGTCCCGGTGAGGACCAGGCCGGCCTCGTAGGTGTCGAGGATCTGGTAGTCGTGCCGCGCCTTCTTGTTCTGCGCGATCAGCTTGCGCCCTTTTTCCTTAGCCATAGTGCCGCCCATTTTGGCACTACGGAGGGGGTCCGCGGGAAGCCGATTTGCGCGGCGCGGGACGGGAGCCGGGCGGGCCCGGGGCGGCGCCTACCGGCCCAGGCCGCTGAGCACGGTCCGCGCCCGTTCCAGGGCGGCCGGGTCCGTCGGGTCGACGTCCAGGTCGGGCGTGATGCCCGTGCCGTCGACGCCGCGGCCCGAGGGGGTGCGGTAGTGCCCGACGGTCAGTTCGGCGACCGAGCCGCCGGGGAGCCGGCTCGGCATCTGCACCGAGCCCTTGCCGAAGGTGCGGGAGCCGACGACGACCGCCCGGCCGCGGTCCTGGAGGGCGCCGGTGAGGAGTTCGGCCGCGCTCATGGTGCCGCCGTCGACGAGGGCGACCAGGGGTCTGGTGGTGTCGCCGCCGGGTTCGGCGTGCAGGGCGCGCTGCTCGCCGTCGACGTCGTAGGTGGCGACGAGGCCGCCGTCGAGGAAGGCGGAGGCGGCGGTGACGGCCTCGGCGACCAGCCCGCCGGAGTTGCCGCGCAGGTCGAGGACGACGCCCGCACCGGCCGGCACCCGCTCCACGGCGTCGCACACCTGCCGTCCGGCCCCCTTGGTGAAGGAGCCGACCTCGACGACGGTGACGTCGTCGGCGAGCGTGCGGACGGTCACGGGGTCGGTGGACAGCCGGGCCCGGCGGACGGTCTCGGTCCACGCCCGCGTGCCGCGCTCCAGGCCGAGCCGGACGGCGGTGCCCGCGGGGGCCTCCTCGGCGTCGCCGCGCAGTGTCGAGACGACCTCGGTGACCGGGCGCCCGTCGACCCGCTCGCCGTCGACGCTGCGCAGCCGGTCGCCCTCGCGGATCCCGGCGACGGCGGCGGGCGACCCGGGGCGCACCCCGGTCACCTCGATGCGGCCGTCGCGCTCGCGACGCGCGGAGAGGCCGACGCCGGTGTACCGGCCGTCGAGGGCCTCCTCCAACTCCTCGTACTCGCCCCGGGAGTAGACGGCGCCCCAGCGGTCCCCGCTGCGGCTGACGGCGCGTTCGGCGGCCTCCACCGGGGACTTTCCGTCGGCCATCGCCTCGGCCGCCGCACGGGCCACGTCCTCGTGGTGCCCGGCGGGCGAGGCCGAACGGGCCGCGTCCGAGGAGGACTTCCGGTCGGTCTGCGGGAACGCTCCGGCGGCCGCCCCGGTGACGAGTACGCTCGCGAACACCAAGGTCAGGGCGGCCCCGTGGCGTACGCGGAGGGGCTGACAGAAACGGTCACGACCTGACATGCCGGTGAGTCTAGGACAACGCGAGAGGGCCGAACGGCCGCTTGACCGTTCGACCCTCTGGACATGTGTCACACCTTCAGATACTTGCGCAACGCGAAGAACGCGGCCAACGCGGGCATCAGCAGACCGATGGCCAGGATGAGCGGGAGCTTCGTCAGCAGGGCGTCCCAGCCGATGAAGTCGATCAGGGCCAACTTGTCGGACAGCGCGAGTCCGTGGTCGATGATGAAGTACCGCGCGGTCACCAGGAAACCGCAGGCGACCGCGCCGCCGATCAGCCCGGCGACCGCCGCCTCCATGATGAACGGCGCCTGGATGTAGAAGCCCGAGGCGCCGACCAGCCGCATGATGCCGGTCTCGCGCCGCCGGCTGAACGCCGAGACGCGCACCGTGTTGACGATCAGCATCAGCGCGACGACCAGCATCAGCGCCATCACCGCCCGCGCGGCCCAGTTCATGCCCTCGAGGAGCTGGAAGAGGTTGTCCAGGGTGTCGCGCTGGTCCGCCACGGACTGCACGCCGTCCCGGCCGTTGAAGGCGGTCGCGATGACCTGGTACTTCTCCGCGTCCTTCAGCTTGACGCGGTACGACTCCTGCATCTGGTCCGGCGTGAGCGAGCTGGCCAGCGGCGAGTCGCCGAACTGCTCCTTGTAGTGCTTGTACGCCTCGTCCTGCGACTCGTAGATGACCTTGTCGACGACCGCCATTTCCTTGAGGTCGGCCAGGATCTGCTTCTTCTGGTCCTCGGTCACCGCGCCCTTGGCGCAGGCGGGGTCGGACTTGGCGTCGCTCTTGTTGCAGAGGTAGACCGTGACGTTGACCTTGTCGTACCAGTAGCCCTTCATGGTGTCGACCTGGTCGCTCATCAGCAGCGAGCCGCCGAACAGGGCCAGGGACAGGGCGACGGAGACGATGACCGCGAAGGTCATGGTCAGGTTGCGGCGGAGACCGACGCCGATCTCCGAGAGCACGAACTGGGCGCGCATGGCGGGTGGTTGAGCCTTTCCGTGGAAGCCGGTGCGGTCTGCGGTCTCAGTGCTGGTAGCCGTAGACGCCGCGCGCCTGGTCGCGGACGAGGCGCCCCTTCTCCAGCTCGATGACGCGCTTGCGCATCTGGTCCACGATGTTCTGGTCGTGCGTGGCCATGATCACGGTGGTGCCCGTCCGGTTGATGCGGTCGAGCAGCTTCATGATGCCGACGGAGGTCTGCGGGTCGAGGTTGCCGGTGGGCTCGTCGGCGATCAGCAGCTTGGGCCGGTTGACGAAGGCGCGCGCGATGGCGACGCGCTGCTGCTCACCGCCGGACAGCTCGCCCGGCCTGCGGTCCTCCTTGCCGCCGAGGCCGACGAGGTCGAGCACCTGGGGCACGGACTTGCGGATCTCGCCGCGGGACTTGCCGATGACCTCCTGCGCGAAGGCGACGTTCTCGGCGACCGTCTTGTTCGGCAGCAGGCGGAAGTCCTGGAACACCGTCCCCAGCTGGCGCCGCATCTGCGGCACCTTCCAGTTGGAGAGGCGGGCGAGGTCCTTGCCCAGGACGTGCACCTGTCCGTGGCTGCACCGCTCCTCGCGGAGGATCAGCCGCAGGAAGGTGGACTTTCCGGAGCCGGAGGACCCCACGAGGAAGACGAACTCGCCCTTCTCGATCTCCAGGGAGACGTCCCTGAGGGCTGGGTGGTTCTGTTTGGGGTAGACCTTGGACACGTTGTCGAATCGGATCACGGATGCACCACGGGTCGCCGGGGGTAGATGAGCGTGACCATACGCGAACCGGGGAGCCGCCCGCAGTCACCGGTCGGGGTTGCGCGGTAGTTGCACTTTTTGTCCCGGCCACAGCCCCGCCGGGACCGCGCGCGGGGGCTCCCGGAACCTGGCACAGTGGAAGGGGAACGTTCACGGTGCCGTGGGCGTTGTGTGAGTGAACCGGTTGCAAGGAGGGCGAGGCGCATGACGTACGACCGGTTGGTGTGCGCGAACTGCGCGGCGCCCGTGAGCGAGGGCCGGTGCCCGGTGTGCCGGGCGAACCGCGAGCGGCTGCAGCAGGAGAGCTTCCTCTCGGGGCTGAACCCGATGGCGCTGATCGCCCTGCTGGCGGTCCTGGTCGCGGCGGTGGCGCTGCTGGCCCACCAGACGGTGTAGCGCCCGGCGAAGACGTGACAGGGGCCCGGAGCGGTTGCGCTCCGGGCCCCTGTGTGCGCTGCGCGTGGGCGCTCGGCTACCGTCAGGCGGCGGCGCGGCCGCCCATCATGCGCGGCAGGATGCGGAAGCCGATGCCGCCGGCGATCATCGTGGCGGCGCCGATCAGCAGGAACGTGGTCTCCGCCGCACCGGTCTCGGCGAGCTCCTTGCCGCTGCCCTGGGCAGAGGTGTCGGAGGCCGGGGCCGCCTCACCGGTGTCGGTCAGGGCCGAGGAGCCCTGCTCCTGGACGGCGGTGTTGGAGCCGCCGTCGGGCTTGGTGTTGCTGCCACCGTCGCCGCCGCCGCTGCCGCCGCCGTTGCCGCCGCCGGGAGCCTCAGTGGGGTCGGTGGACGGGGTGCCCGAATCGTCAGGGTTCCCACCACCGGGGTTACCACCGCCGGGGTTCTCGCCACCGGGGTTCTCCCCGCCCGGGTTCTCCCCACCGGGGTTCTCCCCGCCCGGATTCTCGCCGCCCGGGTTCTCCCCACCGGGGTTCTCCCCACCGGGGTTCTCCCCGCCCGGGTTCTCCCCACCGGGGTTCTCCCCGCCCGGATTCTCCCCACCGGGGTTCTCCCCGCCCGGATTCTCGCCGCCCGGGTTCTCCCCACCGGGGTTCTCGCCGCCCGGGTTCTCGCCGTCGTCCTCGCAGTCCGGAGTGACGACGATGTCGCACAGAGGGCCGTCGTCGGCCTGGGCGACGCCCGTCACCATCAGAGATGCACCCGCAGCGACAACGGCGCCGGCGGCTATGCGTGCGACGCGGATCCGCGTCTTCTTCGTCATGAGTGTGCTACCCCCAGTAGCTGAATCGTCAGTGAGGCTGCGTTCGAGGCCGTGATCGACGGGGGTGGCTGTCACACAGAAAAGTCCCCCGGTTCACATGCGCCCCAGAAATACGCATGCCGCGCCTCACCCTTACGAATGTTCAAAGCCTCGTCAAGGTCATTGCGTACGCGATGTCCCGGTAAGGAGCGTATGCCGGACACAAAGGGTGTGAGTGTGATGTAAAACCCGGACATCGCCGACGAAGAAAAGGCAACCGCCGCCCGTGAGGCGGCAGTTGCCTTGTCGACAAAGCGGCGTCGGCGCCGTGCGTCACTTCTCCCGCTGCTTGCGCCAGCGAATTCCGGCCTCCAGGAAGCCGTCGATCTCGCCGTTGAACACCGACTCGGGGTTGCCCACTTCGTGCTCGGTGCGCAGGTCCTTGACCATCTGGTAGGGGTGCAGCACGTACGAACGCATCTGGTTGCCCCAGGAGTTGCCGCCGTCGCCCTTGAGGGCGTCCATCTTGGCCTGCTCCTCCTGGCGGCGCCGCTCCAGCAGCTTGGCCTGGAGGACGTTCATCGCCGTGGCCTTGTTCTGGATCTGGGAGCGCTCGTTCTGGCAGGAGACGACGATGCCGGTGGGGATGTGGGTCAGGCGCACCGCCGAGTCGGTGGTGTTGACGCCCTGGCCGCCGGGGCCGGAGGACCGGTAGACGTCCACCCGCAGCTCGGACTCGTCGATGTCGATGTGGTCGGTCTGCTCGACCACAGGGAGGACCTCGACGCCCGCGAAGGAGGTCTGGCGGCGCCCCTGGTTGTCGAAGGGCGAGATGCGCACCAGGCGGTGCGTGCCCTGCTCGACGGAGAGGGTGCCGTAGGCGTACGGCACCTGCACGGCGAAGGTGGTCGACTTGATGCCGGCCTCCTCGGCGTACGACGTCTCGTAGACCTCGGTCTTGTAGCCGTGCTGCTCGGCCCAGCGCAGGTACATGCGCTGGAGCTTCTCCGCGAAGTCGGCGGCGTCCACGCCACCGGCCTCGGCGCGGATGTTGACGAGCGCCTCGCGCGCGTCGTACTCGCCCGAGAGCAGCGTGCGGACCTCCATCTCGTCCAGCGCCTTCTTCACGGCCGTGAGCTCGGACTCGGCCTCCGCGCGGGTGTCGGGGTCGTCCTCCTCCTCGGCCATCTCGAAGAGCACGGCGAGATCGTCGATCCGGCCGCGCAGGGCCTCGGCCTTCCGCACCTCGGCCTGGAGGTGCGAGAGCTTGCTGGTGATCTTCTGCGCCGCCTCCGGGTCGTCCCAGAGGGAGGGCGCGGCCGCCTGCTCCTCGAGCACGGCGATGTCTGCCCTCAGCTTGTCGAGGTCCAGGACGGCCTCGATCGACTCCATGGTCGAGGAGAGGGACTTCAGCTCTTCGGATACATCGACGACTGCCACGCATCCAGCGTAACGGCTCCGCCCGGCGGTCCACGCCGGACCGTGGCGGGCGGCGGCGCCGGCGGCGTGCCCGGGCTCACGGAGAGGCCGGTGCCGAGTTCCGCGTGTCCTGGGGGCCCGCCTCGCCCTCGTCACCGCTCGTGGCCAGCCAGGCGCCGACGCCGACCGCCGCGACCAGGGCGACCGTGCCCGCCCCCAGCGCGAGCCGGCGGCGCCGCGCGGCGGCGCGGTTGCGGGCCGAGCCGGGGCGGGGGGCGCCGGCCGCGCGCGGGGCGCGGGCGGTGCCGCGGGCGCCGCCAGCCAGCTCGTCGGGGGCCGGTACGCGCATGGAGGTGTGCGTGTCCCGGTTGGAGTCGGCCGGCTTCGCGCCCGGCACCAGCGGCACCGCTCCCCGGCGCCGGACCGGCTGCCCGGCGGGCGCGGGCGACGCGGGGTCCTCCTCGGGCGCGTCCGCCTCGTCCGCGTCGGGCTCGTCCACGTCCAGGGGCGCCATCCCGGCCAGCATCGGCAGCAGCTCGCGCAGCCGGGCGCCCAGCTCGGAGGCGCGCAGCCGGGAGGCCGGCGCCTTGGCCAGGCACTGCACGAGCAGCTGCCACAGCTCGTCGGGGATGCCGGGGAGCGGGACGACGGTCTCGGTGACGTGCCGGCGCAGGACCGCGCCGGGGTGGCCGCCGCCGAAGGGCGTGAACCCGGCGAGCAGCTCGTACAGGACCGTGGCCAGGGCGTAGATGTCGACCGAGGCCCGCGGCGGCAGGCCCTCGACGATCTCCGGGGCCAGGTAGTCGGGGGTGCCGATGATCTTCGTGGCGCGGGTGCGCCGGGGGGTGTCGATGAGCTTGGCCACACCGAAGTCGGTCAGCAGCGCGGGGTGCGCGCCGCCGGGGCCGAGCGGGCCCTGCATGTCCAGCAGCACGTTCTCCGGCTTGACGTCGCGGTGCACGACCCCGGCGGCGTGCGCGGCGGCCAGGCCGTCGGCGACGTCGGCGACGACGGCCACGGCGGCCGCGGGTGCCAGGCGCCGCTCCCGGTCGAGGCGGGTGCGCAGATCCGTGCCGCGGACCAGGTCCATGACCAGCGCGAGGTCGTTGCCGTCGACCACCAGGTCGCGCACGGAGACGACGTGCGGGTGCTCCAGGCCGAGCAGGGCGGTGCGCTCCTGGACGAAGCGCGAGACGAGTTCCTGGTCGGAGGCCAGGTCCTCGCGCAGCAGCTTGATCGCGACGGGGCCCTCGGGCCCCTCACCCAGCCACACCGTGCCGGCGCTGCCCCGCCCGAGGATCTGGTGGGCGGTGTACCGGCTGCCGATCTTCCGTGCCAAGACTGCTCCTACCGACGCGTGTTGCGCACAAAACTACGCGTCCGCAGAGCCGGCCCTCACAGCGGAGGCGGAAATCACCCGCCGGTTGTCGACAAATCCCCAGAGTCGGGGCCGCGCGGCCCGCCCGGGGATCAGTTGCCGCCCGAGCCCGCGTCCGAACCGCCCAGGTCCCCGATCCAGCCGGTCACGGTGCCGAACCAGTCGCTGAGCTGCTCCCAGTAGTTCTTGCCGGTGCCGATCCACTCCTGGAGCGGGCTCAGCTCCCAGATCAGCCAGCCGGCCACGAACAGGATGACGAGGGTGACCAGGCATCCCTTGAGGCAGCCGAGCCCGGGGATGCGCATCGGGTTGGCGCTGCGCTGCCGCGGCGGCCGGGGCTCGCGCCGGGGCGGCCGGGGCTCGGGCGCGGGCGGCGGGGCGTAGCGCTGCGGCTGGGGCTGCTGGGGCTGGGGAGTGGCGTACCGCTGCGGCTGGGGCTGCTGCGGGTAGCCGTAGCCCTGCGGCGGCTGCTGGGGCTGGTGCTGCTGGGGGCGCGGCTGCTGCTGCGGGCGGGCGACCTGGCGCTGGGGGCGGCGGCGCAGCGGGTCCTCGTTCGGGTCGAGGTACTGCACCTGCGTCTGCTCGTTGCGGTCGCGGGCGGCGCGCAGCTGGTTCTGCCACGGGTGCGGGTCCTCGGGCCCGCCGGCCTGCCCGCCCTGCGCTCCTCCCGGCTGTCCCGGCTGTCCCGGAGGCACCGGCGGCATGACGGCGGTCGGGTCGGCCGCGCCGCGGCTCGGCAGTACGGCGGTGGGGTCGGCGGCGCCCGCGGGGCCGCCGGTGTGCGGCAGGACGCTGGTCGCGCCGTTCGGGTCGTAGGCGCCGTTCGGGTTCTGCGGCAGGACCTGCGTCGGGTCGGCGGCGCCGGGGGTGCCGGGCACCTGCGCGGGGGTCGGGTCGGGGGCGAGGAGCGCGCCGACGTTCTCGGCGGCGGCGATCTGGGCGCTGCCCGCGTGCACGCCGATGCCCTCGGCGACGACCCGCAGGCCGCGGGCGAGGTTCTCGGCGCTCGGGCGCTCGTCGGGGTTCTTGCGCAGGCAGCGCTCGATGACCGTCCACAGCGGGTCGGGGACGGTGGAGGGACGGCGCGGCTCGGCGCTCAGGTGCTGGTGCAGCACCTCGAGGGCGGAGTTCCCGGAGAACGGCGGGCGGCCGGTGACCAGCTCGTACAGCAGGATGCCGGCGCCGTAGACGTCGACGGCGGAGGTCTGCGGGCGGCCCTCGGCGGACTCCGGGGCGACGTACGCGGGCGTGCCGACGAACTCGTGGGTGCGGGTGAGGCCGGGCGAGTCCGCCAGGCGGGCGATGCCGAAGTCGGTGAGCATCGGGTGCATCTCGCCGCCGGTCTGCTTCAGCAGGACGTTGGCCGGCTTCAGGTCGCGGTGGACGACGCCGTCGGCGTGGCTGGCGGCGAGCGCGTCGGCGATCTGCGCGGTGAGCAGCGCGGCGGCGACGGGCGTGAACGGCCCGTTCTCGCGCAGGTAGCGGTGCAGGTCGGGGCCGTCGACGAGGTCCATGACCAGCGCGAGCAGCTCGCCCTCGACGACCAGGTCGCGGACCCGGACGATGTTGGGGTGGGTCAGCCGGAGCAGGACGGAGCGCTCCCGCAGGAAGCGCATCACGATGTCGGCGTCGCTCGCGAGCTCCTCCTTGAGGACCTTGATCGCGACGGTCTCGCCGGGCTGTCCGGCCACGGCCGCCTCGGCGCCCGCGGTCTCCCTCTGGCGGGCTCGCCAGACGGTGCCCGTGGCACCGCGACCGAGGGGCTCCTCGAGGAGGTACTTGCTGCCTACCGGCCGCACGTCATGCGCTCCCTGTTTGCTTGCTGGCTGTTCCGGCCCACTGTAGTGCCGCGGTGCGCGGCCCGGGCTGTCGTCTTCCTGTGGTTCCCCTGGTTCCCGGGGTTCCCGGGGTTCCCGTCGGTCCGCCGGAACCTCCCGCGTTCCGCTTCCGGCGCGTGTGCGAAGGAAGGACGCGTGACCTGGTCCCTTTGGTTGCCGGGCCCGGACGTGACCGATCTCAAGCGGTCGCTCCCCGATCAGCGGCAGGCCATCCGTCAGGCACTTTTGCGGGCAGAGCCGACCAATCAAGATCATTCGATGGCGGCGGACGGGCACGTTGTCGGCGGCAGGTGCGAGGATGCCTCCAGTACTGGCCGACGTGCTCGTGTGGCGGTGGGGGAAGTCCGCGGTGGGGGACCGCGCAGAGAGGTCTTCGTCCCAAAGCGATCGCGGGCGCCCGCGCGAAGGGACCGCTGACGGCGATGCAGATCCGGCTGACCGTCGTAGATCCGCTGGGCCCGCACGTGTCCGCGGGGGACAGCGCACACGCCGCGAGCTGCGACGTGCTGGTCACGGCGCCGGCCGGGACGGCTCTGGCCACGGTCGCCTCCGCACTGGCCTCGGCGGTCCCCGGCGGCGACGGACCGGGCTCCGGCCAGGTGGTCCTGTACGCCGGCGCGCAGCGGCTCGACGCCCAGCGCAGCACCCTGGGCGAGCCCCCGCTGATCGATGGCGCCGTGCTCCGCCTGGGCGCCCCGGGCGAGCCCGACCCGCACGCCGAGCCCGCCGACGCCCCGGCCCAGCTGCACGTGGTCGCCGGACCCGACGCGGGCGGCGTCCACCTGCTGCACGGGGGCCAGATCCGGCTCGGCCGGTCCGCCGACGCGGACGTCGCGCTCGACGACCCGGACGTCTCCCGGATGCACTGCGCCGTGACCGTCGCCGCCGACGGCCGCGTCTCGGTCGCCGACCTCGGCTCGACCAACGGCACCACCCTGGACGGCGTCCGCGTCGGCGAGCGTCCGGTGCGCTTCGCGCCGGGGGCGCTGCTGCGGATCGGCGAGTCGGCGCTGCGGCTGGTCCCGGCCGGCCGGGGAGCCGGGACACGGGTGACGACGACGCCGGACGGCGAGGGGTACGTGCGCGTGCCCGGCGCAGCGGCCGACGCCGGGGACCGGGCGGCCCACGGGCGCGCGGGCGACGGGGCGGACGTCCCCGGCGAGCGCACGCACCACGCCCACGGCACGGCGGCGTACGGCACCGCCGCGGCACCGGCCGGCCCGGCGCCGGTGCCCGGCGGGGGCACCGCGCCCCGCGTCGAGGGCCACGGCACCGGTCTCCCGGGGGACGCGCGGCCCGGCACCGCGCCGCGTCCGCTGCCGGGGACGGCCGGCCCGTGGACCGGGGCGGCCGGGGTGGACGTCGCCCGCGCCGGGGCTCCCGGGGCGGGAAGCGCTCCCGCGGGGCCGACCGCCGCGGGCTGGGGCCACGCGGAGGTGTCCGGCACGGCGGGCGGCGGCCGCAAGGGGACACCGCTGCGGGGGACCGACGTGCCGCAGGGCGTGCGCAGGCGCGGAGGGCTCGGCGCGTGGGCGCGGCGGCTGGCCGGCGGGCGCGGGGGCGCGCAGGACGCCGTCGGGCCCGACGCGTACGCCTACGACGAGGAGGCCGCCGGTCCGGAGCGGGAGACACCGGCCGCCGGGGCCTCCCTCGTGCCGGAGACGTGGCCGGACCCCGCCTCGCTGCTGCTGACGGCGCTGGGACCGGGGCCGCGGCTGTGGGAGCGCGGGCCGGGGCATCCCGAGGCGCTCGCCGTGCGGCTCGGTACGGCCGACCGGATGGCGCCCGGCGCCGACGCGCCGCTGCCCGCGGTCCCGGTGACGGTCGGGCTGCGCGAGGCCGGGGCGCTCGGCCTGGCGGGCCCGCGCGCGCGGCTCGCCGGGCTGGCCCGCGCGGTGCTGGCCCAGCTCGCCGCGCTGCACTCCCCCGATCTGCTGGAGATCGTCCTGATCAGCGCGGACCGCTCCCGCCCGCTCGCGGAGCGGACCGCCGAGTGGTCGTGGCTGGGCTGGCTGCCGCAGGTGCGCCCGGGACACGGCCAGGACTGCCGCCTGCTGCTCGCCTACGACCGCGACCAGGCCACGGCCCGCGCCCAGGAACTCCTGCGCCGCCTGGAGGACCACCTGACGGACGCCCGCAACGGCACCCGGCCGCCGGCCACCGCCGGCGCGATCCCGGCCCAGCCGACGGCTCCCGCCCAGGACCTGCGGCACGGCGGCCCGGACGGACACGGCGGACCGGACGCGCCGGAGGGGTCCGGAGCGGCCGCGGGGACCGCCCGGCGGCCCTCCTGGGCGCGGGCGGACGACGGGAGCGACCTGGCCGGCGGCTTCGCGGGGCCGTACACCGTGGTCGTCGTGGACGGCGACCCCGGCGGCGCCGACGCGCGCGAGGTGATGACGCGGCTGGCCCTGGAGGGGCCCCGGGCCGGCATCCACGTCGTGTGCCTCGCCGAGACGGCCGCCGCCTCCCCGACCTCTCCGGTGACGCAGACCTACGAGGCGGCCTGCGCGGCGTCGCCGGTCTTCCGCGACTGCGGTGCCGTGGCGCTGCTCAGCGGTGACGTGGCGACGACGCTGCGGCTGCTGCGCGTCGCGCGCGGCGGGTCGTCCCCCGGCGGCCCGGTCGGGCACGGCATCGTCGGCACGGTGGACGCCGTCTCCCTCGCCTGGTCGGAGCGGTTCGCGCGCGCCCTGGCGCCGCTGCGCACCGACGGCGGGGCGGGCGAGCGGCACGCGCGCGTGTCCGCGCCGCTGCCCCAGGCGGCCCGGCTCCTCGACGAGCTGGGTCTCGCCCGGGCCACCCCGGCGTCCCTGATGGCCCGCTGGGCGGACGCGGCCGACGACGCGGAGGCCCTCGGGGGCCGCGCGCACGCCGTGCTGGGTGCCGGACCGCGCGGCCCGGTCGCGGTGGACCTCGCCGCCGAGGGGCCGCACCTGCTGATCGAGGGCCCGCCCGGCAGCGGCCGTACGGAGCTGCTGCGGGCGGTCGTCGCCTCGCTCGCCTCCGCCGAACGCCCCGACCGGCTCGGCATCGTCCTGATGGACGGCCGGGACACCGTGGGCGCGGGCAAGGCCCACGGCGAGGGCCTGCGCGTCTGCACGGACGTACCGCACGTCACCACGCACCTCACCGCCGACGACCCCGTCCGGATGCGGGAGTTCGCCCAGTCGCTGAGCGCCGAGCTCAAGCGGCGGGCCGAGCTGCTCGGGCGGTCCGACTTCGCCGAGTGGCACACCGGGCGCGAGGTGTCGGGGCGGATGGTCAGCCAGCGCACGGCCGCGGGCGGGCCCGGGGCGGTGCCGGGCGCGGGGGACATCGACTCGCCGCCCAGTTCGACGCTGCGGCTGCGGCCCGGCGCGGCCCGGCGCCGGGCCGGGGCGGTGCCGCCGCTGCCCCGGCTGGTGGTCGTCGTGGACGACCTGGACGCGCTCGTCACGCCTCCGCTCGGGTCGCCGGGGCGGCCCGCGGCGGGGTCGGTGATGCGGGCGCTGGAGGCGGTGGCGCGGGAGGGCGACCGGCTCGGGGTGCACCTGGTGGCGGCCGCCGGACCGGGGGGCCGTACGGCCCAGACGGAGCCGGCCCGCCGGGCGGCGCTGCGCGTCGTGCTCGACGCGCCGGCGCCGGGACCGGACGAACCCTTGCCGGGACGGGGGCGGTTGGCCGGTGCGGACGGACGGAGCGTGGCGTTCCAGGCGGGCCGGGTCACGGGGCGGATCCCCCGTACGGCGACTCTGCGGCCCACCGTCGTGGCGCTGGAGTGGCACCGGATGGGTGATCCGCCCGCCCGGCGGCCCGTGAGGGAGTTGGGGAACGGGCCCACGGATCTGGCGTTGCTGGCCAGTGCGTTGGAGCGGGCGGCGCGGGAAGTCGCCGCCCCGGAGGTGCCGTCGCTCCTCTGACGCCCGGCGTCGGCGCTCGGGCCGGGCCGCGCGGTCCGGCGGCACGGGCCGGGCCCGCGGGCCGGGGCGGTGAGTCACGACGCGGTCACGATCTTCGGGTTGGGCGCGGGTGCGCTCTTGCCGCCCTCATCCCCCTGGCGTACACCAGAGCGCACGGGACAGCGCCAGGCGTTCGACGAGGAACGAAGAACGGGGCAGTGATGCGCACGAGCAGCACCATCCGGACACGCGGAACCGTCAAGAGGTCCGCCAGGGCGGCCGCCGCCCTGGCCGCGGGGGCACTCGCGCTCTCGCTCACCGCGTGCGGCGGCGACGACGACAACGGGGACGGCGACAGGAGCGGCGGGGACGGCGGCACCGAGAAGCCCGCCGCCCTCGTCCTCCCCGAGCTGGACGGCGAGAGCCTGGAGGTCGCCGCCGTCTGGACCGGTACCGAGCAGAAGAACTTCAAGAAGGTCCTCGCCGAGTTCGAGAAGCGCACCGGCGCCAAGGTGACCTTCGTGCCGGCCCAGGACCCGATCATCAACTTCCTCGGCTCGAAGATCGCGGGCGGCGCCCCGCCGGACGTGGCGATGCTCCCGCAGCCCGGCGCCATCAAGCAGGCGGTCGACAAGGGCTGGGCCAAGCCGCTGGGCCCCGAGGCCACCAAGGAGCTGACGAAGAACTACTCGCAGGGCTGGCAGGACATCGGCAAGGTCGGCGGCAAGCAGTACGGCGTCTACTACAAGGCCGCCAACAAGTCCCTGATCTGGTACAACGCACAGGTCTTCGAGAACGCGGGCGCCTCCGAGCCCAAGACCTGGGACGAACTCCTCACCACCGCGCAGACGGTCTACGACTCCGGCGTCACGCCGTTCTCCGTGGGCGGCGCGGACGGCTGGACCCTCACCGACTGGTTCGAGAACGTCTACCTCTCGCAGGCCGGCCCGGAGAAGTACGACCAGCTGGCCAAGCACGAGATCAAGTGGACCGACCCGTCCGTGAAGAAGGCCCTGACCACCCTCGCCGAGATCTGGGGCAAGAAGGACTACGTGGCGGGCGGCGCGTCCGGCGCGCTGCAGACGGAGTTCCCGGCCTCGGTGACGCAGACCTTCACCGGCGGCGACCAGCCCAAGGCGGGCATGGTCTACGAGGGCGACTTCGCGCAGGTCAACATCGGCGAGACGAAAGCGAAGGTGGGCACGGACGCCAAGGTCTTCCCCTTCCCGTCCGTCGGCGGCACCGCGCCGGTCGTCTCCGGCGGCGACGCGGCCGTGATCCTGAAGGACTCGAAGGCCGCGCAGGCGCTGGCCACCTTCCTGGCCTCCCCGGACGCGGCGGCGGTCCAGGCGAAGCTGGGCGGCTTCCTCTCGCCGAACAAGAGCCTCGACGCGTCGGTGTACCCGAACGAGGTGCAGAAGAAGATCGCCGAGGCGCTGATCGCGGCCGGCGACGACTTCCGCTTCGACATGTCGGACCAGGCCCCGCAGGCCTTCGGCGGCACCCCGGGCAAGGGCGAGTGGAAGGCGCTGCAGGACTTCCTGAAGAACCCGAAGGACGTCGCGGGCGCCGCGGCGAAGCTGGAGGCGGACGCGGCCGCCGCCTACGGAGGCTGACGGATGGCGTCGGCAACGGCGGCGGGGACCTCACCGGCCCCCGCCGCCCCCAAGTCGCGCAAGAGCGTGACCGGAACCCGCAGGACCGTGGCGGCCCTGTTCCTGCTGCCCGCCCTGGTGCTGCTCGGCGCGCTCGTGGTCTACCCGATCGGGTACTCGCTGATCCGCAGCTTCTACGACCAGTCCGGTGACGGCTTCGCCGGATTCGACAACTACCGGGCGCTGTTCACCGACGACGGCATCCGCACCGCCCTGAAGAACAACGTCATCTGGGTGGTGTTCGCGCCGACGGTCGCCACCGCTCTCGGACTGGTCTTCGCGGTGCTGACCGAACGGGTGCGCTGGGGAACGGCGTTCAAGCTGGTCGTCTTCATGCCGATGGCGATCTCGATGCTGGCCGCCGGGATCATCTTCCGGCTGGTGTACGACCAGGCGCCGGAGAAGGGCGTCGCGAACGCGGTGTGGGTGGGGGTGCACGACACCTTCGCCGAGTCGTCGGCGTTCCCGAAGGCGCACCCGGGCCGCGAGTCGCCGCTGAAGGCGGCCGGCGGGGGCGCGTTCGTCACCAAGGAGCCGGTCGGCGTCGGCCGGGTCGTCACGCTCCCCCTGGTCGGCGTGGCCCCCGACCAGATGCCGGACGACGCGAAGAAGGCCGCGCCCGCCCGGCCCGAGGACGGGAAGGTGACCGGCACCACCTGGCAGGACTTCACCCGCGGCAAGGGCGTCGGGAAGCTGGGCGGCGTCGACGCCGCCGAGCTGGGCTACGCCGGCATGAGGATCGAGGCCGTCAAGGACGGCGAGGTCGTCGCGTCGACGAAGGCCGCCGACGACGGCACGTTCACGCTGCCCGCCGCGGCCGACGGCGCACTGCTCAGGCTGCCCGCCGACAACTTCGAGGAGCCCTACAACGGCCTGGACTGGCTCGGCCCCTCGCTCGTCACCCCGGCCATCATCGGGTCGTACGTGTGGATGTGGGCGGGCTTCGCCATGGTGCTGATCGCGGCCGGGCTGGCGGGCGTGCCCCGGGAGCTCCTGGAGGCCGCCCGGGTGGACGGCGCCAACGAGTGGCAGGTCTTCCGGCGAATCACGGTGCCGCTGCTCGCGCCGGTCCTCGCGGTCGTGGTCGTCACCTTGATGATCAATGTGCTGAAGGTGTTCGACCTGGTGTTCATCATCGCCCCCGGTTCCTCCCAGGACGACGCGAACGTGCTCGCCCTGGAGCTGTACCGCAAGGGCTTCGCCTCGGACCAGCCGGGCATCGCGAGCGCCATCGCGGTGTTCCTGCTGCTGCTGGTCATCCCGGTGATGTGGTTCAACGTACGGCGGCTGCGGCGGGAGGTGCGGCGATGACCGCGGACGCGGGTTCTCTCACCGGGGCGGCGGCCGAGCCGCCCGGGACCGCCGCCGGGGCGAAGCCGTCGCTGGGCTCGCGGCTCGCCGAGGGCGTCAGCGGCGGCCTGGTCCGGGTGTTCCTGATCGTGGTGGGCCTGTTCTGGCTGGTCCCGACGATCGGCCTGCTGCTGTCCTCGCTGCGCACGCCGAAGGACATGGCGGCCAGCGGCTGGTGGAAGGTGTTCACCGAGCCGTCGCAGCTCACCTTCCGGAGCTACGAGGAGCTGCTGGAGAACGGCGACATCACCTCCTCCCTCGTCAACACCGTGCTGATCACGGTCCCGGCGACGGTGCTGGTCGTCGTGATCGGCTCGCTCGCGGGCTACGCGTTCGCGTGGATGGACTTCCCGGGCCGCGACTGGTGGTTCCTGGCCGTGGTCGGGCTGCTGGTCGTCCCCGTCCAGGTGGCGCTGATCCCGATCGCCGAACTCTTCGGCAAGATCGGCCTGTTCGGTTCGATCGTCGGCGTGATCCTGTTCCACGTGGGCTTCGGACTGCCGTTCGCGGTGTTCCTGCTGCGGAACTTCTTCGCGGAGATCCCGAGGGAGCTGCTGGAGGCGGCCCGGCTCGACGGTGCGGGCGAACTGCGGCTGTTCGTCCGGGTCGTGATGCCGCTCGGCGGACCCGCGATCGCGAGCCTCGGCATCTTCCAGTTCCTGTGGGTGTGGAACGACATGCTGGTCGCGCTGATCTTCTCGGACTCCGGGAGCCAGCCGATCACGGTCGCCCTCCAGACGCAGGTACGGCAGTTCGGCAACAACATCGACGTGCTGGCGCCGGGCGCGTTCATCTCCATGGTGATCCCGCTGGCCGTGTTCTTCGCGTTCCAGCGGCAGTTCGTCTCCGGCGTGATGGCGGGCGCCGTCAAGTAGCCGTATCCGTCTCACCCTTGAGGGGGCAGGCCGGTCACCGGCCCGCCCCCTCTCCCACGTGCGCGTGGTCCCCCGGATGTCGCAGGGGCCGTAACCAAGTCACTCCCTCGGCCGTTGCCGGGCCGTACGCCCGCGCCGACCCATGGATGTCCCCGTGCCCCGGTTCAGTGTCATCGTCCCCGCGTACCAGGTTCAGGCGTATCTGCACGAGTGCCTGGACTCGGTGCTGTCCCAGTCGTACCCGGACCTCGAACTGATCGTGGTCGACGACTGCTCGCCGGACGCCTGCGGCGAGATCGCCGACGAGTTCGCCGAGCGCGATCCGCGGGTGCGGCCCGTGCACCTGCCCCGCAACGGGGGCCTGGGCCCGGCCCGCAACGCCGGCATGGAGCGGGCGGCCGGCGACTACCTGGTCTTCCTCGACGGCGACGACACCCTCGCCCCGGACGCGCTGCGGAGCATCGCCGACCGGATCAAGGAGACCGGCGAGCCCGACGTCCTCGTCTACGACTACGCCCGCGCGTACGCGACCGGCGAGACGGTCCGCAACCGGGCCGCGGCGCACCTCACCGAGCAGGGCCCGGCACCGTTCCGGCTGACCGACCGGCCGGGACTGCTGAAGCTGCTGATGGTGGCCTGGAACAAGGCCGTACGGCGGGAGTTCGCCGAGCGCGAGGGCTTCACCTTCCCGCCCGGCCACTACGAGGACACCCCGTGGTCGTACCCGGTGCTGATGGCCGCGGAGTCCCTCGCCACCCTGGACCGGGTCTGCGTGCACTACCGGCAGGGCCGCCGGGGCAGCATCCTGCGCACCCCGGGCGAGCGCCACCTCGACGTCTTCGCCCAGTACGACCGGCTCTTCGCGTACGTCGAGTCCGACCCGGAACTGGCCCGCTGGCGGCCGGTGCTGTTCCGCCGCATGGCCGACCACCTGGTGACGGTGTTCACCCGCCCCGACCGCCTCCCGCGCTCCCTGCGCGCCGAGTTCGTGCGCCGGGCCCGCGTCCACTGCCGCCGCTACCGCGTCCCCGGCGCCCCCGTCCCGCCGGCCGCCCGGCTGCGCCACGCCCTGCTCCGCCTGGGCCTGCGCCGCACCTACGAGGCCCTGCGGCTGGTGTCGGCCCTGCGCCGCCGGACGCTGAAGGGTTCCGTCAAGCTGCTGGGGGCGGCACGCACCGCCGCCCTGCGGCTGCACTACCGGATCCAGCGCCGCCTCCCCCTGCGTGCCGACCGCGCCGTCTTCGCCGCCGACGACGGCCGGGGGTACGGCGGCGACCCGGGTGCGCTGGAGGAGGCGTTCCGCACCTTCGCGCCGCACGTGGGCACCGCGTGGGCCGCCCGCCCCGCGCACCACCACACGGTCCCGACCGGCATCCGCCGGCTGACCCCGGACACGGCCGCGTACTGGACGGCACTGGCCCGCTCCCGGTACCTGGTGCACCACACCGGTCTCGACGCGGGCCTCGTCAAGCGCCGGGACCAGGTGGTGATCCAGACGCAGGCCGGGACGCCCCTGCAGCACCTGGGCCTGGACCTCCGGGAACACCCGGCCGCCGCCCGCGCCGTCGACGTCGACCGGCTCCTGGAGACCGCGGACACCTGGGACCACGTGGTCTCCGCGAACCGCCACTCCACCCTGATCTGGGAGCGCGTGCACCCGGGCCGCTACACCACGCTGGAGTACGGCCGCCCGCGCACCGACGTGTTCCAGCGGGCGACGGCGGCGGACGTGGCCCGGCTGCGCGAGACGCTCGGCATCCCCGAGGGCACCGTCGCGCTCCTGTACGCGCCCGCGTACCGCGACTACCGCCGCACCCAGCGCGCGGGCCTCGACCTGGAGCGCGTCGTCACCCGTCTCGGCCCCCGCTTCATGGTGCTGGCCCTCGCCCACCCCCGGCACGGCGGTCCGCTCACCACCGCCCGCCACGACCGGATCGTCGACGTCACCGGTCACCCGAGCGTGGAAGGGCTGTGTCTCGCCTCCGACGCGCTGATCACCGACTACTCGGAACTGATGTTCGACTACGCGGGTCTGGACCGGCCGATCGTGGTCCACGCCGACGAACCGGAGGCCTTCGAGGCGGCCTGCGGCACCTATGTCGACCTCCGCTCCTTCCCGCCGGGCGCGGTGGCGTGCGACGAGGACGAACTGATCGGCGTCTTCGCCGACGGCCGGTGGTGCGACCCGCGGTCCGACCGGCTCAGGGCCGCTTTCCGGGAGCGGTTCTGCCCGTACGACGACGGCCGCGCCGCCGAGCGCGTCGTCCGCCGTGTCGTGCTCGGGGAAGCGGACCTCCCGCCGGTCGTCCCGCCCGCCGAACGGCGCCCGGCCCCGCCCTCCCCCACCCTCGAATCCGCTCGAGCGGGGGGACCCCCGTCGGCGGCCCTCTCCCGGCCCCCGCTCGTCACCGTGCCGCAGCCCGCCGGGCCGCGCACCGTCACCGACAGCCTCTGATCGCCGTTCGTCCACCGGGAGTCCGCATGCCCCGCAGCTCGTCGCGGCCCACTCCGACCCGGCCGCCCACCTGGCGGCCGACCGGACGGCCGGGCCGGCAGGCGGTCCGAGCGGCGGGGGTCTCCCGTCGGACCAGGACAACGAGAGAAAGAGCAGAATGCCCCGCTTCAGCATCATCGTCCCGTCCCATGGGGTCGCAGGACGGCTGTCCCAGGCGCTGGACTCGGTCCTCGCCCAGTCCTTCGGCGACTTCGAGCTGATCCCCGTCTGCGACGCCCCGGACTGCGCCGCGGCGGACATCGCCGCCGACCGCGCCGCGCGGGACTCCCGGGTGGCGCCCGTGCACTCGCCGCCGTCGGCGGGCGTGGCCGGGGCGCGCAACACCGGGGCGCGGGCGGCGACCGGCGCCTATCTGCTGTTCCTCGACGGCGACGACGTGCTGGTGCCGGGCGCGCTGGCGGCGCTGGACGCGCGGCTGGCGGAGACCGGCGGCGACCCCTGCGGCCCCTGCATCGATGTTCTGTACTTCGAGCACGAGCGCGTCCCCTGGTGGGAGGGCGAGCCGGTCAACCCGGCCGCCCCGCTGCTGGCGAAGGCGCCGGACGGGGCCTTCGCCCCCGGCCGCGCCCCGCACCTGGCCGGCGTGCGGCTGCCCGCGTGGAGCGCCGTCTACCGCCGCGCCTTCCTCGTCGAACGGCGGCTGGAGTTCCCCGCCGGGCACTACACGGACATCGGCTTCGCCACCCGGGCCGCGGCGGACGCCGACCGCGTGGCGGTGCTGCGCTCCGTCGTCGTGCGGCACCTGGTGCGCCGCCAGGGCAGCCGGCTGAACCAGCCCGGCGAGCACCACGCCGAGCTGCTGGACCAGGCCGAGCTGGCGCTCGCGTACGCCGCCGGCCGGGGGCTGCCGGCCGAGCGGCGGGGACCTCTGTTCGAGCAGCTCTTCGCCCTGGTCCTGAAGACGGCCGCCCACCCGAGGCGGCTGACCCGGGGGCGCCGCGCCTTCTTCCGCCGGGCGAGCCGCCTGTACCGGCGCCACCGTCCCGCCGGTTTCCGCGCGCCGGGCGGCCGGCTCGGCGTGCAGCACCGGCTGCTGGCGTCCGGGTCGTACACGGCGTTCCGCTCCCTGCGGGCCGCCAACCGCGCGGCGGCCGGGGTCCTCGCCCGGCTGCCCCGCCCGCGGGGCCTGCGCACCCGGCTGCTCTACCGGCGCCGACTGCGCCGCCCGCTGGACCCCAACCTCGTCGTGTACTGCGCGTACTGGGGCCGCGGCTACGCCTGCAACCCGGCCGCGATCCACGCCAAGGCCCGCGAACTCGCCCCGCACCTGCGCGGGGTGTTCCTGGTCGAGCCCGGCCGGGAACACACCGTGCCGAAGGACGTCGAGCACGCCGTCATCGGCAGCCGGCGCTACTGGGAGGTGCTGGCCGGCGCCACGTACCTGGTGAACAACGCCAACTTCGCCGAGGGCGTCGTCAAGCGCCCCGGCAGCGTGCACCTGCAGACGCAGCACGGCACCCCGCTGAAGACGATGGGCGTGGACCAGTCGACGTACCCGGTGGTGGCGGCGGCCAGCGGCAGCTTCGCCAAGCTGCTGGGCCGCGTGGACCGCTGGGACTACAACCTGTCCTCCAACCGCCACTCCACCCAGACGTGGGAGCGCGCCTTCCCCGGCTCGTACGAGCACCTGGAGTACGGCTATCCGCGCAACGACGTCTACTACACGGCGACCGCCGACGACGTCGCCCGCGTCCGGCGCGAACTGGGCGTGCCCGAGGGGAAGACGGCCGTCCTGTACGCGCCCACCCACCGCGACCACGAGACCGGGTTCGGCGCGGGCGGCCTGGACCTGGAGGCGTTCTGCGAGGCGGCCGGCGAGGACGTGGTGGTGCTGCTGCGCGCCCACTACTTCTACGACCGGGGCGGCCGGCGGGAGGGCGGCGGCCGGGTCATCGACGTCACCGGGCACCGCTCCTCCGAGGACGTGTGCCTGGCCGCCGACGCGCTGGTCACCGACTACTCGTCGATCATGTTCGACTACGCCAACCTCGACCGGCCGATCGTCGTGTACGCCGACGACTGGGACGTGTACCGGGAGATCCGCGGCGTCTACTTCGACCTGCCGGCGGCGCCGCCCGGTCCGGTGGCGCACACGCCCGAGGAACTGGCCCGCGTCTTCCGCGACGGCTCGTACGCGGACGCCCGGTCGGCGGCGCTGCGGGCGGCGTTCCGGGAGCGGTTCTGCGAGTTCGACGACGGCCGGGCCGCCGAGCGCGTGGTGCGCCGGGTGCTGCTCGGCGAGCCGCCGGAGGCGATCGCGCCCGTGACCCCGCTCGCCGAGCGCGTCCCGGCCCCCGCCGCCGCCCCCCTCGTAAGGAGCTGACCCCGCAGTGCCCCGCTTCAGCGTCATCATCCCCTGCTACAAGGTGCAGGGCTTCCTGCGCGAGTGCCTCGACTCGGTCCTGGACCAGTCCTACCGGGACATCGAGGTGATCGCCGTGGACGACTGCTCGCCGGACGGCTGCGGCGCGATCCTCGACGAGTACGCGGCCCGCGACGACCGGCTGCGCGTGCTGCACCTGGAGGAGAACGTCGGCCTCGGCCGGGCCCGCAACGCCGGGATGCCGCACGCCACCGGCGACTACCTGTTCTTCCTGGACAGCGACGACACCCTCACCCCGGGCGCCCTGCGCGCGATGGCCGACCGGCTCGCGGAGACGGACGACCCGGACGTCCTGGTCTTCGACTACGCGCGCACCTACTGGTGGGGCGGCACCCGCCGCAACGTCCTCGCCCGGGTCCTCGCCGAGGCCGGCGACGGCACCTTCACGGCCGCCGAGCGCCCGGAGATCCTCGACCTGCTGATGGTGGTGTGGAACAAGGTCTACCGGCGCGGCTTCACCGAGCGCGAGGGCTTCACCTTCCCGCCGGGCTACTACGAGGACACGCCCTGGACGTTCCCGGTGATGCTCAGCGCCGGGCGGATCGCCACGCTGGACCGCATCTGCCTCAACTACCGGCAGCGGCGCAGCGGCAACATCCTGTCCACCACCAGCCGCAAGCACTTCGACATCCACGAACAGTACGAGCGGGTCTTCGCGTTCGTCGACGCCCGGCCCGAACTGGCCCGCTGGCGGCCGTTCCTGCACGCCAAGATGGGCGAGCACTGCCTGGACATCCTGTCCAAGCCGGACCGGCTGCCCCCGTCCGACAGGGCCGAGTTCTTCCGCCGCACCGCCGAGATGTTCCGCGCCCACCGGCCGGAGGGGGTCAGGACCCCGGCCGGACTGCGGGTGCTGGAGCGGGGCTGGACGGCGTACCGGCTGCGGCGGCGGTCCGGGCGGGCGGGCCGGGAACTGGTGCGGCGGACGCGGCAGGCGGGCGGCGCGGCCGCCGGGCGCCTGGGCCGGGTCCGCTCCGCGGTGAACACCCGCCGCCCCCTGGACCCGGACCTCGCCGTGTACTCGGCGTTCTCCCACCGGGGCGTGCTCGGCGACCCCGCGGCGATCTACCACAAGGCCCGCGAGGTCGCGCCGCACCTGCGCGGGGTGTGGGTGGTGCGCGACGAGGAGGACGCGGCACTGCTGCCGCCGGACACGGAGCACGTGGTCCTGGGCAGCGCGGCCTACCGCCGGGTGACCGAGCGGGCCACGTACTTCGTCAACAACGTCAACTGGCCCGGCTCGCTGGCCAAGCGTCCCGGCAGCGTCCACATCCACACCCACCAGGGCACCCCGCTGAAGTTCATGGGCGCCGACCTGCTGGGCAAGCCGGGTGCCCGGCTCGGCCTGGACGTGCCGCAGATGCTGCGCCGCGCCGACCGCTGGGACTACAGCCTGGTCGCCAACCGGCACTCGGAGCTGGTGTGGGAGCGGGCGTACCCGTGCCACTTCACGTCCGTGCGGACCGGCAGCCCGCGCAACGACGTCCTGGTCGGCGCCGGTCCCGAGCACGGCCGCCGGGTCCGCGAGCGGCTCGGTGTGCCCGAGGGCCACACGGTGGTGCTGTACGCGCCGACCCGCCGCGACTACCGGCGGGGCGGGCACGTCGACCGGATCGACCTGGCCCGCCTCGCCGCCGACCTCGGCGAGGACCACACCCTCGTGGTCCGGCTGCACCCCTCGCTCGCCACCGGCCACGCCCGCGGCATGGGCCTGTCCGAGCTGCACCGGCGGGGCGTGGTCGTCGACGCGACGGACGAACCGCACGTCGAGGACGTGATGCTCGCCTCCGACCTGCTGATCACCGACTACTCCGCCCTGATGTTCGACTACGCGCTCCTGGACCGGCCGATCGTCGTCCACGCCGACGACTGGGGCGCCTACGCGGCGAGCCGCGGCGCCTACTTCGACATCACCGCCGAGGCGCCGGGCCACGTGGCGCGCTCCTACCGGGAGCTGGTGTGGCTGCTGGAGTCCGGGGCGTGGCGGGACGAGGAGGCGGCGCGGCTGCGGTCCGCGTTCCGGGCGCGGTTCGGCGAGTACGACGACGGGCGGGCCGCCGAGCGGGTCGTCCGGACACTGATGCTGGGAGAGGCCATGCCGGCGCCGGCGCCGGCGGTCGCGGTCCCCGCCGCCCGTGCCGTCCCCGCGGCCGGCCGCGACCTGCTCACGTTCTCGTGAGGCCGCGCACCTGGGTGCTGGTCCTGGCCGCGGTGTTCGCCCTGCTCCAGCTCGCGAACGTCACCGGCCGGGACACGCCCGACACCAAGAACTACCTGGCGTACGCCCTGAGCCTGTCCGGCGAGAGCAAGCGCGGGGCGGCGTCGGCCACCATCGACTACGTGTGCGCGAGCCGGGCGTCGGTGGCCCGCCGCGACCAGAGCGTGCACGTGGTCCGCTTCCACCGCCCCGACCCGACCGACCGGGTCGTGGCGGACTGCCGGGCGCGGGAGTGGGGGCTGGTGGAGCCGCGGCTGGCGGCCGGGCAGACCGGCGGGCACACCGTGCCGTACATGCCGGAGCGCTTCATGCGGATCTTCGAGGTGCGGCCCGGCTACCCGGTGTTCCTGGTGCCGTTCGTCACCGCGTTCGGGGTGACGTGGGGGCTGTGGGCGGCGAGCGTGGTCATCGCGTGCGCGGGCGGCGTCCTCGCCTTCCTGGTCCTGCGCACGCTGTCCGTGCCGGTGCCGCTCGCGCTGACCGGGCAGGCCCTGTACTACGTGCTGCCGAGCGGCACGACCGCCATGCGCCCGATGACCGAGGGTCTGCTGATGGCGCTGACCCTGGCGGCGGTGTGGGGCTGTGCGCTGGTGCTGCGGACGGGACGCCGGCGGGCGGGACTCGTCCTGGTCGCCGGGTCGCTGCTCGCGCTGTTCGCGGTCAAGCACTCCCAGGCGCTGTTCCTCGGGCTGTGCCTGGCGGCGGCCGGCGCGGCCCTCGCCCTGCGGCGGCACCGGCGGGGCCGGCCCCCGGGCCGGGACGTGCCGGCGCTCGCGGCGGTGGGTCTGGCCGGGGCGCTCGTCACGGTGGCGCTGGCCCGGCTGCTGCACTACCCGTCCGAGTCCGACAGCCTTCAGGACCTGCTCACCGGCCACTTCGCACGGCCGGACCGCAAGGACCCGTGGCCGGAGTTCTGGCAGTTGCAGGGCAACTTCTGGGTGGAGTGGCTGCGCCGGCAGGCGTGGGAGCCGCTGTTCGCCGCGGCCCTGGGCGCCGGGGCGTGGGGCGCGCTGCGGCGAGGGGGGCCGGCCGGTGTCTTCCTGGTCGCGGCGGCGTTCACCGGGTTCCTCACCCAGGCCGCGCACCCGGACGTCAACATCTGGGGCGAGCGGCTGATCGTGCTGGCCTGGCTGCTGCCGGTGGTGGGCGTTCCGCTGCTGCTGGAGCCGATGTCGCCGGGCCGGGTGCCGCTGCCCGCGCAAGGGCACGCCGACCGGGCGCGTGTGGCCGGCTGAACCCGGTTCTCACCTGTTGGGGTGAAGTGACGTCAAGCTGTTGACGTCGGCGGGAACATACGGCAAATGCCCCGGATGTCCCCCTTCCCTGTCGTCCAGTGAGCGCCGGCGCCCTCGCCCGGCGGAGCGTGCGCGGCGCGACGGCGCTGCGCGGCGGCCGTTCCTGGCGTCCCACCCCGTTCCAGGCCGTCGGCTTCCTGTTCTTCCTGGTGATGTCGCTGGCGTACTGGCGGGTGCCGCTGTGCTGCGACGCCGGCCAGCACGCGGCGGTGGTGGAACGCCTGAAGGCCGACCTCCTGCGTCCGCGCCACCCGATGGCCGACCTGCCCGGCGCGGGCAGCGCCTACTACTCGCCGTACGCGGTGGCCGAGGGCCTGTTCGCCCGGTTCGCGGGGCTGGGCGGCTGGGAGGTGGTGCGGCTCGCCGGGCCGCTGAACCTGGTGGTGCTGCTGACCGGCCTGAACCGCTTCGTACGGGTGCTGACCCCGCGGCCGTGGGCGCCCGTGCTGGCGCTGGGCGCGATGACGCTGCTGTGGGGCACCGAGCGGGCCTGGTGGAGCGGTTACCTGGGGCTGATGTCGATGACCGGCAACCTCGGCTACCCGTCGGCGTTCGCGATCGGCCTCACCTTCTGGGCCTGGGCGCTGACCGGGGCACGGGCGCGGGACGCGCGCCGGGTGCGGTACGTGGGGCCCAGCGGACTGCACGGCTTCGGCGGATACGCGGGGCTGGGCGTCCTGTACGGGCTGGTGCTGCTGGTCCACCCGATCACGTCGGTGGCGGCGGTGCTGGGCGGCGCGGCACTGGTGGCGGGGTGGCAGCGCGGCCGGAGCCGTGCGGTCCTGGGGCGGTGGGCGCTGACGGGGGCGGTGGCGCTGCTGCCGGCGGTCTGCTGGCCGTACTTCGACGTGCTCGCGCTGGCCGGCGACGACAGCGTGGACGGGATGCACCGCGTCCTGTACCTGGACCTGCCCGGGGAGTTCTGGCTGGCGCTGCTCGGACTGCCGGCGCTGTGGCTGCGCGGGCGCCGCTCGGCGCGGGACCCGCTGGTGCTGATGTTCGCGCTGGACTGCGCGGTGGTGGCGTACGGCTGGTTCAGCGGCCACTACACCTACGGCAGGATCCTCGGGCTCACGCTGGTGCCGCTGCAGTTCGCGGCGGCGATCGAGCTGGCGGCCCCCCGGCCGTGGGGGCGGTGGCGGCGGCTGCTGGGCACGGTGGTGGCCGCGGGGGCCCTGCTGGGCTTCCTCACGGTCCAGGCCGGGGCGGTGGTGCCGCGCCCGCTGGACCCGGTCGGTTTCGCGCAGCCGCCCGACTGGCCGACGTACGCGTGGGCGGCCCGGCACATCGGACCCGGCGAGGTGGTGATCACCGACGGCTACTACGCCGGTCACGCCATCGCCGGGTACGGGCCGAACCTCGCGGCGCCGGCCTGGCCGGACCCCTCGCTGGACGAGCGGGAGCGCAGGCGGCGCGTGGCCGACGTGAAGGCGTACCTCGCCCCCGGCTCGACACGCGCCGTGCGCGCCGCCGTCGTGCGCCGCTACCACGTCCGCTGGCTGCTGCTGACGCGCCGGCACCCGGTGCCCGAGGAGGCGGTGGTGGTGGCGTGGAGCGAGCGGACGGGGGAGGTGCTGGCGCGGGTCGGGGGCGGCCGGGCGCCGGCGCCTACTCGATGACGAGCTCGACCGGGATGTTGCCGCGGGTGGCGTTGGAGTAGGGGCAGACCTGGTGGGCCTGCTCGACCAGCTTGCGGCCGGTCTCCTCGTCCACGCCCTCGGGCAGCTCGACGCGGAGGGTGACGGCGAGCGCGAAGCCCTGGCCCTGCCCGCCGGACTTGCCGATGCCGACCTCGGCGGTCACCGCGGCGTCGGTGACGTCGACCCGGGCCTGCCGGCCGACGAGTCCGAGGGCGCTGCCGAAGCAGGCGGCGTACCCGGCGGCGAACAGCTGTTCCGGGTTGGTGCCCCGCCCGTCGCCGCCCATCTCGACGGGAATGCCGAGGGCGAGGTCCAGCTTGCCGTCGGAGCTGACGGCGCGGCCGTCACGGCCGTGGGTGGCGGTGGCGGCGGCGGTGTAGAGCGCGTCCATGGGAGAACCGTCCCTCTCTGCGGAGAAGCGTCGTGGCGACTGCTGACGGCCACCAGTAGAGCACGCAATTAAGTTGTGCACAACTAAATGGCGCACCCAGGCCGTCGGCTACCCTGGGGCGCATGACCACGCCCGCGACGGACTGGCTCCGGCTGGACCAGCAGATCTGCTTCTCCCTGAACGCGGCCTCGCGCGCCTTCGGCGGGGTCTACCGTGCGGTCCTCAAGGAGCTGGGACTCACCTACCCGCAGTACCTGGTGATGCTGGTGCTGTGGGAGCACGGGGAACTGCCGGTCAAGAGGCTCGGCGAGCACCTGCGGCTCGACTCCGGCACGCTGTCGCCCCTGCTCAAGCGGCTGGAGGCGGCCGGTCTGGTCCGGCGGGAACGCAGCGCGCGCGACGAGCGGTCGGTGGACGTGTCCCTGACCGGGGAGGGCCTGGCACTGCGCGGGCGGGCGGCCGAGGTGCCGCGCCGGATCGCGGCGGCGACCGGCCTGGACCTCGCCGAGGTCCAGGACCTGCGCACCCGCCTCGACCGGCTCACCGCCGCCCTGGACGCCTACGCCCCCGAGTCCTCCGCCGCCCCTTCCTGAGGCCGGGAGGACCGGGTGGGGCACCCGCGCGGGAACCGAACGACGGATCACGACCGTTGAAGCCTTCGGGAGACCGAGGCCGAGCGAGGACCACTGACGAGGGGACGGCCGCAATGACCTGGCTGATCACCGGCGGCGCCGGATACATCGGATCGCACGTCGTCCGGGCGATGACCGGGACGGGCGAGAGGACGGTGGTGTACGACGACCTGTCCTCCGGCACCGCGGAGCGCGTGCCCGACGGCGTGCCCCTGGTGGTGGGCTCGGTCCTGGACGGCGAGCGCGTCGCACGCGCCCTCGCCGACCACGCCGTCACCGGCGTCGTGCACCTCGCGGCGAAGAAGCAGGTCGGCGAGTCGGTGGACCGGCCGCTGCACTACTACCGCGAGAACGTCGAGGGCCTGCGCGTCCTGCTGGACGCGGTCACCGCGGCCGGCGTCCCCTCCTTCGTCTTCTCCTCCTCCGCGGCCGTGTACGGCATGCCCGACGTCGACCTGGTGACCGAGGAGACGCCGTGCGCGCCCATGTCGCCGTACGGGGAGACCAAGCTGGCCGGCGAGTGGCTGGTCAGGGCGACCGGGCGGGCGACGGGCCTGTCCACGGCGTCGCTGCGCTACTTCAACGTGGCGGGCGCGGCCGGCCCCGAGCTGGCCGACACCGGTGTCCACAACCTCGTCCCGATGGTCTTCGAGAAGCTCACCGAGGGCGCCGCCCCGCGCGTCTTCGGCGACGACTACGCGACGCCGGACGGCACCTGCGTCCGCGACTACATCCACGTGGTGGACCTGGCCGACGCCCACGTGGCCGCGGCCCGCGCCCTGACGGCGTCCCCGGGCCGCTCCCTCACCCTCAACATCGGCCGGGGCGAGGGCGTCTCCGTCCGGGAGATGATCGACCGCATCAACGCCCTCACCGGCCACGACCAGCCCCCCACGGTCACCCCCCGCCGCCCCGGCGACCCCGCCCGCGTGGTCGCCTCGGCCGACCGGGCCGCCGCCGAGCTGGGCTGGAAGGCCAAGTACGGCGTCGAGGACATGATCACCTCGGCATGGGAGGGCTGGGTCCGGCTGCACCCGGAGGCGGCACGGTCCTAGGCCCCGTCGCCGGGCCCCCGCCCGCCTCGTGACGCCCCGCACGCCCTCTCGCCGCACCGGGCCCTGACCCGGGTGCATCCAGCACGAGGGCCCGGGACGGGGCCCGGCCGCCCGGACGGTCACCGGACCGGGCGGCCGGGCGATCACCGGACCGGGCGGCCGGGCGGGCCCCCACGGGCGGGCCCCCGCGGGCGGGCCCACCGCCTCACAGCGCCTTGAGCCCCTCCGCCGTCGCCCGCGCCAGCGCCCCCAGGTACCCCTTCGGCAGCTTCCCGCCCCGGACGACCACCGAGCGCCAGTACAGCGGCCCCGAGATCAGGTCGAGCGCCAGGTCCGTGTCGACGCCGGCGCCGAGCTCGCCGCGCTCCCGAGCCGCCGCGAGGATCTTGCTGGCGACCCCGTCCTGGCCCTCCCGCACGGTCTTCTGCAGGGCCTCGGCGATGTCCGGATTGCGCGCCGCCTCCGCCTGGAGGTCCGGGATGACCTGCGAGGCCACCGGGTGGCGCAGGGCGCGCGACGTCACCTCGTAGAGCAGCCGCAGGTCGCCCTCCAGGGAGCCGGTGTCCGGCGCGGGCAGGCCCTGCACGGCGAGCGCGGAGACGATGTCGAGCACCAGGTGCAGCTTGGAGCGCCAGCGCCGGTACACGGCCGTCTTGCCGACCCCCGCGCGGCGCGCGATCCCCTCGATGGACATCCGGGCGTAACCGACGGCCGCGAGCTCCTCGAAGACGGCCGCCCGGATGGCCTCCGTCACGTCCTCGCGGAGCACCGCCGCCCCGGCGGGAGCGCGGCGGCGCGGGCGCGGCTGGGGTTCCTCGGCAGCGGCGTCGGTCGTCATGCGAGCCAAGCATAGAGGCGTCACGACGGGACGGTTGCGTTCCGACGTCGTCGCGCCCTACGCTCACGTCACGACGATACGGTCCCGTCCCGACGTAGATGAACGTGCGCCGCCACGCGGATGAACGCGGGGCGCCGCTCCCCCTCCCCGAGCGAAAGCCACGGATGTGAGCCAGGTCCTCGACACACCGCCCCCGACACCGGCCGGCACCGTTGCGGCCGGTGACGCCGCCGGCCACGACCTCGCGGCCCTCGCCGCCCGCCACGGCCTCTCGGCCAGCGGCGCCCGGCCGTCCCTTCCCGCGTACGTGCGCCAGTTGTGGGAGCGCCGGCACTTCATCGGCGCCTTCGCCACGGCCAAGCTGACGGCCCAGTACAGCCAGGCGAAGCTGGGCCAGGTCTGGCAGGTGATGACGCCGCTGCTGAACGCGGCGGTGTACTACTTCATCTTCGGCGTGCTGATGAACACCAAGCGGGGCGTGGACGACTACGTCCCGTTCCTGGTCACCGGCGTGTTCGTGTGGACGTTCACGCAGAGCTCGCTCATGGCGGGCACCCGGGCCGTCTCGGGCAACCTCGGTCTCGTGCGCGCCCTGCACTTCCCGCGGGCCGCGCTGCCGGTGTCGTTCTGCCTCCAGCAGCTGCAGCAGCTGCTGTTCTCGATGGCCGCCCTCGTCCTGATCCTGCTCGCCTTCGGCGTGCCGCCCGCCCTGTCCTGGGTGCTGGCCGTCCCGGCGCTGGTACTCCAGTTCGCGTTCAACGCGGGCATGTCGCTGATCATGGCCCGGGTGGGGTCCAGGATCCCCGACATGGCCCAGCTGATGCCGTTCCTGCTGCGCACCTGGATGTACGGCTCGGGCGTCATGTTCAGCATCCACCAGATGACCGGCCCGGACAGCGGCCTGCCCTCCTGGGTCGGCACCGTGCTCCAGGTCAACCCCGCGGCCGTCTACATCGACCTGATGCGTTACGCCCTGATCGACAGCTTCGGCGGGGGCATGCTGCCGGACCACGTGTGGGCGCTGGCCGTGGGCTGGGCGCTGGCCGCCGGGATCGGCGGCTTCATCTACTTCTGGAAGGCCGAGGAGACGTACGGTCGTGGCTGACACCCCCCGCACCACCCCGCAGGCGGACGAGCGCGTCCCCACCGTCGTCGTCGACGGCGTCGACATCGTCTACCGGGTCAACGGCACCGGTGCCGGACGCGGCTCCGCGACCGCCGCCCTCAACCGCATCCTGCGCCGCGGGAAGACCGAGAAGGCGGCGGGCGTGCGCCGGGTGCACGCGGTCAGGAACGTGTCCTTCACGGCGTACCGCGGCGAGGCGATCGGACTCGTCGGCACCAACGGTTCCGGCAAGTCGACCCTGCTCAAGGCGGTCGCGGGCCTCCTGCCGGTGGAGAACGGCCGCATCTTCACGGACGGCCAGCCCTCCCTGCTGGGCGTCAACGCGGCCCTGATGAACGACCTGACCGGTGAGCGCAACGTCCACCTCGGCGGCCTGGCGATGGGCATGTCCCGGACGCAGATCAAGGAGCGGTACCAGGAGATCGTCGACTTCTCCGGGATCAACGAGAAGGGCGACTTCATCACCCTGCCGATGCGCACCTACTCCTCCGGCATGGCGGCCCGGCTGCGCTTCTCCATCGCCGCCGCCAAGGACCACGACGTCCTCCTCGTCGACGAGGCGCTGGCCACCGGCGACCGCTCGTTCCAGAAGCGGTCCGAGCAGCGCATCCGGGAGCTGCGCGAGCGCGCGGGCACCGTGTTCCTGGTCAGCCACAACAACAAGTCCGTCCGCGACACCTGCGACCGGGTGCTGTGGCTGGAGCGCGGCGAGCTGCGCATGGACGGGCCGACGGACGAGGTGCTGAGGGAGTACGAGAAGTTCACCGGAGGCGGCCCGGCGAAGTCGGCGCCGAAGCCCGTCCCGAAGCCGGCGGCCGGGCCCGGGGCGGCTCCCGCGGCGGTCCCGTAAACGCCCTCTCCCCCGTACGGACCATCCGCAATCAGCCCTCTTGTCCCTTCGGTGGCACCATGGCCGGACAGGAGCGGGGGAGACGTCGGACGAAGGAGTCCCGCGATGCCCGAGACCCCCGGACTCAGCGTCGTCGTCCACGGCCCCAACGTCCAGGACCACCTGCCCGCGCTCCTCGACTCCCTGGACGCCCACCCGCTGACCGGCGTCGAGGTGATCGTCGCCGCCGTCGGCGACTGGGCCCGCGAGACCGCCGGACGGCACGCCCCCGCGTTCACCGTGGTGCCCCTGCCGGAGGGGACCGGGGACGCCGCGGCCCGTGCCGCCGGGGCGGCGCGGGCGACGGGCCGCTGGCTGCACTTCGTCCACGCCAAGGACGGGCTGCCGGCCGGCGCCCCGCGCATCGTCGCCGAGCACACCGCCGATCTCGCCGGCCCGGTGGACGTGCTGCTGTTCGACCACACCCGCAGCACCTGGCGGACCTCCGGCCTGCCCTCCCCGGACGGCCCGCGCCTCGCCCGCGCGGGCGGCGGCCCCCTCACCCTCGACGAGTGCGCCGGACTGCTGAGGCTGACCCCGCTGCTCGGCAACCGCGCCGTGCGCGCCGGCTTCTGGCGGGAGCACGAGCGCCTGCTCACCACCGACGCCGAGCCGTTCGCCGCGAACGCCGCCCTGCTGCTCGCCGACCGCGTCGCCTGCCTGCCCCACCCCGCCTTCGAGGACCGCCGGCTGCGTCCCGAGAGCCTCCCGCCCGTCCCGGCGAAGGAGCGGTACGCCCTCGTCGACCGCTACGAGACCCTCCTCGACCTCGCCGCCGGCCGCCCGGCCGTCCAGGGGGTCCTGTACGACCTCATGGTCCGCGACTGCCTGCGCGCCTTCGCCCGCGGCCGGATGCCTGAGGACGTCGCGCGGGAGTTCTTCCGCCGGGCGTCCCTGGCCGCCCGGCGCCGGCGCCCCGAGGGCCACCGGCCCCCGGCCGGCCTCGAGGGCGTACGCCGGTCGCTGCTGGAGGACGGCGCCTACCGCGCGTACCGCGCCCTGCAGAAGACCAACCGCGTGCGCCGCGGCGTGCGCTCCGCGGTGCGCACGGGCCGGCGCCGGGCCGGCACCGGGCTGCGCACCCTCCAGTACCGCAGGGCCCTGGCCGACCCGGTCGATCCCCGTCTGGCCGTCTTCTCCGCCTACTGGAACCGCGGCGTGTCCTGCAACCCGGCCGCCATCGCCGCCGAGCTCGCCGAGCTGGCCCCGGACATCCACCCGGTGTGGGTCGTCACCGCCGCGAACGCGGCCCTGCTGCCGCCCGGCACCGACCACGTCCTGCCCGGCACCCGCCGCTACTGGGAGGTGCTGGGGCGCGCCAAGTACCTCGTCAACAACGTCAACTTCCCGGACGCCGTCGTCAAGCGCCCGGACAGCGTCCACCTCCAGACCCACCACGGCACCCCGCTCAAGCACATGGGCCTGGACCAGATGCCGTACCCCGCCGCCTCCCGGGGCCTCGACTTCCGGGCCCTGCTGGACCGCGTCGACAAGTGGGACTACAGCGTCAGCGCGAACAGCCACTCCACGCGCATGTGGCAGCGGGCCTACCCGTCCCGCCACATCTCCCTGGACCACGGCTATCCGCGCAACGACGTCTACTACCGCGCGGACGCCGACGAGGTGCGCGCCGTCCGTGAACGCCTCGGCGTGGCCCCGGGCCGCAGGGCGGTCCTGTACGCGCCCACGCACCGCGACTACGAGGCCGGCTGGACCCCGCGCCTCGATCTCGCCACGCTCGCCGACCACCTCGGTGAGGAAACGATCCTCCTGGTGCGCGGCCACTACTTCTACGAGGGCTTCACCTCCCCGCTGACCGGCCTGCGCCGCACCGGCCGGATCATCGACGTCTCGTCCTACGACCCGGTCGAGGACCTGTGCCTGGCCGCCGACGTCCTGGTCACGGACTACTCGTCGATCATGTTCGACTACGCCAACCTCGATCGCCCGATCGTCATCCACGCCGACGACTGGGAGACGTACCGCACCACCCGCGGCGTCTACTTCGACCTGACGGCCGAGGCGCCCGGCCCGGTCGCCCGCAGCCAGGCGGAGCTCACCGAGATCCTCGCCACCGACGCCTGGCGCGACGAGCGCGCGACGAAGGCGCGGGCCGCCTTCCGGCGCCGCTTCTGCGAGTACGACGACGGCCGCGCCGCCGAACGCGTCGTACGCCGGGTCTTCCTCGGCGAGGACGAGCGGACGCTGCCACCGGTGGTACCGGTCTCCGAACGGACCCCGGCCCCCCGTCCGGAGGAGATCGCATGAGCACCGGGACACCCGACGTCAGCGTCACGGTCATCGTCTACAACGACGCCGCGCGCCTGCCGCGGGCCGTGGAGTCGCTGCGCCGCCAGACCCACTCCGACATCGAGATCATCATCAGCGACGACCACTCGACCGACGCGACGCCGGACGTGGCCCGGGAACTGGCGGCGCGCGACCCCCGCATCGTCTACCTCCGCCTGGACGAGAACAGCGGCGGCTGCAGCGCTCCGCGCAACCGCGCCCTGGACATCGCGCGGGCGCCGTACCTGATGTTCCTGGACAGCGACGACGAGCTGCCCGACCGCGCCGTCGAGGTCCTGCTCGCCGCCCACCGCGAACACGACCTCGACTTCGCGATGGGCGCCGTGCGGCGGGTGCGCGTGGACAACGGCCACCGCACGACGTGGATGCCGCGCCTCGTCGCCGAGCGCCGCACGCTCGACGGCGTCGAGGCCGACCCACGGCTGTTCTTCGAACACCTCGCCACCAGCAAGATGTACGCCCGCTCCTTCCTGGACCGGCACGGCCTGCGCTTTCCCGAGGGCATCCACTACGAGGACCAGCTCTTCTCGGCGCAGGCCTACTGCCTGGCGAGGAGGTTCACCATCGTCCCGGACCCGGTCTACCTCTGGTACGTGGAGCCGTACGCCGACGCGCGCACCGCCTCGATCTCCAACCAGCGCCACCGGCTGGACAACGTCCGCGACCGGGTGCACGTCCAGCGGCTCATCGACGCCTTCCTGACCGGGAGCGGCCGCGAGACGCTGCGCGAGGACAAGGACTTCAAGTTCCTCAAGCACGACTTCCGGATGTACGCCGGTGACCTGCCGTACCGGGACGAGGGGTGGCTGTCGTCCTTCGCCGACATCATGGTCCCGTACCTCGACACACTCTCCCCGGGCGCGTACGCCCGGCTGCCGCGCGCCGAGCGGGTCGTGCTCCAGCTCGTCCGCGACCGCCGCCTGTCCGACCTGCGGCACGCCGCCCGCGGTCTCGGCCAGGCCGTGGCACCGCGCCGGATCACACCGGACCCGGCCGACGGCCGCGCCTACTGGGGCGAGCGCGTCCCGGACACCGGGCGGGCCCGGCGCGAACTGGACCTGACGGACCTGGAACCGGACACCCGCCCGTTCTTCACCGCCCTGCTCCGCCACGAGATCACGGGGATCGACCGGGGTCCGGGAGCCTCCGTCGACCTGACGGTCCGCACCTACGACCCGGCACTGCGCCTGCCGGTCGGCCCCCAGCGCGCCGCCCTCCACCTCTCCCCCGGCCACCGGCGTCTCACCGTCGCCTTCCGTCTCTCCCCCGTCCGCCCCGGCGTCTTCGAGGGGCGGGTCCGCCTGGACCTGGCGACCGCGCGGCTTCCCCTGCACGGCTTCGAGGGCGTGCGGCACCCCGTGCTCCGCCTGCGTCACCAGGGACAGACCCACACGGGCATCCTCCTGGCCCCGCTGTCCTTCCCGTCCCTCACCGCCCGCGTCCCCTACCGCGCCGGCCTGGCCCCCCACCGGGTGACCGTGGAACCGGAAGGCCACGACCCGGGCCGCCTCCAGCTCCGCTGGCAGCCGGTGGGCCCGACGGCCACCGTGCTCGCCCCGGCCGCCCGCCACCTGGCGGGCCCCCGCCTGGGACGAGCCCGGAAACTGGCCACCGCCGTCCTGCGCTGACCCGCCCCGGCCCACAGCGCACGCGCACCCGCCCGCCCCCTCTCACCGCGCCCCCGGGCCCTCCGCCTCCACCACCGCGTACAGCACCTGCCCCCCGGGGCCCCGCTCCACGACCCGCAGCCCCGCGGCCCCGCTCAGCCCGTCCCCCCGGTCCACCACCCACCGCACCCCGTACGCCCGCACGATCCCCCGCCGCGCCCCCTCCCCCGTCCCCGGCGCGAAGTACCTCCGCACCGCCGCCATCCGCTCCCCCTCGTCCCCCAGGAAGAAGTCGGGATACCCGGGAGCCACGGTGTACGCCCCGTACGCCGGGATCTGCCGGGACGGAGACCTCCGCGCCATCACCACGTCCCCGTACCCCACCCACGGCGTGATCCAGTGGTACCCGGCCCACGGTTCCCGGTATTTCTCCGCGACCGCCTCCGGCAGCACCCCCCGCCCGGCCACGTACCCGAGCGTCCCCGCCTGCGTCCACGCCCCCACCGCGAGCGCCGCCCCGAGCGCGCACGCCCACCCCGCCCGCACCGCCCGCCGCCCCGCCTCCACCGCCTCCAGCCCCGCCGCCACCTGCGCCGGGATCAGCGCGGCGGGCAGCGCCCGCCCCCACGACCAGTGCCCGCTCGCCCCGCCCGCCGCGAACACCACCGTCCCCAGCGCGAAGAACAGCACCAGGGCGTCCCGCCGGTCGCGCCGCCACCGGGCGCCCAGCGCCGCCACCCCGAGCAGCACCAGCCAGTACCGCCCGGCCAGGTCCCGGTACAGCGACCGGTGCACCGCCTCCAGCCCGTCCCTGGCACCGAGCAGCGCGAAGAAGTCGTAGTACGGCCATCCCCACAGCACCACCACCCCCGCCGCGAGCCCGGCCCCCAGCCGCGCCCACACCCGCCGTCCGCACCGCGCCGCCGCCACCGTGGCGAGGGCGCCCAGCGAGGCGACGACCCCGGAGAACTGGTGACAGAGCAGGACGACCGCCCACAGCACGCCGAGTGCCGCCCAGACCCCCCACCCGGCCGGCCCGCCGTCACCCGCGTCGCGCACCGCCCGCGCCAGCCGGGCCCAGAGGTGGAAGGCGAGGGCGAGGGCGAGGACGCTCGGGTACGCCACCGTCAGCGCGAGGGAGTCGAGGCCGAGGAAGCCGCTCCAGGTGAACAGGGTGGTCCCCCACAGGAACACCAGGCACAGCAGCACGAGCGCGGGCGCGGCCGGTCGCGCGCTCAGCGTGCGGACGTACCGCCGCACACCCGTCACCAGGAGTCCCAGTGCCACCAGCGCACCGAGCCGCAGCACCACGAAGACCGACAGCCCGCTCACCCGTGCGACGCAGCCGAGCACCACCGTCCACGGCGAGTAGTACGGGCTCGGCGTGTCCGCGTCGACCAGCGGGTTGCCGGGGTGGAGGAGGCCGTGCCGCAGGCGTTCGACGGTGGCCGCGTGCATGCCGAGGTCACCGACCCAGGGCAGTCGGCGGACCACGAGGAGCAGCAGGAGGAGGACGAGTGCGGCGGCCGCCCAGGAGACGGCCGCCGGGACGGCCCTCGCTCGCGGCAGCGCGGCACGCGTCGTCCCGGAGCACCCAGTCACCCGGCCACCTTATCCGGCATATCACCACAGGCCGGACATGAAGACGCCCCCGGGTCCACCGACCCGGGGGCGCCCGACGCGGCTAGGCCGTCACGAGTGCGACCGCAGCAGCGTCCGCATCGTCCGCATCGCCACCGACAGGTTGGAGAGGTCGAAGGCGTCCGAGCCCTTGATCTCCTCCAGCGTGGTGCGGGCCCGGCTGAGGATCGCCGCGTTCTTCTGCTCCCACAGCTCGAACCGCTGCTCGGGCGTCGACGTGCCGTCGCCCGCCGCCAGCACGTCCGCGGTGAGCGCCGCGTGCGCCGCGTACAGGTCCTCGCGGATCGCCGCGCGGGCCATGGACTGCCAGCGGTCGGCGCGGGGCAGGTCGCTGATCCGGTCCATCAGCTGGGTGATGCCCAGCCGGTCGGCGACGTCGTAGTACACCTCGGCGACGTCCAGCGGCTCCTTGCCCATGCGGTCGGCCACCGAGACGATGTCCAGCGTCGGGAAGGCCGAGGAGAACCCGGCCACCCGGGTGGCCGGCTCGTCCGGGACACCGGCGGCGGTCAGCTCGTCGTAGATGTGCTGGTACCACTCCGCGTCCGCGCCCCGCAGCAGCTTGGGCAGCTGCGCCCAGACCTGCTCGACGCGCTCGGCGAAGAAGTCCATCGTCTCGGCGAGCTCCAGCGGCTGCGGCCGGTTGTTGAGCAGCCAGCGCGTGCCGCGCTCGACCAGCCGGCGCGAGTGCAGCCGGATGCGGGTCTGGACGGCGGCCTCGACCTTGTTGTCCAGTTCCTCCACCGCGTCCCACACCGGGGAGGCGCGGAAGATCGCCCGGGCCGCGGTCTGCGCCCGCACGATCTCCTCCAGCGACGCGCCGGTCTCCTCGCGCATCCGGTGCAGGTACGTCGTGCCGCCCGTGTTGACCGTGTCGTTGACCAGGACCGTCGTCGTGATCTCACGGCGCAGCGGGTGACTGTCGACCTGGTCGGGGAACTGCTCGCGCAGCGCCGTCGGGAAGTAGGCGTGCAGCAGACCCTTCAGGTACGGGTCGTCGGGCAGCGAGGTGTGCAGCAGCTCCTCGGCGACCGTGATCTTCGTGTACGCCAGCAGGACGGCGGTCTCCGGGCCGGTCAGGCCCTGCCCGGCGTTCAGGCGTTCGCGGATCTGGCGGTCGGTGGGCAGGAACTCCAGGGACCGGTCCAGGCTGCCTTCGCGCACCAGGTGGCGCATGAAGCGCTGCTGGGCGTTGAGCATGTCGTTGGACTGGGCGAGCGCGTTGGCGATCGCCGTGTTCTGCGCGTAGTTGTTGCGCAGGACCAGCGCGCCGACCTCGTCGGTCATCTCGGCGAGCAGCTTGTTGCGCTGCTTGACGGTCATGTCGCCGTCCTTGACGAGACCGTTCAGCAGGATCTTGATGTTCACCTCGTGGTCGGAGGTGTCCACGCCCGCGCTGTTGTCGATGGCGTCCGTGTTGATCTTGCCGCCGGTGCGGGCGAACTCGATCCGGCCCAGCTGGGTCAGGCCCAGGTTGCCGCCCTCGCCGACGACCCGGACCCGCAGGTCGCCGCCGTCGACGCGGATGGCGTCGTTGGCCTTGTCGCCGACGTCGCCGTTGGACTCGGTGGACGCCTTGACGTACGTACCGATGCCGCCGTTCCACAGCAGGTCCACCGGGGCCGTGAGGATGGCCCTCATCAGCTCGGCCGGGGTCATCTTGGTGATGCCGGCCTCGATGCCGAGGGCCTCGCGGATGTGCGCGTTCAGCGGGATGGACTTGGCCGTGCGCGGGAAGACGCCGCCGCCGGCCGAGAGCAGCGAGGTGTCGTAGTCCTCCCACGACGAGCGCGGCAGGTCGAACAGGCGGCGGCGCTCGGCGTACGAGACGGCCGCGTCCGGCGTCGGGTCGATGAAGATGTGCCGGTGGTCGAAGGCGGCGACCAGGCGGATGTGCTCGCTGAGCAGCATGCCGTTGCCGAACACGTCACCGGACATGTCGCCGATGCCGACGACCGTGAAGTCCTGGCTCTGGGTGTCCACGCCCAGCTCCCGGAAGTGCCGCTTGACGGACTCCCAGGCGCCGCGGGCGGTGATGCCCATGCCCTTGTGGTCGTAGCCGGCCGAGCCGCCGGAGGCGAAGGCGTCGCCGAGCCAGAAGTTGTAGGACTCGGCGACCTCGTTGGCGATGTCCGAGAACTTCGCGGTGCCCTTGTCGGCGGCGACGACGAGGTAGGTGTCGTCCTCGTCGTGCCGGACGACGTCCGCGGGGTGCACGACCTCGCCGGCCACCATGTTGTCGGTGATGTCGAGCAGCGCCGAGATGAAGGTGCGGTAGCTGGAGATGCCCTCGGCCAGCCAGGCGTCGCGGTCCACGTTCGGGTCGGGCAGCTGCTTGGCGACGAAGCCGCCCTTGGCGCCGACCGGCACGATGACGGTGTTCTTCACCATCTGCGCCTTGACCAGGCCGAGGATCTCGGTGCGGAAGTCCTCCCGGCGGTCGGACCAGCGCAGACCGCCGCGCGCGACCTTGCCGAAGCGCAGGTGCACGCCCTCGACGCGCGGCGAGTACACCCAGATCTCGAACGCCGGGCGCGGCGCGGGCAGGTCGGGGATGGCCTGCGGGTCGAACTTCATGGAGACGTAGTCGTGCGGCTCGCCGCCGCTCGTCCGCTGGAAGAAGTTCGTCCGCAGCGTCGCCTTGATGACGGTGAGGAAGGACCGCAGGATCCGGTCCTCGTCGAGCGACGCCACCTGGTCGAGGGCCGCGTCGAGCTCTTCGAGCAGGGCGTCCACGATCTCGCGCCCGGCGCGCTGCCGCTCCGGGGACATCCGCGCCTCGAACAGGGAGACGAGGAGACGGGTGGTGTGGACGTTGTTGCGGAGGGTGTCCTCCATGTAGTCCTGGCTGAAGGTGGAGCCCGCCTGCCGCAGGTACTTGGCGTACGCGCGCAGCACCATGGCCTGCCGCCAGGTCAGCCCGGTGCTGAGCACGAGGGCGTTGAAGCCGTCGTTCTCCGCCTGGCCGGTCCAGGTGGCGGCGAAGGCGTCCTGGAACCGCTCGCGCGCGTCGTCGCCGAGGTACTCGCCGGCGACGGCCTTCGGCATGCGCAGGCCGAAGTCGTAGATCCAGGCCGTCGTACGGTCCGCGCAGCGCAGCTCGTACGGGCGCTCGTCGGTGACCTCGACGCCGAGCCGGCTGAGCACCGGCAGCACCTGCGAGAGGGAGACCGAGCCGCCCTTCTGGAAGATCTTGAACCGGCGCTCCTCGGGCACCGCACCCACCGGCTCGTACAGGCTCAGCGCGAACGTCCGGTCCTGGTCGAGCCGCTCCAGGTGACCGAGGTCGGCCACCGCGGAGCGCGGGCCGTGGTCGGCCTTGTAGCCCTCGGGGAAGGCCGACCCGTAGCGGCGCATGAGCTCCGCGGAGCGCTCCTCGCCGAACTCGGCGGTCAGCGCCTCGGCGAATCCGTCGGCCCAGGAGCGGGCGGCCTCGACGAGGCGGGCCTCGATGCGCTCCTTGTCGGCGTCGGACAGCTCCGGCAGCTCGGTGCCCTGGGGCACGCGGACCACGAAGTGCAGCCGGGACAGGATCGACTCGGTGTTCCAGGCCGTGAAGTCGACGCTGGTGCCGCCGAGCTCCTCCTTCAGGATGTCGATGATCCGCAGCCGGACACCGGTGGTGTAGCGGTCGCGGGGGAGGTAGACGAGGGCCGAGTAGTAGCGGCCGTACTCGTCCTGGCGCAGGTAGAGCCTGAGGCGGCGCCGCTCCTGGAGGTAGAGCACGGACGTGACGATGGGCTCCAGCTCCTCGACCGAGGTCTGGAACATCTCGTCGCGCGGGTAGGTCTCCAGGATCTGGAGCAGGTCCCGCCCGTCGTGGCTGTTGGGCGAGAAGCCGGCCCGCTCCAGCACCTCCTCCACCTTGCGCCGGATGACCGGCACGCGGCGGACGGACTCGGTGTAGGCGGCGGAGGAGAACAGGCCGAGGAAGCGCCGCTCACCGACGACGTTGCCCTGCTCGTCGAACTTCTTGACGCCGATGTAGTCCAGGTAGGACGGCCGGTGCACGGTGGCCCGGCTGTTGGCCTTGGTCAGCACGAGCAGCCGGTGCTCGCGGGCCTTGGCGCGGGCGTCGGCCGGCAGCCGCTCGAAGGACGGGCTGACGGGGTGGCTCTCGTCGGTCGCGTGGTGCGGGTCGGAGCGCAGGATGCCGAGCCCGGTGCCGGGCACGGCCGCGAGGGAGTCGTCGCCGCGCAGCTGGTACTCGCGGTAGCCCAGGAAGGTGAAGTGGTCGTCCGCCAGCCAGCGCAGCAGCTCGCGGGCCTCCTCCACCTCCTGCGGGCTCAGGTCGCCGGGGGCGGGCTCGGCCGGCAGCCCCTCGGCGATGCGGACGGCCGCGTCGCGCATCTTGCCCCAGTCCTCGACGGTCTCGCGGACGTCGTTGAGGACGCGGAGCAGGTCGGCGGTGATCTGCTTCAGGTCGCCGCGGTCGGTCTCGCGGTCGATCTCCACGTGGATCCAGGACTCGACGTGCGCGTCGTGCGGCAGGCCGTCGGCGGGCGGGCCGGGGAGGACCTCGACGAGCTTGCCCGTGACGTCGCGGCGGACCACGAACTGGGGGTGGACGACGACGTGGATGCCGCGGCCCTGGCGGGTCAGCTCGTTGGTCACGGAGTCGACGAGGAAGGGCATGTCGTCCGTGACCACCTCCACGACGGAGTGGCTGCACGTCCAGCCGTTCTCCTCCACCGTCGGGGTGTGGACCCGCACGTTCGCGGTGCCCTGCGGACGGTTCTCGGCCAGCCGGTAGTGCGAGACGGCGGCTCCGAAGACGTCGACCGGGTCGCGGTCGGTCAGGTCCTCCGGGGCGGTGTGCCGGTAGTAGCGCCGAAGGAACGCGAACACGGACGCGTGGTCCGGGGTGCCCTGGATCCCCGGGGTGTCCGGGGTGCCCTCGTCCGTCGTCCCAGTCGGTAGGTGCCCCCCGACCGGGCTGTTCTCAGCTACCCGCGCGGCCCTCTCGAGCAGCTCGGCCTTGGCTTCGTCCAGCTTGGTCTGCATTGTCCTCTGGCTCCTGTCGCGCGCCGTTGCGTGACGTAGAAGGAAGTACGGTCTCCGGCCTTCCGGTGTGACGTCGGGACCCGGGGTGTCCGGTCCGTTCCGACGGTATGCCGCAAGGCGAGAGGAGCGGGGGCATATCGGCCGATGTCGACGCGCTCGCCGGGTGTGATGTCGCTCTCGCGGTCACCGTCCGGGGAGTGCGCGGCGTCGTACCGGGGGCTCTCGACGCCCCGCCCCGCCCGCGAAGAAGACCAGCGACCGCCGCCCGGTCACGGATGTGGTCCGTGCTCACCGGGCGCAGGGCAGGGGCGCCGGTGCCCCCGCGAGCTATCGCGCTGATCACGCCACAAGGCTATCGCCCCCGGCAGGGCATCCGTCACGAGCCGCATGTGTACAAAACAGAGCCGATGACTTGGACGTTCTGCACAGTCATGACGCCACGACGCCCCCCACCGCCGAGCCGCCGCGGCTGCCCGCAGCCGCCGTGCCGACGTGGCCGCGGCCAGTCGCGCCTCCCCCGGCGCATGAACGGCCTGGGGTACCCCCGGGGGGCGGCACGGGTGGGCGCCGGGGGTCACCCCCTCCGGGGGAAGCACCCCGTCAGCGCCGGGCCACGCGGCCCGCCCGCCCGGCCGGCACCCGCACCGGGCACCCCTCGTCCGAGGGCACCACGGCGGACCCCCGGCCCCCTCGAGAACTCACGCCGCCGTCGCCAGCCGCTCCGCCTCCGCCACGGCCTCCCCCAGCGTGTCCACCACCGGCACCCCCACCCCCACGAGACTGGCCCGGCTGTGCGACCCCCCGGTGTACAGCACCGCCCGCGCCCCCACGTGCCGCGCGGCCACCGCGTCGTCCGCGGCGTCCCCGATCACCACCGTCCGGGCGGGCTCCACCACCGGTCCCAGCGCGGCGAGATGCCGCACCATGTGCTCGGCCTTGCTGCCCCCGGAGGGCCCGGTCCGCCCGTCGACGCGCATGAAGTGCGCCTCGATCCCGAGCCCCCTGACCAACGGGACGAGCTCCTCGTGCCCGTACATGCTGAGGATCGACTGGCTGCGCCCCGCCGCCCGCCACCCGGCGAGCAGCTCCGCCGCGCCCGCGGTGAGCCCGCACCGCACCCGGTGCTCGGTGTAGTACCGGTGGAAGGCCGCGTCCATGACCTCCCACTCGGCGTCCGTGGGCAGCCGTCCCATCAGCCGCTCGTAGAACTTCGGCACCGGCACGCAGTACAGCGCCCGGTACTGCTCGAGCGTGATCGGCCTCAGCCCGAACTCGGCGAACGCCGCGTTCGTCGCCCCGATGATGGCGTCGTTGTCGTGGAACAGCGTGCCGTTCCAGTCCCAGACGATGTGCGCCCCTGTCCGTGTCCCCATGCCGGAGAACGTACCCGTCGCCGCTGACGGTCAAGACGGCCGGCGAAGGCCGCCGGTCAGCCGCCGGACCCGACCAGGTTCGGGATCTCCTGCGTCGCGTACCAGAGGAGCTCGTGGTCCTCCGCCCCGTCCACGACGAACTGGGCGTCGTCGTCCCCGCCGTCCGCCGCCGCGAGGGCCTCGGCCGCGGCGGCCACGTCCGGCTCCGCGTCGGCGGAGTCCACGTGCACCGCGGCCGCCTTGGCCAGCGGCACGGCCCCGTCGACCCGCACCTCGCCCAGCGCCGCCGGACCGGCCCCCCGGTCCGGGCCGGCCGACGCCGCGCCGTCGGGTACGTCGGCCGCGACCACGACCCGGCGCCGCGCGGCCCCGGCGTCCGCCGCCAGCAGCCGCAGCGAGGCCAGCGCGGCCCGGCTCAGGGCGGCGTACTCCAGCTCCTCGATGTCGTCCGAGAGGACCCACTCGCGGAGCGCCGGCGTGACGGCGTAGGCGACGAGCGGCCCTGCCCCCAGGTGCCCCGTCCTGTGCGCCTCGGCGAGACCGGAGAGGGTCAGGGGGACGTAGACACGCATGACGGGCCGCTTTCGTGGTCGGGAACCGGCAGAACAGGAACCGGTGGCCGGGAACCGGCCGGTGGTCCGCCGGAGGGCCTTCAGGATACGTGCGGTGTCCCCTTTCGGGCGCCCGCCGAGCGTGCCGCACACGTCCACTTCCGTCCCCGGAACTCACCCGGTACGTCCGCCCCGTTCCGGCCGTTCCCATGGCCCCGGCCACTCGGATAGGTGAACCTCCCGGCCACCCCGGCCCGGCCCTCCGTCTCCTTGCCGTCCCCGCCCGCCACCCCGTACAAGATCCCCGACCACGAAGTTACCGCCCGGTACTATCCGGGTCACCGAACGGGGAACCCCATGCAGCCCACACCGACCGTGCCGCCCCTGCGCAAGGTCATGACCAGGACCCGCCCGGCCTCCCGCACGCCCGTGCCCGGTGCCGCCGTCGCCCCGCCGCCCCGTCCGGCGGGCGGCGTACCGCCCCGCAGGCCCGGCGGGAGCGGCGTGCGGACCGCGGCGCCGGGCGGACGGCCTCCGGGCTCTCCGAGCCGGTCCGCGCGCGCCCGCACGAGGCCGGCCGACAACCGCCCGGTGACAGCCCGCCCGGGCGGCACGGCGAGGGCGAACGCACGCGCGGCCGCCACCGCCCCCGTCCCGGACCGCGTCTCGGCCGCCGCCCGCCGGATCGCCGCACCCGCCCGGACCCCGTCCACCACGGCCGTCCCGACGGCCTCCGCCGCCCCGGTCGTCCCCGCCCAGGTCCCCCGCCGGCCCGTCCCGCAGCTCCGTCCCACCGATCACTTCGCGGAGCTCCTCCTCGACGTGCTCAGCGGTCGGCGTCCCGTGCACTCGATGCTCCGGCACACCGCCGGCCGCGCCTACGACGAACTGGCCAGGCTCGCCGAACGCGGCCCGCTGCGCACCCGCGGCACCCTCCCCGTCGTCCGCGACATCGGCTACTACGAGGCACGGCCGGGCGCGCTGGAGGTCTTCGCCCGCATCGGCGCGGGCGACCAGCTGCGCGCCATGGCCTTCCGCCTGGAGCAGGGCCAGGACCTGCGCTGGCGCTGCACCGCCGTGGAACTGGGCGGCCGCCGCGGGCCGCGGACGGAAGACGCCTGACCGCGGGCACGGGCACCGGACAGGCCGAAGGGCCGGGCCCCCCAGGGGTGCCCGGCCCTTCCCACCGCCGCGGCGTCACTTCTTGCGGCGCCGCCCGCCCTTGGCCTGCTTGCGGCGCTCCGCGCGCGTGAGGCCGTCGGACGGGGTCCGCGCGGGCTCCTCGTCGGTGGTGAAGTCGCCCTCGATGACACCGCCCTCGCCGTCCACGGTCGGGGCGGAGAAGTGGAGGTCCCGGCGCTGCGGCGCGTCGAGTCCCTTGGCGCGGATCTCCGGGCGCGCACCGGCCTGGGCCGGCACGACGTCCTGCGGGGCCTTCTCCAGCGAGGGGGCGGCGGCCTCGACGGGAACCTCCTCGACCTGCTGCTCGACCTGGACCTCCAGGTTGAACAGGTAGCCGACGGACTCCTCCTTGATGCCGTCCATCATGGCCTGGAACATGTCGAAGCCCTCGCGCTGGTACTCGACCAGCGGGTCCTTCTGCGCCATCGCGCGCAGGCCGATGCCCTCCTGGAGGTAGTCCATCTCGTAGAGGTGCTCGCGCCACTTGCGGTCCAGGACCGAGAGCACGACCCGGCGCTCCAGCTCGCGCATGATCTCGGAGCCGAGCTGCGCCTCCCGCGCCTCGTACTGCTCCCGGATGTCGTCCTTGATGGACTCGGCGATGAACTCGGCGGTCAGCCCGGCCCGGTCACCGGCCGTCTCCTCCAGCTCCTCGACGCTGACCTTCACCGGGTAGAGCTGCTTGAAGGCGCCCCACAGACGGTCGAGGTCCCAGTCCTCGGGGAAGCCCTCGGCGGTCTCGGCCTGGACGTAGGCGTCGATCGTGTCGTTCATGAAGTGGTGGATCTGCTCCTGCAGGTCCTCGCCCTCCAGGACACGGCGCCGCTCGCCGTAGATGACCTCGCGCTGCCGGTTGAGCACCTCGTCGTACTTCAGGACGTTCTTACGGGTCTCGAAGTTCTGCGTCTCGACCTGCGACTGGGCCGACGCGATCGCGCGGGTGACCATCTTGTTCTCGATCGGCACGTCGTCCGGGACGTTGGCCATCGCCATGACGCGCTCGACCATCTGGGCCTTGAACAGGCGCATCAGGTCGTCGCCCAGGGAGAGGTAGAACCGGGACTCACCCGGGTCGCCCTGGCGGCCGCTGCGACCGCGCAGCTGGTTGTCGATGCGCCGCGACTCGTGCCGCTCGGTGCCCAGCACGTAGAGGCCGCCGAGCTTCTCGACCTCCTCCTTCTCGGCCCTGACCGCCTGCTCGGCCCGCTCCAGGGCGGCGGGCAGGGCCGCGGCCCACTCCTCGATGTGCTCCTCGGGGTCGAGGCCCCGCTGGCGCAGCTCCGCCTCGGCGAGGTCCTCGGGGTTGCCGCCGAGCTTGATGTCCGTACCGCGGCCGGCCATGTTCGTCGCCACCGTGACGGCGCCCTTGCGGCCCGCCTGGGCGACGATCGACGCCTCGCGCTCGTGGTGCTTGGCGTTGAGGACCTCGTGCTGGATGCCGCGCTTGCTGAGCTGCTGCGAGAGGTACTCGGACTTCTCGACCGAGGTGGTGCCGACGAGGATCGGCTGGCCCTTCTCGTGCTTCTCGGCGATGTCGTCGACGACCGCCTCGAACTTGGCGACCTCGGTGCGGTAGATCAGGTCCGACTGGTCCTTGCGGACCATCGGCCGGTTGGTGGGGATGGGCACCACGCCGAGCTTGTAGATCTGGTGGAACTCGGCGGCCTCCGTCATCGCCGTACCGGTCATGCCGGACAGACCGGGGAGCTCCTTGCCGTTGTGGTCGTGGCGCTTGTAGAGGCGGAAGAAGTTCTGGAGGGTGATCGTGGCGAGCGTCTGGTTCTCGTCCTTGATGTCCACCCCTTCCTTCGCCTCGATCGCCTGGTGCATGCCCTCGTTGTAGCGGCGGCCGGCGAGGATACGTCCGGTGTGCTCGTCGACGATCATGACCTCGCCGTCGAGGACGACGTAGTCCTTGTCCTTCTTGAAGAGTTCCTTGGCCTTGATGGCGTTGTTCAGATAACCCACGAGCGGGGTGTTCACCGACTCGTAGAGGTTGTCGATGCCCAGCCAGTCCTCGACCTTGCTGACGCCGGACTCGTGGATGGCGACCGTGCGCTTCTTCTCGTCGACCTCGTAGTCGCCGGTCTCCTCGATGCCCTTGAGCGGGTTGCCCGGCTCACCCTTCTTCAGGCGCGTGACCAGCTTGGCGAAGTCCGCGTACCACTTGGTGGCCTGGTCGGCCGGACCGGAGATGATCAGCGGCGTACGGGCCTCGTCGACGAGGATGGAGTCGACCTCGTCGACGATCGCGAAGTTGTGGCCGCGCTGGACGAGTTCGTCCTTGGACCACGCCATGTTGTCGCGCAGGTAGTCGAAGCCGAACTCGTTGTTCGTGCCGTAGGTGATGTCGCAGGCGTACATCTCGCGCCGCTGGGCCGGCGTCTGGCTGGCGAGGATGCAGCCGACCTCGAGCCCGAGGAACTTGTGGACGCGGCCCATCATCTCGGAGTCGCGCTCGGCCAGGTAGTCGTTGACCGTGACGATGTGGACGCCCTCGCCGGAAAGGGCGTTCAGATAGGCGGGCAGCGTGCCGACCAGGGTCTTGCCCTCGCCGGTCTTCATCTCCGCCACGTACCCCAGGTGCAGGGCGGCGCCGCCCATGATCTGCACGTCGTAGTGGCGCTGGCCGAGGACGCGCTTCGCGGCCTCGCGGACGGTGGCGAAGGCTTCCGGCAGCAGATCGTCCAGGCTCTCACCGTCGGCGTAGCGCTGCTTGTACTCATCGGTGAGGGCCCGCAGCTCGGCGTCGGAGAGGTCGACGAAGTCCTCTTCGATGGAGTTGACCTGGTCCGCGATGCGGTGCAGCTTGCGCAGGATCTTGCCTTCGCCTGCACGCATGATCTTCGAGAGGACGGACACGGGGGTTGGTCTCCTTGCCGGTCGGGCCTGGGACGGTCGGTTTCCATGTACTGACTGAGCAACGGCCATCGTATGCGAGGACCCCGCCGCCCCGGGAGGTCTGCCGCAGCGGGGACCGCGCGCTCCTCCATCCTGCTTCCGGTCGCCGTCACCGGGTTCAACGTGCGAGGCCTGCGGATGGTGCCGCACCCGCCGACCGGTTGCGCGAAAAGCGACCACTCGCTCACCCATGGCAAAAAGATGGCATCCGCCGCGGGTCGCCCCGCAGAATCGGCCGATGGAACCCCTGACGCTCACCACCGGCCGTCTCGTCCTGCGCACGGTCGGCCCCCGGGACACCGAGGCCGTGCACGCCGCCTGCCAGGATCCCGACATCCAGCGCTGGACGACGATCCCCTCGCCCTACCTCCCGGAACACGCGCGGAGCTTCACGGAGCAGGTGGTCCCCGACGGCTGGGCGAACGACTCGATGTTCACCTTCGGCCTCTTCCTGCCCTCCGGTGACCTGGCGGGCATGCTCGGCGTCACCATGCGCTCCCCGGGCGTCGGCGAGATCGGCTTCTGGGGCACCAAGGAGCACCGCGGGCACGGCTACATCACCGAGGCGGCCGCCGCCGTGGCCCGCTGGGCCTTCACCGAGCGGTCGATCGACCGTCTGGAGTGGCGTGCCGAGGTCGGCAACACGGCCTCCCGCGCGGTGGCCCAGCGCCTCGGCTTCACCATGGAGGGCACGCTGCGCTCCGCGATCGACAACAACGGCACCCGTCGCGACTGCTGGATAGCCTCCCTCCTCCCCTCGGACCTCTCCCTCCCCTCGACCGCCCCCTACCTGCCGGCCCACCGCTGACCGCCCCGCGGTGACCACGGCCCGCCGCACCACACCGCCGTGACTGCGGGCCGCCGCGGCTGCGGGCGGTCGCGGCTGCGGGCGGTCGCGCCTCCCCACTGTCAGACCCACCCCCTATCGTGCGAACGCATGACGACCCTCCCGCCCCCCGTCACGGAACTGTCCGCAGACGAGGCCCGCCGCCTCGCCCTCCGCGCACAGGGCCTCCTCGGCGCCCCCGACCGCCGCGCCGGCGTCCGCGGCGTACTCCGGCATCTGGGCGCGGTGCAGCTCGACACGATCTCCGTCCTCGCCCGCTCCCACGAGCTCATCCCGTACGCCCGCCTGGGCGCGGTGGGCCGCGGGACGGTCGAGAAGGCCTACTGGACGGACACGCACGCCTTCGAGTACTGGTCCCACGCCGCCTGCATCCTCCCCATCGAGGAGTGGCCCCACTTCGCCTTCCGCCGCCGCGCCTACCGCAACCGCCCGCACTGGAGCCACCACCTCCCCGACGGTGCCTACGACCAGGTCATCGAGCAGCTCCGCGCCGAGGGCCCCCTCACCGCGACGGATCTCGGCGGGGCGAAGAGGACCAGCGAGTGGTGGGACTGGTCGGGCACGAAGGTCGCCGTCGAGCGCGCGCTCATGTACGGCGAGGTGGTCTGCGTCGAACGCCGCGGCTGGAAGCGCGTGTACGACCTGGCCGAACGCGCGGTCCCGGACGCGCTGCTGCACGACGAGCTGGACGACGCCGAATGCCTGCGCCGGCTGGTCCGGCTGGCCGGCCGCTCCCTGGGCGTCGGCACGCGCGCGGACATCGCGGACTACCACCGTCTCAAGGGCGAGCAGGTCGACGCGGTGATCGCCGACTCGGGCCTGGTCCCGGTGACGGTGGAAGGCTGGGGCAAGCCGGCCTGGGCGGACCCGGCGGCCCTGGAGACGCCCCCGCGCGGCCGCCACCGCACGACGCTGCTGTCCCCGTTCGACTCGCTGGTCTGGGAACGCGCGCGCACGGAGCGGATCTTCGGCTTCACCCACCGCCTGGAGGCCTACGTGCCCAAGCAGAAGCGGGTGCACGGCTACTTCGCGATGCCGGTGCTGGCCGGCGGACGGCTGGTCGGCCGGGTGGACCCGGCACGCGAGGGCCGCACGCTGGTCGCCAGGCAGGTCACCCTGGACGGCCCCAAGGCGGCCCCGGCGGTGGCCCGGGCGCTGGTCGAGGCGGCGGGCTGGGTGGACTGCACGGACGTACGCGTGGAACGGGTCGACGCGCCGGACCTGCGCGAGCCGCTCACCAGGGAGCTGTCGCTCCTGCTCGCCTGATCCGCACCGCCGTGCCGGCGTGCCGCGACGCCGGTGTCAGCGGATCTCGAGGATCTTCTCCCGCATCGCGTACACCACGGCCTCCATCCGGGAATGCAGCTGCAGTTTCTCCAGGATGTTGCGCACGTGGTTCTTCACGGTGTTCTCGGAAATGAACAGCTCCTTGGCGATGTCCCGGTTGTTCATTCCCGTGGCGACGAGCTTGAGCACCTCGAGCTCGCGGTCCGTGAGGCGCGGTGCGGGCACGAGCCTGCGCTCGTCGGTCCGCTGGATCATCGACTTGAACTCGGTGAGGAGTTTCGACGCCATGGACGGGCTGATCTGCGACTGTCCGTCGGCCACCGCGCGGATGGCGGTCGCCACCTCGTCCGTCGAGATCTCCTTGAGGAGATATCCCGTCGCGCCCGCCTTGATCGCGTCGTAGAGGTCGGCTTCCTCGTCACTGATCGTCAGCATGATGATCTTGGCGCTGGGGGCCACCTCCTTGATGGAGGTACAGGCCTCGATCCCCCCGCGCCTGGGCATCCGCACGTCCATCAGGATGATGTCCGGCAGCAGGTCGGCGGCCTTCTCCACGGCCTCCGCGCCGTCCCCGGCCTCCCCGACGACCTGGATGTCCTCCTCGGCCGCGAGCACGATCTCCAGGCCGCGGCGGAACAGGGCGTGGTCGTCCACGACCAGGACCCTGATCGGCTCCTCGCGTGACGACCCCGCGTCCGGGCCCATGCCGGCGACGCCGTCGTCGGCGCCCCCGCCCCGCATCGGTCCGAAACTGTCCGCCATCGTTCCTCCCCCTGAAGGCTGTGGCCTGTGGTCCTGCGCCATCGCCAACCCAAGGCAACGACCCACCGGTTGGGTGGTTGCCGCCATGATTCCATGCCGCGTCGGCACGGAGGTGACAGAGCGGACGGCGCAGGGGTCGCACACCTCGCGCACCGTCGCACGCCGGTGCCCCTGGGGGCGCACGCGCGCTCCAGGGGCACCGGTCCGACTCTCACCCGACGTGATCAACCACCGAGCGCATCGCCCGCCTCGGGAGCGTGCGCCTGGGTGACCATCGTGTCCGTCGTGAGGTGGATCACGCCGTAGTCGTAGGCGTGCCGCCGGTAGACGACGCTGGGTTCCTTGGTCTCGGAGTCGACGAACAGATAGAAGTCGTGCCCGACCAGTTCCATCTCGTAGAGCGCCTGGTCGAGGGTCATCGGCGCGGCCACGTGGGTCTTCTCGCGGACGACGAGCGGGCCGTCGCCCTGGACCTCGAGCGAGCCGATCTTCCTGGTGGGGACACCGTCCTGCGTCTCCTCCGGGACGATGTCACCGTTCCCGTTGAGTGTCGCGGCACCGGGGACGTGGTCGGCGACCTCGGCGGCCGGGATCCTGCGCGCTCCGCGCCGCGAGAAGCGCTTGTCGTGCTGCTTGCGCAGCCGGGCGTCGAGCTTCTCCGCCGCCAGGTCGAGCGCCGCGTACGGATCGCTCGCCGCTGCTTCCGCCCGGATCACCGGACCGCGGGAGCGGAGCGTGATCTCCACTCGGTCACAGCGGTCGGCCTGTCGGGGGTTGGGCTCCTTGGACACCTCGACGTCGAGGCTGATCACCTTGCCGTCGAGCTTCTGGATCTTCTCCAGCTTCAGCTTCTCGGCCACGTGCTTCCGGAACCGCTCGGGCACCTCGGTCTTGCGGCCCTTGACGACGATGTCCACGCAGAACTCCGTTCCCGGATCGCTCCGCTTCGGCGGCGGAGCATCTCCCTTTTGCACCAGGTTCCAGTTGTCCCGGAACCTCGGACTCGGTGACTTCCACCTCCTCCCCCGCGGGCGAGGTATCCACTCCACCGGTGCGGGTGATGACGGCTGAACCCGCAGCACGGCATTCGGATCGGAGAGGTGTGGCCTGCGGCTTTACCTCACAACCGAACATATCTCGCCCGGACGGATGTCGTCACCCTCTACCGCGACCTACCTCCGTTCCGGTGAATTGGCTCTCTCATTACCTGCAACGAAGCAAGTATTCGATCAGTTCCGGTTTATTTCGAAAGCGGCTGGCGAAGCCGCGACCACGGCCGCGCAGATCACTTCCCGGATCACGTCATCGCCTCCGCCCGGACCCTCCATTCGGGGCCCGCTCCTCCGTTCCTCTCTGCCTTCCCATGCCGCCGACGAATACACAGCCGTTCTCGCCGTCCTGTACGTGTCCGCCCCCGTCCCCCGCTCATCCAGAACCCCACCCGCCTCCCGCACGGCACGCGCAGCCTCCGCCAGGGACGCCCCCGTGGTCATCAGGTCGTCGACGAGGACGACCGGCCCGCGGCCGCCCAGCAGCCGGGCCCCGCCGGGGACCACCGCCAGCGCGCCGGCGAGGTTGTCCCGCCGCTGCCGGGCGCCCAGCCCCGACTGGTCCGCCACGCCGTGCCGCTGCCGCAGCACGGCGCACACCCGGGCGGACGTCCCGGTCCGCCGCAGTTCGCCCGCAGCCGCGAGGGCGATCCGGCGCGCCGGGTCGTGACCACGCGCCCGCACCGCCCGGCGCGCGGACGGCACGGGCACGAGCAGCACCGGCTCCCGCACACCCGCGAAGAGCGCCCCACCGCCCGCGCACGCCTCCCGGAGCCCGGCCCGCACCGCTCCGGCCAGAGCCGTGCCGAGCGGCCCGGCGAGGGCCAGCGCACCACGTTCCTTGTGGGCCAGCAGCACGGCCCGCGCCTCGTCCGCGTACCGCGCCGCCGCGTGCACCACCGGCAGCCCGGGCGGCTCCGGGTCGGGACGGACCCGGCACGGCGCTCCCCCGCCCAGCGCCGTACGGCACCGCGGGCACAGCACCGTGCGGGCCCTGCCGCAGCCTCCGCACTCGGCCGGCAGCACCAGGTCGCCGAGGTCCTGCCACCACCCGCGCATGGCCACCACCGTGCCGACGCCCGCACCGTTCGGCCAGGCCTGTGGAGAACTCCCGGGCGCTCCCTGGGGACAACTCCGCCCCGGGAGCGACCAGCGTCACCCGCCCGGGTGAACACGCGCCGGCACCGGACCGCCGCCTCAGCCCGGATAGACCGGCGCCGTCCCTTCCGTCACCTTCTGCCACTGCATGCCGGACGGCAGCCGGACGATCAGGTCCTCCGAGTACGCCACCAGCGGCAGCCGCTCGTCCTCGGTCGCGGCGATCTCCTTCACCCCGGTCAGCGCCGCCGGCACCGACGCCTCCGGCGTGGAGCCGTCGACCTGGACGTACCCGATCTGCTGGACGCCCCCGCGCTCGCGCCCGACCACCACGAGCCGGCTGTCACCGGCCCAGGACATGGCCGTGACCTCCTCCAGCTCGGGCGTGGCGGAGCGCAGTCCGACGACGGTGACCGTGGACCGCTCGCCGGCCCGTCCGTCGTGTTCGACCCGCCCGATGAGCAGCGACCGTTCGCCGTCCTTCTCCACGACGAGCGCGATCCGCACCCCGTCGGCCGCCACCCGCACGGCCTGCACACGCCCGTCCAGCCCGGGGATCCGCACCTGCACCGGCTCGCCCGCGCCCTCCTCGAACAGCAGCAGCCGGGGATTCTCCGGGTCCCGGTCGGCGACCCACAGGTCGCCCCGGGCGTCCCAGCTGGGCGGCGTCAGCCGGTCCGCCTCCGTCTTGCCCGCGCTGACCAGCAGGGGGTCCCCGAGCGAGCTGTCCGGCGTCAGCGGGGCGACGTACAGCGTCTTGTTGTCGAAGCCGATGCCGGCCGCGCTGTGCTCGTCCCGCGAGACCGCCACCGACCGCAGGGCCTTCGTGCCCTCCCCCAGCGCCCCGGGCACGGCTTCGGGGTGGGACGCGGTGCTGCCCGCGGCGATCCGCACCAGGCGGTGCTTGGTGTCCACGAAGTAGAGGTAGTCCGGCTGCTGGGCCGAACCGCGCGTCGCGACCGACTCGGCCCGGTCCTCTCCGAGCGAGCACAGCCGCTTGTCCCCCGAGGTCAGCTCCACCTCGTCCACGGCGGGGGTGAGGCCCTGGAGGGTGAACAGGAGCTGCGCCGCCATCTCGTCGCACGTGTCCGCACCGACCCCGGCGGCCTTGGCGTTCAGCGGCACCTCCAGCGTGTTGCGGTCGTCGGGTGTCAGCGAGTCGACGTTGTCCGCCAACGCCGTGCCGGCCGGGAAGCTCGACCTGACCACGGGTCCCAGCAGGCTCGTCGGCCCGCCGATCAACGAGCGCACGGCCTGGGTCAGCGGGTCCACGAGGCGGCGCACGTAGACGGGATCGGCGACGGCCGCCGGCCGCCCACCCGTACCGGCCCCGGCCTGCGGGACGGTGTTCGAGGCGAAGTAGTACTTGTTGACGGACATGTAGGTGCGCTGGAAGTCGGACTTGCCCATGACGACGCCCTGCGGCAGGCGGTCGATGCGCCACTGCCGGCTCTTCGGGTCGCGGGACAGGTGCACCGGCTCGCGGTACTGGCCGGCGGCCGGCGAGTACGACTGCTGCGCGTCCACCGTGGCGACCCTGGTGCCGGTCAGCGTGACCGAGTACGAGAACTCGTCGGCGTCCGCACGGCTCGCCGAGTGGTCGGCCTCGGTGCCGGCCCCGCCCGCGAGCACCGTCGTGGACCGCTCCGGCCGCCAGGTCTTCGCCGCGTCACCCGTCAGGTACTTGCGGGCCGTCTCGTAGTGCGGGTCGTTGCTGGTCAACGCCTCCAGGAAGCCCTGCACGATCTCCGACGGCGACGCGTCCTCCGCCGGCGGCATCGCGAACACCCGCACCTGCGGGTCCTGCCGGGGCGTGGACTCCACGCCCCGCAGATCCCCGTTGTCCGGCATGGAGGCACACCCTCCCAGCAGTACGACGCCGCAGACCGCGTACGTCACCGCCCGCGTCGGCGTCCGCCGGCCGCTCCCCTCGCGGTCAGCGCCCACGAGATGCCTCCCCTCGCCTGCTCGGCTCCTCCGGCCCGGCGTCCGGGCGGCCCGCCGCCTCCGGCCCGGGTGCGCCGTCCTGTTCACGGGCGCCCGGGACGGGCCGCGGCACCACACGCGCTCCGTTGCCGGGCAGCGCCGTCGGATCGGCGGTGGCGGTGGCGGACGACCGCGGTGGTATCGGACCCCGGGCTGACGCCGAGGACTCCTGGCCCAGCGCGGCCTGCGCCGGGACGGTGGCCGCCTTGTCCGCACCGTGCGCCTGGCCCGCTTCACGGGGACCGGCGTCGTTCAGCCCGCGTCTGCGCCGTGAGTCCGCCGGCTCCAGCGGTATCGGCGAGCCCCGCAACGGCTCGTCCGCCGTCCTGGGCAGCGTCAGCCGGAACTGCGAACCACCGCCCGGCTCGCCCCAGGCCTGCAGCCAGCCGCCGTGCAGCCGCGCGTCCTCCAGCGCGATCGACAGGCCCAGCCCCGTACCACCGGTGGTACGCGCGCGCGCCGGGTCGGCCCGCCAGAAACGGCTGAAGACCCGGGTGGCCTCGCCGGGCTTGAGCCCGACACCGTAGTCGCGCACCGCGACGGCGACCGCACCGCCGGCCGCGGCGAGCCGTACGACGACGTCCCGGCCCTCGCCGTGCTCGACGGCGTTGACGACGAGATTGCGCAGCACCCGCTCCACACGCCGGGCGTCCGCCTCCGCGACCACGGGCTGCTGGTCGCCGACGACGCGTATCCGCGTGCCCTTGCGCTCGGCGAGCGGCTCGGCCCCGCTCACGACCCGCCGCACGACCTCCCGCAGGTCGATCGGCTCCGCCTCCAGCGCCGCGGCGCCCGCGTCGAAGCGGCTGATCTCCAGCAGGTCCGCCAGCAGCGTCTCGAACCGGTCCAGCTGGTCCGCGAGCAGCTCCGCCGACCGCGCGGTCACCGGATCGAAGTCCACGCGCGCGTCGTGGATGACGTCGGCCGCCATCCGCACGGTCGTCAGCGGCGTCCGCAGCTCGTGCGACACGTCGGAGACGAACCGCCGCTGCATCCGCGACAGGTCCTCGAGCTGGCTGATCTTCAACTGGAGGTTCTGCGCCATCTTGTTGAAGGCCTCGCCGAGCCGCGCGATGTCGTCCTCACCGGTGACCTTCATCCGTTCCTGCAGCCGCCCGGCGGACAGCCGCTCGGCGATGCTCGCCGCCATCCGCACGGGCGTGACGACCTGACGCACCACCAGCCAGGCGATGGCTCCCAGGAGGACGACGACGAACAGCCCGGCCGTCGCCAGCGTGCCCTTGACCAGGCTGAGCGACTTCTCCTCCTGCGTCAGCGGGAAGAGGTAGTACAGCTGGTACGGCTCACCGTTCGGGTCGTTGACCTGCTTGCCGATGACCAGGCCCGGCTGGGACGGCTCGTCGGAGTCGTAGACGATCCGCGTGTAGCTCTGGGCCGCCGCCGGGTCGCCGTCGATCCGCTCCCGCAGTTCCTCGGGCACACTGGCCGACCAGTTGACCAGGCCGGAGGCGCGCGGGCCGCGCCCGCTGCCGCTGTCCCCGCCCATGGGGAGCGTGACCACGTCGAAGGCGCCCTGACCACCGCTGGACAGCGACTTCACGAGGTCGCTCATCCACTGGATGACGTTCTGCGGCGGGCGGCCGTCCCCGGGGGCGCCTTCGTCACCGGTCGTGCTCGCCGCCTCCTCGGCCTTCTGCCTGGCCACCGCGAACCCGCCGGTGGCCTGGCTCTGCGACGCCTTCACCTTGGCGTCCAGCAGACCGTTGCGGACCTGCCCGATCACGACGAAGCCCAGCAGCAGCACCACACCGAGCGACATCAGCAGCGTGGTGGCGACGACCTTGAGCTGGATGTTGCGCCGCCACAGCCGCATCACCGGCAGCAGCGGACGCCGTACCCAGCGCACGAACAGGCGGAGCACCGGACTGCCCTGGACCCCGCCGTGCAGCAGCCCGCCCTCGAGCAGACGCGCCCAGCGCGAGCGCCCGGACCCGTGGCCGACAGGCCGCCCGGCGCGGTCCCCGGACCGGCCGGGCGCCGAAGCGGCACTGTCCTGGCTCACGTCAGCTCGGTCCGGCCTTGTAACCGACACCACGGACGGTCACCACGATCTCCGGCTTCTCCGGGTCCTTCTCGACCTTGGAACGCAGCCGCTGCACGTGCACGTTGACCAGCCGGGTGTCGGCCGCGTGCCGGTAGCCCCAGACCTGCTCGAGGAGCACCTCACGGGTGAACACCTGCCACGGCTTGCGGGCCAGCGCGACCAGCAGGTCGAACTCCAGCGGCGTCAGCGCGATCGACTGCCCGTCCCGCTTCACGGAGTGCCCCGCCACGTCGATCACCAGGTCGCCTATGGCGAGCTGCTCCGGAGCCGGCTCCTCCGACCTCCGCAGCCGCGCCCGGATCCGGGCCACCAGCTCCTTCGGCTTGAACGGCTTCACGATGTAGTCGTCGGCGCCCGACTCCAGCCCCACCACCACATCGACGGTGTCGCTCTTGGCCGTCAGCATCACGATCGGCACACCCGACTCCGCCCTGATCAGGCGGCAGACCTCGATGCCGTCCCGACCGGGCAGCATCAGGTCGAGCAGCACCAGGTCGGGCTTGGTCTCACGGAAGGCGGCCAGCGCCTTGTCGCCGTCGGCTACGAAAGACGGCTCAAAACCCTCACCACGCAGCACGATGCCGAGCATCTCGGCCAGTGCGGTGTCGTCGTCGACGACAAGGACTCGTCCCTTCATAAACGACATCATCCCATTCTCGTAACAGCGACAGAGGTGCTGGTGAGCGAGGTCACTGGCCTGTGACGATAGTCGTACGGAGCCGTCACTGTCTGCCCCGCTCCACCGCTGCCGCCCCGGGACGGGCCCGTCTCACAGCGCGTCCGCGGCGCACTACGCACCGCAGGCACCGCTCGCCCGCCCCCCACGGGCGCTCCGGGGAGCCCCCTCAGCCGGTGGCCGGCCCCCGCGACCCGGCGCACAGCACCGCGAGAGCCTCCCGCGTCACCGGTGAGACCACGCCCCGCTCGGTGACGACCGCCGTCACCAGCTCGGGCGGCGTCACGTCGAACGCCGGGTTGTACGCCTGCGTCCCCAGGGGGGCCACCGGGATCCCGCCCCCCGGTCCCGCCACCGGGGCCTGGGGAACCGTGGCCTCGGTCACCTCGTGGCCGGGGCGCTGCTCGACCTCGATGGACGCCCCGTCCCGCGTCTCCGCGTCCACCGTCGTCACCGGCGCCACCACGATGAACGGCACGTGGTGGTACCGCGCCAGCACCGCGAGCGGATAGCTGCCCACCTTGTTCGCCACCGAGCCGTCGGCCGCGATCCGGTCCGCCCCGATCAGCACCGCGTCCACCTCACCCGCCGCGAACAGCGAACCGGCCGCGCTGTCGGTGAGCAAGGTGTACGGAATGCCGTTGCGCGCCGCCTCATAGGCCGTCAGACGGGCGCCCTGCAGCAGCGGACGCGTCTCGTCCACCCACAGGCGCCTCAGCCGCCCCGCCCGGTGCGCGGCGAGCGCCACCGCGAACGCCGTCCCCTCACCGCCCGACACCAGCGACCCGGTGTTGCAGTGCGTGAGAACGCGGTGCCCGCCGGCGGGCAGCAGCTCGTCCAGCAGCGCCAGCCCGTGCTCCGTCATCCGGGCACTGGCCTCGGCGTCCTCCGCGTGAAGCGCCCGTGCCGCGGCCAGCGCCGCCGTGGCGGCCTGCCCGGTGTCGCCGGTCCTGGCGAGCGCCTCTTGGTGGGCGGACTTCGCCCGGCGCACGCCCACCGCGAGGTTCACCGCGGTGGGGCGTGCCGCCGCCAGCGCGGCAGCGGCCTCCTCCACCTCGAAACCCCGGACGGCGGCGAGCGCGACCCCGTAGGCGCCCGCGATGCCCAGCAACGGTGCCCCGCGCACGGCGAGCGAGCGGATCGCCTCCACCAGCGCGGTCGGGTCCGTGCAGACCAGCTCGACCTCCTCGGCCGGCAGCCTCGTCTGGTCCAGCAGGACCAGCACCGGGCCCTCGGGGGGTTCCTCCCAGCGGAGGGCAGGTATCCCGGTCGGCCGCTTGTCCTCGCCGCTTTGCGCGTACAGATCAGCCATGCGGTCAGTCTGCCCCCATTCCGGCGGACCATTGAAGGGGCGCTGCCCCACCTCGCCCGGTCCACAGCCGACCGCCCCATGGCACGATGGCTGCCAACCCGCCGCCACGACCGCGGAAGGGCACCGTGAAGGAGCGACGATGAACGACACTCCGGGCTGGACCTCGCCCGGATCCGCCCCGTCCGACGGGCAGGAGCCCGGCGCGCCCGGTCCCGCCGACCGCCCGGGAACCGACGAGCCCGCGGACCGGCCGAGCACGGAACCGACGGGCCCCGGCACGAAGTGGTCCAAGGAGCAGCCGCCACCCGGCCGGTGGTCCGCACCCACCGGCCCCGGCCAGACCCCGCCTCCCCCACCGCCCCGCTCCGGCTGGGGCGCCCCGCCCCCGGGCGGGCACGGCGGCCAGGGCGGTGGCCACGGCGGCCCCGGCTACGGCTGGGGAGCGGGCTGGGGCGGCCCCCCGCCCGCGGCCAAGCCCGGCGTGATCCCGCTCCGCCCGCTCGGCGTCGGCGAGATCCTCGACGGCGCGGTCTCCACCATGCGCACCCACTGGCGCACGGTCCTGGGCATCTCGCTGACCGTCGCGGTCTTCACGGAGATCATCGTCGTGCTCCTCCAGGGTCTCGTCCTGGACGACACGGGCTCCGAGGTCCTCGAAGACCCCGACGCCACCCTGAGCGAACTCGCCGACGCGCTCACCGCCACCACGGTCAACTCGGGCGTCATCTTCCTGATCTCCCTGATCGGCACCGTCGTCGCCACGGCCCTGCTCACCACCGTCACCAGCCGCGCCGTCCTCGGCAGGCCGGTGACCACCCGCGAATCCTGGCGGGACGCCCGCCCACAGGTGGTCAAGCTGTTCGGCCTGATCATCCTGCTGCTGCTGATGGTCGCCGGCCTCCTCCTGACCGGCATGCTGCCCGGTCTCCTCGTCACCGCCACGGCGGGCGGCGAGGCGGGCGTGGCCCTGACCGTCCTGGGCTTCATGGCGGGCGGCCTCGTCGCCGTCTGGCTCATGGTCCGCTTCTCCCTGGCCTCCCCCGCGCTGATGCTGGAGAAGCAGGGCATCAAGAAGGCGATGGGCCGCTCGACCAAGCTGGTGCGCGGCTCCTGGTGGCGGATCTTCGGCATCCAGCTGCTCGCGACGGTCATCGCGAACGTCGTCGCGTCGATCATCGTCATCCCCTTCACCTTCCTCGCCGCCGCCCTCAGCGGCGACGGGGTCAGCGGGTTCCTCGAGGGCGGCGGCGACCTCGGCTGGACCTTCCTCGTCGTCAGCGGCATCGGCTCGGTGATCGGCTCCATGATCACCTTCCCGATCACGGCGGGCGTCACCGTGCTCCTCTACATCGACCAGCGCATCCGCCGCGAGGCCCTCGACCTCGAACTGGCCCGCGCCGCCGGCACCCAGGGCCCCGGCGGCCCCGGCGCCGTCCCGGGGAGCTGATGCGGTGAGACCGGCGGGGGGAGTTCTCACAGAGGTGCTGCCACGCGCCGCCGTACGGACGTTGCTGCGCGCCGGCGACACCCCCGTGCTGTCCCTGGCACGCTCCGGCGACGAACCGCCGGTGACGACTCCACGCGACCCCGCCCGGGAGGCGGCGCGCCGCGAGCTGTCCAAGCGCATGTACCACGAGAACGACCCCGGCTGGTTCCAGCGGGCCCTGAACACCCTCTGGGACTGGATCGACGAGCTGTTCGGCAGGGCCTCCACCGCGACGCCCGGAGGAACGCTCGGCCTGATCACCGTCATCGTGGCCGTCCTGGCGGTGCTCGGCGCCCTCTGGTGGCGCCTGGGCACCCCGCGCCGCACACCCGCCTCCGCCCCCGCCCTGTTCGACGACCGCCCCCGCAGCGCCGCCGACCACCGCGCCGCCGCCGAGGCGCACGCCGCCCAGGGCCACTGGAACCAGGCCGTCCAGGAACGCATGCGGGCCGTCGTCCGCGCCCTGGAGGAACGCGCCCTCCTCGACGTCCGCCCCGGCCGCACCGCCGACGAGGCGGCCATCGAAGCGGGCCGCACCCTGCCCGCCCACGGCGACCGGCTGCGCACCGCGGCCCGGGACTTCGACGACGTCGCATACGGCGGCCGGCCCGGCACCGAACGGTCGTACCGGCGCCTGGCCGACCTCGACCGCGACCTGGAACACAGCACACCGCACCTGGCCGGCAGCGCCCCCGACAACGCGGACGGCTCGAACACCCGCCCGGGAGCCGCCGGATGACCACCGAGGCCACGCTCCCCACCACCTCGGCCCCGCCCACCGCCCGCCGGCTGTGGACCCGCGCGCGCGGCGTCACGCTCGCGCTCGTGCTGCTCCTCGCCGGCGCCGTCGCGATCGCCGTCGTCCGCTCCGACGCCCGGCACGGCGAACTCGACCCGCGCTCCGCCGACCCCTACGGCAGCCGGGCCGTCGCCGAACTCCTCGCCGACCGGGGCGTGAGCACCCGGGTGGTCACCACCCTGGACGACGCCCGCGCCGCGGCCGGGCCGGACACCACCCTGCTGGTGGCCGTTCCCGACCTGCTGACCGAACACCAGCAGACCGAGCTGCGTTCCGCGACCGCCGGCTCCGGCGGACGTACGGTCCTCGTCGCCCCCGGCGGCTCCTCCGTCGAACGGCTCGCCCCCGGCGTCACCGCCGACCCCGTACTCAGCTTCGGCTCGACGCTGTCCCCCGGCTGCGACCTGCCCGCCGCCCGCCGCGCGGGCACCGCCGACACGGGCGGCATCCGCTACACCAGCACCCACCTGCGGGCGGACGTCTGCTACCCCAGCCAGCGCCTGGCCACCCTGCTCCGCATCCCCGAGACACCGGCAGCGTCCGGCGAAGCGACCCCGGGCGACACGATCGTCCTCGGCGCAGACGACATCCTCCGCAACAACCGCCTCGACGAGCACGGCAACGCCTCGCTCGCCCTCCAGCTCCTCGGCTCCCGCCCCCACCTGGTCTGGTACCTCCCCTCGCTCTCCGACGCCCCCGCCCCGGACGACGAACGCGGCTTCTTCGACCTGCTCCCCTCCGGCTGGCTCTGGGGCACCCTGCAACTCCTCATCGCCGCCGCCCTCGCCGCCCTGTGGCGGGCACGCCGACTCGGCCCCCTGGTGCCCGAACAGCTCCCCGTGGCGATCCGCGCCTCCGAGACCACCGAAGGCCGTGCCCGCCTCTACCGCAAGGCCAACGCCCGCGACCGCGCCGCCACCGCTCTTCGCTCCGCCACCCGCACCCGCCTCGCCCCCCTCGTAGGCGTCCCCGTCGCCCAGGCGCACGCGCCCGAGGCCCTGCTCCCCGCGCTGTCCGCCCACCTCCACGGCGACGGACAGTCCCTGCACACCCTCCTCCACGGCCCGCCGCCCGGCGACGACGCGGCGCTCATAGCCCTAGCCGACCAACTCGACGCCCTCGAAAGAGAGGTACGCCGTCCATGATGGACCCGACCACTGACAACGCCGGGCGGACCGGGGAGCCGGGCGACGCCCGCGCCGCCCTCGAGGCCCTGCGCGCCGAGATCGCCAAGGCCGTGGTCGGCCAGGACGCCGCCGTGACCGGCCTCGTCGTCGCGCTCCTGTGCCGCGGCCACGTCCTCCTCGAAGGCGTCCCCGGCGTCGCCAAGACCCTCCTGGTCCGCGCCCTGGCCGCCTCGCTCCAGCTCGACACCAAGCGCGTCCAGTTCACCCCCGACCTGATGCCCAGCGACGTCACCGGCTCCCTGGTCTACGACGCCCGCACCGCCGAGTTCTCCTTCCAGCCCGGCCCGGCCTTCACCAACCTGCTCCTCGCCGACGAGATCAACCGCACGCCCCCGAAGACCCAGTCGTCCCTCCTCGAAGCCATGGAAGAACGCCAGGTCACCGTCGACGGCACCCCCCGCCCGCTCCCCGAGCCGTTCCTGGTCGCCGCGACCCAGAACCCGGTCGAGTACGAGGGCACCTACCCCCTGCCGGAAGCGCAGCTGGACCGCTTCCTCCTCAAGCTGACCGTCCCGCTCCCCTCCCGCCAGGACGAGATCGACGTCCTCACCCGCCACGCCGCGGGCTTCGACCCGCGCGACCTGCGCGCCGCCGGCGTACGCCCCGTAGCGGACGCCGCCGACCTGGAAGCGGCCCGCGCCGAGGTCGCCAGGACGACGGTCCACCCGGAGATCACGGCCTACGTCGTCGACCTCTGCCGCGCCACCCGCGAGTCGCCGTCCCTCACCCTCGGCGTCTCCCCGCGCGGAGCCACGGCACTGCTGTCGACCTCCCGGGCATGGGCCTGGCTGACGGGCCGCGACTACGTCACCCCCGACGACGTGAAGGCCCTCGCGCTCCCCACCCTCCGCCACCGCGTCCAGCTCCGCCCGGAGGCCGAGATGGAGGGCGTGACCGCCGACTCCGTCATCAACGCGATCCTCGCCCACGTCCCCGTCCCCCGCTGATGGCACTCACCGGACGCGTCGCGCTCCTCGCGGCCCTCGGCTCCGTCCCCGTCGGCATCTGGGACCCCGGCTGGACGGGCATCCTCGCGGTCAACGCCCCGCTGGCGCTGGCCTGCGCCTGCGACTACGCCCTGGCCGCCCCGGTACGACACCTGCGCCTGACCCGCTCCGGCGACACCTCCGTACGCCTGGGCGAGAGCGCCGACGTCACCCTGACCGTCTCCAACCCCTCCCACCGCCCGCTCCGCGCCCACCTCCGCGACGCCTGGCCACCCAGCAGCTGGCAACCCGGCACGGAGACGGCGGCCTCCCGCCACCGCCTGACGATTCCCCCCGGCGAACGCCGTCGCGTGACCACGCGCCTACGGCCCACCCGCCGCGGCGACCGCCGGACGGACCGCGTCACGATCCGCTCGTACGGCCCCCTGGGCCTCTTCTCCCGCCAGGGCGCCCACCGGATCCCCTGGACGGTACGCGTCCTGCCCCCGTTCACCAGCCGCAAGCACCTCCCGTCCAAGCTGTCGCGCCTGCGCGAGCTCGACGGCCGGACCAGCGTGCTCACCCGCGGCGAGGGCACGGAGTTCGACAGCCTCCGCGAGTACGTCCCCGGCGACGACACCCGTTCCATCGACTGGCGCGCCACAGCCCGCCAGTCGACTGTCGCCGTCCGCACCTGGCGCCCCGAACGCGACCGGCACATCCTGCTCGTCCTCGACACGGGCCGCACGTCCGCCGGCCGCGTGGGCGACGCCCCCCGCCTCGACGCCTCCATGGACGCCGCGCTGCTCCTGGCCGCCCTGGCCTCCCGCGCCGGCGACCGCGTCGACCTCCTCGCCTACGACCGCCGGGTACGCGCCCTGGTCCAGGGCAGGACGGCGGGCGACGTGCTGCCTTCCCTGGTCAACGCGATGGCGACCCTGGAGCCGGAACTGCTGGAGACCGACGCGCGTGGCCTCACCGCGACCGCGCTCCGCTCGGCCCCTCGACGCTCCCTGATCGTGCTGTTGACGACGCTCGACGCGGCACCGATCGAAGAAGGACTGCTCCCCGTCCTGCCGCAACTGACTCAGCGCCACACGGTCCTCCTGGCGTCGGTGGCGGATCCGCACATCTCCCGGATGGCCAAGGCCCGCGGCGACACCGAGGCCGTGTACGAGGCTGCCGCCGCCGCACAGGCCCAGGCGGAGCGCCGTCGCACCTCGGACCAGCTCCGCCGGCACGGCGTGACGGTCGTCGACGCGACGCCGGACGAACTGGCACCCGCCCTGGCCGACGCCTATCTGGAGCTGAAGGCCGCGGGCCGCCTGTGACCGAAGCGGGGCCTTTCGGCCCCGCTTGCACGCCTGAAAAGGGCCCGTAAACGCAGAGAACCCCGCACCGTGAGGTGCGGGGTTCTCCCAATGATTGTTCGGCGGCGTCCTACTCTCCCACAGGGTCCCCCCTGCAGTACCATCGGCGCTGTAAGGCTTAGCTTCCGGGTTCGGAATGTAACCGGGCGTTT